>NZ_JAGIOP010000002.1:3058423-3716846 GCF_017876775.1 Mycolicibacterium lutetiense | reverse complement strand
CATGGTCTTGGGTGCCGCGAACGGCAGCGTGAGCTGCTGTTCGAGCAGCGCCGAACGGGCCAGCTTGACCGTCGAAGGCCCCAGCCCAGCAACCGAGCCGAGGGTTTCGGAGGCGGTCCGCAGCAATGACGAGCCCTGCCGAGGCCGCTTGTGTCGCGGCAGCGACCACGGCACCCGCACCTCGGTGTCCCCGGGATCCTCCGACAGCGTGCGCATCAACAGCTTGAGCGCCGAAACCCCGTCGATCAACGAATGGTGCATCTTCGTGTACACCGCGAACCGCCCATCGGCCAGCCCCTCGATCAGCTGGGCCTCCCACAGCGGACGGTGCCGGTCGAGCAGGCTGCCGTGCAGGCGCGAGGTCAGCTCCAGCAGATCACGCACCCGGCCCGGGGCCGGCAGACCCGAGCGGCGGAGGTGGTAGTCCAGGTCGACGTCGTCGTCGTAGGTCCAGCCGACATTCGCGATGCCACCCAGAATCGTCGCCGGGTGCTTTCGGAACACCGGATCGATCTCGGTGTGGGCAACCATCTCCCCGTACAACTCGCGCACGAATTCGGGGCCCGCACCCGCCGGCGGCTTGTAGAGCGCGAGGCCGCCCACGTGGAACGGGTGCTCCCGTGACTCGGCGATCAGAAACATCGAATCGGTCGGCGACATCAGCTCCATGGACACATTCAACGCGGAGGAGGCGGGCCCCGGCGAGACTCGGCAAAACAAGTAGCCGACTACTCATGCACGGGTCCCCGCGAACACCCAAGATCGAGACATGCCGAAGCCATCGCTTCTCACACACCTGTTCCTCAAGACCACTGAAGTGATCGACCGGCGGATCGGCTGGGACAAGCTGCCACCGATCCTGGGCATCTCGGTACTGGTCGGGATCCGGGACGCCCTGCGCGAGCACAATCTGTTCGACAGCTACCAGGGTCGCCCGCCACAGGCGCCACCGCTGGCCCCTGCCGACTACCTGACCGTCCGGACAGCGAACGGCTCCTACAACGATCTGTCCGAGCCCTCAATGGGCATGGCGGATACCCGATTCGGACGCAATGTACCGTTGGCCGAGGGCCGCGCCGAGCAACTGCCGGAGTTGATGGATCCCAACCCGCGACTCATCAGCACGAAGCTGTTGCAGCGCCGCGAATTCCGACCGGCCACCACACTCAACGTGCTGGCCGCGGCGTGGTTGCAGTTCGAGACCCGCGACTGGTTCAGCCATGGCTCCGACACCAACCGGATGATCGAGATTCCCCGACCGCCCGACGACGACTGGCCCGAGGACACCATCAAGGTCCCGGCCACCACGGCCGATCCCACTGCCGCGCCTGGGGGATCGACTTTCCTGAACACGGAAACCCACTGGTGGGACGCCTCGCAGATCTACGGCAGCACCCAGGACTTCCAGAACGCGATCCGCACCCACCGCGACGGCAAGGTGCGCATCGACGCCGACGGGTTCATCGACATTCCCCCGACCCTGATCGGCGCATCCGGCGGCGCGGACGGCTGGTGGCTGGGCATGGAACTGATGGGCACGATATTCATGCGCGAGCACAACGCGATCTGCGACCGACTGACGGCGTCCTACCCGAGCTGGGACGACGATCAGTTGTTCAACAAGGCGCGGCTGATCAACGCCGCGCTGATCGCCAAGATTCACACCATCGAGTGGACCCCGGCGATCCTCGGGCACCCGACCTTGCAGATCGGCATGCGGGCCAACTGGTTCGGCCTGGCCGGTGAACGGGTCAAGGAGTTGTTCGGTCGGCTGAGCTCCAGCGATGCGCTCAGCGGCATCCCGGGCTCAACCGCCGACCACCACACCGCGCCGTACTCGATCACCGAGGACTTCGTCACGGTGTACCGGATGCACCCGCTCGTTCCCGACGACTACGAATTCCTCAGCCTCACAAGCAGTGTCGACACTCGCACCATGACCTTCAGTGACATCCACGGCGGCGCGAACTCCCGCGGGGTGCTCAAGAGCCTGGGGGTGGCCGAATGCCTGTACTCGCTGGGCGTCGCTCACCCCGGTGCAGTCACCCTGCACAACAGCCCGAAGTTCATGCGGGACTTCGAACGCGCAGACGAACACGCACTCGACCTGATCGCCACCGACATCCTGCGTTCCCGGGAACGGGGAGTCCCGCGCTACAACAACTTCCGCCGTGCACTGCGACTGAATCCGGTGACGAGCTTCGATCAGATCAGCGGCGGCGACGCCTCGACCGCCGCCGCGATGGCCGAGATCTACGGCGGCGACATCGAGAAGGTCGACACCATGGTCGGCATGTTCGGCGAGAAGCTGCCGGCCGGATTCGGGTTCAGCGACACCGCTTTCCGGATCTTCGTGTTGATGGCGACCCGGCGTCTCAAGAGCGACCGGTTCTACACCGTCGACTTCACCCCCCGCGTCTACACCCCCGAAGGCATGGACTGGATCGACCACAACGACATGACCTCGGTGTTGCTGCGTCACTATCCCGAACTCGAGCCGACGCTGCGTGGACAACGCAACGCGTTCGCACCGTGGACGCGGATCTAGCCAGGCCGCACCATGTCCGCCACGCTCAACGGCATCCCCCGAGTCAATCTGGAAGCTCGGCCGTTGTGGAAACGCGAGCTGTTCTGGTTGACCGGGGGCAAGCTGTTCACCACCGAGCGGGCCGCGGCGCTGTGGCGGCGACGGATTGCCCCGTTGGAGTCTCCGTTGATGAAGGCGACCCACGGGCGGATGCGGTTGAGTCAGGGCATCCCGGTGCTCGTGCTGACCTCGACCGGGGCCCGCAGCGGCAAGCAGTACGAGAGCCCGTTGGCCTATTTCACCGACGGCGACGACGTGGTGTTGATCGCCTCCAACTATGGACGCGAACATCACCCCGGCTGGTACTACAACCTGCTCGCCCATCCCGACTGCGAGCTGCACATCGGGCCACGCGGTGGACGGTTCGTGGCTCGTGAGGCCACCGGGGCAGATCGCGACCGGCTCTACGCACTGGCCGCCGACCGGCTCAACAAGGGCTGGGAGGTGTACCAGCAGCGCACCGACGGGATCCGCACCATCCCGGTGTTGCGGTTGTCGCCGGACGGCGGGGCATAAAAAAACCCCGCTACCTGTAAGAACAGGCGCGGGGCTTATGGCGGTGGCGGAGGGATTTGAACCCTCGGACGGGGGTTACCCGTCACACGCTTTCGAGGCGTGCTCCTTAGGCCGCTCGGACACGCCACCGTGTGGCAGCTTACCGGGCGGGCGCCGCAGGCCCTAATCGCCGCCGGATCACGCGGGCTGACCGAGGTACCGTGACTGCGGCGTGAAGGGGGAATGCCGTGCGACGCAAAGTGCTCATCGCTGTGGCCATCGTCGCGGCCGGATTGTCAGCGGCACTGACGTTCCTGCCGTGGGTCGACCTGACCGATGTTGGCTTGCCGATGCGGTGGACCGGGCTCGGCACGTATGTCGGCGACAACGCCGACCACTACGACGCGGTATGGCTACCGACGACCGCGCTACCCGGCTGGATCGTCCTGTTCACGTCCGTCTTGGCGGCCGCCGCACTGGCAAGCACGACACGGCTACCCTGGGCCAGGTTCGTGGCACTCGGGTTCGCGCTCATCGCGCTCACCACCACCGTGACATGTCTGATGTTCCCAGCACTGCTGGTCGATACCTTGCAAACAGAGTTGGGCGCCGAATCTCTGCAGTCTCGCCTACTGGTCAACATCCCAGTCCTCACCGCGCAGGCCTGTTTGGCGGGCGTGCTATTGCTCTGCACCGCACTCACCGCACTCACCGTTGGGCCGCGAAGAACTCCTCCAGCAGACGCGCGCATTCGTCGGCCATAACTCCTCCGACCACCTCGGGTCGGTGGTTGAGCCGGCGATCACGCACCACGTCCCACAGCGAGCCGACCGCCCCGGTCTTGGGCTCCCACGCCCCGAAAACCACCCGCGCCACCCGGGCCAGCACCAGCGCGCCCGCGCACATCGTGCATGGCTCCACGGTCACGGCCAGCGTCGTGCCTTCCAGTCGCCAGCCGTCGCCGAGTACCCGGGCCGCCTCGCGCATCGCCACGATCTCGGCATGACCGGCCGGGTCCCCGTTGGCCTCACGGACATTGGCGGCGCGGGCCAACTCGGTGCCGTCGGCGGCAAACACCACCGCGCCGATCGGCACGTCGCGCGGACCGGCCGTCCGGGCAGCATCGAGCGCAGCGCGGATCAGCGCTTCATCGGAAAAGCTCACCGACCGAGCCGGTCGAGCACCGCCGACAACTCATCGGCGAAGCCCATCTCACGGGCGATCCGCCCGATCTGCTCATCGGCATACAGGTCGGTCTCCGACAGGATCACGCCGAGCACGTCCTCGTGCAGACCGATATCGGACAGCACCGACAGGTCGCCCTCCTCGAACGGGTCCGTGTCCTCAAGGTCCTCGGCTTCGAGGTCAGCGTCCAAAGTTTCCAGCGCCTCGGCAGCAATGTCGTAGTCCAGGGCCGCGGTGGCGTCCGACAGCAGCAGCCGGGTACCCGCGGGGGCGGGCCGCACGATCACGAAAAATTCGTCGTCCACATCGAGCAGCCCGAAGACCGCCCCGGCGCTGCGCAGCTCGCGAAGCTCGGTCTCAGCCGCGGTCAAACTCTTCAACGATGACGAACGCATGGGCGCGCAACGCCACTTGCCCTCTTCCCGGACAACGGCCACCCCGAAGCCATCGGGCAGGTCTGCCGGCGCACGTTGTGCTCCCATGTCCGCCTACGGTAGTCGCCGACCAGCAATTTTGACAGGGAGCACCGGCTGCCCCGGCGGCACAGGTATGCCAATCTTGAAGCGTGACGAACACACCAGTGTGCGTGGTGGGCCTCGGCCTGATCGGTGGCTCGCTGATGCGCGCCGCCGCCGGGGCCGGCCGCGAGGTCTTCGGCTACAACCGGTCGATGGAGGCCGTCGCGGCCGCAAAGCTCGACGGATACGACGCCACCGAGAACCTCGACGAGGCCCTGCGCCGGGCCGCCGACCTCAATGCGCTGATCGTGCTCGCGGTGCCGGTGCCGGCCCTGCCGCAGATGCTCGACCACATCCTCGACGCCGCACCCCGGTGCCCGTTGACCGATGTCACCAGCGTCAAGGGCGCGGTGCTCGCCGAGGTGCAGCGGGTCGGCCTTGTGCAGAACTTCGTGGGCGGGCATCCGATGGCCGGTACCGCGCACTCCGGCTGGTCTGCGGGGGACGCCGCCCTGTTCACCGGGGCCGCGTGGGTGGTCAGTGTGGACGACCACGTCGACCCCCAGATCTGGTCCCAGGTGGCCCAACTGGCCTTGGACTGCCACGCCGTCGTGGTGCCCGCCCGCTCCGATGAGCACGACGCCGCCGCGGCCACGATCTCGCACCTGCCACACCTGTTCGCCGAGACCCTGGCGGTGATCGCCGGCGAGGTACCGCTCGCCTTCGCCCTGGCCGCCGGATCGTTCCGCGACGGCACCCGGGTGGCGGCCACCGCACCCGACCTGGTGCGGGCGATGTGTGAGGCCAACGCCGACCAACTGCTGCCCGCGCTCGAGCACGGCATCGAACTGCTGAGCCGTGCGAAGGAAATGCTGGCGGCTACGGGGTCGGTGGCCGGTCTGGTCGAGACCGGTCATGCCGCGCGAATGCGCTATGACAGCTTCGCCCGCCCCGAGATCATCACCACGGTGGTGGGCGCGGACAACTGGCGGGCCGAGCTGGCCGCCGCCGGACGAGCCGGCGGGGTGATCAGATCCGCGCTGCCAGTCCTGGGTAATCAAGGATGAAGCCCTCGGAATCCACCGTGATCGTGGTGTCGGCGACCGGTGAGCGCAGCTTGACCCCGGCACCGGGCCCGGTACTGCTGTAGCTGATGTTCGCGGTCTCCACCGACAGGTCCGGCAACCGGACGTAGACCACCGGCAGGGTCACCGACTCGGCCCGCTGATGCAGGCCGGTTCGCCGGATCGGCAGCGCATTGAAGAACGGGCTGAACACGAGGTCGACGTCGAGCGCGCCACCGAAGTCCGAGCGTTTGGTCTGACTGTGATCCTGCACCAGCCACATGTTCTCCTCATCGCGGGCGATGGAGAGCTGGCGTTCCCGCTCGGCCAACGTGACCGTGAGAGACAACCGCTTGGTGGCGCCGGTCTCATCGGTGACCAGGTCATAGGAGGCCGAGAACGCCGGGTGAGACTCGGTGCTGGCGGCCACGATCCGGCCGTAGGCCTTGATCCGGTTGCCCGACAGTTGAACCCGAGCCGACTCCATCCGGGGTTCGTCGTGCGCCCGCCAGGTCAACACTGCTGGCCAGGCACCGTCCTTCTGGTCACTCACCCGTCTACCGTATGCGACGACGCTCGGCCTTCGTAGCCGAGTCCAGAACTCCCCACCGAGCGCGACTCGAGGGCCACCTCGTCACCGAGCAACGGCTGCGGAATCCGGCGCCGACCTCCCAACCGGCCACTACCGGGCACCGACAGCCACACGGCGAACGCCAGCGCAGCATCGAGGATCAGGGCCAGCGCCGTGACCATGAGCGCACCCACCAACGCGATGTGGAACTGACGCACCTTGATGCCGTCGATCAGATACCGGCCCAGCCCGCCGAGGCTCGCATAGGCGGCCACCGTCGCCGTCGCCACGATCTGCAGCGTCGCGGTGCGAAGGCCGCCCACGATCAACGGCAGCGCGTTGGGCACCTCGACCCGCAGCAGCACCCGCCGCTCGGTCATCCCCATCGACCGGGCCGCGTCGACCACGGCGGGATCCACATTCGCGATGCCGGCATACGTCCCGGCCAACAGCGGCGGGATACCCAACAGCATCAGAGCGACCGTCGGCGGCACCAGGCCCAGCCCCCACAACAGCACCCCGAGCAGCAGCACGCCGAGCGTGGGCAGGGCCCGCAGCGCGTTGACCCCGGTGACGACCAGGAAGGTACCGCGTCCGGTGTGGCCGATGAGCAGGCCGACCGGGATCGCGATCACCGCGGAGGCCACCACCGCGATAACGGTGTATTCCATGTGCTCGACGATGCGGGCGGTCAGGCCGGCCGGCCCGGCCCAGTTGGCGGCGGTGAAGATGAAGTCCAGTGCCTGCTGCAGGAAGTTCATGCGGCCGCCTTGATGCGGGACGCTCGGGGCGTGCGTGTCGTGCGGTTCCAGGGCGTGATGACCCGGCCGGCCGCCATGATCAGGGTGTCAATGACGACGGCCAGCACAAAGATCGCGATGATCCCGGCGATGATCTGGTCACTCTTGTTGGATTGATAGCCCTCGGTGAACCAGGTGCCCAGGCCGCCGATACCGATCACCGAACCCACCGACACCATCGAGATGTTGGTGACCGCGACGACCCGCAACCCCGCGACCAACACCGGGATGGCCAACGGAAGTTCCACCTTGAGCATTCGCACCAGCGGCCGGTAACCGATCGCCGTCGCCGCGTCACGTACCTGCTCGGGCACCGCATCGAGCGCCTCGGGCACCGCCCGCACCAACAGCGCCGTGGTGTAAAGAGTCAGCGCCACAATCACATTGGTCTCATCCAGGATGCGGGTCGGGATGATCAGCGGCAGCACCACGAACAGCGCCAGCGACGGGATGGTGAAGATGATGCTCGCGGTCAGGGTGGTCAACCGCCGCAGCGCGGTGGTGCGCTGAACCGCCGCTCCCAACGGGACGGCGATCAGCAGCCCGAGCACGATCGGCACCAGCGACAGCCGCAGGTGCACGACGGTCAGCACCCACAGGTCGTCGAGATGGTTCAGCAGATAGCGCATGAACTATCCCAGCTCCGGGACGCGACGCTGCTCCTTGAGTGCCTCGAGCACGTCGTCGGCGCGCACACCTCCGAGCAACTCGCCGGCCTCGTCGACTGCCACCCCGAGCCCGCTCGGCGACGACAGCGCCGAGTCCAGCGCCTGCCGCAGGTTGCCGTCCGGCGGAAAGAAGGATCCACCCCCGACGGTGCTGTCGTACAGCGGATTCCCCTTGCGGTGCACCTCGACGCCTTCGGCGTTGATCCACGCGAACGGCGTGCCGGATGTGAGGACCAACCGCCACTCCCCCGGGCTCAGGTTCAGCGCGTCGATGTCGTTCTCGTCGACACTTTTGATCTCGTGCAGGGGCAGGCCGCTCGCGTGGAGGAACTGCAACCCGCGGTACCCCCGGTCGGCCCCGACGAATTCCGAAACGAGTTCATTGGCCGGATTCGACAGGACGAAAGCGGGATCGGCGTACTGCAGTAACGCCCCGCCGCGGCCGAACACCGCGACCTTGTCCCCCAGCTTGACCGCCTCGTCGATGTCGTGCGTGACGAAGACGATGGTTTTACGCAATTCGCTTTGCAATCGCAGGATTTCGGCCTGCAGATCTTCGCGCACCACCGGGTCGACCGCGCTGAACGGCTCGTCCATCAACAGGATCGGCGGGTCGGCGGCCAACGCGCGGGCCACCCCGACCCGCTGCTGCTGCCCGCCCGACAGCTGCGCCGGATAGCGGTCGGCCAGTTTCGGGTCGAGACCCACCCGTTCCATCACCCCGATCGCGGCCTTGCGGGCGCTACGCCGGGACTCCCCGCGCAACACGGGCACGGTCGCGACGTTGTCGACCACCCGCAGGTGCGGCATCAGCCCGGCGCTCTGGATGACGTAACCGATGCCGAGGCGGAGCTTCACCGGATCGACCGTGCCGACGTCGTCCCCGTTGACGGTGAGGGTCCCCGAGGTCGGGTCGATCATCCGGTTGATCATTCGCATCGAGGTGGTCTTGCCGCAGCCCGACGGGCCGACAAACACCGTCAGCGTGCCTTGCGGCACTTCCAGATTGAGCTTGTCGACGGCGACAGTGCCGTCCGGATACTGCTTGGTGACGTTCTCGAAGGTGATCACTTCTGCACCGGCTTGTCGAATCCGTTGTCCTTGATCCACTTTTCGGCGGCCTCGTCGGGGTCGACGCCCTTATTGCCCTCGACCGCGGTGTTCAGTTCGATGAGGGCTTCGGTGGTGAGTGCGGCCGACACCGCGTCGAGCACAGTCTTGAGTTCATTCGACATCTTCTGCGAGGCCACCAACGGAACGACATTGGCAGCCAGGAAAGCGTTCTTGGGGTCCTCCAGCGGCACCAGGTCGTACTGCTCGATCGCCGGTGAGGTGCTGAAAATGTTCGCCGCCGTGACAGCCCCACTGTTCAGGGCTTGAACCGTAGCCGGCCCGCCGCCGTCGCTGATCGCGACGAAGTTGACCGGCGCGATGTCCAACCCGTAGTGGGACTTCAGGCCCGCCAGCCCCGTCTGACGGGTCTGGAACTCCGACGGTCCACCGACTTTCACCTCGGCCGAATGCGCGGCCAGATCCGCGAGGGTCTTGAGGTTCCAACGTCGTGCGGTCTCGGCGGTGACGGCGAGGGTGTCCTTGTCCTCGGCCGGTGAGGGATACAGGATCGACAGGTCCCCCGGCAATGCCTTGAACAGTGCGAGCAGCACCTCATCCGGGGTGGTGGCGGTGGCGTCCTTATCGAAGTACTGCAAGAGGTTTCCGGTGTACTCGGGGATCAGATCGATCGAATGATCCTGCACCGCAGGAACATATGTCTCGCGGCTGCCGATACCGAACTGCCGTCCGATCTGAAAGCCATTGATCTCCAGCACCTGGGCATAGATCTCGGCGAGGATCTTGGACTCCGGAAAGTCAGCCGATCCGACGGTGATCGATTTCAGGTCACCCGAGATCGGTCCGCCGCCCAACGGATTGGCACTACCGCAGGCAGACAACAACAGCGCAAGCAATGTGACCAGTACGACCAGGGTTTTGCGCTGCATCCGCACGTCCTTTCGGCGCGTTCAGCCTGCCCCGACCCTAGTGGCAGACCCGACATGCCGCCGCGGTTTACCCCATGGTGGTTTGCTTTGACGCCGCAGCAGGCGAAGATGACAGGATGACCAGCGATTCGCCTGCATCGCCCGATTTGCCTGAGCCCACACCGTCCGCGCCGCTGCCCGACCCGGCCAAGGCCCCGGAGTCCGGCAAGGCCCCCGCCAAGTCGGACAAGGCCTCCGAGCCCAAACTGACGCGCGCCGGGGCGCTCTGGTCAGCACTGATTCTCGGCTTCCTGGTGCTGATCGTGCTGCTGATCTTCATCGCGCAGAACACCGAGCCCGTCCCGATGGCCTTCTTGAGCTGGCACTGGTCATTGCCGACGGGGGTGGCCATCCTGGGCGCCGCGGTGGCCGGCGGATTGCTGACCGTCGCCGCCGGATCGGCGAGGATCTTCCAGTTGCGCCGGGCCGCCAAGAAGAACTTCAAGGCCGCCCAGCGCAGCTGACGCGTCAGCCGATGGCGCGCAGACCCGAGGCGATCGCCGGGGCGACCGCCTCGCCGACACTCGACCCGCCCGGCGACTCAGAGCCTTGGCGCGCACGGAAGTCGATACCGGCGGCGATGATCGCTGCCTTGAAATAAGCCAGCGCCATGTAGAAGTCCCAGTGCGCCAGGTCCTGGCCGGACTGCAGCGAATAACGGTTGGCCAACTCGTCGGCCGACGGCATCTGCGGTGAGCTCCACGCCGCTTCCATGCTCAGGATCAGGTTGAACATCGGGTCGCGGTACACACACATCAGCGCGGCGTCGCTCAGTGGGTCTCCCAGAGTCGAGAGTTCCCAGTCCAGCACCGCGAGAACCTTCGTCGGATCCTGGGCGTCCAGGATCGTGTTGTCGATGCGGTAGTCGCCGTGCACGATCGAGTTGCGGCTCTGGGCCGGAACCGAATCGGCGAGGGCCTGGTGCAGACGCTTGACGTCGTCGTCGCGGGGATCGTCGGGCAGCCGGACCAGGTCCCACTGCGAACCCCAGCGGCGCACCTGGCGTTCCAGGTAACCCGCCGGCTTACCGAAATCGCCGAGACCGACCGCTTCGAAGTCCACCGCGTGCAGGTCGGCCAACACCCGGATCAGAGCGTCCACGCTGTCGCTGATCACCTGTTCGTCGCCCATCGCAGCAAGTTCAGCCGCGCTGCGGACGACCTGGCCCGAGACGTTCTCGACCATCTGGAACGGTGCGCCCAGCACCGACTCGTCGTTGCTCATCGTCACCGCCCGGGCGACGGGCACCGCGGTGCCGGCCAGCGCGGCCACCACCTTGTACTCGCGGGCCATGTCGTGCGCGGACGGGGTCAGCCCGTGCAGCGGCGGGCGACGCAGCACCCATGCGGACGCGTCATCGCACACCCGGAAGGTCAGGTTGGAGCGGCCACCGGCGATCAGTTCGGCACGAAGCTCACCGCTGCGGGCGATGCCCTCCGAACGCAGATGCCGGTCCAGGGCGGTGAGGTCGAGGCCCTCCAGATTAGTCACGGTCATTGTTTACCACCGGACATTTCGCGGCAGCAGATCCCATACATGTTCGGTGCCGTTGACCGAGGCGACGGCCAACTTGCCCGAACGGGACGACAGCAGCCGGGTGACCGACGCGTAATCGACGTGGAAGGACAGCAGCCGCTGGGTCTGCAGGATCTGGTGCAGCAGCACGTTGATCACCCCGCCATGGCTGAACACCACGACGGTGCCGTCATGGTCACCGGCCGCCACCAGGTCCTCGACCGCGGCGCTGATCCGCGCCATGAACGCGTCCTCATCCACGCTGCTGGGCAGGTGGCCGCTCACCAGCCGCGCCAGCTCCTCGGGGTTCTCCTTGGCGATCTCCTCGATCGGCACGTAATGAGACATGTCGCGGTCGTACTCGGCCAACCGCTCGTCGACCTCGACCTGCAGACCCAGCTCCTCGGCCAGCGGTCCCGCGGTCTGGATCGCACGCCGCTGCGGGCTGCTGACGAGCCGGCTGACCGGGAACCGGGCCAGAGCGGCCGGCAGGCGCTGAGCCTGGGCGATGCCCTCGTCGGACAGGTCAGGATCGGACCCTTGACCGGGCTCGCTACGCAGGGGTAAAGCATGTCGGACCAGAAGCAGTTGCACCGTGCCACCATAGGTCCGCGGTGTCCGGGGGCCGGAGAGGGTCATCACATGGGATATGCCGACGAGTTGTTCGACCTCACCGACCGGGTAGTGCTGGTCACCGGCGGCAGCCGCGGGCTGGGCCGCGAGATCGCGATGGGAGCGGCACGGTGCGGGGCCGACGTGGTCATCGCGAGCCGCAACCTGGACTCCTGCGTGGCGGTGGCCGAGGAGATCACCGCAGCCACCGGACGCGTCGCCCTGCCCTATCAAGTGCACGTGGGCCGGTGGGATCAGCTCGACGGTCTGGTTGACGCGACCTACGAGCGGTTCGGCAAGGTCGATGTGTTGGTCAACAACGCCGGCATGTCACCGCTGTACGAATCGCTGGGCTCGGTAACCGAGAAACTGTTCGACTCGGTCTTCAACCTGAATCTCAAAGGGCCGTTCCGGCTTTCGGCCCTGCTGGGAGAGCGCATGGCGGCTGCCGGCGGCGGCGCGATCGTCAACGTCAGCTCGTCCGGATCGCTGCGCCCGGACCAGTACATGCTGCCCTACGCGGCGGCCAAGGCCGGGCTCAACGCCATGACGGAAGGCCTGGCCAAGGCGTTCGGGCCCACCGTGCGGGTCAACACCTTGATGGCCGGACCCTTTCTCACCGATGTCAGCAAGGCCTGGGACATGGCCGGCGATCCGTTCGGCCACCTGGCCCTGCAACGGGCCGGCAGCCCACCCGAGATCGTCGGCGCTGCACTGTTTCTGATGTCGGACGCGTCCAGCTTCACCACCGGTTCGATCGTGCGGGTCGATGGCGGCCTGCCCTGAGCAGGGCGCGGTAGTGTGACGCGGGTAGCCAACTTGTCATGACAACCTGACCGAAGGGTGATGCGGATGGCGGGGCCCCGTTCGCGCCACGAGTACGTCGCGGCCGAACTGCGTCAGCGCATCAGGCGCCGGGACTACGCCATCGGCGCACCGTTGCCCGCAGAAAGCGCCTTGTGCGCGGAGTTCGACGTGTCCCGCGGCCCGGTACGCCAGGCCCTGGCGACGTTGAAGAACGAA
The DNA here is from genome assembly GCF_017876775.1 of Mycolicibacterium lutetiense. NCBI lineage: Bacteria > Bacillati > Actinomycetota > Actinomycetes > Mycobacteriales > Mycobacteriaceae > Mycobacterium > Mycolicibacterium lutetiense. Next base: position 3,703,829 of record NZ_JAGIOP010000002.1, on the reverse strand, counting down.
GGGCTGATCCGGGTCTCACGAGGCAAGCCCGCGGTGGTCCGCAGTCATGACGCCACCCAGACCCTGGACACGTTCACGCCGTTTACCCAGTGGGCAGAGCGCGCCGGGCGCGTCGCGGGTAACCGCACGATCGAGGTGGCGCGCCGCCGCGCCTCCGAAACTGCCATGGCGGCACTCGATTTGACCGCCGACGACTTCGTGGTCGAGGTGCTGCGCGTCCGGTTGCTCGACGGCGAACCAGCGATGATCGAGCGCAGCACGTTCATCGACTCCGTGGGTTCATTGCTGTTCGAGTTCGACACCGACTCGGGGTCCATGACCGACTACCTGGCCGGCCACGGTGTGTTCTTCGATTCCATGGAGCACGTGCTCGACGCGGTCGCGGCCGGACCCGACGACGCCGCGAACCTCGGTATCGCGCCCGGCAGTCCGCTCCTGCGGGAGCGACGTGTTTCGCGTGATCAGCACGGCACGGTGTTCGAGTGCGCCGATGACCGCTACCGGCCGGACATGGTCGCGTTCAGCATCGTCAACGCCCGCACCAAGTTTTCCTCCGCCGAGCCTTAGTCGGCCGCTGCCACCAGGGCGGGGAGATCGGCCACGCTGTCGAGGATGTGGGTGGCGCCCGCCTCGGACAGCTGGGCCCGGTTGTGGGCTCCGGTCAGCACACCGATCGAGGCCCGCGCCCCGGAACGCAGTCCACTGATGACATCCGAGGACGTATCACCCAGGACGATCATGGAGCGCACCGAATCGGTGTGCGTCTGCATCAACGCGCTCAGCAGCATGTCCGGGTACGGCCGGCCGCGCACGCCCGGCGACGGGCACAGCACCAGGTCGGCGAGGTTCTGCCAGCCCAGTGCCTCGATGATGGCCGACTGTGTTTCCTTGGCGAATCCGGTGGTCAGTGCCGTTTTGATGCCGCTGGACCGCAACGATGCAATGACCTCTTCGGCGCCGGGGATCGGACTGCAGTTGCCCTCGGCGACCAGCTGCGCATAGCAGCGTTCGAACTCCTTGTTCGCGGACTGCGCCTGCTCCTCGTTGCCGCGGGCCAGGTGGCGGAACACCACGATCTTGGACTGGCCCATGGTGTCGGAGACGTAGCGCAGCATCTCCGCCCGGTCGGCGTCGGTCTTCGACAGACCCGCGTGACTGTCGGCCGCCAGGAACGACTGCTGAACCAACCCGCTGTCCTCGACGGTGGTTCCGGCCATGTCGAAGACGACGAGGGTGATCGGGTCAGATGCGGTGGTACTCACTGGTTTACCCCTTCGGTGTGGACGGTTCAGACGGTCGCGGCGAGCCGGTTCAGCGCGTTGTCGACGCTGTCGCGGGCGAGGCCCATGCTGGTGGTCATGCCGATGCCGGTGGTGACGGTGACAACGTGGGTGCCCTCGACGGGCTGCTCGATCAGGAACTCCCGGCCCGGCGCCGAGGTGTAGACACCCTGCCAGCGTTCGCTCACCTCGATGTCATTGACGCCGAACAGTTTTCTGGTCTCCTCAAGGAGGACATCGAAGCCCTCCTCCGACTGGAACGGCGGTGCCGAGATGTCCCGGTAGTGGGTGTCGCCGATCAGCACCGAGCCGTCGGGCTGCGGCGTGTACATCTGGTGCAGGTCGATCGCGACGTAGTCGGGGTGCTCGGTGCGCAGCCGGTCGGCCACCGCCCCGGCACTCGGGAGCCCCTCGAATCCCGAATACCGCAGCAGCGACCATCCGGTGAACAGCGGCGCGGACAGCGCGAAGGCCAGTGGCAGCCGGGCGCGCAGCATGTGTAACCGGCACCGCAACAGGCCGTCGCGTTCGGCCATCGCCGGGAACAGTCGGTCGATGTCGCAGTTGACCGTGACGAACGTCGTCCCGGCACGTAGCGATCCGCGCGAGGTGTGCACCACCCCCGATTCGAATCCGGAAGCTGCGGTGCGCCAGTGGAAGTCGACGCCTTCTCCGGCGAGCCAACGAGCGATCGACGGGGCGGCGGTGCGTGGGTCAACCTGCAGGTCGTTGGGTAGGTACATGCCGCCGGTGACGCCGGAGGCCGCCACGGGAATCTGCTCGAGGATCTGCTCGCGGCTCAGCAGCCGCACCTCGTCGTCCTCGCGGGTGGTGGCGAACTCGCCCATCACGGCGAGTTCGTCGTCGTGGCGCGCGACGCAGAAGGTGCCCGACTCGGCCGACCAGAACCCCGCCTTGCGGGACAGGTCGAGCCAATGCTGACGCCCGCTGCGGGCATAGTCCCTTGCAGCACCGGACTGCGCGGTGATACAGGCGTGGCCGAAGTTCTGGACCGACGCGCCGACGACACCGTCGGCATGATCCACAACGGCGACGCTCAGCCCACGCTGATGCGCGTGGTAGGCGTGGGCCAGACCGACGATGCCTGCACCGACCACCACGACGTCGTAGCTGTGATGACTTCCCATGCCGAGTACCGTGGTCCGCATTGCCGCCACTTGTCAATACAAGTAGGGACTGTTCACTACTTATCTATATAAGTCGGCTTTGCGTTCACCTCACGGTGTGACGATGTTGAAGTTCGGGTCAGGGCGATCCAGGGCGGCCACCAGCGACGGCAGGGCCCGCGCGTCACCGGCGACCTCCAGACCCGGTGAGCCCGTGTCGCCCGCCGCGAAGGCCAACAGTCGCAGCTTGTTCGCCAGCTTCACGGTGGCCTGCGCACTCGCCTCGTCGGCATCCGCCGTGCGATAGACCAGCACGCCGTTGCGCACGGTGAGCCGGTAGTTGACCGACACATCGAGGAACGTCACGTCGATGGCCAGGTCCAGATCCCACGCCCGCGGCCCGTTCAGGCTGATCGCGAAGGTGTCGAAGATCTGCTCGGGGGTGAGCTGCCCGAGCAGCGACGGCGACGCCGAGGTGGTCGGGGTTCCGAAGTTTCCCTCCCGCAGTTCAGTGGCGCCGCTCAGGAAGAAGTTGCGCCATGTGGCGTTCTCCGCGCCGTAGGCCAGCTGCTCAAGCACGTCGGCGTACAGTTCGCGGGCTCGCGCGTGGTTTTCATCGGTGAAGATGATGTGGTCGAGAAGTGTTGCCGCCCAGCGGAAATCACCGTCTTCGAAAGCCTTCCCAGCCAGCTCGACCACCCGGTCGGCACCGCCCATCGCCTCGACGTAGCGAGGGCCGAGCGCCTCGGGCGGGTGCGGCCACAACCGGGCCGGGTTGCCGTCGAACCAGCCCATGTAGCGCTGATAGACCGCCTTGACGTTGTGACTTACCGAGCCGTAGTAACCGTGGGCATGCCAGGCCTTCTCCAGGGCCGGCGGCAGCTGGAAGGTCTCCGCGATCTCGACCCCGGTGTAACCCTGGTTGAGCTGACGCAACGTCTGGTCATGCAAGTAGGCGTACAGATCCCGTTGCAGCGAAAGGAATTCGACGATCCGCTCGCGACCCCAGGTGGGCCAGTGGTGCGAGGCAAACACCACGTCGGCGCGGTCGGAGAAGGTGTCGATGGCCTCGGTCAGATAGCCCGCCCAACCATGCGGATCACGTACCAACGCGCCACGTAGGGTCAGCAGGTTGTGCAGATTGTGGGTGGCGTTCTCGGCCATGCACAGCGCCCGGAGTTTCGGGAAGTAGAAGTGCATCTCGGCGGGCGCCTCGGTGCCCGGCGCCATCTGGAATTCGATCTCGACACCGTCGATGGTGTGGGTCTCCCCGGTTTCGCGAATGTCGAGGGTCGGCACGATCAGCGCCACCTCGCCCGTCGAGCCGACCTGCCCCAGCCCGCAGCCGACCTGGCCCTGCGGGCTACGGTCCAGCGCTGCGCCGTACATGTAACCGGCCCGGCGCGCCATCGCGGTGCCGGCATAGACGTTCTCCTGCACGGCGTGCTCGGTGAAGTGTTCCGGCGCGATGACGACGACCTTGCCCGCGTCGACATCGGCCTGATTGGTCACGCCCAGCACGCCGCCGAAATGGTCGGCGTGGCTGTGGGTGTAAATGACCGCGACCACCTCGCGCTCTCCCCGGTGTGCCCGGTACAGCGCCAGCGCGGCGGCCGCGGTCTCGGTGGAGATCAGCGGATCGATGACGCTGACGCCGGTATCGCCCTCGATGAAGCTGATGTTCGACAGATCCAGGCCCCTCACCTGGTAGATGCCCTCGACCACCTCGTAGAGACCTTGCTTGGCGCACAGTTGCGACTGGCGCCACAGGCTGGGATGCACCGACGTCGGCGCATCACCTCTCAGGAAGTCATAGGCATCGTTGTCCCACACCACCCTGCCATCGGCGGCCTTCACCACACACGGTTCGAGCGCGGCGATGAAGCCCCGGTCAGCGTCCTCGAAATCCCTGGCGTCCTCGAACGGCAGGTTATTCAGATGCACGCGGTTGGCGGCCTCGATGACTGCGGTAGGTGGCTTCTGCTCCATACCGAAGAGCGTGCCACCTGACGGTGTCGGCACGGTCACGCAGCGGCGCCCTTCTTGATGCTCTCGATCACCCGGGCGAAGCCGTCGGTGCCGTGGCCCGCGTCGATCTGCCGGTGGATCAGCCGTTGCACGACATCGACCAATTCTGTGCTGATGCCCTGGTCCCGGCTTGCGTTGACGATGTCACTGATGTCGGAGAAATCGAGGCTCTGCTGGCCGGGCACGGTGTAGTCCCCGCCGTCGATGACGGCCGCGTATCCGGCGATGGCGGGCATCAGCGCCGGCAGCCAGGCCGCGGTGCGGGCAGCGAACTCCTTCGCTGGCACTCCGGCTGCTCCGACCATCGCAGCGCCGTGGAAGAAGCCCGCGAACATCACGTACATGGCAGAAAGGAGGGCCAGGTCGTACAACGACGCCATGCCCGCATCGTCGCCGAAATACTCTGCACTGCCCCATAGTTCGAAGAACTCGCGATGATCGTCGAACAACGCGGCCGAGCCGCTGTAGAGGATCGCCGAGTGCGGTGTCGCGATCATCTCCGGAGTCGCCATGATGCCGCCGTCGAGATAGTCGGCACCGTGTCCGGAAGCCCACCTGGCCAGCTCTCGTGCGCCTTCCGGTGACGTCGTGGTCAGGTTCACCAACCGGCGCCCGGCCAGCCGGTCCGCAACCGGGTCGAGGACCTCGTGCACCGAGGCCTGGTCGAACAGGCAGACGACGATGAGGTCCGCGTCCAGACCCTCGCCCGGATCTGCCGCCGCGGTGGCGCCCTCCTCGACGAGCGCGGCCGACCGCGCGGCGGTGCGGTTCCAGATGAAGGTCGGATGCCCCGCCTTCAGGGCGGTGCGGGCCAGCGCTGAGCCCATCGCACCCAGACCGAGAAAGCTGACCGAATGGCGTGTGGTTGTCATGCCACCATCGTTGGAGAGGCACTGACTGCAGGACAAGTACCCACTTAAAAGTGGGATACTTACTTTTTTGAAACTATTGGCCCTGAACTGCAAGGATCCTGTCATGAGCCAGCTCGGCAAGTACACCTGCGGACTCGATGCGGCGTTCGCCGTGGTGGACGGAAAGTGGAAACCGCTGATCCTGTGGGAACTGCAGCCCGGGCCGAAGCGGTTCAACGCACTGCACCGCAGCCTGCCCGGAGTGTCCCAGAAAATGCTGACGCAGCACCTCAAGGAACTCCAGCGTCACGGCGTGGTGCATCGGGAGAGCTACCACGAGGTGCCGCCGCGGGTGGAGTACTCCATGACGCCTGCGGGCCAGGAGCTACTTGAATCCCTTGAACCGCTGAGCGATTGGGCCACCAAGCACATTCAGCTGATCTGCGAGAGCGAAGCGGGCTAGCCGTCGCGGCGGTTCACGGCCGGTCCAGCGTGTGCAGGCTGACGTCGGACAGCACCCCCGCAGCGATGCGAGCCGTCATGTAGGTGCAGTATGGCTGCCTGCGCCGGTCGGTCGGCGAGCCCGGATTCAACAGGCGCAGACCGGTTTTAGCTGTCGTGTCCCACGGGATGTGGCTGTGCCCGAAGACCAGGACGTCGGTTCCGGGATAGTCCCGCGCCATCCGGGCCTCCCGACCGGTGGCCGCACCGGTCTCGTGCACGACGGTGAGTCGCAGGCCGTCCAAGGTCACGTCGGCGCGCTCAGGCAGTCGCCTGCGCAGTTCCGCTCCGTCGTTGTTGCCCCAGCAGCCGATCAGGTGCGCCGCACGCGAACTGAGCGCGTCGAGCAGTGCCGGGTCGGCCCAATCCCCAGCGTGGACAACAACGTCGGCCCGGTCGACTTCGTCCCACACCTGAGCCGGGAGATCCTTGGCACGCTTGGGGACATGGGTATCGGCGATCATCAGCAGCCGCATCCCGCCCAGCCTACGTCGGAGATGCCGTTACACTCCGCCCATGGCTCTACTACGCGACGTAGTTGTATACGCACATCTGATCGGTTTCGCAGTCATGGTCGGCGCCTGGATCGCCGAGGCCGCCGCCCGACGCTTCCTGATCACCCCGGTGATGACCTACGGCATGGTGCTGTCGCTCGTCACCGGCATCGCCCTGGCCGCACCCTGGCCCGGCATCGTCCTGAACTACCCCAAGCTCGGGACCAAGCTGGTCATCCTGGTGGCGCTCGGCGCGGTGCTGGGCATCGGCACCGCACGGCAGCGTCGCGCGGGCGGACCGGTCATGGGCCTGTTCATCGCCGCCGGCATTCTGCCCCTGCTCGCGTCGGCAATCGCGGTGCTCTGGAACTGACGCTCAGGATGAATCTGAGCTGAACCTGAGAAGTTCCCGTAAAGTTAACTGGCAAACCACAATTGTCGGCAGGTACGGGAACGATGGGTCACAGACACGCCATGGCAACAGCCAGGGTCATGCGCACGGCGGCATTCACCGGATGCGCTTCACCACACGGTGACATCCGTGTCCGGGCCCGGCCGCGCGCTGCGGATCCCACGCGTCAAGCCCACCACGGCGTGTTTGAGCAACCGCGGCAACGCCGCTACATCGGACAGCTGAAGACCTCGACATCCACGGTGGCCGACCGGTCACCGTGGATGAAAGATCGCGTCACCGTGCTGCGTGGCTTCCTCGCCGATCTGCACGGGCTGCACCTTCCGCCGGAGCTGGCCCGGGTCCAGGTCGCCGGCCACATCGAGCTGTTGGTCTCCGTGTTGAGGTTGAACCGCCAGACCGCGCGTGAGTTCGTCACCGACGACGTGTTGCGCGAGATGGCCGTCGACATCGCCGCCGCCGTCGCCTCCGAGTAGAGCGCTCCCCGGAGGCCTGGGGCGATCCAACAAAACAAATCGAGGCGCGGTCCGTAGACCACGCCTCGATTTTTTATGGTGCGCCCGAAGGGATTCGAACCCCTAACCTTCTGATCCGTAGTCAGATGCTCTATCCGTTGAGCTACGGGCGCTTGCCGTTATTCAGTTGTGCGGTTGACGAATCAACCGTGGCGGAGGCGAGAGGATTTGAACCTCCGGTCCCCTTTGAGGGGGACAACTCATTAGCAGTGAGTCCCATTCGGCCGCTCTGGCACGCCTCCTTTGAACTTCTGTGAGGGTACCGGACCACGTCCAAATGCCCGAAACCGCCGAGGGCACACAGTACACATGCTCACCTATGCTGACCAAATGAGTATCCGCTTGCGCCCTGAGATGGCCGATCTTCCGGCCTACACAGCAGGCAAAACCGTCGCGGGCGCAATCAAGATCGCCAGCAACGAAACCGTCGATCCGCCGCTGCCCAGCGTGATCAAGGCGATCGCCAAAGCCGCGGAGACCGTCAATCGGTACCCCGACAACAACTACCTTGACCTGCGTGAACATCTGGCCAAGCATGTCGGATTCGCGCCCGAGAACATCGCCGTCGGCTGCGGTTCGGTCAGCCTGTGCCAGCAATTGATACAAATCACATCCTCGGTCGGCGACGAAGTCGTCATCGGCTGGCGCAGTTTCGAGATCTACCCGATGCAGGTGCGCACCGCCGGGGCGACCTGCATCCAGGTCCCGCTGCGTGACCAGACTCACGATCTCGACGCCATGCTCGCAGCGATCACCGACCGCACCCGGCTGATCTTCGTCTGCAATCCGAACAACCCGACCAGCACTGTGGTCGACCCCGAAGCACTGGCCCGGTTCGTGGCAGCGGTACCCCCGCACATCGTCCTGGTGCTCGACGAGGCCTATGTGGAGTACATCCGCGACGGGCTCGCACCCGACAGCCTCGGCCTGGCCCGCGCGCACCGCAACGTGGTGGTTCTGCGCACCTTCTCGAAGGCGTACGGCCTGGCCGGCATGCGCATCGGCTACGCGGTCGCCGACCCGGAGATCGTCACCGCGCTCGGCAAGGTCTACGTGGCGTTCAGCGCGACCACCGTGTCCCAGGCCGCGGCCATCGCCAGCCTCGAAGCCTCTGAAGAACTCCTGGCCCGCACCGACGCCGTCGTCGCCGAACGCGCCCGCGTGAGCGCGGCGCTGCGCGAGGCCGGCTACGAAATACCGCCGTCGCAAGCCAACTTCGTCTGGCTGCCGCTGGCCGAACGCACCCTCGACTTCGTGGCCAGGGCCGCCGACAACCGCCTCATCGTTCGCCCGTACGGTGAGGACGGCGTGCGGGTCACCATCGGGGCACCGCACGAGAACGACGCCTTCCTGGAGTTCGCCCGACGCTGGATCGCGGGTGACGCCGGGACTCGGACAGGAGAGACCAAGTGAACGGTGCACGCGGCACGTTCGACGGATTCGTCAGCCGCGAGGGGCAGATCCCCGACGCCGAACTCGACGCGTTCTGGGCGCTGCTGCGGCCCGCCGGCATCGACTTCATGCTCGGCGAGTGGAAGGGCGGCGAATTCCAGACCGGGCACAAGGCCAACGGGTTCATGAACCGGCTCAACTGGTTCGGCAAGACGTTCCGCTCGGCCGCCGAGGCCCAGCCGCTCGTGTGCCTGGACGCCGACGGCAACAAGTTCTCCAACACCGAGGCCATGAACGGCGAGGCCAGCCTGTGGCTGGAGGAGTTCCGCGGCGAGGTGACCGCGACCATGGTCTACGACGGCCGGCCCGTGCATGACCACTTCAAGGTGGTCGACGACAACACCGTGGTGGGGATCATGAACGGCAAGGGTGCCGTCGACCTCGGCTCAGGGGCGGCGCGTTACCTGTACTTCTACCTGCAGCGCGTCGAGGGAGAATCCAATGGCTGACACTTACGAATCCGTTTCCGTCGAGATCAAGGACCACGTCGCCCAGGTGACGCTGCTGGGTCCCGGCAAGGGCAACGCCATGGGCCCGGCGTTCTGGGCCGAGCTGCCCGACGTATTCGGCACCCTCGACGCCGACCCCGAGGTTCGCGCGATCGTGCTGACCGGCTCCGGTAAGAACTTCAGCTACGGCCTCGACCTGCCGGCCATGGGTGCCACGATGCCCGGCCTCGATGCCGGCGCGAAGGCCAGAGCCGACTTCCACACCACGCTGCGGGGCATGCAGGGCGCCATCACCGCGGTCGCCGACTGCCGCACACCGACCATCGCCTCGATCCACGGCTGGTGCATCGGCGGCGGCGTCGACCTGGCCAGTGCGGTGGACATCCGCTACGCCAGCGCCGACGCCAAGTTCTCGGTGCGTGAGACCAAGCTGGCCATCGTCGCCGACGTGGGCAGCCTGGCCCGGCTGCCGCTGATCCTGTCCGACGGACATCTGCGGGAGCTGGTCCTGACCGGCAAGGACATCGACGCATCGCGCGCCGAGAAGATCGGTCTGGTCAATGACGTGTACGCCGACGCCGATGCCTCGCTGGCAGCCGCGCATGCCACGGCAGCTGAGATCGCCGCCAACCCGCCGCTGACCGTCGCCGGCGTGAAGGACGTGCTCGACCAGCAGCGCACCGCCAGGGTCGCCGAGAGCCTGCGCTACGTGGCCGCGTGGAATTCAGCCTTCCTGCCGTCGAAGGACCTGGCCGAGGCGGTCACCGCGATGTTCCAGAAGCGCCCGCCCCAGTTCACCGGGGAATAGGCGTCCAGCCGAGCTCCGCTTTGGCCTTCGCGTTCGACAGTGGAAGCCAGGCTTGCCCGAATGCGGTGGCCGGGTACGAGGCCACCAGCCTGACCAGCCGATGCGAGATCGGCACCGGCGGCGGCCGGTGCAGCTTTCGGTTCAGTTCCCTGACGTAGTCGCCGAACGACTGCGGACGGTCGTCGACGATGTTGTAGATCTGCCCGCCCCGTCCCTTGTCGAGTGCGTCGGCCGTGGCCCGGGCGACGTCGTCGATGTGTACCCAGGACAGGATTCCGGGGCCGGTCAGGGCGGGCAGGGCCCACCACTTCGCGAGCCGGGTGAACAGTTCGTCATGGATCACACCGGGCCCGTAGAAAACGCCGTAGCGCAACACGATTCCCTCGGTATCGCTGTGTTCACCCGAGCTCAGCACGGTGCGTTCCATCCCCCGCAGCGCCTCCAGGAACTCGGCCCCGTGCGGCGGTGGCGGCCCGGGATAGGGATCGGTCTCGTCGATCAACGCCGGTCCGCCTGAGCCGTAGCCGTAGGCGAAGACGACGGATTCCGCGACGACGCGGCGCACGCACGCTCGTTGGGCCGCTGCCACCAGGTTCGAGGCTCCGCGACTCCACAGTTGCGTCGCGGGGCCAAAGTCCTTGGGCCGCTTCGGCCCCCATTTGGGCAGCGTCGTCAGTAGGCTCACCACCGCCTCGGGCGCGAATTCGTCCAGCACGGAGTCGATCTGGCCGGCGTCGAGGACGTCGGCCACCACAGCCTTGGCGCCCTCGGCGGAGATCTGGGCGGTCTTGCCCGACGAACGCGTCACCCCGATCACCTCATGGCCACGCCTGTTGAGCTCACGCAGCAGCGGAATCCCGGGGACACTGGTTGCTCCGGCCACCAGAACGCGCATCTATGGTTCTCCTACCTTGTTGTCGGACATGCTGATACGTAATGCAATTGCCAACAGGACCGTGGTCACCACCAGGCCCGCGGCTTCCAGCCAGCCGACCCAGCTGCCGGCGGCATGATTGGTGTCGATCAGGTGACTCAACGAATGCAGGGCCCAGTGCGCGGTGGCGAAGGCCAGCGTGGGAACACGCCAGCGCGGCCACTTGAGTGCCGCGAGCATCATCAACCCGAGCGGCAGTTCGAATGACGCGTTGTCGAGGATGAAGTGATCGTTACGCACGCCGAATGCACCGATCGTGTCGAAGAACGCCCCCGGCGCGAACAGCATGAACAGACCGAGCGTCACCGAGTAGATGCCGAACACGGCGAGGACCACTTCGGGGTAGCGCCGGGTGCGTGTCACCGGCGGCACGGCGTTGGCCATGTCATCACGCTAACGCCGAGGTGGTCTCCGAGTAGGCTCCAATTCCATGGCAGATTCGGGTACCAGTTCCGGTCCGGAGCTGCTGGTCGAACTGGACCGGGACAGTAAGCAGCCATTGCACCGTCAACTCGCCGACGGGCTGCGCGACGCCATCCGGTCCGGCCGGTTGGCGCCGGCCTCGCGCCTGCCCTCCACCCGCGTGTTGTCCGCCGACCTCGGGGTGTCTCGCCGGCTCGTGGTCGAGGCCTACGGGCAACTGACCGCCGAGGGATTCCTGCACAGCAGCCAGGGCGGCTGCACCCGCGTCGCAGCCGTCGATCCCGTCCCCGCAGGCCGCTCCGATCCCGATCGCACCCGCCCCCGCTTCGACATCGACTTCGCCCCGGGTTCACCGGATCTCGCCAGCTTCCCGCGTCAAGCCTGGCTTCGGGCCATGCGTCAGGGCCTGGCCGAGATCGAATCCAGCGCATTCGGCTATGTCGCACCGCACGGGTTACCGGCCGCCCGGACCGCGGTGGCCGACTACCTGCGACGTACCCGCGGCGTCGTCGCCGACCCACGCCTCATCGTGTTGTGTTCGGGCGCAACGCAAGCCATAGCGCTGCTCGCTCGATGCCTGGACGGACCGATCGCGGTGGAGGATCCGGGATTCTGGCTGCATCGAATGGTGTTGCGGCACCACGGTATCGATCCGATGCCCATCCCGGTGGATGACAACGGCATCGACGTTGCGGCACTGGCAGCCAGTGCCGCGACCACTGTGCTGACCACGCCCGCCCACCAGTCACCGACCGGGGTGGTGCTCTCGGCTACCCGGCGCACCGAACTACTCGAATGGGCCCAGCCCGGACGGTTGATCATCGAGGACGACTACGACGCCGAGTACCGCTACGACCGGGCACCGGTGGGCGCACTGCAAGGGGTCGCGCCCGACCGGGTGGTGTACCTCGGCTCGACCAGCAAGACGCTGGCACCCGGACTGCGGATCGGCTGGATGGTGGTGCCCGCCCACCTGATCGATCGCCTCCGGACCGCGAAAAGCCTTGCCGACACCGGTAGTTCGGTGATGGATCAGATCGCGTTCGCCCAATTCGTGAGCTCCGGCGGCTACGACCGTCACCTGCGTCAGATGCGCCGACGCTATCCGGCCCGACGCAATGCACTGCTGGCAGCGTTGTCGCGGCACCTGCCCCAGGCGGAGGTTCTCGGTGCGGCCGCAGGCGTACACCTGACCGTGCGGTTCCCGGCCGGCTTCCCCATCGACGACCTGACCAGTCGCGCCGGCGAGTTACGCATCCGACTGGAGCCACTGGCCCCGTGCTACTCCGACCCCGCAACCGCGCCACCCGGGCTGATCCTGGGTTATGCCAACCTCACCGAGTCCCAGATCGCCACGGGCGTGCAGATACTCGGCGAGGTTGCGCGCTGAGTCACCGGTGTGCGGACGACTGATCCACGTTCTGGTCCGACTGCTTGATGCCCAGTTTGCCGACCACGTAATCGGCCGCCTGATCCGTCAGCCCGTTGGCTGCGTACAAGTTGTGCGCATTGTTGTCACTGCCAGTGGGCGAGCACACCGGGTCCTCCGGGATGCACAGGTCATCGGTCTTACCGGCGTACCGGGAACCGACCGTGATCGGCGGCGCACCGGTGTAGATCATCTGCAGGAAGCCACTCGACGGTTTGCCGAACAGGGCCACTGCGGCGACATGGTCGGCCACCTCCGCAGGCAGCGGGCCGCTGATGCTCGGCGGCAAGGCGAACCCCTGCGGCACCGCATCCTCGGTGAGGTAGGCGGCCACCGCAGCGCCCTGCGAGAAACCGCCCAGCACGATCTTGGTGTCGGGGCACGCAGCCACCGTGGCCGTGACCTTGTTGCTCGCGTCGGCGACGCCGTCTGCCGCAGTCGCAAAGTCAAGTGACGCCGGGTAATTCACCGGGTAGACATCGACGGACTTACCGCCGGTCCTGGCCTGCAGCGCATTCACGAACGCATCCCCGACGCCACCGGCTCCCGGTGGCTCGAACGTGCCCCGCGCGAAGACAACCTGCACATCGGCACACGATTCCGCGGAAGCCTGACCGGCAGCGGCGATGCATCCACCTGCCACGAACACCGACGATGCCACCGCCGCCAACCAACGACCAATCCGGTTCATTTTCGACCCCACACTCGTTCCGACCCACACCAACGTTTCGTACCAACTACTCCTCGATACCCAAGATCAAGGCCGGGCGAATCTCCCCGGGGGTGTGATGTACGACACGTTTAGCGGGTGCAGTGGGGGTCTGCGATTTGCTACGAGGCGGCCCCGACGCGCTGCCGCTCGCGCTTTTCCTCATAGAACCGGGCCCGCTCATCGACCGCCTCAAGGAACTGGGCGAGCTCCTCGCGAGCCTTCTCCCCCTCGGGCCCGAAATCGGTTCGATCGAAGATCCGCCAGAAGCGGAGCACCGGTTGCACCACGTCGTCGTGATGGACACGCAGGTCGTAGATGCCGGCCTTGGCGATGGTGATCGCGTTCTGCGCGAAGTCGGCCATCCCGAGACCCGGCATCGCGAAGTTCACCACCTCGTCGCGGATGGCCTTCATCGAATCGTCGGGCGCCATGTCCAGTGCTGCCGCCATGAGATTGCGGTAGAACACCATGTGCAGGTTCTCGTCGGCCGCGATCCGCGCGAGCATCTGATCGGCGATCGGACAACCTGATGCCCGCCCGGTGTTGCGGTGCGATACCCGCGTGGCGAGCTCCTGGAACGACACATACGCCATTGCCGCCAGCGGCGTCTTGTCTCCCGAGTCGTATCCGGCGACCGTATGTCTCATCCGAAGACGTTCCAGCTCAACGGGATCCACTCCACGCGTGACGACGAGGTAGTCGCGTAAGGCGATGCTGTGGCGGCCTTCTTCTGCCGTCCACTGCCCGACCCAGGTGCCCCACGCGCCGTCGCGGGAGAACCGCGTGGCGATCTCACGGTGATAGGAGGGCAGGTTGTCCTCGGTGAGCAGGTTGACCGTCATGGCCACCTTGGCGACGGGGTCCAACGGCGAGTCCTCCGGCCGCCAGTCCTCTCCACCTAGGAAGGCGAAGTCGCGTCCGTGGCTCCACGGAACGTAGTCGTGCGGAAACCACTCCCGCGCCATCGAAAGATGCCGGTCGAGGTTGCTCGCGACAACCGGCTCCAGTTCGTGGAGCACTCCGCTCTGGGCGTCCATTCCACTCCTCCCAATGTGTGCGGCAGCGCGTCGACATCAGCGCGCGATCCGTAACCTACGGTAGCGTAGGTTACGTAACCGTAGGTTAATTTTGAGCGAAAGCCTCTATGCTCGCTCGCATGTGCACGCGAGTCATCTGGCCCGAAGCGGGCGATGCGGTTCTGGTCGGCAGGAACATGGACTTCCACAAGGACCTGATGACGAACCTGTGGAAGCAGCCCCGCGGTGTCGAGCGTGACGACGCGGTGTCGGGCAAGCTCACCTGGACCTCGAAGTACGGCAGCGTGATTGCCTCCGCCTTCGATCTCACCTCAGTGGACGGAATCAACGAGGCCGGCTTGGCGGGGCACATCCTGTGGCTGGCCGAATCCACCTACGGCGAGCCGGACGACACGCGCACCCAACTCGGCCAGGCCATCTGGATGCAGTACTTCCTGGACAACTTCTCCACCGTCGCCGAGGCGACCGCGTGGATCGCCGAGACCGACGTTCAGGTGGTCCAGATGGACGATCCCACCGGCGGCGTCCGACCCGGCCTGCACCTGGCGCTCGACGATGCGACCGGGGACTCGGCGATCATCGAGTACGTCGACGGCAAGGCCCGGGTGTATCACTCGAGGGACTACACGGTGATGACCAATTCACCGACCTTCGATCAGCAGCTGGAGCTGGTGAAGTCGTTCACCGGCCTCGGCGGCGACCAGCCGATCCCAGGCTCCACCCTGGCCAGCGACCGCTTCGCCCGGGCCAGCTACTACGCCGGCCGGCTGCCCAAGCCGTCCAGCCAGGTCGAGGCCATCGCGAGCATGTTCTCGGTGATCCGCAACGCCGCGCAGCCCTTCCGCATCCCCGATCCGGGCAAACCCGATGCCTCACAGACCATCTGGCAGGTGGTGCTCGACCTCACCAACAAGCGGTACGTCTACGAGTCCACCACCCGGCCCAACATCGTGTGGGTCGACCTCGCCGACCTCGACTTCTCCGAGGGCAGCCCGCAGCTCAAACTGGACCTGATCGGCGAGCTCGCGGTACAGGGCGGCATCGCCGGCAACGTGGCCGATAAGTTCGCGGACAAGGGTCCGATGACGTTCCTGTCCGCGAAGATCATGGAAACGCTGGAAGCGGCCGCTAAGCACTGAGCCTGATGGCGGTGGCGGAGGTGTGTGAGTTCACGACATAGGTGACACCTGAGTCGGGACATGGGTGACACCTGCGATGGCACCTCGATGAGTCGCGTCATAGGTGACAGTCATGATTCATGTCGAAAGCCCGCGTGGTGGTGTTGGAAATCGTCTCCGGTCATCTGTCGGTCAGCGCCGCGGCCCGTACCTACGGGATGTCCCGTCAACACATCCACCGACTGCTCAAACGTTTCCGGGAAGGCGGTCTGGAAGCCGTCGATCCCCGCTCTCGGCGCCCCGCCAGCAACCCCCGTGCAGTCAGCGATGAGGTCATCACCGCGATCGTGCTGCTGCGCGAAAAACTCACCGCACAAGGCCTCGACGCCGGCCCGATCACCCTGCAAGAACACCTGGCCCAACAACAGCTACCGGTGCCCTCGACCTCCACCATCCGACGCATCCTGCACCATCACGGACTGATCGCCCCGCAACCCCACAAACGGCCCCGCAGCTCCTATCACCGCTTCGCCGCCGAACAACCCAACGAATGCTGGCAGTCCGACTTCACCCACTGGACCCTGGCAGACGGCACCGACATCGAGATCCTCAACTGGCTCGATGACCACTCCCGATACCTGCTGTACTGCACCGCATTTACCCGCGTCAGCGGACCCGACATCGTGGCCAGTTTCACCACCCTCATCGACATCTACGGCCCGCCGGCATCCACCCTGACCGACAACGGATCGGTCTACACCTCACGATTCACCCACGGCCACAACGATTTCGAACGACTTATCGCCAGCCTGGGCATCACGCAAAAGAACGGACGCCCCGGCCACCCACAAACACAAGGCAAAATCGAACGCTTCCACCAAACCCTCAAACGCTGGCTGGCCGCCCGCCCCCGACCATCGACCCTGGCCGACCTGCAACACCTGCTCGACGAATTCCGCATCATCTACAACACCGAACGCACCCACCGAGCCCTGCCAGCCGCCACCACACCGGCGCAGGCCTACACCGGCCGACCCAAAGCCACCCCGGACGCAATGATCGAACACTTCCGCATCCGCCACGACACCGTCGATCAATTCGGCAAACTCACTCTGCGCCACGGCAGCCGACTACACCACCTGGGCATCGGACGCCGCCATGCCCATACCCCGGTACTCATTGTGGTCACCACCACCAACGTCACCATCATCAGCAAAACCGGATACCACCTCATCGCTGGCCACCGGATCAACCCCGACCGCAACTACTGGCCCAACCAACAAAAAACCCCGGCCAAAAGACCGGGGAATTCTGTAACCGATGACTCGACTCATGTGTAACCCATGACCCGACTCACCACAATGGCGGTGGCGGAGGGATTTGAACCCCCGGTGGGGATTAACCCACTCTCGCTTTCAAGGCGAGTGCATTAGGCCGCTCTGCCACGCCACCGCCGACAAGAGTACGGGTTTCACACCCTGCCGATGTGAGCGGGCGGCGATCCGCTCTTCAGCGCCACGCTGATGCGACGGCAGTTCTCGCCCATCGCCGCGATCTGCGGACGTGAGAGCCTGCCGAGAAAGTGCGCGCGAACGCCCTGCCCGTACGTCACCATCGCCTCGCGGACCGCGACCCGGCCGTCTTCGGTGATCGTGGCGACCACACCGCGCCCGTCCTCCGGACTGGCACACCTGGTCACCAGGTTCTGAACTTCCAGCCGCCGGATCTGCCGGGTCACTCGGCTGGGGAGAGACATCAGCCGCTCGGCCAAGTCACCCATCCGCGCCGACCCGGTCGACGACTTGTCCAAGATATCGAGCAGGCGCACATCATTCAGCGTCAGATGATGAGCGTCCACCAACGACCGGTTCAAGGTCGCATACATACGTAGCGCCGAGTCGAGGTAGTTCTGCCATGACCTCTGCTCGGCGATGTCCAGGCCCGGCATGTCACCCGCCGTGCGCCCCGCAATCATCCCCACCATGGGCGCAATCGTAAGCGACGTCAGTATTGCTGCGCTTGGGAAATAGAAGGCTTGTAGCGTGGAAAAAATGCATGCAATTGCCGCTTCCATCGACGGCCATCTGACCTGGGAAAACGTCGCTGATGTAACGCCAGCAAACGACGAGATTCTGATCCGAGTTCATGCCGCGGGCGTCAATCGAGCCGATCTGCTGCAGGCGGCGGGCAAGTATCCGCCCCCACCAGGCGCCAGTGAGATCATCGGACTGGAGGTGTCGGGCACCGTCGTCGCACTCGGCGCGGATGTTACCGACTGGTCAGTTGGGCAACCCGTGTGCGCATTGCTCGCCGGCGGCGGATACGCCGAGTTTGTCGCGGTTCCCGCCCCCCAGGTGCTGCCATTGCCCGATGGCGTTGCCCTGGGCGACGCCGCAGGCCTGCCCGAAGTGGCCTGCACGGTGTGGTCGAACCTCGTGATGACTGCGGGCCTGACAGCCGGCCAGCTCGTCCTGTTGCACGGCGGCGGCAGCGGCATCGGCACCCACGCCATCCAGGTGGCACGCGCGCTCGGAGCCCGGGTCGCCGTGACTGCGGGGTCGGCGGACAAGCTCGCTCTGTGCCGGGACCTGGGCGCCGACATCGCCATCAACTACCGCGACGAGGACTTCGCCGAACGGATCCGGGCCGAGACCGGCGGCGCGGGGGCCGACGTGATCCTCGACATCATGGGCGCGGCCTACCTGGACCGCAATATCGACGCTCTGGCCACCGAAGGACGCCTGGTGATCATCGGCATGCAGGGCGGCATCAAGGCCGAACTGAACATCGCCAAGCTCCTCGGTAAGCGGGCCGGGATCATCGCCACCTCGCTGCGCCCGCGCCCCGTCGACGGACCCGGCGGCAAGGGCGAGATCGTGCGGGCGGTGCACGACAATGTCTGGCCGATGATCTCCGACGGGCGGGTTCGGCCGATCATCGGCGCCGAACTGCCCATCCAGCAGGCCCAGCGGGCCCACGAACTGCTGGCGTCCGGTGAGGTGTCGGGAAAAATCGTGCTGACGGTCTAGCCGAGTGAGGCCAGGGCCCGCACGAGCTGATCGACCTCGGCCCCAGTCGAGTAGTGCGACAGCCCCACGGTCACCGCCCCACCGATGTCGTTCACCCCGATCACATCGAGCACGCGCGACCTGGCATTCGACATCGCCAGGATGCCGTTGTCGGCCAACCGTTGCACCACCCGCTCGGCCGGGATGTCCCGCACCACGAAGCTGAGCACCGGGATCTGCGACTCCGGCCTGCCGATCACCATCACCAACGGCAACGAGCGCAGCGAGACCACCAGGTACTCGAACAGGCGGTCCAGATACGCGCCGGCCGACTGCATCGACACAGCCAGGCGTTCGCGCCGCGAGCCGCTGGCCGAATCATCGAGGTTCGACAGGTACTCGATACTGGCCACCACGCCGCCCAGCAGGCCGTACTGGTGCATGCCCACCTCCAGGCGGGCCGGACCGGTCGCCTGGGGATTCAACGAGACCGAGGCCAACGAGTCGATCATCGACGGGTCACGGAACACCAGGGCACCGATCGGCGGGCCACCCCAGGGCACCGCGTTGAGGGCGACGACGTCGGCCTCGATCTCATTGATGTCAATCAGCCGGTACGGCGCCGCGGCCGAGTGGTCGACCACGACCATTCCGCCGACCTCATGCGTGAGCTTGGTCACTTCACTCAGATCGGTGACGGTCCCCAGCGTCGACGACGCCGACGAGATCGCCACCAGCCGGGTCGGCTTGTCGATCAGGCCTTCCCACTGCCAGGACGGCAGCTCACCCGTCTCGATGTCGACCTCGGCCCACTTCACCTTGGCGCCATAGCGATTCGCGGCCCGCAACCAGGGCGCGATATTCGCCTCGTCATCCAGGCGGGTGACCACCACTTCGTAGCCGAGCCCGACCCGACTCGAGGACGCCTCGGCCAGCGCGGTCAGCAACTGAGCTCGGTCTGCGCCGAGCACCACGCCGAGCGGATCGGCGTTGACCAGGTCAGCGATGGCCTGGCGAGCAGCGATGAGGACGGCCGCGCTGCGGCGTGCCGATGGATGCGGTCCCACTGCCGTGGGCATCGAGCCTCGGAACGCGGTGGACACCGTCGTCGCGACGGAATCGGGCACCAGCATGCCGTTCTGGGCATCGAAGTGGACCCACCCATCGCCCAGAGACGGGTGCAAACCCCGCACCCGGGCGACGTCGTATGCCATGCCACCCACCTTAGAGCTTCCGCGGATATCACAAACCGACACGATTTGGTGAGCGCCGATCGCACATTCGCACTTGAAGAGACCGTGCTCGGACCGGGTCACCCTGGGCAGCCATACTAGTCCAGTGGGCTTCGGGTTCGGAGTGCTAATCGCACTGTTGTTGCTGGTGATACCCGGGGCGCTGATTGCCAGGGCGGGTGGACTGACCGTGCCGACGGCGGTCGCGATGGGTCCAGCCTTGACCTACGGCACCGTCGCGTTGGCGATCGTTCCACTCGGGGCCATCGGCTTGCCGTGGAACACGTGGACGGCATTGTTTGCTGTAGCCGTCGTTGCCGCCGTCGCGGCCGGACTACGGCGGGCGCTGGACCGCTTTCGCGACGCCGACGCCGACGCATCGGGCGTTGCCACGCGGCCCGCGACAGTGGTTGCCGCCGGCGTAGTGCTGGGTGCGGTGTTGATCGCTGCCGCCGCATTCGCCGGACTCGCGCACTGGCAATCCATCCCCAGCACCTGGGACTCGGTGTGGCACGCCAACACCATTCGGTGGGTCCTCGAGACCGGCCAGGCCTCTCCGACCCACATGGGTGAACTCCGCAACGTCGAGACCCACGAGGCGCTCTACTACCCGTCGGCCTTCCACGCCCTGGCCGCCATCTACTGCCAGCTCACCGGAGCCGCCGCGACCACCGCGTACACCGTGAGTTCGGTTACCGCCGCGGTGTGGCTGTTCCCGGTCAGCGCCGCGGTGCTGACGTGGAAGATAGTGCGCCCGCACACCTGCGAGATGCGCACTTCGGTCGCTGCGGGCACCGCCGCGGCACTCGCCGCGTCGTTCACCGCGGTGCCCTACGTCGAATTCGACGTCGCCGCGATGCCCAACCTGGCGGCCTACGGCCTCGCGGTACCCGTGTTCGCCCTGATCGCCTCGACACCGGCACACCGCGACCGCATCGGCCTGGCCGTACTCGCCACGGTCGGCGTCTTCTCGGTCCACCTCACCGGTGGCGTGGTGATCGCGCTGCTGGTGGGCGTCTGGTGGCTGGCGGATGCGCTGTGGCGGCCGGTGCGCGGCCGACTGTCCGACTTCCTGGCGCTGGCCGCCGTCGCGGTGCCGACCCTGCTGATCCTGCTCCCCCAGTTCCTCGCGGTCCTTCAACAGGCCGACATCATCGTCGGCCACGCCTTCGTCAACCACCTCGGCAAGAAGCACTCGCTGATCGCCGCCGTCCTCCAACACACCCGCCACCTCAACGACTTCCCGATCCAGAACGCACTCATCGCCCTGGCCGCCCTCGGCGGCCTGGTCATGCTGGTGAAGAAGATCTGGTGGCCGCTGGCGGTGTGGCTGCTCGTGATCGCGTCGATCGTGCATTCCGGCGCCCCGTTCGGCGGGCCGCTGGGCGTCATCACCGGCACGTTCAGCGACCTGTTCTACAGCGATCCGCGCCGACTGTCGGCAGTGATCACGTTGCTGTACACACCGATGGCCGCCATCGGTCTGGGCACGCTGGTCCTGCTGGGCGCCGCTGCCCTGCGCCGGGCCGGCGCCCCGCCGGCGTGGATCCGTGCGACGGCCGCCGTCGCACTGGTCGCCACCACCGTGGGACTGGCCTGGCACTACTTCCCGCGGCACAAGTACCTGTTCGGGCAGAAGTACGACTCGGTGATGATCGACGCCAAGGATCTGGAAGCCTTCGCCTACCTGGCCACGCTTCCCGATGCCCACACCACGCTGATCGGCGACGCCAACACCGACGGCACCGCCTGGATGTATGCGGTTTCGGGGCTGCATCCGCTCTGGACCCACTACGACTACCCGGTACAACAGGGCCCCGGGTACCACCGGTTCATCTTCTGGGCGTACGCCGACGACGCGGACACCGATCCCCGGGTTGCCGAGGCCGTGGAGGCGCTCAACATTCGCTACGTGATCACCAGCACCCCGGTGGTTCGCGGGTTCGTCATGCCCGACGGACTAGTGTCGCTAGACAGCTCACGGTCGTGGGAGAAGATCTACGACAACGGTGAGGACCGCATCTACCGCTGGCTCGGACAGAACGCGGCGACCAAGACGACCCAAGAAACGACGGGAAGGCCATGACCATCAACCCCGACGATGACAACATCGAGATCCTGGCCAGCACCGCCGATGATCGCGATCCCGACGCCGACGCCGACGGCAAGTCGTTGACCGACCTCGTCGAACAGCCGGCGAAGGTCATGCGCATCGGCACCATGATCAAGCAGCTGCTCGAAGAGGTGCGCGCAGCTCCGCTCGACGAAGCCAGCCGCAACCGGCTGCGCGACATCCACCGGACCAGCATCCGCGAACTCGAGGACGGCCTGGCCCCCGAACTACGTGAAGAACTCGAGCGGCTGACACTGCCCTTCACTGAGGACAGCGTGCCGTCCGATGCCGAACTCCGCATCGCGCAGGCACAGCTGGTGGGCTGGCTCGAAGGGCTGTTCCACGGTATCCAGACAGCATTGTTCGCCCAGCAGATGGCCGCCCGCGCCCAGCTCGAGTCGATGCGCCAGGGCGCCCTACCACCGGGCCTGCAGGTCCCGGGCGGACAACGCGGCGGTCCGGCTCATCCCGGCACCGGCCAGTACCTGTAGGTCGCGTTGTCTGATCCGTACATCTCGACGCGCGAAGCGTGGGTGGAGTTCCCCATCTTCGATGCCAAGACCCGCTCGCTGAAGAAGGCGTTCCTCGGCAAGGCCGGCGGCGCCATCGGGCGAAACGAGTCCAACGTCGTCGTCATCGAAGCGCTACGCGACATCACCATGTCGCTGAAGATGGGTGACCGGGTGGGGCTGGTCGGCCACAACGGTGCGGGTAAATCCACACTGCTGCGGCTGCTTTCGGGTATCTACGAGCCGACGCGAGGCTCGGCCACGGTAAATGGCCGGGTGGCCCCGGTGTTCGACCTCGGTGTTGGGATGGATCCCGAGATCTCGGGTTTCGAGAACATCATCATCCGCGGCCTGTTCCTCGGCCAGACCCGCAAGCAGATGATGGCCAAGGTCGACGAGATCGCCGAGTTCACCGAACTGGGCGAGTACCTGTCGATGCCCCTTCGCACCTATTCGACCGGCATGCGGGTGCGCCTGGCGATGGGCGTGGTCACCAGCATCGACCCCGAGATCCTGCTGCTCGACGAAGGCATCGGGGCCGTCGACGCGGAGTTCCTGAAGAAGGCGCAGTCACGGCTGCAAAGCCTGGTGGAGCGATCCGGAATCCTGGTGTTCGCAAGCCATTCCAACGAGTTCCTGGCCCGGCTCTGCAAAACCGCGATGTGGATCGACCACGGCACCATCCGGATGACCGGCGGCATCGAGGAGGTCGTCGGCGCCTACGAGGGTCCGGATGCGGCCCGACATGTGCGCGAGGTGTTGGAGGAAACGGCTCGTGAGGCCTGAGGACACGGTCTGTGCGGTGATCGTCACGCACCGGCGTCATGAACTGTTGACCAAATCCCTGGCCGCAGTAGTGAACCAGGACCGCACACCCGATCACCTGATCGTGGTCGACAACGACGACGACGAGGCCGTACGCGAGCTGGTCCTCAGCCAGCCGGTCCCGGCAACCTACCTTGGATCTCGCCGAAACCTTGGCGGCGCAGGCGGTTTCGCGCTGGGAATGCTGCACGCCCTGGCTCAGGGGGCCGACTGGATCTGGCTCGCCGACGACGACGGCCGACCCGCCGACAACACCGTCCTGTCCACCCTGTTGGCCTGTGCCGAGCAGTACAGCTTGGCCGAGGTCTCGCCCATGGTGTGCAATCTCGATGATCCCGAACGCCTGGCGTTCCCGCTGCGCCGCGGGCTGGCGTGGCGACGACTGGTCAGCGAGTTACGCACCGAGGGTGAGGGTGATCTGCTGCCCGGCATCGCCTCACTGTTCAACGGCGCCCTGTTCCGGGCTGCGACGGTGGAGTCCGTCGGCGTTCCGGATCTGCGCCTGTTCGTCCGCGGCGACGAGGTCGAACTTCACCGGCGACTGGTGCGCTCCGGCCTGCCGTTCGGAACGTGTTTGACCGCAAGCTATCTGCACCCGTGCGGGACCGATGAGTTCAAACCGATCCTCGGTGGACGGATGCACACGCAGTACCCCGACGACGAGACCAAACGGTTCTTCACCTACCGCAACCGCGGCTATCTGCTGTCCCAGCCGGGTTTGCGCAAACTCCTGCCGCAGGAGTGGCTGCGGTTCGGCTGGTACTTCCTGGTGTCCCGCCGCGACCCGGCGGGACTGCGCGAATGGATTCGTCTGCGGCGGTTGGGCAGACGCGAAAGGTTCGGCAGGGGCGAGCGAAGCGACGGGGGAAGTAGCAGATGACGTTCACCGATGCAGCGTCCGATTCCAAGACCATGGCCCGAGCCATGCGTGATCTCTCCGAGGGCTTCCACAAGCGTGAACTGTGGCTGCACCTGGGCTGGCAGGACATCAAGCAGCGTTACCGGCGCAGTGTGCTCGGCCCGTTCTGGATCACCATCGCCACCGGCACCACCGCGGTGGCGATGGGTCTGCTCTACTCGACACTGTTCAAGCTCCCGCTCGAAGAGCACCTGCCCTACGTCACGCTCGGCCTGATCATCTGGAATCTGATCAACGCGTCGATCCTCGAGGGTTCCGAAGTGTTCATCGCCAACGAGGGCCTGATCAAACAACTTCCGACGCCGTTGTCGGTGCACGTCTACCGGCTGGTCTGGCGACAGATGATCCTGTTCGGCCACAACATCGTCATCTTCGTGATCATCGCCATCATCTTTCCCAAACCGTGGACGTGGACCGACCTGGCGGTCATCCCGGCGCTGGGCCTGATCATGCTGAATTGCCTGTGGGTGTCGCTGTGCTTCGGCATCCTGGCTACCCGCTACCGCGATATCGGCCCGCTGCTGGCTTCGGTGGTACAGCTGTTGTTCTTCATGACCCCGATCATCTGGAACGAGTCGACACTGCAGCAGCAGGGCGCCGGATCGTGGGCCAAGATCGTCGAGATCAACCCGCTGCTGCACTACCTGGACATCGTGCGTGCTCCGCTGCTGGGCGCCGATCAGGAGCTGCGGCACTGGCTGGTGGTGCTCGCGCTGACGGTGATCGGCTGGGCGTTCGCAGCGATCGCGATGCGTCAGTACCGGGCGCGCGTCCCCTACTGGGTCTAGGGCGCCGGCGCGCCGCCGAACACGAATCTGCGTCCGGAGATCTCTTTGGGCCGAATGCGGACGTAGCGACGTTTCGTGGTGTCGATCCACGAGAGCAGTTGGGCACTCTCGGCCTCGGCGATCTCGTCCGGCGTCTCAAGAAGCTGCGGTTCGCCCCGCACGATCACACTCCACCCGCCGGCGACATGGTGATCGTCGGCTTCGAACAGCACCCGGTCGTTCCACAAGGCGCTGATCAGCTTGGTGCCCTCGGCGGTCCGGAACAGCACGGTGCGGTGTTGGACGACGAAGTTGACCGGGAAGATCTCCAGCCGGGTACCCACCGTCGTGACCAGACGGCCCAGGGACACCCCGGACAGCAGCTGCCAGCACTCGTCCTCCCCCAGCACCGAAATCGGGCCCTGCGGCGTCATGGGGCCACCGTAGCGCCGATATGACAATCGGCGCGCCCGGCTCCTCGAGAGAAGCGGGACGCGCCGATTGACGGGATGACTACCTGACGGTCATGAACGTGACGTTCAGAACGTGACGTTCATATGCTCAGTTCATATTCCAAGGCTCGCCGTAGGTGGTGACGCTGTCACCGGTCGAGGCGATCAGGCGGGCGAACGGACGGAGCAACACACCACCGGCCGCACCGGTCACCGTGCCGTGCGCATTGGACACCGCCACGCCACCGGCCGGGCCCTTGACGTCCACCGAGAACGTCGCCACTTCCTGAATACCGGGGCCGTTGCCCAGGTCGGCGCTGATCGACACACCCGGGAACAGGTTCGGGGTGATGACCGAGTTCAGGCCGAAGGGCGGTCCGGTGATGTCACCGTCGTCGATCAGGATGTTGGGGGTGGTGTAGGAGAAGTTGATCCCGACGCCCAGCGACCAAGGGAAACCGATCTGGTAGCCCAGCTCCAAGGTGCCCTCGAACTCATCCGCCCCCGGGCCCTCGACGTGGTACTTCGCCCGGCCGGAATGGAACCACTCACGAGTCAGCCGGTTGCGGTCCAGGGGGAACACGCCGTTGAGGAAGGTGTCCCACTGCTGAACGGTCAAGGTCCGATCCTGGCCGTCGACCAGGCTCAGTTCATTGTCCATACCCGCATGGGAAATGCCCGTGCTCGTAAACAGCGCCGCGATGGCTGCGACCATCACGACCAGCACCCGACTGAATGCCTTCATGTTCTCCCTAGCTATACCGGTGATACGACTCATCCTGCACCAACCAGGGATCCCCACCCCACAGAGATACATGGTCGGCGATCGCAACCCGATTAGGGAGGTCACATCCGATTCTCATGCCTTGCTCAATATTGGCAGGAGGAAATCTAACCGGGCAACACCGGGGCAGCAACGGCGGCAGTTTCCGGCCATCGCGCATACAAATGTTGGTACAATATTTGCTGAGTCTGCAACGAACTCCTTCACACCATTGCTGTCCATCGCCTGTGAACATGGGGCGTCGCGGGCGCCGGCCGAGGATTCACGGACGCCGGGACAGAACCCCGCCATGGCGCCGGAACTGCCATTTCACCATTTCTGCGGAAGGCCTGGCAGTCAATCATCCTGAGCCGAACCATTGCCGTCACGGCCGCCAATGGCGCGGACGCGCCCGCCGGCCACTCCGAGTTTGCGCTTGCTGTGTAAACGGCCGGTTACGCGTCTCCCCCTGCCCGATTAACTGAACCGCCGAAGATCCTCCAGTCGTTCCCGCAGCGGTTATTCCGAATTGTGACCGACATCACATCCAAGGTGGGCGGTGGGGGACATTTTGGCCCGCTCAGCGGTCAACGCCGCCTCGGCGGAGCCGCCTTCACCACCGCGTTGATCCGGTTCCACGCATTGATCGTCACCGCCATGGAGATGACCTGACCCAGCTCGCGTTCGGTGAAGGCCGCCGCCGCACGGGCATAGACCGCATCGGAGACCGGTCCGTGGCTCAGATCGGTGACCACCTCGGTCAGCGCCAACGCCGCCTGCTCCTGCTCGGTGAACAGATTGCCGGCCTCTTCCCAGGCGGCGATCAGAGACAGCCGCTGCTCGGTCTCGCCGTGTTGGCGGGCGTCGTGGGTGTGCATGTCGAGGCAGAAGGCGCAGCGGTTCATCTGAGATGCGCGGATCTTGATCAGCTCGCCGATGGTCGGGTCGAGGTCTTTGGCGGCGGCGTTCGACAGCGTCATCATCGCGTCGTAGAGCTCTGGCGAGGCCTTGTAGATCTTGAGGCGGTCAACGGTGGCGGCGGGCTCGAGTGTCTGTGTCATGCCACCAACGCTATCCGCGAAAGTACTGCCTAGATGGTTCAATATTTGGGTGACTTCATGGGCCAATTTCGGTCGGGATCTACACCTCGAGTTGCACGCGAGGATCGAGCCCGGCAGCCGGACCGCCCGCGAACAGCTGATCACCGCACTTCGAGACGGAATCCGAACCGGCAGCTTGAGCGCCGAGACGCGACTTCCACCGTCACGCACGCTGGCTGCCGATCTCGGTCTGGCCCGCAACACCGTCGCCGAGGCCTACGCCGACTTGGTCGCCGAGGGCTGGCTGGCATCCCGCCAAGGCGCGGGTACCTGGGTCGCGCGGACCACCGCCCCGCCGTCCACACCGCGACCGCGCCGCATCCCCGCCACCCCGCGACACAACCTGATGCCCGGCTCCCCCGATGTGTCGGAGTTCCCACGGTCGGCCTGGATGGCATCGGCCCGCCGGGCCATCACCAACGCGCCCGTCTCGGCGCTGCGCATGGGCGATCCGCGCGGACCGCTGGTGCTGCGCGAGGCACTCACCGAATACCTGGGCCGGGTGCGCGGCGTGCGGACGACACCGGAGTCGGTCGTGATCTGCTCCGGGGTGCGCGACGGCGTCGACCTGATCGGGCGGGTTCTGGGCACCGGGCGCCCCGTCGCGGTGGAGGCCCACGGGCTGTTCATCTTTCGCGACGCGCTCGCAGCGCTGGGCGTGCCGACGGTGCCGATCGGCGTCGACGAGCACGGGGCGGTGATCCGCGATCTGGAGCGCCACGAAACCTCGGCTGTACTACTTACTCCCGCGCATCAGAGCCCGTTCGGCATGGCGCTGCACCCGGCCCGCCGCACCGCGGTCATCGACTGGGCACAACGCACCAACGGATATGTGCTGGACGACGACTACGACGGCGAGTTCCGCTACGACCGCCAACCCGTCGGTGCCCTGCAGTCACTGAACCCCGAACGGGTCGTCTACCTGGGCTCGGCCAGTAAGAGCATGGCGCAGGTGATGCGGGTCGGTTGGCTGGTGCTGCCCGAGGCCTTGGTCGATCCGGTCGTTGCGGCGGCCGGCGGGGCGCAGTATCACGTCGACGCCCTCACTGCGCTGACCCTCGCCGACTTCATCCGCAGCGGCGGCTACGACCGGCACATCCGAAGGATGCGCAACCGCTACCGGCGACGACGCGACGCCCTGGTCACCGCACTGGACGGGTTCGACCTCGACATCGGCGGACTGGCCGCGGGCGTCAACATACTGCTCACGCTGCCCGACGGCACCGAACCGGAGGTGCTGCGCCGGGCCGGCGAAGCCGGGATCGCTTTGTCCGGGCTGTCGATCATGCGTCATCCCCTGGCCGGATCGGACACCCCCGACCCCGACGGGGTCATCGTCGGTTTCGGGGCGCCCGCCGAGCACGCGTTCGGGCCTGCGGTCGAGGCGTTGCGGGGCGTGCTGTCAGCTGCGTTGCGTTAGGCGTCGCTAAGCTGCCCGGGTGGCCGAACCCGTCATGTCCCCGACCCTGGACCTCAAAACGCAGGCGTTCCGGTTCCTCGTCACCGGCGGACTGGCCGCGATCGTGGACTATGGCCTGTACGTCACCCTCCTCAGGCTGTTCGCGACGGTCTGGCACGTCGACGAGGACATCCGGGTCAACGTCGCGAAGACGATCAGCTTCATCGCCGGAACCACCACCGCCTACCTGATCAACCGGCGCTGGACCTTCCAGGCGCCGCCCAGCAGGACCCGGTTCATCGCCGTCTGTGTCCTCTACGCGATTACCTTTGCGGTCCAGGTCGGCATCAACTTCGTGCTTTACGTCCAATTCGAGGGCCAGCCCTGGCAGAAGCCCGTCGCTTTCGTGATCGCCCAGGGCACCGCGACGGTGATCAACTTCATCGTGCAGCGAGCGGTGATCTTCAAACTGCACTGAGGTTGGCATCGCCTCCGCGACAGTGACGCCCGAGTTGCTCTGCGCGCCACTAACAACCCACACGTCACTCTCGGCGTTCAGTCGGCTCCACCGACCGAACTGTCCAGCGCGCCACCGGCTTCGTGGTCCTGGCGTTCATAGACGTCGGCCGCGTTCCGCAATTTGTCCCGCAGATCGGTCAGATCCGTACGCAACCGCTCGGCCTGGGCTTCGACAGTTTCGACGAACTTCCCGAAACCCGGGGTTCCCCCTTGTTTCCACGCCGTCGTCTGTCCCGAAATCCCATCCGCCATCGCCTGGCGACTCGATGACGCCTCATGCGCAACAACGTCCATCTGATCGGCTGAGCGCCGCACCTCTGCCGGAGTAACGCGGAGTTCTGGGCTGGTCATGGTTGACCTGTGCTTCCAGTCATCCCGGTATCTGGCGGCGTGGTGCCCGCTGGGACGGACGTGGCAGTAGCGGATCGGCGGCACGCTATGTCAGCCGTGATCAACGACGCCTCAGCCGACCCGAACACGAGGGTCCGTCCGTCATCACTAGTTATCCGAACATCATGGTTACTAGTGGAATTCGCCATCGTCGTTACCTCAGTCAGCCCCGCCGCAGCTGCAACCCCCTGGACTGCGGGCAAGACCAGATCCCACTCTGCGTCTGTGAAAGAAATACCGGAGTGCAACTTTGCAAAATGCAGCGATACCCCCTTGTGTCCGGTCTTCTGCTGGGTGCACCCTGATCTGGATTCCTCGAAAACCCAATTCCAGGGTTCACTCGACGGAACCAGCCGAGTCACCTCAGACCGGACGCGTTCAATCAGCGTGAGCATCTGCGCGCGGGTCTGTTCGATATCGGGCAAATCTGCAATATCAGCCACAGGAACGTCCTCATTGAGAATCGGCGAGTCGGGCTGGCCATCACTTCCGCCAGCGCACCCGCACACCGTGAGAAGAACCGCTGCAACAGCAGCAGCACACTTGACCCGTACTGAACCAAATATGGTCATCGCACCAACCTGTCCTCTCCATTTCTGGTCGGGACATCGGCCAGGTCCGCGGCGATCACCGCCAAGTTGTATGCCGGTGTCCGCAAGACCTTTTCGCCGCCGGGTAGCTCAACCGGCCGCGGGTAGTCGGCGTGGGTAGCGGCCCCCTGCCGAGATACCCCGTCGGGGGTAACAGTGGTATCCGCCGACAACTGCTCGAGCGGCGAGGTCAACGGATTGGGACCGAGCGCACCGAAGTCGCCGAGCGACGGAAGTGGTATCCCATTCCACTTGGGATCACCGGAAACTGGATCCTCGGGAGCCGACATCACGAACGCGTGGCCGTCGGCGAGGTACATATCCAATTCGTCGCGGATAGGGATCGGGTTCAGCGGCGGCGGATGGTTCAGATCGACATCCGGCATGTTTGCGTACCCGAGTCCGGGCGAACCGTAGAACGCGGCATCGTCCACGACTCCGGCTTCACCCAACTCGTTCAGGGCCTGGGCCGTTGTCAATGACCCGTATGAATGACCGAACGCTGACAAATGCACATCGGAGCCGTGTTCGTTCGTTGCGTTGATGCCACGATAGAAGTCTGCGAGATCGGGGGCCGCCTCGTTGGCGCGGCGGTCAAAGCCCGCCTCCAGTACCGAAATGTCGTCCTTGGCTGGCGGCTCGTAGCCCAACCAAGCAATCGTTGCTACATCCTCACCAACCTTGTCCGCGCGAACCAATTGATTCTGGATCTCCGAGCGGAGCGCGTCAGCTTCACTCACCATTCCCGGAATGCTGGTTGGGGTCGTCCCCACACCTGGCGTGGTCACTGCGACGTGCTCAGCCGTGTCCGGATTGCCCACAGCGATCACTGCACGCGGTTCCCGTCCCTCCGGGAATTCCAGCGATATCAAGTACTTGTTCGGGTCGTATTTCCCGTCGACAGTCAATGCCTCTTTCATCGCCTTCGCGTTGTCGAGGCGATCGGTGCGCTCTTTGACCGTTTGGTTGTATTCGGCCTCCTTCAATCGCGATCCCGGGCCATACCCGCCGTGTTCGCGAATGTATTCGTCGAGAGTCGGAAGGGCGTCCACATCTCGCTGCGCCTCGGCCAGTTCCCGTTCTAATGCGGGGATGTTCGCCTTGCTGCGATCAGGAATCGGCACACCGTCCCGCGTGCCGATCCAGTCGGGATGCTCCGCGACAACCTTGTCCTGCTCTTCTTTCGACAGCGCGTTCCACCAGGCAGTGACATCTCGCGGAACGACCTCGTGACCTTCGGGTGGATACGGCGCTGACAGCCCTGATTGCTCCCGGCCCATCTCCTGGGCCGATGCGAAGTCGCCGGCACCGCGTGCAGTGACGTCACCGTTTTCGATGTGTCCGAACACCTCGGCGCAGTCGGCATCGATGTCCTCCGCCTGATGGATCAGCGCTTTCGCCCGAGCCTCGATGTTCTCGGCGGTTATCTTGAGTTCCTCCTGCTGTTCAGGCGTGCCATGGACGGTCACCTCCCCGTTGTCTGCCAGGTGGAGCAGACCGCCCTCGGCGGCAACACCGGCGCGAATGGCATCGAGTTCGGTGTGCAGCTTCCCGACGGCCAGTTCGGTTTCCTCCGCAAGCTGCGCGACCGCACCGATCACTGCGGCATCGTCGAGGACGTCCCCCTTGGCACTCCCGATGCGGCCCCGCGCCGCATCAGCGGCCGGCGATGCCCACCCTGGCAGGCGTGAGATCAGATCCAGATCGGTCGCGACACCCTCAATCGTGGTCAGCTCATCCCGGAGCTCAAACGCGATGGACTGCAATGCCCCGACACTCCATGAGTCAATATCACTGAGCCGCATATCAGGCCCCCCGACCACCTGTTTTGGACATTCTAACTGGAAGTTTGCTGTGAAATGTGCAGGACCTGGGCGCCCAACGAAGCCGAGCCGTGACTACTGCCGGGTACGCTTCTCTGCGATGTCGACTACTGACTTGCCGACCACTCCCAAGCGCCTGACGGGCTGGGGCCGGACCGCACCGACCGTGGCACAGGTGCTTTCTACCAGCGATCCCGAGGTCATCGTCAAGGCCGTGACCAGGGCCGCCGAGGAGAAGGGCCGGGGCGTGATTGCCCGCGGACTGGGCCGCTCCTACGGTGACAACGCGCAGAACGGCGGCGGGCTGGTCATCGACATGTCGTCGCTGAACCAGATCCATTCGATCGACCCGGGCGCCGGGCTGGTCGATGTGGACGGCGGGGTGAACCTCGACCAGCTGATGCGGGCCGCACTGCCCCACGGACTGTGGGTTCCGGTGCTACCGGGCACCCGGCAGGTGACCATCGGCGGCGCCATCGGCTGTGACATCCACGGCAAGAACCACCACAGCGCAGGCAGTTTCGGCAACCACGTGCGCTCGATGGACCTGCTGACCGCCAACGGCGAGATCCGCAAGCTCACGCCGGACGGTCCCGACGCCGAATTGTTCTGGGCCACCGTCGGCGGAAACGGCCTGACCGGCATCGTCCTGCGGGCCACCATCGAGATGACCCCCACGGAGACGGCCTATTTCATCGCTGACGGCGATGTCACCCACGGCCTCGACGAGACCATCGAGTTCCACAGCGACGGCACCGAGGACAACTACACCTATTCGTCGGCCTGGTTCGACGCGATGAGCGCCCCGCCCAAGCTGGGTCGCGCGGTGATCTCCCGCGGCTCGCTGGCCAAACTCGACCAACTGCCCGCCAGCCTGCAGCGCGACCCGCTGAAATTCGATGCACCGCAGTACTTCACCGCGCCGGACGTCTTCCCCAACGGCCTGGGCAACAAGTTGATCTTCGGCGCGATGACCGAGGTGTGGTACCGGATGGGCAAGTCCTACCGGGGCAAGGCCCAGAATCTGACGCAGTTCTACCACCCTCTGGACATGGTCGGGGAGTGGAACCGGGCCTACGGCTCCGGGGGATTCACCCAGTACCAGTTCGTGGTGCCCACCGAGGCCGTCGACGAGTTCAAGCGCATCATGATCGACATCCAGCGCTCCGGGCACTACTCGTTCCTCAACGTGTTCAAGCTGTTCGGCCCGGGCAACCAGGCGCCGCTGAGCTTCCCGATCCCCGGCTGGAACGTCTGCGTCGACTTCCAGATCAAGCCCGGCCTGAGCGAGTTCCTCACCGAACTCGACCGGCGCGTAATGGAATTCGGCGGTCGGCTCTATACCGCCAAGGATTCGCGGACCACCGCGAGCGCCTTCCACGCCATGTACCCCCGCATCGAAGAGTGGCTGGCGGTACGCCGCAAGGTCGATCCCGACGGCTTGTTCGTCTCGGACATGGCGCGCCGGCTGGAGCTCGTCTAACCCTCACCGTTTCCCCCGAATTTGACGAGAATTTTATTCTTGACTAATTCCAGAAAAGGGGACAGACTCGGTCCCGTGGCGACAACCGCGGACTTCCAGCAGATGCTGCGAAGCGCCGACTTGCGTGTGACCCGCCCCCGCGTGGCGGTATTGCACGCGGTCCACACGCATCCGCACGCCGACACCGACACCGTCATCCGGTCGGTGCGCAAGGACCTGCCCGATGTCTCCCACCAGGCGGTTTACGACTCGCTGCATGCGCTGACCGCAGCCGCACTGGTACGGCGCATCCAACCATCCGGTTCGGTCGCCCGATACGAATCCCGCATCGGCGACAACCACCACCACGTCGTGTGCCGATCATGCGGCGCCATCGCAGACGTGGACTGCGCGGCCGGGTCCGCCCCATGCCTCAATGCATCTGACGACCACGGTTTCGAGATCGACGAAGCCGAGGTCATCTATTGGGGCACCTGCCCCGAATGTTCCACCGCCCCAACTAAATAACCCTAACCCGCCAGCCCCGGAAAGGATTTGTCATGGCCGACGCCAAAACTCACCCCCCGATTGGTGAGGCACAAACCGAACCCGCCGAAAGCGGTTGCCCGATGCAGATCAAGCCTCCCGTCGAGGGCGGCAGCAACCGCGATTGGTGGCCCAACGCGGTCAACCTGAAGATCCTGCAGAAGAATCCCCCCGCCATCGACCCCAATGACGAGGGCTTCGACTACCGCAAGGCCGTCCAGACCATCGACACCGATGAGCTGGCCCGCGACTTCGACGCGCTGCTGACCGATTCACAGGACTGGTGGCCCGCCGACTTCGGCCACTACGGCCCGCTGTTCGTCCGGATGACCTGGCACGCCGCCGGCACCTACCGGGTCGAGGACGGCCGAGGTGGCGCCGGACGCGGTATGCAACGCTTCGCCCCGTTGAACAGCTGGCCCGACAACGTCAGCCTGGACAAGGCCCGCCGTCTGCTGTGGCCGCTGAAGAAGAAGTACGGCAAGAAGCTGTCCTGGTCCGACCTGATCGCCTACGCAGGTAACCGGGCCATGGAGCAGATGGGCTTCAAGACCGCGGGCTTCGCCTTCGGTCGCGCCGACTTCTGGGAGCCCGAAGAGGACATCTACTGGGGCTCCGAGCACGAGTGGCTCGGTTCGCAGGACCGGTACGCCGGTTCCGGTGACCGCACCAAGCTGGAGAACCCGCTGGCCGCCAGCCACATGGGTCTGATCTACGTCAATCCCGAAGGCCCCGAAGGCAACCCGGACTATATGGCGGCAGCCATCGACATCCGCGAGACGTTCGGCCGGATGGCGATGAACGACATCGAGACCGCCGCTCTGATCGTCGGTGGCCACACCTTCGGCAAGACCCACGGCGCCACCGACATCGAGAACGGACCGGAGCCCGAGGCCGCCCCGCTGCAGGACATGGGCCTGGGCTGGGACAACCCTGGCCGCGGCAACGAGACCGTCAGCAGCGGTATCGAGGTCACCTGGACCCACACCCCCACCAAGTGGGACAACTCGTTCCTGGAGATCCTGTACAGCAACGAGTGGGAGCTGTTCAAGAGCCCCGCCGGTGCCAACCAGTGGCGACCCAAGGACAACGGCTGGGCCAACTCGGTGCCGATGGCGCAGGGCAGCGGCAAGACCCACCCGGCGATGTTGACCACCGACCTGTCCCTGCGGTTCGACCCGATCTACGGAGAGATCACCCGCCGTTGGCTGGATCACCCGGAGGAGCTGGCCGAGGAGTACGCCAAGGCCTGGTTCAAGCTGATCCACCGCGACATGGGTCCGGTGGCCCGCTACCTCGGACCACTGGTGCCCAAGCAGACCTGGCTGTGGCAGGACATCATCCCGGCCGGTAAGGCACTGAGCGAGGCCGACGTCGCCACGCTCAAGGCAGCCATCGCCGACTCGGGCCTGACCGTCCAGCAGCTGGTGGACACCGCGTGGAAGGCGGCGGCCTCGTACCGCTCCAGCGACATGCGTGGCGGCGCCAACGGTGGCCGAATCCGCCTGCAGCCTCAGCTCGGCTGGGAGGTCAACGAGCCCGACGAGCTGGCCCAGGTGATCCGCAAGCTCGAGGAGATCCAGGCCGGATCCGACACCGGGGTGTCGTTTGCCGACCTGGTGGTTCTCGGCGGTGTGGTCGGTGTCGAAAAGGCCATCAAGGACGCCGGTCTCGACGTCGCGGTGCCATTCACCTCAGGCCGTGGCGACGCAACCCAGGACCAGACCGACGTCGAGTCGTTCGCCTACCTGGAGCCCAAGGGTGACGGTTTCCGCAACTTCGCCGGCAAGGGCGACAGCCTGCCGGCCGAGTACCGGTTGATCGACCGGGCCAACCTGCTGGGTGTGTCAGGCCCCGAGCTGGCCGTGCTGATCGGCGGCCTGCGCGTGCTCGGCGCCAACCACGGTGGTTCGGACCTCGGTGTTCTGACGAACCGCAAGGGTCAGTTGACCAACGACTACTTCGTCAACCTGACCGACATGGGCATCAAGTGGGCACCGTCGCCCGCCGATGACGGCACCTATGTCGGGTCCGACCGGGCCAGCGGTGCACAGAAGTACACCGCCAGCCGCGTCGACCTGCTGTTCGGCTCGAACTCGCAGCTGCGGGCACTGGCCGAGGTCTACGCCGAGGACGATTCCAAGGAGAAGTTCGTCAAGGACTTCGTCGCGGCCTGGACCAAGGTGATGGACAACGACCGGTTCGATCTGGCCTGATCTGGTCGATAGGTAACGCAACACCCCGCGGGCCTGAGGCTCGCGGGGTGTTGTTGTCTCACTGTCCTTTTGCCCGCATGGCGCGATAGGCCGCCTTGCCGAAGACTTCGGCCACAAGCTCCGAGTCGCCGTCGGCTTCACCCTCTTCGGCGAGCATCTTCCGGACCGCCGCTTCACAGATCGCCAGGAACACCTCGACCAAAATGGGCAGCGCGACCTCGACATCGGCGACCTGCCACCGTTGCAGCAGCGGGCGCAACGCCGTGGCGAGTTGGCCCCGGAGGCGCTCACGGCCGCCGGCGATGGCCGCGGTCAGCACCGGGTCGGGATCGGCGGCGAAGATGATGCGCCAAGAGGCCGGCCGCTCGCGCACCGTGCTGTGCAGCGCGTGGAACCCGTCGACGAACAGTTGCTCGATGGAGCCGGTGCGCTTCGGCGGCAACAGTTCGAGCAGGCTCGACAGCACCACGTTGGTTTCCCGATCCAACAGTGCGGCAAGCACTTCCCCGCGACCGGGGTAGCACGCGTAGACCACCGGCCTGGTCACGCCCAGACGGCGCGCGATGGTTCCCATCGTCACGTCGGCCAGGCCCTGGTGCGCGGCGATGTCCAACGCTACGTCGAGTACCTGGGGCCGACGCCGGTCCGGGCCCAGGTGTTCGGCGCGACCCCGGTTGGCGAGTGCAGCTTCGTTCATCTCCCTTCACTCATATCAGGGAGACATCCGCGATGATCAACACGGGCCAGGCGACGATCTCGCCCAACAGCGAGAACAGCTTGTCGAGGCCCGTGAGTCCAACGATGTGATCGCTGTGGGTAAGCGCCCAGACCATGCCGATCACGAAGTACGGGGCCCCCACCACGATCGCGAGGTAGACGAGTTGGCGGATGCTCAGCCGGTGATCGAGAAGGTTCTTGATCACGAGTTATCCGATCCCACCGAGAATGGCCTGGGATTCCAGGATGCCCTCGTCACTCGGTACGAGACCCTCACCGAACACCCGGACCTGCTGGCGCTCGCGCAACTCGAAGTGCGCCTGGCTCGGCGCGTCGTAGCCGTAGCGACGCTGAGCCTCACGCGGCGTCGTCGTGACGGGGTTCTTCGGCGGGACCGACAGCAGGACCCGCGCGCCGATCGGCAGAGTCGCCGGCGAGAGCAACCGCAGCAGAATCAACTCGAG
The DNA here is from genome assembly GCF_017876775.1 of Mycolicibacterium lutetiense. Taxonomy (NCBI): domain Bacteria; kingdom Bacillati; phylum Actinomycetota; class Actinomycetes; order Mycobacteriales; family Mycobacteriaceae; genus Mycobacterium; species Mycolicibacterium lutetiense. The sequence goes on along the minus strand of NZ_JAGIOP010000002.1, from coordinate 3,666,445 downwards.
CCGCTTACTCATCGCGATCACGGTGAATGAGGCGCTCAGCGGCGGCACCACCAACGCATCGAGAATCCGGGATGTACTGAGACCGGCCATCTTTCGCATCCAGCGCGGCATCGTCGCCAGGGTGCCGCGGCGCAGGAACGCGGTGACGACGGTGGTGCCCGGGCGCAGCAACAGCGGCATCTTGGGCAGCATCACCTCCGCACCGAGCAGGTGGTGCATGGCCTGGCGGGCGATGTCCGAGCCGATCAGCTGGGGCCGCATCTGCTCGAAGTACTCCCGGACGCCCTCGCGGGTCAGTGGGACGTCAGAGGGATCGCAGGTCTGAAGTTCGGCGGCGATCGCGCATTCCCGCCAGTACTGCAACTCCTCCTCGGGCGGGAGCGGGCCCGGACCGTACTTCTCATAGGCCACCAGGATGGAATGCCACGCGGTCAGGTGGATCCACAACTGCGAACCGGGATCGTTGGCGTCGTAGGTCTTTCCGGTGACCGGGTCGGTGCCGATGGCCTTCGAGTGGATCTTGACCAGGACATCGGCGGCCTTGGTGGTCGAACGACTGTCGTCGAACGCCACCATCGCGAAGTACCGCAGCGTCCGGTCATACCGGGTGCGCGGCCGCGAGTAGATCTCATGGGTCTTGTCGACCGCCGCGACGAGGGCCGGGTCGAGTTCCTCGATGACGACGGCGCGCTGGAACCCGATCGACAGCGAGGTGGGATAGCTCCACACCTTCCAGGTCACCGAATCGGGCCCGAAGAATCCGTAGTCCTCCCCGGGTTCGGTCGCGGGCAACGTCAGCCAGTCACGGATCGCCATATTCTCCCCAATTCCTACACGGTGTAGAAAAAAGCTACGTCGTGTAGGAAAAAGGGTCAAGACCCTGCGCTCGGATTTTCGAAAGAAACCGCACGGTACCCTCGTCACGATGTCCCCGAGGCTTGGAGCTGCGCTAGATGGTGTTCGACGCCGTAGGTAACCCCCAGACGATTCTGCTGCTCGGCGGCACCTCAGAGATCGGGCTGGCGATCTGTGAGCGCTATCTGCGCGACGCGTCGGCCCGCATAGTGCTGGCCGCCCTGCCCGGCGATCCGGGCCGCGACGACGCGGTAGCCCAGCTGCGCAACGCCGGCGCCAGCGCAGTCGAGGTCATCGACTTCGACGCCCTCGACACCGCCAGTCACCCCGACGTGATCGACAAGGCGTTCGCCTCCGGTGACGTGGATGTCGCAATCGTCGCGTTCGGTCTGCTCGGCGACCCCGAAGAACTGTGGCAGAACCAGCGCAAGGCCGTGCAGATCGCCGAAATCAATTACACCGCAGCCGTTTCGGTCGGTGTCCTGGTCGGTGAGAAGATGCGGGCGCAGGGCTACGGCCAGATCATCGCGATGAGCTCGGCCGCCGGTGAACGGGTGCGCCGGTCCAATTTCGTCTACGGCTCCACCAAGGCCGGACTCGACGGGTTCTACCTCGGCCTCGGTGAGGCACTGCGCGAATACGGCCCGCGGGTGCTGGTGATCCGGCCCGGTCAGGTCCGCACCCGGATGAGCGCCCACGTCAAGGAAGCCCCGCTGACCGTCGACAAGGAATACGTCGCCAATCTGGCCGTCACCGCGTCGGCCAAGGGCAAAGAGCTGGTCTGGGCGCCCGGCGCGTTCCGCTACGTGATGATGGTTCTGCGGCACGTCCCGCGGTCCATCTTCCGCAAGCTTCCCATCTAATGCAGGCCGGACTGGTCAGTCCGGCCAGGGTGGCCGGACAGATGGTGATCGCCCTGATGCTCGCCTCGGCCGTGGCCGGGGTGTCTATCGCGGCGATTGCCCAGGTCCAGTGGCCGGCCTACAACACGTCCAACCAGCTACACGCGCTCACCACGGTGGGCCAGGTCGGCGCGCTGGCCGGAATCTTCGCCGCCGGCCTGATCTGGCGCCGCGGCCGGCGCACCCTGGCCCGGCTGACCGGGCTGATCTTCCTGTCCGCGTTCTCGGTGGTGACCCTGGCGATGCCGCTGGGCGCGACCAAGTTGTACCTGTTCGGGGTATCGGTCGACCAGCAGTTCCGCACCGAATACCTCACCCGGCTGGCCGATGCCCCCGGCCTGCACGACATGACCTACTTCGGGCTGCCGCCCTACTACCCGGCCGGCTGGTTCTGGATGGGCGGGCGCATCGCCGCGGCCACCGGCACCCCGGCCTGGGAGATGTTCAAGCCGTGGTCGATCGTCTCGATCACCATCGCCGTCGCACTGGCATTCGTGTTGTGGGCGACCATGATTCGCTTCGAACATGCGCTGATCGTGACCACCGCGAGCACCGCCACCATGCTGGCCTACTCCTCCACCGAGCCGTATGCCGCGATCATCACCGTGCTGCTGCCGCCGGTGTTCGTGCTGGCCTGGTCCGGTTTGAGGGGCCGCACACGCAACGGCGGCTGGGCCGCCGTCATCGCCGTCGGGATCTTCGTCGGATTCGCCGCACTGCTCTACACACTGCTGTTCCTCTACTGCGCATTCACGCTGGCCATCATGGGGCTGGTGCTGGCCGTAGCGCGCCGGAGCATCGATCCCCTGCTGCGGGGCATCGTCATCGCGGTGATCGCCGGCGCAATCGCCCTGCTCACCTGGGCCCCCTACCTCCTGGCCTCCCTACGTGGCGAACCTGCCGAGAAGGGCACCGCCCAGCACTACCTGCCCGACGCCGGTGCTCAGCTGACCTTCCCGATGCTGAGCTTCACGCTGCTCGGCGCGCTGTGCATGCTCGGCACGCTGTGGCTGGTGGTCCGGGCCCGAACCTCGACGCGCGCCGGCGCCCTGGCCATCGCGGTCCTCGCGGTCTACGCCTGGTCACTGCTGTCGATGCTGACCACGCTGGTCGGCACCACGCTGCTGTCGTTCCGGCTCCAGCCGGCGCTGACCGTGCTGCTCACCACCGCAGGCGCGTTCGGCTTCATCGAGGCCACCCAGGCGATCGCGCGGCGCTACCAACCGGACACCGCGCGGCGAGTTACCGCCGCTGCCGCTGCCGTCGGCGCGATCGGCGCCATCACCTTCAGCCAGGACATCCCGGACGTACTGCGCCCCGACATCAACGTGGCCTACACCGACACCGACGGCACCGGTCAGCGAGCAGACCGCCGCCCCCCGGGGGCCGAGCGCTACTACCGCGAGATCGACGCCAAGATCGCCGAGATCACCGGGGTGCCGCGGAACCAGACCGTGGTGCTGACCGCCGACTACAGCTTCCTCTCGTACTACCCGTACTACGGGTTCCAGGGGCTGACTTCGCACTACGCCAACCCGCTGGCCGAATTCGACAAGCGCGCCAAGGCCATCGAGGGCTGGGCCACGCTGTCCAAGCCCGACCAGTTCGTGAAGGCGCTGGACGAGATGCCCTGGAAAGCGCCGACCGTGTTCCTCATGCGTCACGGCGCAAACGACACCTACACACTGCGCCTGGCCTCCGACGTCTACCCCAACCAACCGAACGTGCGCCGCTACCACGTGGCGCTCGACGCGGCACTGTTCGAGGATCCTCGTTTCGAGGTGACCGACATCGGCCCGTTTGTCCTGGTGATCAGAAAGCCCACTCCCGATGGCCATTAGTCCCGGCGCTGACACGCCGATAGCATCAGAGCCCGTGACGGGACCGCGGGGAACCGCCGGCAGCAACCATCGGACGGTGCGGCTCATCGCGATCGTCGCCGGTTTGCTCGGCGTATTGATGGCAGTGGCAACACCACTGCTTCCGGTCAAGCAGACCACCGCCCAGCTGAACTGGCCGCAGGACGGCACGTGGCAGAGCATCAACGCACCGCTGATCGGGTATGTCGCCACCGACCTGACCATCACCGTGCCCTGCCAGGCCGCCGCCGGGCTGGCCGGGCCCGACAACCGGAGTCGGACGGTCCTTTTATCCACCGTGCCCAAGCAGGCCCCCAAGGCCATCGACCGTGGCCTGCTGATCGAACGGGTCAACAACGACCTGCTGGTCATCGTGCGCAACACCCCGGTGGTCAGCGCACCACTGACTGCGGTGCTCAGCCCGGCCTGCCAATCCCTGACGTTCACCGCGCAGGCCGACAAGGTGACCGGTGAATTCGTCGGGCTCACCCAAGGCGATGCCAGCGCCACCGCCGACCACCCCGACGCGCCGCTACGCGGTGAGCGGGGCGGCTATGACTTCCGCCCGCAGATCGTCGGCGTCTTCACCGACCTGTCCGGCCCGGCACCCGAGGGCCTGAAGTTCTCGGCCACCATCGACTCCCGCTACAGCACTGCCCCGACGCTGCTCAAGCTGCTCGCGATGATCATCGGGGTCGCGATGACCGTCATCGCACTGGGCGCCCTGCACCGTCTCGACACCGCCGACGGTGTCCGGCACCGGCGCTTCCTCCCACCCCGCTGGTGGTCGATGACCCCGTTGGACGGGCTGGTCACCGCGGTCCTGGTGTGGTGGCACTTCGTCGGGGCCAACACCTCTGACGACGGTTACATCCTGACCATGGCCCGGGTGTCCGAGCACGCCGGCTACATGTCCAACTACTACCGCTGGTTCGGCACCCCCGAGGCGCCGTTCGGCTGGTACTACGACCTCCTGGCGCTGTGGGCGCACGTCTCCACCAACAGCGTCTGGATGCGACTGCCCACCCTGGTCATGGCGCTCGCCTGCTGGTGGGTGATCAGCCGTGAAGTGCTGCCGCGACTCGGCCGAGCCGTCAAGACCAACCGTGCGGCGGCCTGGACCGCGGCGGGCATGTTCCTGGCATTCTGGCTGCCGCTCAACAACGGCCTGCGCCCCGAACCGATCATCGCCCTCGGCATGCTGCTGACCTGGTGTTCGGTGGAACGCGGGGTGGCCACCAACCGCATGCTGCCGGTCGCCGTCGCGATCATCATCGGCGCGTTGACCCTGTTCTCCGGGCCTACCGGCATCGCCGCCGTCGGCGCCCTGCTGGTTGCCGTAGGACCGCTGAAAACCATTGTCGCCCGGCATACCTCACGCTTCGGGTACATGGCCCTGCTGGCCCCGATCCTGGCCGCGTGCACCGTGACGATCATCCTGATCTTCCGCGACCAGACACTGGCCGCCGAGATCCAGGCCAGCAGCTTCAAATCCACCGTCGGGCCCAGCCTGGCCTGGTTCGACGAGCACATCCGCTATTCACGGCTGTTCACCTCGAGCCCGGACGGCTCGGTGGCGCGCCGATTCGCGGTACTGACCCTGCTGGTGGCATTGGCGGTGTCGGTCGCGATGACGCTGCGTAAGGGTCGTATCCCCGGCACTGCGGCCGGCCCGAGTCGACGCATCATCGGCATCACGATCATCTCGTTCCTGGCGATGATGTTCACCCCCACCAAGTGGACCCATCACTTCGGCGTGTTCGCCGGGCTGGCCGGATCCCTCGGTGCCCTGGCCGCAGTCGCGGTCACCGCCGCGGCCATGAAGTCGCGGCGTAACCGATCGATGTTCGCCGCGCTGGTGCTGTTCGTGGTGGCACTGTCGTTCGCGACGGTCAACGGCTGGTGGTACGTCGCCAACTTCGGCGTGCCCTGGTCGAACTCATTCCCCGAATGGCACTTCGGATTCACCACCATTCTCTTGGGCTTGTCGGTGCTGACCCTGCTGTTGGCGGCCTGGTTCCACTTCAGCGGCCGCGACCAGTCCCCGGACGGACCTCAGCGCCGTTGGCAGCGGATCGTGCAGGCACCGCTGGCCATCGCCGCCTGGGTGCTGGTGATGTTCGAGGTGGTGTCACTGACCCTGGCGATGACCGATCAGTACCCAGCCTGGTCCGTCGGGCGCTCCAACCTGGAGGCGCTCGCCGGTAAGACCTGCGGACTGGCCAGCGACGTGATGGTCGAGGAGAACGCCAACGCCGGCCTGCTGGCACCGATCAGCGAGCCGCCCGGCCAGGCGCTCGGCGCGGTCACCTCACAGGGGTTCAGTCCGAACGGCATCCCCTCGGACGTCTCGGCGGACCCGGTGATGGAACAGCCCGGCTCGGGCAACTTCGCCGACACCGACTCGGGCACCGTGACCGGCAGCGAGGTGGGCACCGAGGGTGGCACCACCGCGGCCGCCGGGGTCAACGGATCCCGTGCCCGGCTCCCCTACGGGCTCGACCCGGCCACCACGCCGGTGCTCGGCAGCTGGCGGGCCGGCACCCAAGCGCCCGCGATCATGCGCTCGGCCTGGTACCGACTGCCCGATCGCGACACGGCCGGCCCGCTGCTGGTCGTCTCGGCCGCAGGCCGCTTCGATCCGGGCGAGGTCGTGGTGCAGTGGGCCACCGATGCACAAGCCGTCGAGAACAAGCCCGGCGGCGGCATCGGATTCGCCGATGTGGGTGCCGCCCCGGCCTGGCGCAACCTGCGGGCCCCGATGGCCGCGATCCCGCGCGAAGCCACCCAGATCCGGTTGGTCGCCTCCGACGACGACCTCGCCCCGCAGCACTGGATCGCGGTGACCCCGCCGCGCATTCCGCAACTACGCACCCTGCAGGACGTGGTCGGCTCCCAGGACCCGGTACTGCTGGACTGGCTGGTAGGCCTGGCATTCCCGTGCCAGCGGCCGTTCGGCCATCAGTACGGCGTCACCGAGGTGCCCAAGTGGCGGATCCTGCCCGACCGCTTCGGCGCCGAGGCCAACTCGCCGGTGATGGACTACCTGGGCGGCGGCCCGCTGGGCATCTCCGAACTGCTGGTGCGGCCGTCGAGCGTGCCGACGTACCTCAAGGACGACTGGTTCCGGGACTGGGGGTCGTTGCAACGGCTCACACCGTGGTACCCGGACGCCACCGCGGCCCGCCTGGACCTGGGCACCGCGATCCGCAGCGGATGGTGGAGCCCGGCGCCGCTGCGGCACAGCTAGGAAGCACTACGCGGCGAATCGCAGTCACCATCAAGCAGTAATCCGCCGCACAAGCGCCTACGAGGTCCTGCGCCGTCTCAGTGAGGCTGCTTGATTAGAAGTTCGCACACACATCACCAAAAGGGCGACGGATAACCGGACCTCACATACGGGTCGCATAACATCGAGCCTCGTGCCTTCCGATGAACCAACCGACCGAGTTGTGGGCATCGCACGCCTGATCGCCATCGTCGCGGGCATCGCGGGTGTGGTGCTGTGCGCGCTGGTGCCGCTGCTACCCGTCAAACAGACCACCGCGACCATCCTGTGGCCGCAGGGCACCGATGCCGCGGGCAACGTCACTTCGGTGACGGCCCCGCTGGTGTCGGGCGCCCCGCAGTCCCTCGATGTGTCCATTCCGTGCTCGGCGATCACCACGCTGCCCGCCGAGGGCGGCCTGGTGTTCTCCACCATCCCCTCCGACGGGATCGACGCCAGCCGAAACGGGCTGTTCGTCCGGGCCAACGCCGAGACCGTGGTGGTGGCATTCCGTGACTCGGTGGCCGCCGTCGCGCCCCGCGCCGCGATCAACGCCGGCAACTGCAGCGCGCTGCACCTGTGGGCCAACCTCGGCGGTGTGGGCGCGGACTTCGTCGGCATCCCCGGCGCCACCGGCACCGCGGCCGTGGAGAAGAAGCCTCAGGTGGCCGGCCTGTTCACCGACCTGAAGATGGCACCGCAGCCCGGGCTGAGCGCCCGCGTCGACATCGACACCCGGTTCATCACCTCCCCGACCGCACTGAAACTGCTGGTGATGGCGCTCGGGGTGCTGTGCGTGGTGGCGTCGATCGTGGCGCTGGCCGTGCTGGACCGCCGGAGTGGGCACCGCGTTCGCAGCGCCTGGCGACGGTTCGTCAAGGTTCCGGTCGGTACCTGGATCGCCGACATCGGCGTCATCGGCGGCCTGCTGCTGTGGCACGTCATCGGCGCCATCTCGTCGGATGACGGCTACAACCTGACCATCGCCCGAGTCTCGGCCGACGCCGGATACACCGCCAACTACTTCCGCTACTTCGGCACCACCGAGGCCCCGTTCGACTGGTACCAGTCGGTGCTGGCCCACTTCGCGACGATCAGCACGGCCGGCGTGTGGATGCGCGTACCCGCCACCCTGGCCGGCATCGGCACCTGGCTGCTGCTCAGCCGCTGGGTGCTTCCCCGGCTCGGCCGGCGCGTCGCGCTCAACCGCGTCACCATGTGGACCGCGGGCGCGGTGTTCCTCGCCGCCTGGATGCCGTTCAACAACGGCCTGCGCCCCGAACCGCTGATCGCCTTCGGCGTCCTCGCGGTGTGGGCGCTCATCGAGTACACCATCGCCACGCACCGACTGTGGTCGACCTGCCTGGCGATCATCGTCGCGGCGTTCAGCGTGACCCTGGCCCCGCAGGGCCTCATCGCGCTGGCCCCGCTGCTGGTCGGCGCACGCACCGTCATCAGGATCATCAAGGCCCGACGCATCGCCCTGCCCGCACTGGCCGCACTCGCTGGGTCGGCGGCACTGATCTTCGTCGTGGTGTTCCGCGACCAGACCCTGGCCAGCGTTGCTGAATCGGCCCGCATCAAATACACCGTCGGCCCGACCATCTCGTGGTACCAGGAATTCCTGCGCTACTACTTCCTGACCGTCGAAGATTCCGTCGACAGCTCCTTGACCCGGCGGTTCGCGGTCCTGGCCATGATGCTGTGCCTGTTCGGCATGATCGCCGTCCTGCTGCGCAAGGGCGTGGTGCCCGGCCTGGCCAGCGGCCCGGTCTGGCGACTGATCGGCACCACCGCCGTCGGCCTGCTGCTCCTTCACTTCACCCCGACCAAGTGGGCCGTGCAGTTCGGTGCGTTCGCCGGGCTGGCAGCCGCGCTCGGGGCGGTGACGGCATTCGCCTTCGCCCGGGTGGGTCTGCACAGCCGACGCAACCTCGCCCTCTACGTCACCGCGCTGCTGTTCGTGCTCGCCTGGGCCACCTCCGGCACCAATGGCTGGTTCTACGTCGGCAACTACGGCGTGCCCTGGTTCGACCGCCAGCCGGTCATCGCCGGATTCCCGGTGACCACCATTTTCCTGGCGCTGGCGATCATCACCGCGATGCTGGCCGGCTGGCTGCACTTTCGGATCGACTACGCCGGGCACACCGAGGTGGCCGACACCCGGCGCAACCGGGCGCTGGCATCGACCCCGCTGCTGGTGGTCGCGACCATCATGGTGGTGCTCGAAGTCGGCTCGATGGCCAAGGGTTTCGTCCAGCGCTACCCCGTCTACACCACCGCCAAGGCCAACGTCTCAGCGCTGACCTCGGGGCTGTCGTCGGACAGTTGCGCCATGGCCGACGACGTCCTCGTCGAGGCAGACACCAACGCGGGCATGCTGCAACCGGTCGAAGGCCAGACCTACGGCCAGTACGGGCCGCTGGGCGGCGAGAACCCAGTCGGGTTCACCCCCAACGGGATCAGCGACACCCTGGAGCCGCCGAAACCCGTCGTCGCCAACCCCGGCACGGTGAACTCCGACGGCTCACCCAACAAACCCAACGTCGGCATCGCCTACGCCGCGGGCACCGGCGGTGGCTACGGACCCGTCGGCGTCAACGGATCCCGCGTCTACCTGCCGTTCGGCCTGGACCCGGCGCGTACCCCAGTGATGGGCAGCTACAAGGAGAACGGGCTCGCCGCCAAGGCCACCTCGGCCTGGTACCAACTGCCGCCCCGCACCGCGGACCGGCCACTGGTGACCGTCGCAGCCGCCGGCGCCATCTGGTACTACGACGAGGAACACGAGTTCCACTACGGCCAGTCGCTGAAACTGCAGTGGGGCGTGCACCGTCCCGACGGCAGCTTCCAGGCCCTCGACGCCGTCCAGCCGATCGACGTGTTCGCCCAATACGCCTGGCGCAACCTGCGTTTCCCGTTGGCCTGGGCACCGCCGGAGGCCAACGTGGCCCGGATCGTCGCCGACGATCCGAACCTGTCCGACGACCAGTGGTTCGGCTTCACCCCGCCGCGGGTGCCGACCCTGCAGACCGCACAGGATTTCCTCGGCGCGCAGACCCCGGTGCTGATGGACATCGCGACCGCCGCGAATTTCCCCTGCCAGCGCCCATTCTCCGAACATCTCGGTGTCGCCGAGTTGCCGGAGTACCGCATCCTTCCCAACGTCAAGCAAGTGGTGGTGTCGTCGAACATGTGGCAGTCCGCCCAAAAGGGTGGTCCCTTCCTCTTCATCCAGGCCCTGCTGCGCACGTCGACCATTCCGACGTATCTGCGTGACGACTGGTACCGGGACTGGGGCTCGATCGAGAAATATGACCCGGTGGTACCGGCCGGCCAGGCACCCGTCGCCACGATTGATCAAGGAACCCAACGAGTGTTCGGCTTCAGCCGGCCCGGGCCGATCCGGGCCCTGCCATGAGCACCACGGTGCGCGAACATAGCGCTGACAAGGGCGTTCAGGTGACCCGCTGGGTCGCGATGATCGCCGGGCTCATCGGCTTCCTGTGTGCAGTGGCCACACCGCTGCTGCCGGTGGTGCAGACCACCGCCACCCTGAACTGGCCTCAGGCCGGCCAGTTGGGCAGCGTCACAGCGCCTTTGATCACTCAGACCCCGGTCACCATGTCGGTGACGGTGCCGTGTGAGGTGCTCCGCTCGGTCCCGCCCGAGGGCGCGATGGTGCTGGGCACCGCGCCCAAGGAGGGCAGGCAGGCCGCGCTCAACGCGTTGTTCGTCAACGTCAACGCCAAGCGCGTCGACATCACCGACCGCAACGTGGTGATCGCCAGTGTGGCCCGGGAAAAGGTGAACTCGCCTGCCTGTGAACGCATCGAGATCACCTCGTCGGAGGCCGGAACCTTCGCGACCTTCGTCGGGCTCACCGACAAGGACGGCAAGGAGCTGCGCACCGGCTTCCCCGACCCGAACCTGCGTCCCCAGATCGTCGGTGTCTTCACCGAGCTGAGCGGAGCTGCACCGCAGGGACTTTCCCTGTCCGCCACGATCGATACCCGCTTCACGTCCAAGCCCACCACGCTCAAACTGGTGGCGATGCTGCTCGGGATCGCCGGCACCGTGGTCGCGCTGCTGGCCCTGTGGCGCCTCGACCGGCTCGACGGTCGGCGCATGCACCACCTGATCCCCTCACGCTGGCGCACGTTCAGTGCCGTCGACGTGGCGGTGATCGGCGGGTTCCTGAGCTGGCACGTGATCGGCGCAAACTCGTCCGACGACGGCTACATCCTGCAGATGGCGCGGGTGGCCGACCACGCCGGCTACATGTCGAACTACTTCCGCTGGTTCGGCAGCCCCGAGGACCCCTTCGGTTGGTTCTACAACCTGCTGGCCCTGATGACCCATGTCAGCGACGCCAGTATCTGGATGCGACTGCCCGACCTGATCTGCGCGCTGATCTGCTGGCTGTTGCTGTCCCGCGAGGTGCTGCCGCGTCTCGGACCGGCCGTGATCGCCTCCAAGCCGGCCTTGTGGGCCGCGGGCCTGGTGCTGATGGCGGCCTGGATGCCGTTCAACAACGGCCTGCGCCCCGAAGGACAGATCGCCACCGGCGCACTGATCACCTACGTGCTGATCGAGCGGGCCATCATCTCCGGACGCCTGACCCCGGCCGCCATGGCGATCATCACGGCGGCATTTACCTTGGGTATCCAGCCGACCGGTCTGATCGCCGTTGCCGCACTGCTCGCCGGCGGCCGTCCACTCCTGCGCATCCTGGTGCGCCGCCGTCGCGTCCTGGGCGTGTGGCCGCTGGTGCTGCCACTGCTGGCCGCGGGCACGGTGATCCTGACCGTGGTGTTCGCCGACCAGACGCTGGCAACAGTGCTGGAGGCGACCAGGATTCGCACCGCGATCGGTCCGAGCCAGGAGTGGTACACCGAGAACCTGCGCTACTACTACCTGATCCTGCCCACCGTGGACGGCTCACTGTCGCGCCGGTTCGGCTTCATCATCACCGCGCTGAGCCTGTTCACCTCGCTGTTCATCATGTTGCGGCGCAAGCGGGCTCCCGGTGTGGCCCGCGGACCGGTCTGGCGACTGATGGGCATCATCTTCGCCACCATGTTCTGCCTGATGTTCACCCCCACCAAGTGGGTGCACCACTTCGGCCTGTTCGCCGCCGTGGGCGCGGCGATGGCGGCGGTGGTCACGGTGCTGGCCGGCCCGGCGATCCTGCGTTCGGCACGTAACCGCATGGCGTTCACCGCGGCCGTGCTGTTCGTGCTGGCGCTGTGCTTCGCCACCACCAACGGCTGGTGGTACGTGTCCAGCTACGGGGTGCCGTTCAACAACGACAAGCCCAACATCGGCGGAGTCACGTTGAGCGCCATCTTCTTTGCGCTGTTCGCCATCGCTGCGCTGTGGGCGTACTGGCTGCACCTGAGACCGTCGGCCGAGGGCCGGCTGGCACGGGCGCTGACCACCGCACCGGTGCCGCTGGCAGCCGGGTTCATGGTCGTGGTGTTCATCGGTTCGATGCTCTACGGCGTAGTGCGCCAGGACGGCACCTACTCCAACGCGTCCTCGAACCTGCGGGCATTGGCCGGCGGCTGCGGCCTGGCCGACGATGTGCTGGTCGAACCCGACACCAACGACGGATTCCTGACCCCCGTGCCGGGTGAATACGGTCCGCTGGGGCCGCTGGGCGGGACCGCAACCACCGGGTTCACCCCGGACGGCGTGCCGGATCACATTGTCGCCGAAGCGATTCGGATCACCGTGCCGATGCCGGGTATCGACGCCGACTGGAATGCCGACGCCGAGCTGAAGACCCCGGGCATCAACGGGTCAACCGTGCCGCTGCCCTACGGGCTCGATCCGGCCCGGGTGCCGCTGGCCGGCAGCTACGTCGAGGGCCCGGCCCAGCAGGTCAGCAAGCTGGCCTCGGCCTGGTATCAGCTGCCCGCCCCCGACGCCGCCCACCCGCTGGTCGTCGTCACCGCGGCCGGAACCATCACCGGCAACAGCATTTTCAACGGCCTCACCGAGGGCCAGGCAGTCGAGCTCGAATACGGCCGCCCTGGTCCCGACGGCGCCGCAGTACCGGCCGGACGGGTCGTGCCCTACGACCTGGGGCCTAACCCTTCCTGGCGCAACCTGCGCTTCGACCGCAGTGAGATCCCCGCCGACGCGACGTTCGTCCGGGTCATCGCCGAGGACGAGTCGTTGTCCCTCGGGGACTGGATCGCGGTGACCCCGCCCCGGGTTCCCGAGGTCAAGACCGTGCAGGAGCACATCGGCTCACAGCAGCCGGTTCTGATGGACTGGGCTGTGGGCCTGGCCTTCCCGTGCCAGCAGCCGATGCTGCACGCCAACGGTGTCACCGAGGTGCCGAAGTTCCGGATCACCCCGGATTACAACGCCAAGATGAAGGACACCGACACCTGGGAGGACGGCATCAACGGCGGCCTGCTGGGCATCAGCGATCTGCTGCTGCGCCAGCACGTGATGGCCACTTACCTGAACAAGGACTGGGGCCGGGACTGGGGCTCGCTGCGCAAGTTCGACACCATCGTCGACGCGGTTCCGGCTGAGGTCGAACTCGGGACGGCGACGCATTCCGGGCTCTACAAGCCGGGCCGGATCCGCATCAAGCCGTAACCCGGCTTGTTGGCGGGACGCCGAGTGGCCAGTTGTGACACGCGTACAGCGAAAAACCGTGTCATAACTGGCCACTCGCGTCAGCCGATACGCCGCTCCGCGGCGGTGACGAGCTTGCGTGACAGCGTCCCGAGCACCACCCGCAGGACGAGCCAGTAGGCCAACCCGACCACGCGCCAACGGGTCTCGTAGCCGCCCCGCCACGTCACCCGGGTCCCGTCGGCGGCCTCGGCGAAGGACACCTCGGCCTGGTAGTCGCGGATCGGACCGTCGGTGAGCATGGTGTAGCCATGTCTGCGGCCCGGTTCGTGGATCGTGGTCATCTCACGGGTCGGCCGGTTGCGGGTGCCCACGGCCCGGATCGCGCCGACCCCACCGTCGTCGGCCGGGCCGCGCGTCTCCCATGCCGAGTAGGGGATCAGGGGTTTGGCCCACTCGGACCACCGGGATCCGTCGGACACGATGGCGAACAGGGTCTGCGGCGACGCCGTGGTGTGGCGGCGGACAACACATTCATGGTGGCGGTACACGGTCGACAACATAACAGAACGGTGTTCTATTATGTTGAAATGCCGGAATCCGCCCCGCCGTTCACCCGCGCACGCAACCAGGCACAGCGCCAGGACCGGTTGTCCCAGTTGACGGCCGCGGCACGGGAATGCCTGGCACACACCCGCGCCGCGACCCTGACACTGGGCGACGTCGCGGCCGCTGCCGGACTCGCGAAGTCGGGCATCCTGCGGTATGTCGGGTCACGCGAAGCGCTGCTGCTGCGGGTGATGTACGACGAGCACCTGGCCTGGATCGATGCGTTGGCCGACGAACTCCGTACGGCCACCCCGGCCGCGGCACTGGCGCACACGCTCGCCGCGCGACCGGTGCTGTGCGATCTCATCGCGGCCTCGCCCGTGCTCATCGGCCGGCTCGGCCCGGACGATCTACGCACGCTTGCCGCGCAGGCGGCAGATGCCCAGCAGCGGCTCGGCTCCGCTCTGCGGCAATCACTTCGGCTATCCGATGATCAGCTGCGATCGCTGACGGCGGCCGTCCACGCATTCACCGGGACGGCCTGGGCGTGGACCACACCGGATTCGGCCGGACCCAACGCGATGGTCACCGACTTCGAATCCACCGTGGGCCGGCTGCTCGACATATTCATCGCGGGTCTGCGGTCCTAAGTCAGCAATGTCCCGCAGTGCGGCCTCAGTGTGGCGGGCCCAGGTACGGGAACACGTCGAGGGTGTCGGTGTGCGGGCTCAGGCCCGAGGGCGGACAGTCACCCTTGGTCAGCGACGCCAGCCGGTAGTCGATCACGTCGTCGGCGAACACCCGGCCATTCGGGTACTTGGCGGGCTTCGACGGGTTGAACGTCAACATGTCCGGCAGGATCCCCTCGGCGTCGATGGCAGCGATCGCCTCGTCGTGCGAGTAGCCACCGGTGTGCCCCAGCAGATGGATGAACTGGCCCATCCAGCGCTCCCGGTCATGGATCGGCACGCCGGCGTTGTACTCCAGCTTGGTGTCGTCGGTGTTGAAGAAACTGCTCACCGACGGATGTCCCGCCCGGTCCACGTGCAACAGCTCGCCATCGCGGTGCAGGCTGCACCGGCCCCAGATCCGGATGTCGGGATCGGCGCCCAGCTGCACAGTCGGCAGCTCCAAGACCATCGAGCACACATTGGCCTGGGTGTTGGAATCCACGCCGGTCCAAGGATATTGACCGCTGAGATGGAATGCGGTGAAGTTCCGGCCTCCGGAGGTGTCGAACAGGTTCTTGACACCGTCGAAGTCGAAGAAAAATGCGTCACTGCGGGCACCGGCGAAGAACGTGTAGGCGTCGGTCTGGGCGATCACCGGCTCCGACCCGAACGACACCTCGACGCCGGTGAAGATCCGCTCCCCCACCGCTTCCGGCGATTCCGCGTCCTCGTCGGCGGCGAGATACACGTCCACGGTCTGGCGGCCGTCGACCGGCTCGGAGAACACGTAGCTGAACGCGATGTCGTCGCGCAGGTCACCGTCGTTGTCGATGGCCAGCCGGTAGATGGCATCCGGATGCAGGGCATCGGCGCTGGGATTGGCGTTGAGGATCAGCACGGTCCGCGTGGGATCGGCCGGTGACTGGAAGGCATACAGATCGCATAGATCTAGTCGCTGGTCGCCCAGCGGTGGCCCGAGACTCAGCCCGGTGAAATGGTTCGACATGTACTCATCAAAGCGCGCACACGGTCGGGCCGCACCGGAAACGGGCTACACCCGCGCGTAGACCACGCGACTGCACACAGCCAACCAGGACGGCCTGTGGACAACTTGTGGATGGTTTTCGATGCGTCTCGCATCACCACTGGTCAACGGCTACATTTTCGAATTACACGGATGTGAGTAAGACTGTGAGTCGACGGCCTACCGCAAATCCTCCTGGACTCACCGCGTGAGACCAGCGAGTGCGACGACAGCCGCGTTGGCACCGCACATTCCGTGCGCACCGGGCCCCGGCGGGGTGGCCGCCGAGCATAGGTACATGCCGGGAACGCCAATCCGATAGGGCTGCAGTGTAGTCCGCGGACCGAACACCAACTGCCGGATATCCTTGGCGCCCGTACAGATGTCACCGCCGACATAGTTGGCGTTGTACACCGACATCTCCGTCGTCGAACGCACCGCCATCCCGACGATCCGGTCGCGGAATCCGGGGGCGAACCGCTCGAACTGGCCGATTATCGCTTCGGTCGCGTCACCGGTATAGCCGTGCGGCACATGGGCATACGAATACACCGGGTTGATGTTGCCCACCGAGCGCCCAGGATCGGCTACGAACTGCTGCCCGACGAGCACGAACGGTCGTTGCGGCATCCGGCCGGCGTGGATCTCCCGCTCGGTCGCGGCGATCTCAGCGAAGTCTCCACCCAGGTGCACCGTCCCGGCGCCACCGACCTCCCGGTGCGCCCACGGCACCGGCCCCTCGACCGCGAAGTCGACCTTGAATGCTCCCGGTCCGTAACGGAATCCCCTCAGTCCACGGGCCACCCGCCTGGGCAACCGGTCCCCCAGGATGTCGACGACGGCCGTCGGCGCCAGATCGAACATCGTCACATCGGCCGGCGGCAACTGAGCCGCGGACGCAACCCGGACACCGGTCTGCACCTTGACACCCAACTCGGTGAGCACCGCCGCCAGCGCATCGGTGATGGCCTGCGAACCGCCCTGCGCCACCGCCCAGCCGTGCCGGTGCCCGGCCGTGATGATGCCCAGCCCGATCGCCGAGGTCAGCGGATAGTGCAAGGGCCGGAAGGTGTGTGCGGCAACGCCACCGAACAATGCCCGCGCCGCCTCGGTACGGAACAACCGGGAGAACGCCGACGCCGGAAGCACCGTCGGTGCACCGAACCGGGCCAGCGCCAGCGGATGCTTCGGCACCCGCAGCAGCGGCCCCATGATGTCCTGCGACAGCGTGTCGAACTTCGCCGACGGGCCGCCGAAGGCCCGCCGCCAGCGCGCACCGTCCACGCCGAGCGCGGTCGCGGTGTCGTCGACGCTGCGGTACAGCAGGCCCGCGGCACCACCATCGAGCGGATGCGCGCAGTCGATCTCGGGCCATTTCCACTGCAGACCATGGCGTTCCAGGCCGAGGCCGGCCAGGAAAGCCGAGCCGACCGCCATCGGGTGGATCGCTGAGCAGTGGTCGTGGACCAGGCCGGGCACGATACCTTCGCCGGAGCGCACCCCGCCGCCGATCGTGTCGGCCGCCTCCAGGACCGTTACGTCCACCCCCGCCGAGGCCAGCGTGATGGCGGCCGCGAGCCCGTTGGGCCCGGCACCGACCACGACCGCGGTATTCACGCGCGCCGAATCAGATCGGGGTCAGGCCGTGCTTGCGCAGCGTCTTGGGCGCGTTCTGCTTGTCGCGCAGCAGCTTCAGCGACTTGCGCAGCAACAGCCGGGTCTCGTGCGGTTGGATCACACCGTCGATGTAACCCCGCTCGGCCGCGATCCACGGCGTGGCCAGGTTGAGGTTGTAGCCCTCGATGAAGTCGGCGCGGATCTTCTGCACCTCGGGTGCGGTCGGATCTGGGAACCGCTTCACCAGAAGCTGCGCTGCGCCCTCGGCGCCGATCACCGCGATACGAGCGGTCGGCCAGGCGAAGTTCAGATCCGCCGACAGCTGCTTGGAGCCCATCACCGCATACCCACCGCCATAGGCCTTGCGGACGACGATGGTCACCTTCGGCACATCGGCCTCGACGATCGCGTTGAAGAACCGGCCACCACGCTTGATGATGCCGTCCTTCTCCTGCTGCACACCCGGCATGGCGCCCGGGGTGTCGACCACGAAAACCAAAGGCAGGTTGAAGGAGTCACAGAACCGGATGAAGCTGGCCGCCTTGTCAGAGGCATCCGTGTCCACCACGCCCGACAGGAACATCGGTTGGTTGGCGATCACACCGACCGGCTGGCCGTCCACCCGCGCGAACGCGGTGATCATCGCGGGGCCACGCTGCTCGGCGATCTCGAAGACGTCACCGTCGTCGAAGATCCGCAGCAGGATCTCGTGCATGTCGTAGGCCGTGTTGTCGGCGTCCGGCACGATCGAATCGAGCTCAAGATCGTGCGGGGTGATCTCGGGTTCCAGACCCGGGTTGACGATCGGGGCATCGTCGAAGTGGTTGGCGGGCAGGAATGAAAGGTAGTCGCGCACGTACTGGAACGCGGCCGCCTCGTCCTCGACAACCTTGTGGATATTGCCCCGCTGGGCCTGCACGTCGGCGCCGCCGAGCTCGTCGAACGTCACATCCTCACCGGTGACGTCCTTGATCACGTCGGGGCCGGTGATGAACATGTAGCCCTGGTCGCGCACCGCCACCAGCAGGTCGGTCTGGATCGGCGAATAGACCGCGCCGCCGGCGCATTTGCCCAGAATGATGGAGATCTCCGGGACCAGACCGCGCAGCATCTCGTGCCGGCGGCCGAGTTCGGCGTACCAGGCCAGCGAGGTCGCCGCGTCCTGGATGCGGGCGCCGGCCGAGTCGTTGATGCCGATGATCGGGCAACCGACCATGGCCACCCACTCCATCAGCTTGGCGACCTTGCGGCCGAACATCTCGCCGACCGAACCCTGGAACACCGTCTGGTCGTGGCTGAACACACCGACCGGGCGCCCGTTGATGGTGCCGTGCCCGGTGACCACACCGTCGCCGAAGAGGGCGTTGGGGTCTCCCGGGGTTTTGGCCAGGGCACCGATCTCCAGGAAGCTGCCCGGATCGACCAGCGCGTGGATCCGGGCGCGGGCGCTCGGAATGCCCTTCTTGTCCCGCCGGGCGATCGCCTTGGGATCGCCGGGTTCCTTGGCCAGTTCCAGCTTCTCGCGGAGCTCGGCCAGGAGTTCGGCCGTGGTCTTGTTCGTCACTTGCTCTCGCTCTCCGCTTCGATACGGTTGATCGCCTCGCTCAGGTGAGCACCCACTTTGGCAATGTACGGCTCATCGATGGCCTGAATGTGCTCGCCCCCGATGGGCAACACCTCGAGGTCTTTGACGAACTCGCCCCAGCCGCCGTCGGGCTTGCGGGTCGCGTACGCGGGCTCGAAGACGATGGCGTCGTCGTGGTACCGGTCGGCCAGGTACAGGGTGACGTGCCCGTCGTACGGCTGGATCGCGATGGTGTCCAGCGCGCGGTTGTCCAGGTACGACGTGCGCTGGTGCTCGATGATCCCGCCCGGGATCTGCACGCCGCTCTGCGCGACGATCTCCAGCACGAACTTCACCTGGCCCTCGTCGTCGAGCTTCTCCAACTCCTCGTACGGAATGGCCGGGACCTCGACGTTGAAGGTGCGCTCGGCGAACCGCGCGTAGCGGTCCCAGCGGGCGCGCATACCTTCCTTGGTCTGGTCGATCGGCTCGCCGGGAAGTGCGAGGTCGATCAGCCCCACGAACCGGACATCGGCACCGGCGCGCTTGAGGCCGATCGCACACGCGTAGGCCAGCGCTCCACCCAACGACCAGCCGGCCAGGATGAACGGTCCCTTGTGCATCTCCAGCAGCTTGGGCACGTACTCGGCGGCGCGCTCCTCGATCGAGCCCTCGACCCGCTCGATGCCGTACACCGGGGTGTCGGCCGGCAGTCGCTTCATCAGCGGCTCGTAGACCACGGTCGAGCCGCCCGCGGGATGGAACACGAACAGCGGAACCTGCGGGCCACCATCTTTCGCGGGACGCAGGGTACGGACGAACCCGTCCACCACGCCCTCTTCGAGCTGATCGCGCACGATCGTGGACAGCTCTTCGATGGTCTTCGCCGAACGCACCTGCTCGACGGTGACGGTGCCCTCGGCGCGCTCGGAGAGCCGCTCGGACAGCTTGGTTGCCGTCTCGACATCGACGAAGGGCAGCTCGCTGAAGATGCCGCCCGGCGACTTGCCGGTGACGATCGCCCAGGTGGCGAAGGTGACCCGCTCCGCGGCGTCACGCGGGGGCACATCGGCGCCGAGCGCCTCGGTGACCGCCTCCTGGGTCAGCACCTTGGCGGCTGCCGCGGCCGCCGTGGCCTTGCTGGGTCCGGACGGATCACTCGGTGCCGGTGGAACCGGCAATTCGGCCGGTGCCGGAACGGCCGGTCCGGTCGGATCGGTCGGTGGCGGCGGGATCTCCAGGCCCTCGACGGCGGTGGCCTCGGCAACCGGGTCCACCCCGGCGACTTCGTCAGCCTTCTCCGCCAACGGGTGCCCGGCCTCGGCCAGCTTGGCCTCCAGCTCGGCGACCGTGGAAGCCCCACCCAGCAGCTCAGACTGCGCTGCGGCGATCTCCTCGGCCGTCTTGCCCTTCTGCGACTCGGCGATTTCGTCGACCTCGTCGCGGTGCTCGATCGCGTACTTGATCAAGTCCTCGACGTTGTACAGGTTGGCGTCGCGGACCGCGGTCAGCTGGATCGGCGGCAGGTCGAAGTCGTACTCGACCCGGTTCTTGATCCGCACTGCCATCAGGGAATCCAGGCCCAGCTCGATCAGCGGCACCTCCCACGGCAGGTCCTCGGGCTCGTAACCCATGGCACCGCCGACGATGGTGCCGAGTCGCGCCGCGATGGTCTCACCCGAATCCGGTGACCACTTGGCAAAGCCCGCACCGAGATTGGCGCCCTTGGTGAGGTTGTCGGTCAGAATGGCCGCATCGTCCTCGACCTCGGGCTCAGCCACCACTTCCGGGGCAGCCGAAACCTGCTCGGCGACAACACCGGCACCGACCGCGGTCGGCAATGCGGCTGCGGCTCCGCCGCGGGTCACGATCGCGTCGTAGATCAGGGTGAAGGACTCATCGATCCGGGCGTGCACCTGCACCGAGGCACCGCCCGGGTGCCGGGTCAGCGTGGTCACCAGGCGTGAGCCCTCGGCGGGCACCGCGCGCTGCTCGGAGGCGGTCAGCTTGGCATCCGGAAGCACCTGCACGGCAGCCGCTTTCACCAGCGCGGCGAGGTCGGCGGCGCCCTTCGGCACGAACTCCCAGACGTGCTTGCCGTCGGGTGTCGCGACGTGGTTGCCGGGCATCACTGCCGAGCTGTCCGCGGTGAACTTCGCTTCCAGCCAGTGCTGCTTGCGCTTGAACCGGGTGGGCGGGATGTTGGCGAAGTCCAGCGCACCGGCCAGACCACTGGATTTGCGCGGGAACAGGGTCCGGAAGTCCAGGCTGTGACCGTGCACGAACAGGTGGGCCATGGCCGTGACCATCGACTCGACCTCGTCCTGCTTACGGGCCAGGGTCGCCACCAACTGCGCATCGTGCAGCCCGGCCGACGCGGTGGTCAATCCAACCTGCATGAGTGCCACCGGGTTCGGCGCCAGCTCGAGGAACGTGGTGTGGCCGTTGTCCACCGCGTTGCGGATGCCGTGGGTGAAGTAGACGCTGTGGCGCAGCCCCTTCTTCCAGTAGTCCACATCGTGGATCGGCTCGGCGCCGGCCCGGATGAACTTGCCCTCGTGCACGGTCGAGAAGTAGCCCGTGGTCAGCGGCTGCGGTTCGATACCTTGGATTTCGGCGGAGAGCTCACCGAGCAGCGGATCCATCTGCTGGGTGTGGCTGGCGCCCTTGGTCTGGAGCTTGCGGGCGAACTTGCCCTCGGCCTCGGCGCGGGCAATGATCGCGTCGATCTGCTCGGGCGGGCCGCCGATGACGGTCTGGGTCGGGGCGGCGTAGACACACACCTCGAGGCCCGGGTAATCGGCGAAGACGGTCTTGATCTCGTCGGCCGAGTACTCCACGAGCGCCATGAGCCGGATGTACTCGCCGAACAGCATCGCCTCGCCCTCACCCATCAGGTGTGCGCGCGAGCAGATGGTCCGGGTGGCGTCGGCCAGCGACAGGCCGCCGGCGAAGTAGGCGGCGGCCGCCTCACCGAGCGACTGTCCCACCACCGCACCGGGTTTCGCACCGTGAGCCTTGAGGAACTCACCCAGCGCGATCTGGAGGGCGAAGATCACCGTCTGGACCACTTCGATGGGGTATTCGCAGGTGTCGTTGGTGTAGTCGATCGCGTCGTCGAGAATCAGCTCGACGATGGAGTACCCGCGCTCATCCTGGATATGCGCATCGACCTTGTTGATCCACTCGGCGAAGACCGGCTCGCGCAGGTACAGGCTCTTGCCCATCTTGCGGTGCTGCGCACCGAATCCGGCGAGCACCCACACCGGCCCGTTGGTCACCGGGCCGTCGGCCGAGATCACCGTCGGATGCTGCTTGCCGTCGGCGATCGCCCGCAGGCCCTTGATCGCCTCGTCATGGTCATGTGCCAGCACCACCGCACGGGAACGGCCGTGGCTGCGGCGCGACAGCGAGCGTCCGATGGATTCGAGCGACGACGCGCGACCCTCTTCGCTGTCGATCCAGTCCGCCAGCTCAGCCGCGGCGACCTTCTTGCGTGAGCTCAGGAACGCCGAGATCGCAAGCGGGACAACCTTCTTGGTCGGTTCAGCAGCTTCTGCTGCCGCCAGCTCCTCGCGGGCTGCCTCGATCAGTCGCAGCGCCTCATCGGTCAGGCCGGGCAGTTCGTAGTTCGGCTCGTCATACGTGGCCGAGCCGTAGGCCGAGTGTTCATTCGGTTCATCGTCGTCATGAATAAACTCGCCGTACTCGTCCATCCGCACGCCGCCGACGGGAGTCTCGGCGTCCTCTGAGGCCGACTTGCTCTCAACGGCTTCGGGTTCCGGCTGCGGTTCCACCAGATCCGACGGCAGCACCTCGCGCAGCACCAGGTGGGCGTTGGCACCACCGAAGCCGAAGCCCGAGACACCGGTGATGGCGTGCCCGCTGTAGCGCGGCCACTCCGAGAGTGTGTCGTTGACCTTGAGGTGTTCCTTGTCGAAGTCGATGTAGGGGTTGGGGCCCGCGTAGTTGATCGACGGGGGCAGCTTGTCGCGCTGCAGCGACAACGTCATCTTCGCCAGGCTGGCCGCGCCGGCGGCCGACTCCAGGTGTCCCACATTGGATTTCACCGCACCAAGCAGGGCAGGCTTGTCGGCATCGCGACCGCGGCCCACCACCCGACCCAGTGCGTCGGCCTCGATCGGGTCACCCAGGATGGTGCCGGTGCCGTGCGCCTCGATGTAGTCGACGTCACGCGGGTTGATCCCGGCGTCCTTGTAAGCCTTGCGCAGCACGTCTTCCTGCGCGTCCGGGTTGGGCGCGAGCATGCCGTTCGACCGGCCGTCGTGGTTGACCGCGCTGCCGGCAATCACGGCGAGGATGGTGTCCCCGTCGCGGCGGGCATCGGAGACCCGCTTGAACACCAGCATGCCGCCACCCTCGGAGCGGGCATATCCGTTGGCGTCCGACGAGAACGACTTGATCCGGCCGTCCGGGGCCAGTACCCCGCCGACCTCGTCGAAACCGATGGTGACGATCGGCGTGATCATGGCGTTCACCCCGCCGACGATGGCCACGTCGGCCTCGCCGGAGCGCAGCGCCTGCACACCCTGGTGCGCGGCGACCAGCGAGCTGGAGCAGGCGGTGTCCACCGACACCGACGGTCCGCGGAAGTCGTAGAAGTAGGACACCCGGTTGGCGATGATCGAGGTGGCGGTGCCGGTGATCGCGTACGGGTGCGCCGCCGTCGGGTCCATCAGGGCCAGGAACTGGTAGTCATTGTTGGAACTACCCACGTACACAGCGACATTGGTGCCGCGCAGGCTCGACGCCGGGATGCGGGCATGCTCGAGGGCCTGCCAGGTCAGTTCCAGCGCCATCCGCTGCTGCGGATCGATGTTGTCGGCCTCCATCTTCGACAGCGCGAAGAACTCGGAGTCGAAACCCTTGATATCCGAGAGATAGCCGCCGCGAATGCTGGCCTTGCCGACACGTTCGGCGATCCGCGGCTCGGCGAGGAATTCCTCCCAGCGCCCCTCGGGCAGGTCGGTGATGGCGTCCTTCCCGGCGAGCAGCGCGTCCCACATCTCATCGGGGGAGTTCATGTCCCCCGGGAAGCGGGTTGCGACGCCGACGATGGCGATGTCCTCGACATCCGCGGTGCGCGACCAGTCCTCGTCACCGGTGTCCTCGGGCTCGGGCTCGCCTTCGATGATCACCGTCGCCAGCGACTCGATGGTCGGGTGCCGGAAGAGCACCGTGGCGGTCAGCGTGACCCCGGTGAGGTCCTCGATGTCGCTGGCCATGGCCACCGCGTCACGCGAGGACAGACCCAGCTCGATCAGCGGGGTGGTCTCGTCGATCACGTCGGGCGACTGGCTCGTCGCGGTGGCGACCGCCTTGCGCAGCCACTCCCGCATCTCCGCGACGGTCAGGTCGGGACCCGAGGCCGACTGGCCTGCAGACTCGGTGGTCGCTGGAAGATTCGAATTGCTCTGGGTGTCATCCATGTTCAAGTCACCTTCGTCATGCATCGGCGCTGGGCGGCGTGGTGCCTAGCTCAGTCAGTCCGTCTCGTCCGGGAATGCGTTGGCGATCTTGCCGCTGCGCAGGGAGCCGTCCAGGTACGCGGAACGGCAGGCCCGACGGCCGATCTTGCCGCTGGAGGTACGCGGAACGGCGCCGGCGGCGGTCAGCAGCACGTCGCGCACGGTCACACCGTGCCGTACGGCGATCGCCGCGCGGATGTCATCGGTGATCGGACCGACTTCGAGCTTGTGCGAGCCGGGTGCCCGCTCGGCGACGATGACCAGCTGCTCAGAGCTGTCGTCGTCGTCACGGTGCAGCCCCGCGTGCGCGTTCTCGAACACCTCGTCGGGCAGCTGGTTGGCCGGCACCGAGAAGGCCGCCACGTAGCCGGTGCGCAGCGCCTTGCTGGCTTCCTGCGCCGAGTACTCCAGGTCCTGCGGGTAGTGGTTGCGGCCGTCGATGATGACAAGGTCCTTCACGCGACCGGTGATGTAGAGATCACCGTCGTAGAAGGCACCGAAATCGCCGGTGCGGACCCAGGTGGCGTCGTCTTCGGCACCCTCGGCGTGTGACGGGCTGGTCCGCGACTTGAGGGTGTTCTGGAACACCTCGACAGTCTCTTCGGGCTTACCCCAGTACCCGGTGCCCATGTTCTGGCCGCTCATCCAGATCTCGCCGACCTGTCCGTCGGGCAGCTCCGTCGCGGTCTCGGCATCCACGATGACGGCCCACTCGGAGACGCCGACCTTGCCGGCCGAGGCCTGGGCAACCGCCTTGATCGAATCGCCGTCCACCTCGACGATGCGACCGCTGTTGAGCGCGTCGCGGTCGACGTAGATGATCTTGGGCTCTTCGGCAGCCGGGGTGGTCGACACCATCAACGTTGCCTCGGCCAGGCCGTAGGACGGTTTGATGGCCTTGGCCGGGAAGCCGAACGGGCTGAACGCCTCGTTGAACCGGCGCACGGTGGCCGCCGAGATCGGCTCGCTGCCGTTGAGCACGGCCTTGACGTTGGACAGGTCGAGTGGCGCGCCGTCTTTCGGCACACCCCGGGCCGCGGCGTGGTCGAACGCGAAGTTCGGGGCCACCGAGATGACACCGCCGATGTCGCCTTCCTTGCGGGCCATCTCCCGGATCCAGCGCTCGGGGCGGCGCACGAAGGCGGCCGGGGTCATGAAGGTGAAGTAGTGGCCGATCATCGGGGCGATCAACCCGGTGACCAGACCCATGTCGTGGAAGAACGGCAGCCAGGACAGGCCGCGGTCGCCCTCCTCACCTTCGAGCGCCTCGACGATCTGCACCACGTTGGTGGCCATGTTCAGGTGGGTGATCTGCACACCGGTCGGGATTCGGGTGGATCCGGAGGTGTACTGGAGGTAGGCGATGGTCGACTCGTCGACGTCCTCGAAGTGGACCCAGGTGGCGGCGACGTCGTCGGGCACGGCGTCCACGGCGATGACCCGGGGACGCTGGTTGGCCGGCCGGCCGCGGAAGAACTTGCGGACGCCCTCGGCGGCGTCGGTGGTGGTCAGGATGGCCGACGGGTGGCAGTCGTCCAGCACCGCGTGCAGG
Organism: Mycolicibacterium lutetiense; assembly: GCF_017876775.1. Taxonomy (NCBI): domain Bacteria; kingdom Bacillati; phylum Actinomycetota; class Actinomycetes; order Mycobacteriales; family Mycobacteriaceae; genus Mycobacterium; species Mycolicibacterium lutetiense. The sequence continues at coordinate 3,640,498 of NZ_JAGIOP010000002.1, read as the reverse complement.
CGGCCGACGTGTCCGGGCTCCGACGGGTCGAACAGCGGCACCGCGACACGGCCGGCGTAGAGCGCGCCGAAGAACGCCACGAGGTAGTCGAGGTTCTGCGGACAGAGAATGGCCACGCGGTCACCGGGCTGGGTGACCTGCTGAAGGCGCGCGGCCACCGCCTTGTTGCGCGCACTGAACTGGGCCCACGTCAGGTCGCGGGCGACGCCGTCGCGTTCGGTCGAAAAGTCCAGGAAGCGGTATGCCAGCTTGTCGCTGCGAACCCTCGCCCAACGCTCGACGTGTTCGACGATGCTGGCGCCGTCAGGGAACTTGATCTGGCCGTCCTTGATGAACGGATTGATGAACGGCATTTAACTCTCCTGTCAGAGCCGTACTCGTCGCGTTGTCGCACGTCACTGGTGTGGTGCGTCGCAGCCACTCGGCGGCCAGCACATACCCAAACCCGACGATCGTACCGGGCTTGCCGATCCATGCCACGAATCAGTTGCCGGGTCTATTCAACCCACAACCCGCGCACGAAGCTCTTATTTTTCTCTTAATGTTAGGGGACCGTGACGGTCCCGACCAAATCCACCGCGCGATTCGTGTCCCGGGCGTGTCCGGTGTCACCCGTGCTTCGGGTGAGGCGCGTTGTCCACCAGGCCCTTGACCCAGCTCAGCGTCCACTGCGTGGCTGTCTCCCCGTTCTCCACCCAGAACTGCGGGGTGTTGTACAGGGCGTGCACCGGTCCGGCCGCGCTGCCGGTCAGTGTCTCCAGAGTCTTGGGCAGGTTGAAGATCGAGAACGCCTCCTCGGGCGCCGAGCAGATCAGATCGCCCTTGCCGCAGATCTGGTTGGTCCGGTCGTCGAGCGCCCCGAAGCCGCCCTGGCGCGGACCCGTCATCGTCAGGCCCATCCCGGACAGCACCGACAAGTCGTGCAACGTGATCTCGGCGCCCTGGCCGGGTGGGTTCGGGCCCACGTCCTGACCGACGCCGAGCTGGCGGCGGCCATCGGCGATCAACGTCACGCCCAGCACCAGATCCTCGTCCACCGGGCCGCGCCCGTTGCCGATGTCGCTGGCCAGGTCCCCACCGATCACCGCGCCCTGCGAAAACCCGGCGATCACATAGCTGGTCAGCGGGCACCGGTCGTTCATGTCCGTCATCGCCTTCACCGCGGCGCGCTTCCCCTCGGCGCGACTGTCGTCGTAGGACATCTGATTGTCGGCGGAGAACGGATTATGGAACTGCGCGGTGTAGGGCACCGTGTACACCTCGAGGCGGTCCGTCCCGAACTGCTCGGCCATCGGCCGACTGATATTGCTCATCAGCGACAGCGGGAACTGCGTCGGGTTGAACGGGTCGTCCACCGGTGACGACTCCCAGGTACCGGGGATCGAGAGCAACATGACGTCGGGACAGTCGGCGGACTGGAACTCCGGACGCGGCTTACGCGTCGCCGACGGGCCCGGCACCCCGGCCGGGGGCTGGGCCGACGGCGGTCCCGACGGCGTCTCGGGACGACGCATCACGATCACCACGATCGTCACCACCAACACCACGACGAGTGCCATCGCCGCGGCCGCGATCAGGGCCAGGATGCGATGCCGCTTCCTGCGGCCGGCATTTTTTGCCATGGGTTACTCGGGCTCCTCGCGTGCGGTGCGGTGATCTGCGTCAGCAGAGATGTTCGGTGGCGATACGGATGTAGTCAGTGGCGGCGGCGTCGATCTCATCGGGTGTCGGGCTCTCCGAGGAATGGGCGGCCCGGACATCGTCGCGTACCAACGGCAGGACGAAATCCCGCACGGCCTGGTCGTTGAGTCTGGCGGCGTGAGCCTGGCACACGTACGACCCGATCGACAGCGCCAACAGCTGACTGGACGGATTGATCCCGGTCCCCTTGAGCTCATCGAGATAAGTGCGCTGCTGCGACGTGACGGCCAGCTCACCGGGAAGACCCTCCTCGGGCGGCGCGGACGCCGCCTGCGGCTGAACCCCGTTCACCTGCGACGCGGTCTGTGCCAGCGGCGCCATGATGTCACCGCCCGCATCGCACGCGGTCAGCAACGACGCAGCGGACACCGCTACCACCAGGGTGGCCGACCGTACCGTGTGCTGCACGCCTCCACCGTACCGGCTGGTGAAAAGTGTCCAGGCGCAGCTGATTCTGGTCACAACGGCGGGCCGCCCGAACGACTACTTGATGGTCGCGACCAGTTCGCCCGACATATATGCCAGCTGCGGGGCCCAGCTACCCCAGTCATGCTGGCCGCCGGCCGGAATGTCAAAGTGCCCGTTGCCGCCGCCGACGGAGCGGTAATGCTGGTAGAAGGAACGGTTGCTGCCCTGCGCCAGATCGCAGACACCGATCATGGCGGCCGGATCGCTGCACGTCAGGGTGGCGGGGCTGTACACCCAGAGTCGGGTGTTCGAGTCCGCCAGCAACTGCACGTGCACGTCGGGGTCATGCCACTTCCAGCGGCCCAGCTGTGGGGCACCCCACATCCCGTAGCTGTCCACCCCGCCGAACTGCGCCATGCCGGCGGTGATCGCACCGTTGAGGGTGGTGGCCGACGGGGTCAGGAAGCCCGACAACGATCCGGCGAAGCGGAAGCGGTCCGGGTGGAACGCGGCCAGCGTCAGCGCGGCAGTACCGCCCTGCGAGGCGCCCACAACTCCGTGCCCGCCCGGGGCCAGGCCCTTGTTGGCGGCCAGCCAGTCCGGCAACTCGGCAGACAGGAAGGTCTCCCACTGCTTACTGCCGTCCTGCTCCCAGTTGGTGTACAGGCTGAACGCGCCGCCGGCCGGCGCCGCCACCGAGATACCTCGGCCGGCCAGCGTCGACATCGCATGACCGGCGTTGACCCAGTTGCTGACGTCCGGAGCCGCGTTGAACGCGTCGAGCAGGAAGACCGCGTGCGGGCCACCGCCCTGGAATGCCACCGGTATGTCGCGACCCATCGCCGCCGACGGAACCATCAGGTACTCGACACCATCGGCCCGGGCCGGCGCGGCCGTCGTCGCGGACATGGTCCACAGTCCGGCACCGAGCACCGGAGCCAGAAGCGCCAGCAGCATCGCCCGCATCAGACTCAACGCACGCCTCATCATCAACCTCTCCCGCTGCCAGCCGGACTCAAAAGTGCCCCCGCACACACAACCCGCGTTGTAGTGAACCACATCGACCTCACAGCCGGGCGGCAATCACCGGGCGCCAAACGGCTGACGGCGGCGACCCCGTTGGGGATCGCCGCCGTCAGGCGTCATACGCGTTAGGTCGCTACCCGCCGCCGGATCAGGCAGTCGGGGTGGCGCCCAGGACCCGCTGCAGGTCAGGCTTCATGGCCTGGACCTGCTGGCCCCAGTACGCCCAGTTGTGCGTACCGCTCTGCGGGAAGTTGAACACCGCGTTCTTGCCACCGGCAGCGATGTACTTCTCCTGGAACGTCGAGTTCGTGCGGCACACGAAGCCCTCGAGGAACTTGGCGGGCACATCGGCGCCACCCAGCTCGCCGGGCTTGCCGTTACCGCAGTAGACCCAGATACGAGTGCCGTTGTTGGCGATCGTCGCGACGTTCTCCGTCGGGTCGTTGGCCTTCCAGGCGTTGCCCGGGTCACCCGTCTTGCCCCACATGTCGTCGGCCTTGTAGCCGCCGGCGTCACCCATCGAGACACCGATCAGCATGGGCCACCAGCCCTCGGACGGGTTCAACGTGCCCGACAGCGAGGCTGCGTAGATGAACTGCTCCGGGTGGCGAGCCGCCAGCATCAGCGCCGCCGAACCGGCCATCGACAGACCGACCACAGCGCTACCGGTCGACTTCACGTCGCGGTTGGCCGCCAGCCAGGCAGGCAGCTCACTGGTCAGGAAGGTTTCCCACTTGTAGGTCTTGCAGCCACCGTCCTTGGTACCGCACGCCGGCTTGTACCAATCGGCGTAGAAGCTGGACTGGCCACCCACCGGCATCACAACCGAGATGCCCGAGTTCAGGAACCACTCGAACGTGGGCAGTTCGATGTCCCAACCGCTGTTGTCCTCACGGGCGCGCATACCGTCGAGCATGTACAGCGCGGGCGAACCCGGGCCGCCGCTCTGGAACTCGACCTTGATGTCACGTCCCATCGCTGCCGACGGAACTTCGAGGTACTCGACCGGCAAGCCGGGCCGAGACCATGCCCCAGCCGTCGCCGAGCCCCCTGCGACGCTCACCAAGCCCGGCAGCACGGCCGCTGCCGCGACTGCGACAGTCAGCCGGCGCGTCAGGCCGCGCATCTTCCCAACGAACTTCATACCGCTCCCTATCTGAATCTCTTCTTCGTATTCCGCACATCGATGTCAGGACCGACGTAAGCGGCTCACGTGCCCGTGTAGTCAACCACACGATTACGTGATGCTTCTCTTCCACAGTTGTCGTCCCTGATCACCCCTCAGCCGTTGATGGTCGCGATCAGGTCTGGTTTCAATGCCTGCAATTGAGCCGCCCAACAGGGAAAGATCTCCAGGCTGCCGGTGCTCATCGCAGGGTTGGGGCCGGACCTCACGTCGAGGCCGATGGCACCGTTCGGCCCGTAGCACACCGACGGTGACACGGCACACGCCGAAAGCTCCCGTGTGAGGAACGTCTCCGATATATAGGTACAGGCCTGCTCGACCGGCAGCCCCGCACGGGAGGAGGTCAGCATGGTTTCTCGTACCGTCCGTTCAAGATCGATCTCGCAGGCTCGTCTGGGTATCGACCCGGGCCTACCGAGCGTTACCGAACGCACAGATCTTGCTGAAACCGACTTGGTAAATACTTGGTGCCGGACCCGGCAGCTGGCTAGGGCCCGGTCGCTGGCATCCCGGTATACGGCGGGTTCTTCGGCTCGGGGACCGGCAGGCCACACCGCTTCAATTCATAGAGCGGCACGCGGTCGATCCGGTACTTGGTGAACTCGTACGCGTGCGTCAGGTTGGACAGGAACCGCCGCGGGCTCATCTCCCCGCGCACCGAGTTCAGCATCGACTCGGTGGCCGGGCAGCCGAGTGCGACCTCGGCCTGCGAGATCCATTCCTCGTCCAGGTAGGCCGGGATGTACGGCCGGGTCTTGAGGAACGGCCCTTCGGCGACGGCCCAGTCCGGGAACAGGTTCTTGTCGTGGCCGATGCGGCCGTCGGTCAGCCGTTGGGTGTGCATCGCCAGCGGATTCGTCAGACCGATCTGATCGATCACCCGTACGTCGAGCCCGACGTTCATGCCCAGCATGCCCATGTTGGTGAAGAACACGGTGTGCGGGGTTTCCAACGCCTGACGGGCCGCCGGGGTGAGATCGGCCGGCGGCGGATAGGCGGGGACGACGTCCCACTGGTCATAGTTGCCGGACGGCAACAGCAACGCCCCGTCCGGGGTGTTGTTGATCGCGGTCAGCACCGCACGCATGCGCGGATAGTCCAGGTAGTCGGCGGCGGTCAGCGGGTGCGCATGGCCGGTGGCCTGCGAATAGAACCGGCGTTCGTCGACGATGCCGGTGTAGGTGACGCGGGTGCCGTCGGCCCCCAGACCCGAAGAGTTCGCGGCCCAGATCGACCAGCCCACCACCGAGGCCCACAGCACGCTGGTGGCCGCGGCCAGCAGATAACCCGTCTCGCGGGTGAACCTGGTGCCGTCCGGCAGCACGACCGGAATGACCGAGATGGGCATCAGCATGCAGAACAGCGGCGTCAGCAACACCCGGCCGTGCATGAAGTCGCCACCCTGCCGTACCCAGTAGATGCCCTGCAGCAACCCGCTGGCGAACATGAAAAGCACTACCGCAGCCGGGCTTTGGACGGTGCGGGCCAGCCAGCCGTACCCGCGGGGCACCTGATGGCGCACCCACCACGGCCGGGTCCTCGTGGTCAGCAGAACCACCCCGAGCGCAGCGAGCAGCAGCACCGGCACCCACAGCAGATATGGGTTGTTGAAATTGCTCAGATAGGTGAAGCCCTGGGACCATTTGGCGCCCGAGGCGTCCTTGGCCACCGCGGTGCCCGGCACGATCAGCGCGTAGTAACCCATCCGGAAAATTTGGTAGGCGACCGGGAGAAGTCCGCCGGCCACCACGATGAGGACCCGGCGCCGCCAGCCGCGGGCCGCGATCAGCATCATGACCAGTACGCCGCCGCCGATCAACGCCAACTCGGGGCGGATCAGCACGCTCAGCCCGGCGACGGCGGCCAGCGTCCCGTCGAAGAGTCGGCCCTTCGGGGTCGCGCGCAGGGCCTGTGACCAGCACACCAGCATCCACCACAGCAGGCCCAGATAGGCCAGAACCAAACCGTTTTCGAGCCCGGAGGTGGCGAAGTCGCGGGCCGGCGGGACGGCGATGTAGACCAGCGCGCCGGCGGGCAGCAGCAGGGCCCGGCGACCCTGCAGGCTCGGGGCGTACAACCGCCCGGTGCCGAGCATCGCCAGCACGACACCGAGCACGCTCAGCGTCAGTGCAAGGGCCAGCGCCACGTACTCCATCCGGACCGGACCGCCGAGCCACGCGCCCAGAGTGACCAGATAGGTCCATGCAGTGGAGGTGTTGGCCTCGATCCGTTCACCTGCATTGAAGACCGGGCCGTTGCCCGCCAACAGGTTTCGCACGGTCCGCAACACGATCAGGCCGTCGTCGGCGATCCAGCGGCGCTGCCAGGCGCCCCAGCCGAACAGGCCGGCCACCACGACCACGCTCACCCACAGGCTGATCCGCACCGTGACGTCGTACGGAAACACCGGCCACCGCGCCAACCGGGCACCCACGCCGCCGGCCAGGCGGCGCAGAATGATCCGGTCAGTTGAAGTAGATGGCTGCACCGATGGTTCCGATCCAGGCCAGGAACAGGATCTGCAGAACTCTGTCTTTCAGCGCAATCTCCTCGGGCTCACCGGCGATGCCACCATCGATGTCCACCGCATAGCGCAGGATCGCGATGGTGAACGGAACCATCGTGATCGCGTACCACGATGCGTCCTGGCCGTCGAGCCCCAGAGCGTCATTGGCGCTGTCGCGCCCGAACGCCCACAGGCCGTAGCAGAGCACCATCGCGGTGGCCGACAACGTCCACACGAAACGCAGGTAGCTGCTCGTGTAACTCTCCAGCGACTTGCGGATCTTGGCACCCGTGCGCTCAGCCAATTGCAGCTCGGCGAACCGCTTTCCGGCCGCCATGAACAGCGAGCCGAAGGCCATCACCAACAGGAACCACTGCGACAACGGGATATCGGCGGCCACGCCACCGGCGATGGCGCGGAGCAGGAAGCCCGAGGACACGATGCAGATGTCGAGCACAGCCTGGTGTTTGAGCCCGAAGCAGTAGGCGAGCTGGATGGCGATGTACACCGCCATCACCAGTGCCAGATTCGGTGTCAACAGCCACGAGATGCCCAGCGAGGCCAGCGCGAGCACGGCGGCCAGCACGTAGGCCAGCGACTCCGGCACCACGCCGGCAGCGATGGGACGGAACCGTTTCGTGGGATGGGCCCGGTCGGCCTCGACGTCTCGGGCGTCGTTGACCAGATAGATCGACGATGCCGCCAGACAGAACACCACGAACGCGATCGACACCTTGTAGGCAAGGTCGGCGTAGTTGTACTCGATGCCGCTGCCGACCGCAGCCAGCGGCGCGGCCAGCACGAGCAGGTTCTTGATCCACTGCCGCGGACGGATCGCCTTGATCAGACCGGTAGCCAGATTCTTGGGCGGCCCGAGCTCCGGGGGCGCTTCCTCACTCATTTGGCCACCGTCTCCTTCGGCCCGACACCGGCAGTTTTTCCGACCACAGAACCCACGAGCGTCCCGACAGCCACGCCGGTGACCACGTCGCTCGGGTAGTGAACACCCAACACCAGACGTGACAGTGCCATGGGCACCACCAACGCCGCCCGCACCGGCAGACCCGTCGTCCGGGCCAGCAGCACCGCGGCCGCAGCAGTCGAGGTGGCATGTGCCGAGGGGAAACTCAACCGGCTCGGGGTCCCGACGTTCACAGCGATGTCAGGGTGATGCGGCCGCTCACGGCGGACCACCCGCTTGATCAGTACCGCGGCGGCATGGGCCAGGAATGCTCCGGCGCCGACCGCCAACCAGGACCTGCGCTTGGCCGGCTGGGCCAGCGCACCCGCGGCCGAGACCGCGAGCCAACCCAGGCTGTGCTCGCCGAAATGCGACAGCGCACGGGCGCCGCTCAGCACGCCCGGCCGGGTGGCCAGGGCAGACTGCACGGCAACCAACACGGCGTCCTCGCCGCGCGGGGCATCGGTCATGTCAGTTTTTCTCCGGCGACTCGGTCAGCAACACCGTCTCCCACTTCTGGGTGCTGGTCAGCACCGGCAGCGCCTCACGATAGACCTTGCGCATCCGGTCGAACTGCCGGACCACACGCATCTGCTGGCGCAGCGAGGTGCGCAGCAACCCGAACATCTTGGCCCGGTCCCGCTGCCGGTACACCACACCACGCCCATCGGCGGTGGTGACGGTGACCCCGTCGGCCCGGCACAGGGAGAACCAGCGGGCGTCCTGGGTCGCCACGTTGACCTGCGGCCGGATGTGGGTTTCCGGATCGTGCCGGCGCAGTTGGTGGACCGCGCCGCGGGCGAGGTTCACCAGGATGGCCGGCTTGGAGACCGGGATGCCGATCTTCCTGCGCTTGAGATCGGAAGCCGGCGGCAGTTCGGTGGCGCCGGGCAACACGACGGCGTCGGGGAACTGCTTACGCATCTTGTGGACGTCGGGCAGGGCCGATTCCAGGATGGAGAAGATGTGCTCAGGGCCGGCCAGGAAGTCCTCCATGGCCTGGTTCTGGATCGCGACCGTCGAATACTCAAGGCACAGCAGGTGCTTGAACGTGGCCTTGAGGTGGCTGGCCATCAACCCCCGGACATCGCCGTCCCAGTGGATCGCGGAGATCACCAGCCGGTTGCGCAGGTGGAAGTAGGCCTGCCAGTCGATGGCGTCGTCCTTGTCGCTCCAGGCCATGTGCCAGATTGCCGCGCCCGGCAGGGTGACCGTGCGGTAGCCGTGCTCGGCCGCCCGCAGGCCGTATTCGACGTCGTCCCATTTGATGAACAGCGGCAGCGGCTGCCCGAGCTCCTCGGCCACCTGCCGCGGGATCATGCACATCCACCAGCCGTTGAAGTCCACGTCGATCCGGCGGTGCAGCAGCTTGCTGCGGTCGGATTCGGTGTCGTCCAGCGCGTACGTGGCGAAGTCGTGGTCGTATTCGGCATTGGGGGCCGCCGACCACATGAAGTTCGCCCGGTCGACCATCTCGCCCATGATGTGCAGGTGTGACGGCTCCTGCAGGTTGAGCATCTGCCCGCCGACCAAGATGGGTTCCTTGGCGAACCGGTTCATGGCCAGGGCGCGCAGGATCGAATCGGGTTCGATGCGGATGTCGTCGTCCATGAACAGGATCTGTTCACAGTCGGTGTTCTTCAGCGCCTCGTACATCACCCGGCTGTAGCCGCCGGAGCCACCGAGGTTGGGCTGGTTGTGGATGGTGAGCCGCTTGCCCAGTGCGGCGGCGGCGGCCTCGAAGCCTGGGTGATCCTTGGCCTTGCTGGTGCCCTGATCGGACACGATGACCGCACTGACCACCTCGTCCACCAACGGATCCGAGGTCAGCGCGGCGAGCGCGTTGACGCAGTCCGAGGGACGGTTGAAGGTCGGGATGCCGACGGCGATGTTGGCCCGTCCCGGCGCGGGCGACGGGGCGTACCAACCGGCACTGTGGACCCGCACCGCGGTGTTGCTGGTGATGTCGAACCAGATCCAGCCGCCGTCCTCGAAGGGGGTGAGGTCGATCTCGAACTCGACGGCGGCGGGGCCGCCCATGGATTCAGTGGCCGGTTCCACGGTCTCGCTGGAGACAGGGGCGCCGCCGACGGTGATCCGCGCGCCGGTGGCCTTGGACCGGTAGACGTCGACGCGGGCGGAGCCGGTGAGTTCGACGCGCAGCACCACCGTCTTCAGGGTGGACCAGCGCCGCCAGTAGCTGGCCGGGAACGCGTTGAAGTAGGTCGCGAACGAGATCCCGGATTCGGCGGCGACCTCGAGGGTCGTGCGGGTCGGCGCATGCGCCCGACGGGCGTTGGTCGTGTCTTCGACGAGATAGAGCTTGCGGACGTCCAGTGGCTCACCCGGTCGCGGCAGGATTACCCGGGCCAGCAGACTGACCGCCCTGGACTCTCCGGCGTCCAGTGCGCCGGAAGGGATGTCACTCATGCGTTGCTGCTTTCCTTGTCGTTCTGCTCGGTCACCAGCGGCGCACCGTCAGCCAGGTGCGGTGCCAGGGTGTTGTCGTACATGTTCAGCGCACTGGCGATGGCCATATGCATGTCGAGGTACTGGTAGGTGCCCAGCCTGCCGCCGAAAAGCACCTTCGCCGAGGCGGTTTCGGCCTTGGCGCGGGCCCGGTAGGAGGCCAGCAGGGTGCGGTCCGCCTCGGTGTTGATCGGGTAGTACGGCTCGTCGTTCTCTTCGGCGAATCGCGAGTATTCGCGCATGATCACCGTCTTGTCGGCCGGGTAGTCCCGCTCGGGATGGAAATGCCGGAACTCGTGGATGCGGGTGTAGTCCACGTCGGCGTCGTTGTAATTCATCACCGGGGTGCCCTGAAAGTCACCGGTATCGAGCACCTCAAGATCGAAATCCAGTGTGCGCCAACCCAGCCGGCCCTCGGAGTAGTCGAAGTAGCGGTCCAGCGGACCGGTGTACACGACCGGGGCATCGGGGTTGACCGCCCGCAGTTCGTCGCGGACGTCGAACCAGTCGGTGTCCAGCCGCACCTCGATGCGGTCGTCGGCGGCCATTTTCTCCAGCCAGGCGGTGTAGCCGTCGACCGGCAGGCCCTCGTAGGCATCGTTGAAATACCGGTTGTCGAACGTGTAGCGCACCGGCAGCCGGGTGATGTTGGCTGCCGGCAGTTCCTTCGGATCGGTCTGCCACTGCTTGGCGGTGTAGGCCTTGACGAACGCCTCGTACAGCGGACGCCCGATCAGCGAGATTGCCTTCTCCTCGAAGTTGGCCGCCTCATGCCCGGCGATCTCGCTGGCCTGCTCCTTGATCAGGGCGCGCGCCTCGTCCGGGGTGAAGTACCGGCCGAAGAACTGCGAGACCAGGCCCAGGCCCATCGGGAACTGGTAGGCCTGCCCGTCATGCATTGCGAAGACGCGGTGCTGGTAGCCGGTGAAGTCGGTGAACTGCCGCACGTAGTCCCACACCCGCTGGTTGGACGTGTGGAACAGGTGCGCCCCGTACTTGTGGACCTCGATACCGGTCTGCGGTTCAGCTTCCGAGTAGGCGTTGCCGCCCAAATGGGGGCGCCGTTCGATAACAAGGACACGCTTGCCCAGTTGCGTCGCTGCGCGCTCAGCGATCGTCAGCCCGAAGAACCCGGAACCGACGATGAATAAGTCGAAATGGCCGCTGGACTGGTCTGTAGCGACCCGAGGAGATAAGGACGTCATCGGCAGCCAGGGTATCCGACCGCGCCCCTGTGCCCCGAATTCGGCAAGGGCCCAGGTCGCAATTCGCTCACGATTCAATATCGTCACTTCAGACACACCAGTAACAGCTTTAACATCGATCTCGTCGGCATTCATGGACTTCACGCCAACGGGTCCGGAGTACCGACGAAGCAAGAGGAGAGCATCCACCTGCAATCCGCAGTGCAGTCCTTGGCTGCAAACATATTGAGGAGACTTCCGTGCCGAACCGCCGTCGACGCAAGCTCTCGACAGCCATGAGCGCAGTCGCCGCAGTGGCAGTCGCAAGTCCAGTCGCCCTAGTTGCCGTGTCGCAGCTTTCCCCCGCGCCCCAGGAGCGCGAGTTCACCCAGGCCGCGCTGGTCACCGACCTCCCGGGCGAACTGATGTCCGCACTCTCGCAGGGCCTGTCCCAGTTCGGCATCAACCTGCCGCCGATGCCCATGCTCGGCGGCACCTCGCCGACGCCGACGCTCGGCTCGCCGACCCTGACCTCGCCCGGTCTGATGTCGCCGGGGCTGACGTCGCCGGGGCTGACCGCGCCAGGCCTGACCGACCCGGGTCTCACGTCGCCCGGCCTCACCTCGCCCGGCCTCACCTCGCCGGGACTCACCTCTCCGGGACTCACCTCTCCGGGCCTGACGTCCCCTGAAGCCGGGCTGACCAGCCCCAACGGCCTGTCGCCGAGCTTGACCTCGCCGACGGCCGGGCTTCCGGCCGCACCCGGCGGGCTGACCAACCCGGCGCTCACCCCGCCGACGGCCGGCTCGCTCACCAACCCGGCGCTGACGCCGGCCGGTGCCGCGCCGGGCGGGTTGACCACCATGCCGGCTGGACTGGGCGGTGGGGGTCTGACCTCGCCGACGGGCCTCGACCCGTCGCTGTCCGGCGGCCTCGGCGGCCTGCCGGGCGAGGTGCCCATCTCGGCTCCGATCGGGCTGGATCCCAGCGCCGGCACCTACCCGCTCCTGGGCGCCGACCCGTCGCTGGCCGCGATGCCCGCGACCAGCAGCGGCGGCGGCGGACTGTTCGGCGACCTGTCGAGCGCAGCTCAGCAGCTCGGCGCCGGCCAGGCCATCGACCTGCTCAAGGGCATGGTCATGCCGGCGATCACCTCGGCGATGAAGCCGCCGGTGCCCGCGCCGGCCCCGCTCCCGGTGCCGCCGCCCGCGTAAGTCAAGACACGAATAGAAGAACGGCACCGCAGAAGCTATCGGCTCTGCGGTGCCGTTGCGTCCGGCGCTTGAATCCAAGTTGCGCAAAATGCGACGCGTGGGCCGTGTCGAATCATTCGTAACACCAGACCCATACGTAACATCAGTCCGTGCAGTCCCGCCGATCCGCGCCGTCGATTCTCTTCACCGCACTCGCGGCGACGGTCATGATCGTGCCGTGGGCCATCTCCGGAACCGATTCCGGCGAACAACATGACCCAGCCGACACTGCGCCGAAGCTCACACAGCAACCACTCGATAATCTCGCGGTCGGCGAGAGCATCCGCGAGATCCATCAGGACAGCCCGTTCTCGATGGTTGCGCTCACCTCACCGGACCTGCGCGGCACCTCCGCCCGGGTCCGCGCCCGCCAGGACGACGGCAGCTGGGGCCCCTGGTACCAGGCCGAGAACCTCGACGGGGTCGGTGCCGACACTCCCGGCCCGCGCGGCACCGAACCGGTGTTCGTCGGCCGCACCAACACCGTGCAGATCGCCGTCACCCGCGCACCCCAGGCACCTGCCCCGCCACCGCGCGGGAAGACCGGTCCGGCCAAACCGAAGCTCGGCTACGTGCCGGCCAACGTCGAAGCACCCATCGGCCAGAACGTCACCGCGGTGCTGATCAGCCCGCCCCAATCCCCCGTCGACGTCGGACCACTGCCGACCGCCGCCATCAACCCCGGCCAACCACCGACCATCATCGGTCGTGCACAGTGGGGCGCCGACGAATCGATGCGATGCGGAAACCCCGTCTACGACAAGGGCATCCGTGCCGGCATCGTGCACCACACGGCGGGTAGCAACGACTACGCCCCCGAGGACTCGGCCGGCATCGTCCGTTCGATCTACGAGTACCACACCCGCGAGCTGGGCTGGTGCGACATCGCCTACAACTCCCTGGTCGACAAGTACGGCCAGGTGTTCGAGGGCCGTGCAGGAGGCATGGACAAACCCGTCGAGGGATCGCACACCGGCGGCTTCAACATCGACACCTGGGGTGTGGCGATGCTGGGCGACTTCGATGTCGTGCCACCCACCGAGATCCAGGTGCGCAACACCGCGCGTCTGCTGGGCTGGCGCCTCGGTCTCGATCACATCGACCCGCACGGGACCGTCGTGCTCACCTCCGCCGGCGGGTCGTTCACCCATTTCCCCCGCGGAGCCACCCCGACGCTGCCGACGATCTTCACCCACCGCGATGTCGGTATCACCGACTGCCCCGGAAACGCGGCCTACGCCCAGATGGACACCATCCGCAACATCGCTGCCAGCTTCAACCGGCCCCCCGGCCCCGAGGACCTGGCCGAGCGGATGCGCGGCGGCGCGATCTATGCCCGCTGGCAGGCTGCAGGCGGACCGGCCGGCATGCTCGGTAACCCGACCTCTCCCGAGACCACCGGTGAAGGGGCCACCCGTTACGCCACCTTCGAGCGCGGCGCCGTGTACTGGTCACCGGTCAGCGGTGCACAACCGGTCAGCGGCGCCATCTACGAGGCCTGGGGAGGGCTGGGCTTCGAGCGTGGAGTCCTGGGCCTGCCGACCAGTTCCGAAATCCCCGAGCCGCTGTGGATCGTGCAGAACTTCCAGCACGGAACGTTGAATTTCGACCGCGAGAAAGGCACCGTCACCCGCGTCGTCGACGGTGTGCCGGTGGAACTGCCCCCGCCGTCACCCGAACAGCAGCCGGTGCAACTGGAGCGTTTCACCCCGATCACCTGACCGGTCAGGACCACCAGCGTTCAAGTACCCGGGCCACCCCGTCCTCGGCGTTGGTCACGGTGACCTCGTCGGCGGCGGCCAACGCGTCGGAGTGGGCATTTCCCATCGCCACACCGCGCCCGGCCCAGCTCAGCATCGGCACGTCATTGGGCATGTCGCCGAAGGTGACGACATCGGCCGCGGTGAACCCCAGCGGGGCGGCCAGCTCCTCCACACCGGTGGCCTTGCTGATGCCCAGCGGCAGCACCTCGATCAGACCATTGTTGGTCGAATACGTGATATCGCCCTGCAAGCCAACATGTTTGAGTAGCTCCGCCGCCATGTCGGCGCTGCGTGCACCGGCCATTCGGATCAGCAGCTTGACCGCGGGAGCGCTGAGGAGATCCTCGACCGACACCTCGGTGTTGTCCGGGTTGAGCCAGGCATGCTCATAGCCCGGCGAACTGACGAACTGCGGGGTCACCGCGTCGTGCGCCGAGGCGCCCACCCGTTCGACCGCCAGCCCCGCGCCGGGGATCACCCGCGTGGCGATCTCGGCGAGCTCACCAAGCGCCTCGGGTGACAGCGTGCGCGTCGACACGATGCGGTCGGTGGCCGGGTCGTAGATCACCGCACCGTTGGCGCACACCGCCATCGGCGCCATGCCCAGTCCATCGACGACCGGCGCGATCCACCGGGGCGGCCGCCCGGTGGCCAGGACGAACGTCGCCCCGGCCTCCACCGCGGCCCGTACCGCCGCCCGCGTGCGCGGCGTGACCTTCTCGTCCTCGTCGAGCAGCGTTCCGTCCACGTCGGTGGCGATCAACCCCGGCGTCCACTCGGCACCCGTCACGTTCTCCCCGTCGCTTCATCTTCGGCACGCTTACGCGCACGTTCGGCCAGTTCCACCTCGTCGAGCCGCCTGGCCTGCGCAGGCGTCGGCGCGCTTCCACCCAGCCGGTGGGGAACCCAGTACGCCCCGGCCGGCGCGGGGTAGCCCCGTTGAGCCTGGTCCAGCAGGGTTGACATCCGGGCTCGCAACAAGGCATTGACCTGGTCCACCGAACCGGTCGCCACAAGCGGTTCGCCCACCACCACGGTCACTGGAATCTTCTTGTGCCCCAGCGACTTCGGATGGTCCTTGGTCCAGATGCGCTGGGCACCCCAGACGATCAGCGGGACGATCGGCACCCCGGCCTCCTGCGCCATGCGCGCCGCACCGGTCTTGAACTCCTTGAGTTCGAAGCTACGACTGATCGTGGCCTCCGGATACACCCCGACCAGCTCGCCGTGACGCAGCGAGTCCACCGCCGCGGAGTAGGCGTCGGCTCCCGCCCTGCGATCCACCGGAATCGCACCGGTGTGCCTGATCAGGTAGTTGACGATCTTCACCTGCCCCATCTCGGCCTTCAACATGAAGCGCATCCGACGGCCACGTTCGGTGGCGGCCAGCGCGGCAGGCAAAAAGTCGACGTAGCCGGTGTGATTGATGGCGATGACGGCGCCGCCGGTGACCGGAAGGTTGTCCAACCCAGAGAAGGTGATCCGGGTTCCGGTGGCCCTGACCGCGAGCCCGGCGGCAATCTCCAAACTTCGGAAAACCGGTTCCATACGGTGGGTTACTCCGGCGCCCCGGTGGGCTCGGAAGGTCCGGCCTCAGCTCTCCTGGCCGCCTTCTCGGCGGCCTCGTCGGCGTCCATCCGGTTGGCCTCGGCCAGCGTCGGGGCCGAACCACCGAGCCGGTGCGGCACCCAGAACTCACCGGGCGGGTACGGCCCGTAGGCGTCCTGCACCTGCGCCAGCAGATGCTGCATGCGCGAATGCAGCAGCGCCGTGAGCTCGGGCGCGGGCAGCGTCGGCTGGATCGGCTCGCCGACGGCGATCGTGATCGGCACCTTGGGCCGGTACAGGTTCTTCGGATGGCCCTTGGTCCAGATCCGCTGCGCACCCCACACGATGTGCGGAATGATCGGTACCCCGGCCTCGATCGCCATCCGCGCTGCGCCGGACTTGAAGTCCTTGATCTCGAAGCTGCGGCTGATCGTCGCCTCCGGGTACACCCCGACCAGTTCACCGGCCTTGAGGTAGTCCACCGCGGACTCGAAAGAGGCCGCTCCGCTGCCCCGATCCACCTCGATGTGGCGCAGGCTGCGCATGATCGGGCCGCCGACCTTGTTGTCGAAGACTTCCTTCTTTGCCATGAACCGCACCTTGCGGCCCTTCTTCTGCAGGTAGGCGGGCAAGCCGGCGAAGGTGAAGTCGAAGTAGCCGGTGTGGTTGATGGCCACTACCGCTCCGCCGGTGACCGGGATGTTCTCCACCCCGGTCACGGTGAACTTCAGCCCCTGCAGACGCCAGGCCAGCCGAGCGATTTGTATGACAGTCCCGTACACCGGTTCCACGTGCCCAGCCTAATCCCAGCCCCAGTCGGCGCATCACTCAACTCGGGCTAGGCTGGGCGCGCATCGAAGTACTCCACCGAAAGGCTGTTTGTGCAGGTCACAAGTGTCGGGCATGCCGGCTTCCTGATCGAGACCAAGGCCGGCAGCATTCTGTGCGACCCCTGGGTCAACCCCGCGTACTTCGCCTCGTGGTTCCCGTTCCCCGACAACACGAAGTTGGACTGGGCGACTCTCGGTGACGTCGACTACCTCTACGTCTCGCATCTGCACAAGGACCACTTCGACCCGGAGAACCTGCGCCGCCACGTCAACAAGGACGCCGTGGTGCTGCTGCCCGACTTCCCGGTGCCCGACCTGCAACGTGAACTCGAGGCACTGGGCTTCCACCGGTTCTTCGAGACCACCGATTCGGTCAAACACACCGTCAGCGGCCCCAAAGGCGACCTCGATGTAATGATCGTCGCGCTGCGCGCACCGGCCGACGGCCCGATCGGCGATTCAGGCCTGGTGGTCGACGACGGGGAGACCGTCGTCTTCAACATGAACGACGCGCGGCCCGTCGACCTTGACATGTTGCACGCCGACTTCGGCCAGATCGACGTGCACATGCTGCAGTTCTCGGGGGCCATCTGGTACCCGATGGTCTACGACATGCCGGCCCGGGCCAAAGAGGCCTTCGGCATCCAGAAGCGACAGCGTCAGATGGACCGCTGCCGCCAGTACATCGCCCAGGTCGGGGCGACCTGGGTGATCCCGTCGGCCGGCCCCCCGTGCTTCCTGGATCCCGAACTGCGTGATCTCAACGACGACCACGACGATCCGGCGAACATCTTCCCCGACCAGGTGGTGTTCCTCGACCAGATGCGCCGCCACGGCCGCGACGGTGGCCTGCTGATGATCCCCGGCAGCACCGCCGATTTCACCGGTTCCCAACTCAATTCACTGGCCCACCCGGTGGAGGACCCCGAGACGATCTTCACCACCGGCAAGGCCGCCTACATCGAGGACTTCGCGCAACGCATGGCCCCGGTGCTGGCCGCAGAGAAGGCTTCGTGGGCGCCGGCGGCAGGCGAACCCCTGCTGCCCGGACTGCGGGCGCTGTTCGAGCCGATCATGAGCCAGACCGACCAGATCTGCGACGGCATCGGCTACCCGGTGGAGTTGCGGCTGTCCGGCCCCGATCACAGCGAGACCGTGGTCCTGGACTTCCCGAAAAGACTTGTCCGCGAACCGATCGCGGATGAGAAGTTCCGCTACGGCTTCGCGATCCCACCCGAGTTGGTGCGTACCGTGCTACGCGACAACGAACCCGACTGGGTCAACACCATCTTCCTGTCCACCCGGTTCAAGGCGTGGCGCGTGGGCGGCTACAACGAGTACCTGTACACGTTCTTCAAATGCCTCACCGATGAGCGCATCGCCTACGCCGACGGCTGGTTCGCCGAAGCCCACGACGACACCTCGTCGATCACCCTCGACGGCTGGGAGATCCAGCGGCGCTGCCCGCACCTGAAGGCCGACCTGTCGAAATTCGGTGTGGTGGAAGGCAACACCCTCACCTGCAACCTGCACGGCTGGCAGTGGAACCTGGAGAACGGCAAGTGCCTGACCACCAAGGGCCACGAATTGCGGTGCAGCAAGTCATGACCTCCCCGCGTCAGTACTACGACGATGGCATGATCCAACTGGATCGCGAGGCGATCACGTTGCGCCGCTACCACTTCCCGTCGGGAACGTCGAAGGTGATCCCGCTGCGGTCGATCACCGGATACGAGGCCACCCCGCTGGGGTTGTGGATGCAGCGCTTCCGGTTGTGGGGCAGCACCGACCTGCGTCGCTGGCTGCCGCTGGATGTGCACCGTCCGCTGCGGTCGACGCTGATCACCCTCGACGTGCCGGGCACGTATCCGAAGCCCGCGTTCACCCCGGCCCGACCGGACGAGTTCGTCGCCCGGCTGCAGGAGTTGCTGGGCGACTAGCGCGCCGAGACCACCTGCCGCAGTTCGGAAGCCGCGCTGGAAGCGCTGTCGTACACGCGAACGATGGCCTCGTCTCCCGGCTTGAGGTAGGTGGACTCGCCCAGCGGGGTGTACCGGGTGGCACCGATGCCGATCAGCACATTCTCGGGATGACCGCTGGCCACCATCAACGCGCCGACATCTTCCAGCGGCGTATCGGCCGAGCCCTTCTGGTTGGCCAACCGCTCGGCGATCCAGTCCAGCAGCACCTCGCCGTAGTACGAATAGCCCACCAGAGGTGAATCCACCCCGTAAGCCTGCTGCCGGCCGCCGTCCTCCCTCAGATAACAGACCAGCCGCATGGTGGCGGTCGGACCGTCCGGGGTGAGGTCACTGATCTCGAAGAATTGCGGTGCAACACCTTTGGAGGCCGGGCCCCAGTTCTTCTTGTGGCTGATCTTGGGTGCACCCGGCCTGCGGATCGAGCAGTCGTTGAAGGCACCCAGGGCAAACGGCTCGAGCCTGACCACGGTGTCGCCGTTCCACACCACGTGGCAGGCCACTCCGACCTCAGGCTCGATCTGGAGGTTGAGCGGACCGTCAACCTCCCCGGCCGCCGGCAGCACGATGGCATCGCTGGACAACGGGAACTCGCCCAAAAAATCGTCCCGACCGGGGGCGTACCACGGGAAGATGCCTTTGGGTGCATACCCTTCGGTCACGACCTTGACGAAATCCCCGGCCTCACCGGCCTGTTCGAGGTGCCCCGCGAAGTTACCGGCCACGCCGAAGCCGAACCAGTTGCGCAATTCGGCAAGGTCGATGTCGATCATGGCTGCAACCCTACTGTGGCCGCGACAAGCCGGTAACAAGTCGCACTTAAGTCGCCGGTACCAGGCTGTGCTCCACGCGTGCCGATCCGCGCCGGATCAGCCGAACCCGAGGAGTATCCCGTGCCGACAACCACCACAACCACCAGCGCCTCACCTCGTCGCGCGGGCGATCCCGCCCCGGACCTGCTGGGTATCACGGCGGCTCACCGCGTGATGCTGGCCGACCTGCTCCGCCTGAGCGATCTGGCCGCCGCGGTGCGCGACCGGGATGTGATCTGCACACCCGGCCGGGCCCGGTCCATCTCCCGATACATCGAGTCGTTGTGTGATTCCATCCACCATCACCACACCACCGAGGACGCCGCGCTGTGGCCCGTGATCCAGGCCAGTGTCGGCGACCATGTGGATCTGAGCGAGCTGATCGAGGACCACACTGCGCTGGCCCCCCGGTTGGACCAGCTGCGGGCCCGGGCCGCGGCGTTCCGGCTGTCGATGGGTGACCGCCATATCGCCGGCCTGATGGCCATCGAACTGACCGAACTGGCGGCCCTGCTCACCGAGCACATCAACGACGAGGAGATGGAGGTGTTCCCGCTGATCACCGAACACGTCTCGGTGGCCGACTGGGCGACGGTGGAGAAAGCCGCTCGGGCCGGCCGGATGTCGTTCGACGCTCCGCGCGCAGCGGCGGTGATGACCGACGACGAGCGGGCAGAATCGGCACAGCACAACGGGATCGGACTGCGGATCCTGCTGGTCGGGTTGACGGCGCTGTACCGGCGCCGGGAGCGGGCCGTGTTCGGTGCCGCCGGTGTCAGTCGATGAAGCGCTGCGCTTCGACCGCCAGCCGATCCCGCAGCACCGAGGCGGCCTCCCGGTATCCGCGCCCCTGGTCCGGCCGGCCCAGCACATCGGCAGCGGCGGCCAGTGCTTCGTCGACCGGGCCCACCATCAGCCCGTCGACACCGAGCCCGGCGATACGCCCGGAATACGGCTGCAGGTCGGACGCTCGGGCCTCGGCCTCCGCGATATCGCCGAGCGCCACCGCCGCGTTGACGCGCAGCACGGTGAACGGCAGCCAGAAGTACGCCCGTTCGATCGGCTGCCGGTCCCGCCACAGTTCGCGAGCCTCGGCCTCGCGGCCCCGCGCGATCAACGCGAGCACTGCGGCGTCCAGCGCGGCCACCGACACCTCCCGGTAGAAGAACACCAACTCGTCGGCCAGGACACCGAGGTCTCCGAGGCAGAACTCGCCCGTCACCCGGCCCACCATCGCCAGCTTGGCCCCGTTGGCGGCACCGTTTTCGACCATGCGCGCCGCCAGATCGGTGTAGGCGCCCACCGCCTCGTCCAATCGCGCGGCCAACAGATACATCCGGGCCCGGAACAGTCCCAGCACCCCTAGAAGGTGGACAAGCTGCCCGGTCCCGGCCCGGGCCACCGCGATATCGACATGCCGTTTCGCGGTCGCCAGATCGGACCGGTGACCGGCTGCCAGCGACAGCATCCAGTGCGCCACCGCCTGATAGTCGGCCTGCTCGGTGACCTCCGCGGTCTGCAGCAGTTCGGCGGCGGTCGCGTCGCGTTCGCCGTCGAGGTCCGGTCCCAGTGCGCAGTAGGCCCGCACGTTGAGCGCGGTACACAGCAACCGGCCCGAGGATGCCGGGTCCTCGGCGTAGGCGTGTCGGGCCAACTCGAGCAGTTCCGTGCTGGCGGCCAGTGCCCCCTCCGGATCCGTGCCCTCCAACTCCACGTACAGCGCCTTGAGCAGCCTGATCCGTTCGGCCACAGTGACTTTCGCCTGACTGCCGTCCAGCAACCCGCGCAGCAGGCCGATCATCTGCGCATCGGATTCGTCGTACTCACGGTCCCGCCACACCAGCGGAGTGTCCCACGCCGTGAGTACCTGAACCATCAGATCGTCACGCGACGTCCCGGTCGGCAACTGCAGCGCAGCCTTCAACTCGATGCGCGCGGCCACGGCGTCTCCGGACTGCGCCAGTGCGGAGATCAGCCCGCACCGGGCGTCGATCTCGCGCTCCAGGCTCCCGGCACTGGGCCGCAACCGGCGACTGGCCGCCAACTCCAGCATCTGCACAGCGGCACGCCATTGTCTGGCGGCTTCGGCGTGCGCGCCCACCGAGTCCGCCTCGCGGGCTGCCGCGGTCGCGAAATCGGTGGCGGCCAAAGCAGTTTCTGCTGTCGCCGATGCGACTGCATGGTGCGCGAGGGCGGCCGGGTCTACCGAACGGCCGGGTGCGTTCAGCAGTTCCAGCGCGGCACCGTGCAAACGGGACCGCCGCAGCTTCGAGGTGTCCTCGTAGAGGGTGTCGCGAACCAGTGAATGGGCGAACCTCAATCGGCCCGGCGCAGGCTCGTCGAGCAGGCCGAGCAGGACGGCCGGTTCCAGCGCGTCGAGCAAATCCTCGGGGTCGTTGCGACCCAGTTCTGCGAGCAGGTCGACGTCGATGTCGCGGCCCAGCACAGCGGCTTGACGCAGCGCGGTGACCGTCGGGCCAGGCAGCCGGGCCACCCTGCGGCGCAATACATCTCGAACCCCAACGGGTACCGATGCCCACACCGCATCGGACCCTTCGGCAACCATCAGCCGGGCCAGTTCGCGGACGAACAACGGGTTACCACCGGTCCGCTCACGCAGCAGTCGCAGCGCCTCGCCGCTGGCGGCAGTCAGCCCGCAATCCGCAGCCAGCGCAGCGGTGGCCGCCGCGTCGAGACCGTCGAGAGTCAGATGCGCCGCGGTGTGCACCGCCAGCGCCGCCCGGGCCACCTCGAGTTCACCGCGGTCCTCCGATGGGCGATAGGTGCCGATGACCAACACCGGAAGGTCCTTGATCCGGTCGGCGACCAGTCGCAGGAGCTCCAATGTCAGGCCGTCGGTGCGGTGCAGGTCGTCGAGGACGACGGCCAGCGGTTGGCTTCCGGCGACCGCGCTCAACACGTCGGCCACCGCATGCCCCAACCAGAACGTGCCCGGCTCGACCGCTGCGACGTCGTGCAGCAACGGAGCCAGCGCCTGCCTCCCGTCGTCCACCGGGGTCCCGGCGTCCAGCAGCTCACGCAGCACTTCTGTCCACGCCCATCCCGCCGGGGCACCGTGGACCTCCGGGCAACGGCCGAGCACGGTGCGCCAGCCCGCGGTGCGCAAGCGGGCCGTCGCGGCTGCAGCCAGGGTGGTCTTGCCGGATCCGGCTTCTCCCCCGATCCACAGCACCGCGCTGCCGCCCGCGGCGACAGTGCTTGCTGCAACGTCTATTTCGGCAAGTTCGTCGGCCCGGCCGTGGGCCGCCGTCGCGGCCCGGCCGCGGGCGGACAGTTCAGCACCGTCGGGCCCGACGACCTCCGGTATCACCGGCTGCAGCGGTCGGGACGGCTCCAAATGGTCGGCCTGACGCAGGATGTCGCGCTCGAGGTCGCGCAGCGCCCGGCCCGGCTCCAGGCCGAGCTCGTCGACCAGGTGGTCCCGGGTGCGCCGCAACACCTCCAGCGCGTCGGTCTGGCGTCCGGCCCGATACAGCGCCGTCGCCAGCACCGCAGCGGCGCCCTCCCGGTCCGGACGCGCACCGACGTGTCGTTCCAGTGCGGCGATGGCGGTGCTGTACCGGCCCAACTCCACCAGCGCGGCGGCCCGTGCTTCCACGGCAGCCAACCGGAGTTCGGTCAGCCGGGCGACCTCCGGTGCCGCCCACAACACATCGCCCGCCCCGGCGAACGGATCTCCCGACCAGTCGGCCAGCGCCTCGTCGAGCAGACCCACGCGCCGCTGCGGATCCGATTCCTCATACGCTGCAGTGACTTTCGCGTCGAACCGCCAGGAATCGACGGAGTCCACCGGTAGCCGCAGGCAGTATCCGGGTGCCGCGCTGACCAGGATGCGGGCCGGGGCCCGACGCTGGCGCCCCGGCTCCAGCGCCCGCCGCAGATGCGAGACGTAGACCTGCAGCGCCGACAACGCCTTGGGCGGTGGCTCGCCCTCCCACAGATCGTCGATGAGCCGGTCGACCGACACCGTATGGCCATGCGCGGCAACCAAACGCGCCAGCAGGGCGCGCTGCAGCCGCGCACCCAGATCCACCGGATCGTCACCGATCCACGCCTGTACCGGGCCGAGCACTCTCACCCGCACCGGGTCATCCGCAGTCATGGCCGCGGTGCGTTACTTACCGGGGTTCCAGCACCGGGGTGCCGACGAACGGCACCAGCGCTTCGGGAACCTGCACACTGCCATCAGGTTGCTGATGGTTCTCCAGAATGGCGACCAGCCAGCGGGTCGTGGCCAGCGTGCCGTTGAGCGTGGCCGCGATCTGCGGCTTGCCGTTCTCGTCGCGATAGCGGGTGGACAACCGTCGTGCCTGGAACGTCGTGCAGTTGGAGGTGGAGGTGAGTTCCCGGTAGGTCTGCTGGGTGGGCACCCACGCCTCACAGTCGTACTTGCGTGCCGCCGAGGATCCGAGATCGCCTGCGGCGACGTCGATCACCCGGTACGGCACGTCGATCGCCGCCAGCATCTGGCGCTGCCAACCGAGCAGCTTCTGGTGCTCGGCCTCGGCGTCCTGGGGTTTGCAGTAGATGAACCCCTCGACCTTGTCGAACTGATGCACCCGAATGATGCCGCGGGTGTCCTTGCCGTAGCTGCCGGCCTCGCGCCGGAAACATGACGACCAGGCGGCATACCGCTTCGGCCCCGCGGACAGGTCCAGGATCTCGTCGGAGTGGTAGCCCGCCAGCGGCACTTCCGAGGTGCCGACCAGGTACAGGTCGTCGGCTTCCAGTCGGTAGATCTCGTCGGCGTGCGCACCGAGGAATCCGGTGCCCGCCATGACTTCCGGACGCACCAGCACCGGCGGGATCATCAGGGTGAACCCGTTTTGGACGGCCACCTGGGTGGCCAACTGCAGCAGGCCCAGCTGCAGCAGCGCACCGGCGCCGGTGAGGAAGTAGAAGCGCGAACCCGACACCTTGGCGCCGCGTTCCATGTCGATCAGCCCGAGCGCCTCGCCCAGCTCGAGGTGGTCCTTGGGGTCTTCGATCGCCCGCGGCTCGCCGACGGTGTCGAGCACCACGAAGTCGTCCTCGCCGCCGGCCGGCACACCATCGATGATCACGTTGCCGATCGCCATGTGGGCGGCGACGAAGGCGCTCTCGGCCTCGGCCTGGGCCACCTCGGCAGACTTGACCTGTTCGGCCAGGTCCTTGGCTTGTTGCAGCAGGGCCGGACGCTCCTCGGGGGTCGCTTTACCCACGAGTTTGCTGGCGGACTTCTGTTCGGCACGCAGGTTGTCGGCCGTCGAGATCGCCGCCCGCCGCGCCGTATCGGCCTGCAACAGGGCATCGACGCGCGCCGGGTCCTCCCCGCGGGCCCGTTGCGACGCACGGACGGAGTCGGGATTCTCCCGTAGCAGCTTGAGGTCGATCACGGGCGCAACCCTACTTTTTGAAGTGCGGCGACGTACATCTGAGGTGGTCGATGAGGCGGTGTCGACCGAGAGCGACAGCCGCAGGGCACAACCTCGCAACTTTACAACTGCATCACTTGCCACAGGGGCTGACACGCCTGTCACAATGGAGTGCAATGTTGGAAGCACCCGAGCACCCCGAACACCCCGAACCCGGGGGCCTGCTCGCCGAGCCTCTGCCGGACGAACAATCCGGGCAGGAACGCTGGTGGCAGAGTCTGGCGGCCGCGTCGACGCGACGTGCGCTGCTGTTGACCGCCCTCGGCGCGCTGCTCATCGCCGGCCTGATCACCGCGTTGCCCCGGAGCGAGGGATCCAGCTCCGCGCCGGGCGCGATCGCCCTCGGGCCCCGCGGCAACGACACCTTCAACCACGTCAAACGTGGCGACTGCCTGAACTGGCCCGGGCGTAACCCCGACGCCGCACGCATCGTGGACTGCAAGGACAACCACCGCTTCGAGGTCGCCCAGGCCGTCGACATGCGCACCTTCCCCGGCAGCGAGTACGGACCGGGCGCGCCGCCGCCGTCGGTGGACCGGATCAAGCAGATCAGCCAGGAGCAGTGCACGCCGTCGGCCCGTGGCTACCTGGGTCCCAAGTACGACCCGAACGGCAAATACACCATCGGCCTGCTGTGGTCGGGCGAAAAGGCCTGGAAGCAGTCCGGTGAGCGGCGCATGTTGTGCGGGCTGCAACTCCTCGGCCCCGGCGACAGCCAGTTGGAGTCGGCGGGCAAGGTGGCCGACGTCGATCAATCGAAGGTCTGGGCCGCGGGCACCTGCCTCGGTATCGACGCCGTGAGCAACCAGCCCACCGACGTCCCGGTCGATTGCGCGGCGCCGCACGCCATGGAGGTCACCGGAGCGGTCAACCTCGCCGAGAAGTTCCCGGGCGGACTGCCGTCGGAGGGCGACCAGGACAACTTCATCAAGGACGCGTGCACTGCGCAGACCGATGCCTACCTGGCCCCGGTCCAGTTGCGCACCACCACGCTGGCGCTGAGCTACAGCACGATCTCACTGCCTAGTTGGTCGGCGGGCAGCCGCCAGGTGTCGTGCAGCATCGGCGCCACACTGGGCAACGGTGGCTGGTCGACACTGGTCAACAGCGCCAAGGGCCCCCTGATGATCAACGGTCAGCCCCCGGTCGCACCGCCCGACATCCCGGAGGAGCGGCTGAACATGCCGCCCATCCCGATGCCCGACGTCGACGAGTCCTCGTCGTCCGGTTCGTCCTCGTCGTCGGGTTCGTCCTCGTCGTCGGGATCCGGTTCGTCCGGATCGGGCTCCTCGAGTTCGTCGGGGTCCGGGTCCTCGGGTTCGTCCGGTTCCTCGGGGTCCTCGTCGAGCGGTCAGCACCTGCCGCAGGCCTCGACCACCGCGGCACCGGCTCCCGAGCAGGCCAACACCTTCAACCCGCCGCCCCCTGAGCAGGCCCCGGCCCCGGCGCCCGAGCAGGCTCCGGCCCCGGCTCCTGCTCCCGATGGCGCAGCACCCCCGGCCGGGCCGCCTCCGGGTGAGCCTGCCCCCGTTCCGCCGGCGCCGTAGCCGTGCCGGTGCGGATGAGCTCGCAGCGGTTCGAAGAGTTGGTATCCGATGCGCTCGACCTGATCCCTCCGCGGTTGGCAGCCGCGCTCGACAACGTCGTAGTCCTGGTGGAGGACCGTGATCCCGACGAGCCCGAGATCCTGGGCCTGTATCGGGGAGTCGCGCTGACCGACCGGGACTCCTGGTATGCCGGTTCCTTGCCGGACACCATCACGATCTACCGCGGGGCCCTGCTGGAATTCTGTGACAGCGACGCCGACGTGGTCGACGAGGTGGCGATCACCGTGATCCACGAGATCGCGCACCATTTCGGGATTGATGATGAGCGGCTGCACGAATTGGGCTGGGGCTAGGCGCGGCAACCGGGTTTTGTCGGCCCACAGTGCTATCAACGGGCTATGACCATCCAGTGCCGGGAGTGCGCAGCCGGTCTGGAGCATTGCCATGGCACCGTGATCCATCACGTCCGGTACCGCGCGGAATGCACCGACGACACCTGCACCACTCCGGAAGCCGCGCATACGTTCAGCCTCGACTGTGAGTCGGTGGGCTGCCCGTGTGCGCAGGACACTGCGCTCTCGATCCGGCGGACCGGTTAGCCCATCGGGTCGGTTTCGGACTGCACCGCGTCGATGACGGGTGTGGCGCCGGGCTCCGGGTAGAAGGGCGGTACCGCCGCCGCCCACTGCACGCAGCTCCAGTGCCCGTCGGTGATCGGTGCAAGTACCACCGATTCGGTGTTGTCCAGATGGTGGTCGAGGGCGAAGCTGCCGTCGACGCCACCCAGCACGGCGGCCACCAGCCGGATCGCCGCGCCGTGGCTCACCAGCACGATGTCGCTGTGGAAGTCGGCATCGTCGAGGTAGCGGAGTCGCAGGTCGGTGAGCACCGGCACGTACCGGTCCAGTACCGCCTCGGCGCTTTCGCCACCGGGCATCGGTACGTCCAGTTCGCCCCGATGCCAGCGCTCGTAGATCCGGTTGAACTCGGCAACGGCGTCATCGTCGCTACGGTCTTCGAGTTCACCGACCTGGACTTCGTGGACCCCTTCGAATTCGAATGGGACAAGGCCGGTTTCGACACCGATGCCGGCGGCGGTCTGTGCCGCGCGCCGGGCCACCGAGTGCGCGAGGATCGACGGACGCTGACGAAGTGTTCCGGCGAACCTCCGGGCCTGGTCGTGTCCGAGGTCGGTCAGGTCTGCACCGGGAGGCAGGGTGTCCAGACGCCGGGCGACGTTGCCGTGGGACTGTCCGTGACGGACGAGGACCAGCCGGCCGCTCATGAGTCGTCCGTTCCCGCGCGCAAGCCTGCCAACCACCGTGAGGCCTCATCGAGGCGGGGCGGTGGTGCACCCGCGCTCGAACCGGTCGGCCAGGAACCTAGATATCGCACATCGGTACAACGTCGATAGAGCGCTTTGAGTGCCTCGGCCACCGGATCGTCGTCGATGTGGCCGACGCAGTCCAGGAAGAACATGTAGGTGCCCAGCTCGGTTCGGGTGGGCCGGGATTCGATCCGCGTGAGGTCGATGTCGCGGATCGCGAATTCGTTCATCGCCGCGACCAGGGCGCCCGGGGTGTTGTCCAGCCGCAGCACCACCGAGGTGCGATCGGCACCGGTGGCTGCCGGCGGCGCGCCGGGGGGACCGGCCAGGACGAAGCGGGTGCGGGCATTGACCTCGTCGACCACGTCGGCGGCGAGCACGTCCAGGCCGCAGCGCTGCGCGGCCAGTCTCGTGCTCACCCCGGCGTCGGCCCGACCCTCGGCCACCTCGTGGGCGGCGGCGGCGTTGGACGTGGCCGGGACGATGTCCGCGCCGGGCAGGTTGGCGGCCAGCCACTGACGTACCTGCGCGAGTGCGACCGGGAAGGCGGCGACGGTCCGCACGGGCCCGGTGTGCCCGGGCCGGGTCACGATGGTGAAGGCGATATCGAGGATCAGTTCGGCATAGACCTGCAACGGCTTCCCGACCGCCAGGCTGTCCAGCGTCGGCAGCACCGACCCCTCTATCGAGTTCTCGATCGGCACGCATGCGTAATCGGCCTGGCCGTCACGCACCGCGGCCAGCGCGCCCGGGGTGCTGTCGGTCAGAACGGGGGTGAACCGAGGTTGGCCGTCGCCCGAGGCCGACGACAGTCCGGGCACCAATTCATGGGCCACCATCTGCAGTAACGCCACTTCGGTAAAGGTTCCCTCGGGCCCGAGGTAGGCGATGCGCGGCACATCCCAACCCTATCGGGTCGGTGTCTGCGCCATCGGACGTCTTGCCGACCGAACACCTCCCAGTTAAGTTAGGCTTACCTCACTTAATCACCTCACCTAGTTTCGGAGGCGGCGAGATGGCCACAACGACACCGACGACAGCCGAGCGGATCCGCAGCGCATGCGCACGAGGCGGCGGCGCCATGGTCGCGGTCGAGGGCATCGAACCCGTCGCCTCCCCCGTTCATCACCTGCTCGACGACGGGTCGTTCGCGATCACCGTCCCCGAGGCGGGCCCCCTGGCGGCCTTCGCGATGACCGCCGGTTCGGCCGGCGTGCAGGCCGTGCTCGAGATGACCGACTACGCCCCGCTCCCGCTGCGCGAACCGGTGCGCTCCCTGGTGTGGATCCGTGGCCGTCTGCAGCACGTACCGAGCGACGAGATTCCGGCGCTGCTCGACCTGATCGCCACCGAGAACCCGGATCCGGCACTCCTGCAGGTGAACTCCAGGGACGACAACCACACCCTGATGCGCTTGGAGATCGAGTCAGTCGTAGTGGCCGACTCCACCGGCGCCGAGTCGGTCGGACTCGGGGCACTGCTGCAGGCCCGGCCCGATCCGTTCTGCGCGATGGAATCCGGGTGGCTGCAGCACATGGAGTCCGCGCACCGCGACGTGGTCGAACGCCTGGCCACCCGGTTGCCGATGACGCTGCGCCAGGGACGGGTGCGGCCGTTGGGACTGGACCGCTACGGCGTGCAACTGCGCGTGGAGAACGAACACGGCGACCACGACGTACGGTTACCGTTCCCCAAGCCGGTCGACGACGTCACCGGTCTGAGCCAGGCCATCCGCATCTTGATGGGCTGCCCATTCCTCAACGGCCTGCGCGCACGCAAGATCTGACCCGCACGATCGGCCACACCGGCCCGACGCCGCTACCGTGGCTTCGGTGACCGGGCCCCACGAGCAACTCGAGCCGCAACGCCGCGCGCTCAAGATCGAGATCGCCATCGTGCTCGCGGTGACCTTCGGGCTCAGCGCCTACACCGCGGGCCTACGACTCATCGAAGCGGTGCTGCTCGGCCTGTCGGGGCAGACCGTCGCGCTCAACCCGAAGCGCTCCCCGTTCGACCTGATCGATCTCGGCCTGCACCTGGCCGTCGTCCTCCAACTGCTGGCCTGGGGCGCACTGGCCCTGTACCTGTTGTGGCGCAGCGGTTTCGGCCCGTCCACGATCGGACTGTCCCGCCCGCGGTGGCGCACCGACGGTGTGGGCGGGCTCGGCCTGGCCCTGCTGATCGGCCTGCCGGGGCTGGGGTTCTACGTGCTGGCCCGCGTACTCGGCCTGAGTGCCGATGTGGAACCGGCCGAGCTGTACGACACCTGGTGGCGCATCCCGATGCTGCTCGGCGTGGCGTTCGCCAACGGCTGGGCCGAGGAGATCATCGTGGTGGGGTTCCTGCTGACCCGGCTGCGTCAACTCGACGTCAGTCCCGGGCGGGCCCTGGTCATCTCCAGTCTCCTGCGCGGCGCATATCACCTGTACCAGGGCTACAGCGCGGGTCTGGGCAATGTCGTGATGGGCCTGGTGTTCGGCTACGCATGGCAGCGCACCGGGCGGCTGTGGCCGCTGATCATCGCCCACACCCTGATCGACGCCGTGGCGTTCGTCGGCTACGCGCTGGTGGCCGACCATCTCAGTTGGCTGCGATAACGCATCCGGCACGTACATTTCTGCTGTGGACGACTTCACCGCTTCGGGCGGATCTCCCGACCCGCGCTCGCGGCGTCCGGGGCCGCGCCGCCACGGCAACGAGCCGTCCCAGGTGATCCGGCGTGACCCGAACTACCGCCCGGCCTGGCCGCCTAATCCGCCCACGCCGCCACGACAACCCCCGAGACAACCGCCACCACGACAACCCCCGCCACCGAGGCAGCCTCCGCCCAGATCCGCGCCACCTCCACCTCCGCCTCCACCGCGTCCACCCCGGGGAGCGCACCCGCCCCGGCCCGCCCCGGGCCGGCCGCCCGCGGCCCGTCCGCCCGCGCCCGCCGCGCCAGTACGCAAGCCGCGCCGACGACGCCACTGGGGCCGTCTGGTGTTCGTGGTGCTCCTCGTCGGTGTCCTGGCGCTGATCGGCGGCGGCGCGTGGATCGACTCGTCGCTGCACCGCATCCCGGCGTTGGCCGACTATCCCGAGCGCCCCGCCGCGGCCAAGGGCACCACCTGGCTGTTGGTCGGATCCGACAGCCGTCAGCACCTCAGCCCCGAGCAGCAGACCGAGCTGGCCACCGGCGGAGACATCGGCACCGGCCGCACCGACACCATCCTGTTGATCCACATCCCGGCCATCGGTTCGGCCACTCGGGCCACCATGGTCTCGATCCCGCGGGATTCCTACCTGCCGATTCCGGGCTACGGCGAGGACAAGGTCAACGCCGCCTTCTCACTGGGTGGGGCGCCGTTGTTGGCTCAGACCGTGGAGCAGGCCACCGGCCTACACCTCGACCACTACGCCGAGATCGGTTTCGATGGATTCGCCGCGCTCGTCGACGCGGTCGGCGGGGTGACGATGTGCCCGGCGGAGCCGATCAACGACCCGCTGGCCGGGATCGACCTGCCGGCCGGTTGCCAGGAGTTCGACGGCCGCAACGCGCTCGGCTACGTCCGCAGCCGCGCCACGCCGCGTGCCGATCTGGACCGGATGATCAACCAACGGGCATTCATGTCCGCACTGCTGCACCGGGCCACCAGCCCGGCGGTGCTACTCAACCCCTTGCGGTGGCAGCCGATCGCCCGCGCGGCCACCAACTCGGTGGCCGTCGACCAGGACGCCCACGTCTGGGACCTGGGTCGGCTGGCCTGGGCGATGCACGGCGAGATGGTGACCACGACGGTGCCGATCGGCGAGTTCACCGGAAGCGATTCGGGTGCGGTGGTGGTGTGGGACAGCGATGCGGCAAGCCGGTTGTTCACCGCGCTGGCCAACGACACAGCCGTTCCGGACGATGTCATCGAACAGCCTCAACCGTGAGCTTAGGCAAAGTTAAACAAGGCGATAGCAAATTCCGGGCAGTGAACGTAATGCGCGCCACGCAACTAAGGTAAAGCTGGCCTCAATGAGGTCAACCTTCCATGACAACACCCTCTGACCTGCTATATCCTCGCGATCATGACCATGACCGGCGAGCACGACACGAAATTCCATGCACTCGTTCAGGATCAGATTCGCAGCGAGTTCACCGCGTCACAGCAATACGTCGCCATTGCGGTTTATTTCGACGGTGCCGATCTCCCGCAACTCGCCAAGCACTTCTATGCGCAGGCGGTCGAAGAGCGCAACCACGCCATGATGCTGGTCCAGTACCTGCTCGACCGGGATATCGACGCCGAGATCCCCGGAGTCGACGCGGTGTGCAACCGGTTCGAGGCGCCCCGTGATGCGCTCGCGCTGGCACTCAGCCAGGAGCGCACCGTGACCGAACAGATCAGCCGGCTCGCCAGCGTCGCCCGCGAGGAGGGCGACTACCTCGGCGAGCAGTTCATGCAGTGGTTCCTCAAGGAGCAGATCGAAGAGGTCGCGTCGATGGCGACGCTGGTGCGCATCGCCGACCGCGCGGGCGCCAACCTGTTCCACATCGAGGACTTCGTCGCCCGCGAACTGCCCGGCAGCGCCGGTGTCGACGCGGCTGCACCGAAGGCCGCGGGCGGCAACCTCTAGCCCTCAGTCCCGGTCCCACCGGTCAGGCCGTTCTGCAGCCAACTCTTGGTGCGGCCGGGATGGTTCGTGGCCACCCATCCCACGCCTATGTCGCGGCAGAACTGGACGTCCTCGTAGTGGTCCACCGTCCAGCAGTACAGGGCGCGTCCCTGCGCGGCGGCCCGGTCCACCAACTCCGGGTGCTCACGCAGGGTCGCAATGGACGGGCCGACCGCGGTGGCACCGACCGTCGTGGCGGCGCTGCCGCCCAGGTACCGCGAGGTCTCCCCGAGCAGCACCGTCGGAAGCATCGGGGCGGCCCGACGAATCCGCCACACGGCTGCCGCCGAGAAGGACATCACCACAGCGCGTGACAGATCGGCCGAGGCCGGGGCGGCGATTCCGTACCGGTGCAGCAGTGCCAGCACCTTGTTCTCCACCAGCGCGCCGTAGCGCACGGGATGTTTGGTCTCGACGAACAACTTGACCGGCCGGTTCCAGTCCAGCACCAGCGAGACGAGGTCGTCGAGCGTCAGCAGCCCGGTGTCGCCGAGGGTGCCCTCGGCATCTGTGTCGGCATGCCATGCCCCATAGTCCAGCCGGCGCAACTCGGCCAGTGTCATCTCACTGACCAGACCGGTGCCCGTGGAGGTCCGGTCCACCCGCCGATCGTGCACGCACACCAGGTGTCCGTCGCGGGTCAGCCGCACATCGCATTCCACGCCGTCGGCACCCTCACGGAGCGCCAGGTCGTATGCGGCGAGCGTGTGTTCGGGCTTCTCGGCGGATGCTCCCCGGTGGGCCACCACGAACGGATGCCCAGGCCCCGGTGTCGCCTGCGCAGCGGCTCCGCCGTCGCCCGTGTCCATACGGCCTATGCTGCCGGGTTCTGCCCTTGGGGCTCAACCGGAATGGCGGATTCAGCGGAATCCTCACCATTCTGCGACGTTTCGGCCGCCTCGGTTCCGGCCGGACCGGACCGCTCGGGCTCGACCACCACCCAGCGCCGGGCGCTGCGCTCAGCCGTCGCACCGCTGCCCTCGAACCCGACGAAGACCTTGGCGGTCAACAGGAATGCCGCCAGCGCCAGCAGGTACCCGACGATCGCAGTCACGGTGTTGTTCGCGATGTTCTGCGGGGCGTCGTTGAAGAACGTCACGTACACGGTGCTCACCATCGACGCGAACGCGACCACTGCGCTGAACACCCAGACGATCCACCACACCACGATCTGGCGGCGCAGGTGCGAGAGGCGCCCTTCGAGAGCGGCCAGTTCCCACACGAACACCGGCGCCATCACGAGGTTCACCCCGGGGATCAGGCAGCACAGCCACAGTGTCCTGGTGCTGCGCGGATCCACCTCGCCGTGCGCGGCGTACCCGGCCGCCCGCCGCGTGATCAGCCAACGCACCAACGCCACCGCCGCGATGACCACGACGCCCATCGCCACCACGCTGGCCAGCAGCCCGATCACCACACCGCCGGTCGCGATCAGCGGATGCAGCAGCACGCTGCGGTTGATCAGCAGCAGCACATAACGAATCACGTGGGCGAAGGCGGCGACGCCCAGCACCACCATGGCTGCGACGAGCATGAGGCGCACGTTGCCGACATCGGTCTCGCTGTCGGTTTTGTGAGGCTGCTCCTCGAGATCGAAATGTTGGTGCAGCCCCCAACTCGGAATCGCGCGGTAGTGCGGTGTTGGGCCGAGCGGACGCCGCTGCCGGCGCTGCCGTGGCGGAGGACCGGGCCGCAGGGCGATCCAGCGATAGCCGGGGGCCCGATGGGGTGCGGTGCGCTGTGCGGTCGCCGACCCCTGCGCCGGAGTCCGGGCAGCGGGTCCCCACTGGGATTGGGACTGGGGCACCGCGGGTGCCAACAACGAACCGCCGCATCGGGGACACCACGACCGCTGCCGGTCACGCACATTCCAGCGCGTCTCGCACTGCGAACACACCTGGATCATCCGACCAGCCTAGTCACGATCTCTGGACAGCTACCCGCGGTCAGACAGTTCCCGGGCCGCCGGCGTCGGTGATGACCGGACGTCCGGCCCCGGCCCAGGCCAACATTCCGCCTTCGACATTGATCGGGGTGTATCCGTTACGGGCCAGATAGTTCGCCACCCGCAGGGAACGTCCACCCGCGTGGCAGATCACGTACAGCTCGGCATCCGGGTCGATCTCGGCGATTCGCGTCGGCACATCACCCATCGGGATGTGCTGGGCGCCCTCGGCGTGACCGCGTTGCCACTCGTCGTCCTCACGGACGTCGAGCAGCACGACAGCACCATCGAACGTGGCGGGTACCGCGGCAATGCCTGCCTGCCCGACTTCCACATCGTCCATGCCGTCAATGCTCGCATGCCGACACCGCCGAGCGCAGCCGACCCTGACGACCATCTCGCCGTCAGCAACGCAAAGCTATCCACAGTTTCCACAGGTTCATCCACAGGCCCGGCACCTGGAGAAAAGCCTTAGAAGTGGGCATTACTGTGCGGTAGCTGTCCAGCACTGTGGATAAACCTGGGGCTGTCACGGCGGCGATCAACAGCCACTACCTACGCGGAGCGAAATTAAGCACTCGGCTAAACCGCGGTCGTCGGCACCGATCGGGGCGGTTGGGCTCAGCCTGATTCCGGGCCGCTGCGCGCGCCGGCCCCGATTTTCCCCTGGCCATTACACGGGCTATGATCGGCGTCACACCAGATGTTGTGACAGAACTCACTGGGGGGAGCATTGATCGCGCAGGTCAGGAGTGTTTGATGGCGTCACATCCGATCGGATCGGGATCAACCTTTCCGCAGCCCG
Source organism: Mycolicibacterium lutetiense (assembly GCF_017876775.1). Classification (NCBI taxonomy): domain Bacteria; kingdom Bacillati; phylum Actinomycetota; class Actinomycetes; order Mycobacteriales; family Mycobacteriaceae; genus Mycobacterium; species Mycolicibacterium lutetiense. Next base: position 3,605,169 of record NZ_JAGIOP010000002.1, on the reverse strand, counting down.
AATGGCATTCATCCGGACATCTACACACCCGTAACCAGTTGATGTCCTTCCTTCGGGCCGGCGTGATCGCGCTGCTGCTGCTCGGCGTCCTGGCCGTAATCGTCTTGTTCTGACCAACGCCCGATCGGGTATACGTGTGGTCGGCGCGCGCGTCCTTGCGGTGCGCCTTGCGATGGAGCAATGTTGGCAGCGATCTTGAGTGTCGAACTACACGATCTGAGAGCGCCTGGCTCCATCGATCGATAATGAGGAAGGAATCTCGTGGCTGAATACACCTTGCCGGACCTGGATTACGACTACGGGGCACTGGAGCCCCACATCTCCGGGCAGATCAACGAACTCCACCACAGCAAGCACCACGCGGCGTACGTCAAGGGCGTCAACGACGCCGTCGGCAAGCTCGACGAGGCGCGCGCCAACGGTGACCACGCGGCGATCTTCCTCAACGAGAAGAACCTGGCCTTCCACCTCGGCGGCCATGTGAACCACTCGATCTGGTGGAAGAACCTGTCCCCCAACGGCGGCGACAAGCCGACCGGCGACCTCGCAGCGGCGATCGATGATCAGTTCGGCTCGTTCGACAAGTTCCAGGCGCAGTTCACCGCCGCCGCCAACGGGCTGCAGGGTTCGGGTTGGGCCGTGCTCGGCTACGACAGCCTCGGCGACCGGCTGCTGACCTTCCAGCTCTACGACCAGCAGGCCAACGTGCCTCTCGGCATCATCCCGCTGCTGCAGGTCGATATGTGGGAGCACGCCTTCTACCTGCAGTACAAGAACGTCAAGGCCGACTATGTCAAGGCGTTCTGGAATGTCGTGAATTGGGAGGACGTGCAGAACCGCTACGCGGCGGCCACCTCCAAGACCAACGGCCTGATCTTCGGCTAGTTCCGGTCTCGATCCGACTTCGAGGGCTGGATCGGTTTTCTGATCTCTCATCAAGGGGCGTCGCGCGCACTGCGTGACGCCCCGCCCTCGTTTCTTGGCCGACTCGTTATCGGGCCGGATCCCGTGTCGCCTTGCACCACTCCCGCTGCTGCCGCATTCTGAACTGATCGACCCACAGACGTGTCGGAGTGCCGGCCAGCCGGCGAGCCAACATCGATGTCCCGGAGGCGATATGGATACGACGGGGTCCGGCCGGGCGATAGAGATCGCCCCCTTTCATTCCGGCGGTGCGCTCAAAGGGTTTGTGGTGATCGGCCGATGGCCCGACTCCACCAAAGAATGGGCGCAGCTTCTGATGGTCACCGTCCGGGTCGCCTCGCTACCTGGATTGCTCTCCACCACAACAATTTTCGGCGTTCGAGAGGAATTGCCTGAGGAACCCCGTCCCGGCACGGTCGGCATCGTCATCGCAGAGGGGCCGGTAGTCGGCGAGTCCGCGGTTCCGCCCGGGTACTTCGCCGACCATCAACCCCCGGCACTACTGATGCTGCATCCGCCGTCGGAGACAACGCCGTCACTTCCCGAGTGCACCGGCGCCGCTTCGGGTTGCGTGTTACTGCCCGGGCTTCCATATCTCGGACTGGAACACCGTGCGGCCTGGGTGGAAGCCGAATCTGACGGCACGGTCACGTCGATGGTCAGCAGGGTGGGTGTCGACCCGATCAGTCATCCCGACACCGCGATCCTGGCGATGCTGTTGGCAGCGTGAGTGCGCCAGCAGCGGCAACCCTCTCCGGCAAGGAGAATCCGGCTACCGGAAATGGGGAAGAAACCTAGCGCACCGGACGGACAACGGTTAGTGTGCTCTTGATCAGCGGAGGGCGGAAGCCCGCAATCGTCGCGTCGACACGCTGCCCTTGAGCCCGGCCGACAGCCTGCGATGCGGTGGGCGACACCTTCGACCGTATGTATAGGTAAAGCCGCGCGAGCGGCAGGTATCGCGGTGTGTCGAAAGGTCGCCATGTCCGCAGACGCAGGCATCAGCGTCTCAGCAGGATCGGCGAGATCGGCGACCCCACTCGAGATAGCCGTACTGACACGCCGCAACCGTCGCCGCCGCCGCATTTGTACCGGCCATTGTCCGGCGACGCCGGAAACCTCCGCCCGTTTCCACCCCGCAACCGCCTTCCGGAATCGGAGTCACAATCCGTCCAGGCCTGTCTGGCTATCGCGCGCAAGGGGGTTGACAGGCATTCCACCGCCCCACCTGTAACGTGTTCCAACGTTGTCCGACGACGGCGTCGTGCACCATCCCGCGCGACCCGGATCCCGCACTCTAGCAAATATCCGAGTCCGCTAGTCACGGCACCGTCTCGGTTGCCGGCCAAGAAGTTGCTCATGATCGGGCACCCCTGTGCCCGCAGCTCATCGCATCCAATACAACGCAGCCGTCACCTTTTGCATTGTCGGACGGCACAATCCCGCTGCCCCCGTGCGGCGAAGGCTGCGGTATCCGCAGCGGGAACGCCCCAAACGCAAAGCCAGTTTAACTTTTGTGGCGTTTGCACTTGGTTGTCGTCACAACACTCGCTACGATAGTCAGCAAATACGCCGCCTATTCGTACCGCTCAAGATCCATGTGGAGGTCAAATCGATGAGCAAGACGTTCGCCGCCCGCCTAAACCGCCTGTTCGATACGGTTTATCCACCCGGCCGGGGACCGCACACGTCTGCCGAGGTGATCGCCGCACTGAAGTCCGAGGGCGTCACCATGTCAGCCCCTTACCTGTCGCAGCTCCGTTCGGGCAACCGGACCAACCCGTCAGCGGCAACCATGACCGCACTTGCCAACTTCTTCCGGATCAAGCCGGCTTACTTCACTGACGACGAGTACTACGAGAAGCTCGACAAGGAATTGACCTGGCTGGCCAGCATGCGTGACGAGGGGATCCGCCGGATCGCCGCCCGTACCGTCGGACTGTCCAACGAAGCTCAGCAGGATCTGGCGCAGAAGGTCGATGAACTGCGCCGCCGGGAACACCTCGACGGATGATTCGTCGGTTTCGGCCGGCACCTTCGCGCGCTGAAGCCCACTCGCGCGGGCTTTAGCTGCGCGCCGCCGCGCGGTCCAATTCCCGGTACTGCTCGGCAATCGCCAGAATCCATTCCCGATCGGAATACGATTCGGGCTGGCTCAACCAGACCAGCCCCGGGAACACCGAATTCTTGTCGCCCTCGCGGGTGTCGTAGATCCACTCTGCGATGGCCTCCGCCTGATCCCGGGGTGGTACCTGAGGTCGCTCGGCATCCCCCGATTGCGTTGTGTCACTTGATGCTTCCGATCTGTGCCGCCCGTCGGCAGCGGTGGCCTCCAGATAGAGCGCATCCGAGATCAGCGACATTCGTTCGGCGACGCGGAACACCAACGGTCCGCGCGGACGCACGCCGATCCCCACGTCGGGTTGACGCTGGGCCAGTTCATTCAGCAGCGGCTTGATGGTCCGCAGTTCCTGGCGTGCACCGAACCAGTCTTCGACACTCGGCAGCAGCGATCCGGCGGCAACGACCACCATCGCGCAACCGAGGAGGGTGGCCGCGGCACCGACGCCGACGGGTTCGGACCGCCCCGCGGTCCTGAGCAGGACGAAGCCGCTGGCAGCCACGATCAGCACCATGCCGACGGTGAACAGGAACAGCGCCCGCCCCCGCCGACTGCGGTTCGAGTAGCGCAGGCCGGCCCAGACCACCAGGGTGAGCGCCAGAAACACGTAGAGCAGTGGCAGCAGCCACGAGGCACCGTGCGATCCGAGATCCCGCCTCAGATACTCCGCGGGCGACATCTCCGGTTGCCGCCCGGCGCGGAAGAAGATCACCAGGCTGACCAGGACGACGACACCGGCGATGCTGTACTGGATCAGCGCGATACGCCGGGTGAGGGTGGCCGAATAGCCCGAGGATGCGGTCGTGATCATGACGCAACTGCCTGCGGCACAGGCGATCAGCGCCACCTGGCTCAGGCCGGCCGCGATGTTCGGCCAGTGCACCACCGTGTCGATCAGCAGGGCGAGAGGCTGCCAGTTGAGCGCGGCCACCACGCCGAGGCTGCCCAACGACAGGATCATCGCGGAGCTCACCAGGGATTGCTTGTTGACCAGAGCCCAACCGATGCGCAGGCCGGTAGCCAGGCCGAGCAGGCCGGCAATTACCCAGACGATCAACCAAACGCCTCTCCGAGGCGAACCTGCACGATCGAAGACCGGTCGGACGGCAGCCGGCCGAGGCGGTAGAGCAGCAGCGCGGCGAAGTCCTCGGCCTCCTGCTCGATGTCCTCACCGTTGGGCCCCATGCAGCCGGTGCGCTGATTGAGCATGTAGCTGATCAGGTCCGAGGTCGCCACCTCGACTGTTGCCGCGGCCGCATCAACGATCGAAATGCCTTCGTGGCCAAGGACCAGATGACCGAGCTCGTGTGCCAGCGTGCGATCCCATGCCGGTAACCCCTGCTGGATCAGGAACACATCGCGGTCGGCGTATTGCCGCCACTGCCCGCAGACACCGGTCGGAAGCTCGGCCATGCTCAACTCGATCGGCCTGCCGCGGTCCTCGGCCACCGCGTCGACCAGGCGGGTCAACGTGACTTCACCCCTTCGCGGGGCGAGGTCGAGCACCTCGTTGACGGCACGCGTGACGCTTCGACTGGCGGACATGTCCCCCCCTCACCCTTTCCTAGCCGGACAACTCCATCTGGATTCTCCCAGTTCGCCTCTAACGCATGAACCGAGTGGCGTCGATTGGGACCGTACGGCCGGCTTTCGCCTGCCGGAAACCCACCAGCCCGCCCAGACCGGTCAGGGCCATCATCCCGGTAAGCCCGGGCAGCGCCACGACCACGAGGTCCTTTGTGCTCGCCACGCGCAGGTAATCCGCGTACCCGGCCCGGAAGGCCACCGGCGTCGACGCGTCCAAGCCGACAGCGACCGGCTCGATGCGCATCTTGGTGTTGGGTCGCACGTCAGGTCCCGACCGTGGCCCGTACTGCGGCCCGCCGTCAGCGCCTGGAGCGCCCAATGGCACCGCGAGCGGCGGCACGATCACCGGCAGGACGACGACCGGAACTGCGATCGGGGGCACTCCGGCCGCTGCGGCCAGGCCGGGTGGAGGTGCCACGGCCTGGTCGGGCAATTGCATCTCCGGTGGGTGCAGCGAGTCGAACATCGACAGGACCCCGCCGCCCCCGCCACCACCGAAGCGAACATCGTCGACGAAGGTCGGGGTGGTCTCGGTCGTTCCGGAGGAGGTCGTCGCGGTCGTCTTGGTGGTCTCTGTGGTCGTCGCGGTCGTCTTGGTGGTCTCTGTGGTCGTGTGGGTCGTCTCTGTGGTCGTCCGGGTCGTCTCGGTCGTCGTCTCGGTGGTCTCGGTGGTCGTCTCGGTGGTCTCGGTCGTCGACCTGGTCGTCTCGGTCGGCTTGGTCGTCTCGGTCGGCTTGGTCGTCTCGGTCGGCTTGGTTGTCTCGGTCCCGCTTGGCGACGGTGTCTGAGAGCCGGACGGTTGCCCGGTGTGGGTGGGTTCTCCGGTTTCAGAAGGTTTGCCGGTGGTCTTGGTCGGCCGGCCCGTGGTCTTGGTCGGCTTGGTGGTCGGATGGCGGGTGGGCTTACCGGACGTGCGCGTGCCCGACGAGCCGGTGCCGCCTTCGTTTTCGCCGTGGTCGTCACCATCGTGGGAATGGCCGTGACCGTGGTCCTTGCCGCCATGCCCATCGTGGCCGTTCCCGGCGCTGCTCGACGATCCCTGACCGCCGTCAGGCCGACCCCGATCGGGATCGGCAAATGCCAATGCCCCTCCGACACCGGCGGTGATCAGGCCCGTTAGCACCAGACCGGTCGAGGCGGCGACGCGCAACCGCGAACGCACGTTTTCACCACCCTTTCGCGCACCGCCCAACAGCTTCGAATTATGAATTTGATTCTTACACAACCGAGCAGCTCAAATTTGCTAGCTGGCACGTTTACCCGTGCTCATCGCGGGGAGCCGCGGCGGAGCAAATCGATCGGACGATACTGTGGGTCTGCAGCAGTTCTGCGGTGACCACGAACACACGACAAATTGACCGGGAGGCAACCGGAATGGGCCTGTTCACGCGACGAAAAAGCCGCGCCACCCGCCGCGCCGAAGCCCGCGCCATCAAGGCCAAGGCCAAGCTGGAAGCCCGGCTCACCGCAAAGAATGACGCCCGTCGCATCAAGTCTGATCAAAAGTCTGCGCAACGGGCCCTCAAAGCTCAGGTCAGGGCGCAGCGGGACACCGACCGAAATGTCCTCAAAGTGGCCGAAACCGAGTTGAAGGCAGCCCGTGAGGGCCGTCTGCTCTCCCCCACCCGGATTCGCCGCCTACTCACCGTCACACGTTTGCTGGCACCGGTCCTCGTGCCGTTGATCTACCGGGCCGCCACGGCCGCCCGGGGCGCCCTGGACGAGCGTCGCGCCGATCGTCTCGGCGTCCCGCTGGCCCAGCTGGGGCAGTTCTCCGGGCACGGCGCCGAGTTGTCCGCGCGGATTTCCGGGGCCGAGCAGACGCTGCGACAGCTGGCCGAGAGAAATCCCAAGGACGCCGAGACCAAGCAGTTCGTCGCGGCGATCAACGAGCGGCTCACCGATCTGGCCGCGGCAGTGACTGCCGCCGAGAACATGCCGACTCCACGCCGTCGGGGTGCTCACGCCGCGATCGCCGCCCAACTCGACGGCATCGATGCCGACCTGATGGCTCGGCTCGGGTTGGTCTAGCTCAGTTCCATGACCGTCGCCCGTACCGACTCCGCAGCCCCGCTGCGCGGTACGGCCGTCGGCTCACTCACGGCCGCGTTGGCCATCGCCGCGCATGGTGTCGCCGGCGGCGCCCTGCCGGGCGGGGCAGTGGCCGCCCAACTCGTGGTCCTTGCCGCGACATTGGGAACGGTCGCCGCGACCCTGGGAAGCGCACACCGCACCGCAGTGTTGTGGGGCCTGCTGGGCACCGGCCAGCTGCTGGCGCACGGATTGTTGGCCACGGCCGGTCACGGGCACGGCGCGCCCGGTCTGGCGATGTTCGGCGCGCATGTGGCGGCGGTATCGCTCGGCGCGGGCCTGATCGCCTGCGGCGCCCGCCTGTCAGCAGCGGTTTCGCGGGTGGTGCGCGTGGTGGTCAGGGCCGGCCGCGTCGCCCCGCGATCGACGAACTGCGTTACCGCACGCAGCGCTGATCAGCCGTTGCACTCGGCCCTGCTCCTTGCCGCTTCCATGTCTCATCGGGGTCCGCCGGTCGGCGTCTCAGCCTGACCATCCGACCCGATCAACTCCAGAAAGACACTCTCGAATGCAACCCTTCACCGGGGCGTCCTCGCGCGCCCTCTTCGCGACCGCCGCGGTAGCGGCTACCGGTCTGCTCACCGCCGCACCGGCCTGGGCCCATGTCCACGTCGACGCCGACAATCCGACTCCGGGGACCACCTCGGTACTCACCTTCCGGGTGCCCGGTGAGTCCGATACCGGCGCGCGGACAACACAATTGAAGGTCGACCTGCCCGACGTGACCTCGGCCCGCACCGAGGTGATGCCGGGCTGGACCGCCAAGCTGGACCGTGACACCTCGGCGGGCACGGTCCGGTCGGTGACGTGGACCGCGGCACCCGGGGTCGGCATCTCACCCGAGCAGTTCGCCCTGTTCCGGGTGTCGGTCAAGCTTCCCGACGCGGCGACGGCGAGCTTTCCGGTCACCCAGACCGACTCCGACGGCTCCGTGGTCCGCTGGGATCAGCCGCCTCTGCCCGATGGCAGCGAGCCCGAGCATCCGGCTCCGCAGTTAGCCCTGACCGGCGCGCCCTCCGCGGCGGGCCCCACCGCGCCTGCCGCTGCCGCCGCGGAGCCCGCGGCCGGTGCCGACAACTCGGCCCGTTGGCTGGCCGGCGGGGCGCTGATCCTGGCAGCCGTCGCTGTGGTCGCCGGCCTGCTGAACCGGCGCCGGTCATGAGCCGGCTGTTGGCGGCCACGCTGACCGCGCTGATGCTGGCCGCCTCCGCCTTGCTCGGAGCCCCTTGGGCGTCCGCGCATGCGGCCCGGGTTGCCGCCGATCCGGCCGAACATTCCGCGTTGAGCAGCTCGCCGCCGCGGGTGAGTGCCACGTTCAACGAGGCACTGCAGCCCGCCTTCGCCAACATGACGGTGGTCGGGCCGGATAAGAACCTGTGGTCCGAGGGCGATCCCTCGGTGGCCGGCGCGGTGCTCAGCGTCGGGGTTCGTCCGCTCGGCCCGGCCGGCACGTACACGGTCAACTACCGCGCGACCTCGGCCGACGGGCACGTGGTGTCGGGTTCCTGGTCGTTCGACCTGACGGTCGCGGGTACCGGTACGCCGGGAGCGGCCGCGTCGTCGCCTGCGCCATCCGACGGCGGCATCGTGGTGTGGCCGTTCGTGGTGGTCGCCGTGGTGCTGATCGGCGGCGGAGCCTGGTGGGCGGTCCGGCGTCAACGGTGACCGGAGCACTGGTCCGGGCGCTGGCCGACTGCGCCGCCATCGTCACCCTTGGGCTGGCCGCGGTGCCACTGCTCGAGTCCGACCGCTACCGCGCCGAGTTGAGCCGCCGGGCCGCGGGCCCGCTCGGGTTGGTCGCAACGATCTGGCTGCTGGCCGAGGTCGTGCGACTCACGGTGGAGGCGGCGCAGACCGCGGGCGTCGGGTTCTGGCAGGTCGGCGTGCGCACCCTGACTGACTTCGGCCTCCATACGACTGTGGGCCGTTCGGGGCTGGTTGGTATCGCGGCCGCGTTGATCGTCGCCGGCGCGGCAATCCTGGCCCCGCGGGGTGCGACCACGACGGTCGCGACGGTCGGTCTCGCCGCGGTCGGTATGGCGGCCAGGACGCTGGCCGGGCATCTCTCGGAGAGCCCGGTCGGGGGTATCGCCGTGGCGGTGCACGCACTGGCCGCCGCGGTGTGGTGCGGGGTGCTGGCCGCGCTGGTGCTCACGGTGACGCACCGGGGTCAGTGGGCCAGGGTTTTGCCCAGGTTCTCGCAGTTGTCACTGTCGTGTGTGGGGGTGCTGCTGGTCGCCGGCGTGGCCGGGGCTGCGATCAAGTTGACCTCGCCCGCTGAGTTGTGGGCCACCGGCTATGGCCGGATCTTGGCAGCGAAAGTGGCCGTGACCGTGGTCCTGTTGGTGCTGGCCTGGCGAAACCGGTCACAGTGGCTGCCTGCGGCGCGGGCGCACCGCAGCAGCGCCGCGTTGTCGCAGAACCGGTCGTTGACGGAGTTGGGCATGATGGCTGTGGCGGTCACGCTCGCCGCGGCCCTGGCCGTCACGGGTTGACCGCCGCGGCGCCTGGCATGATGGAAAACACTGCCGGCCCCCGACCAGCGCGCTGGCGCGGAACACCAGATACTGCAAAGGAGCAGCCTGATGGCAGAGCAGCAGGGTCAACCCGCCGACAAGCCCGAAACCGCAGCTCAGTCCGCTGCGGCCGACATGTCGGCGGCCAGTGCGGATCCTGCTCCGCCCAAGCCCGGCCCGCCGCCGGGCAAGAAAGCTCCCGCGAAAAAGGCTCCGGCCAAGAAGGCAGCGGCGAAGAAAGCTCCCGCCAAGGCTGTCAAGAAGGCCCCGGCGAAGAAGGCTCCGGCCAAGAAAGCCCCACCTGCCCCACCTGCCGCTGTGCCCGCTACCGAGCCGCCACCCGCTCCTGTCATCCCATTGCCGGACGTCGCCAAGGCGGCCAAAGAGACTGCTGCGCAAGCCAAGTCGACGGTCACCTCGGCCACCAACCCGGTGTCGGGCCCGGTGCCGACCCAGCTGGCCGACAGCCCGTCGTCCAAACTGCCGCTGGTGGCGGCGGTGGCCGTCGGTGTTCTGGCCCTGCTTCTGGTTTTGCTCAGCCGCCGAAATTCCGAGGACAGCTGAGGCTGCGATAATCGCCGGGTGAGTATCGAACCGCGCGCCACCGCTGATCTGGTCGACGAGATCTACCCGGACGTCCGTAGCTGTGATCTGCAGTTGCAGAACTACGGCGGCAAGACGATGTTCGCCGGGCCGATCACCACGGTGCGCTGCTTCCAGGACAACGCGCTGCTGAAGTCGATCCTGTCCACCCCGGGTAACGGCGGGGTGCTGGTGGTCGACGGCAACGGCTCGCTGCACACCGCGCTGGTCGGCGACATCATCGCCGGGTTGGCCGCCGACAACGATTGGTCCGGGGTGATCGTGCACGGTGCGGTACGCGATGCCGCCGCGCTGCGCACCATCGACGTCGGGATCAAGGCGCTGGGCACCAATCCGCGCAAGGGCACCAAGACCGGCGAGGGTGAGCGCAACGTACCCGTGGAGTTCGGCGGGGTGACCTTCGTCCCCGGCGAGATCGCGTACGCCGACGAGGACGGCATCGTGGTCGTCCCCGCTCCCTAGCGCGAGCAGACATAAAACTGCCCCTTTTCGACTGAAAAGGGGCAGTTTTGCGTCTGGTCGGCAGTGTGGGTTAAACCCAATACCGTTCAGTTAAGACTACGAGGGTGTAGTTTGTGAGGCATGCCTCGTGCGGGTTGGCGTAAGCCGGAGTCGGATCGTCGGTTGTCGGACTTGGTGTCGGTGGGCGTGCTGACACGGGTGTTCCCGCCGGCGTTGGTTGATGAGGTGATCGCTGCCTCGGGTCGGACTCAGGTGCGTCATCGTGCGTTACCTGCGCGGGTGATGGCCTACTTCGCGATCGGGATGGGCCTGTACTCCGATGGTTCCTATGAAGATGTGTTGTCGCAGTTGACTGATGGTTTGGCGTGGGCTTCTGGGTGGCGTGAGCAGTATCAGTTGCCCAGCAAGTCGGCGATTTTCCAGGCTCGGGAGCGGCTGGGATCTGCACCGTTGGCGCAGTTGTTCGCGCGGGTGGCTGCTCCGGTGGGCAGGCCGAACACGCCGGGGGTATGGCTGGCGGGGCGGCGGTTGGTCGCGATCGACGGGACGTGCCTGGATGTGGCGGACACGCCGGTCAACGAGGAGTTCTTCGGCCGGCCGGGAGTGAACAAGGGTGAGAAGTCGGCGTTCCCGCAGGCGCGGTTGTTGGCGGCCGCCGAGTGCGGCACACATGCGATCTTCGCCGCCACGATTGGCGCCTACCGAGACTCAGAAACCACCTTGATCGAGAACCTGCTCACGGCCTTGACTCCAGGCATGTTGGTGTTGGCCGATCGTGGATTCTTCTCATATGCGTTGTGGCGTAACGTTTCTAGAACCGGGTCAGATCTGTTGTGGCGGGTGAGCACCGGCAGGAACGGCCCCTCTCCGGTGCATGTCGAAAACCTGCCTGACGGTTCCTGGCTGGCGCATCTGCGCGCTGACAAGGACCGGCACAGCGAGCCGATGCTGGCCCGGATCATCGACTACACCCTCGAGGACGGCCGTGAGAATCCCACCGTCTACCGGCTGGTGACCACGATGCTCGACCCGGTCGAAGCGCCTGCGCTGGATCTCGCCGCCGCCTATGCCCAGAGGTGGGAAATTGAGAGCGTCTTCGACGAACTCAAGACCCACCAGCGCGGATCGAAAGTGGTGTTGCGCTCGAAATCCCCGGACCTAGTGCTCCAGGAAATCTGGGGATACCTGTGCTGCCACTACGCGATTCGCTCCCTCATGACCCAAGCCGCCGACCATGCCGGGCGCGATCCTGACCGCCTCAGCTTCACCGCTGCGCTACGCATCGTGCGCCAGTCCGTCGCCCAGCAGGGTGCTTTTTCCCCCTAACCACTCTCGATCTGCAGATCGACACTGGCAGGCGTTCCTCCGTCGCCTCCTTGATCGCCTCATCCCAGCACGACGGCGGCGATCAGCACCACGAGTCATCAAACGCAAAATGCCCAAATGGCACGTGAAAAGAGCACATCACGCGGACTGGCCTGAGCCCCGCCACCCGCCAAACATCTCTATCCACCGCTGTTAACTGAACGGTATTGGGGTTAAACCTCTACGGCCACACGGTGTTTGGTGAACAGCAGCGACTCTTCGTCGACCTTGCCGTATCGGATGGTCCGCATGTCGAAGAAGTAATTCTGCTTGAGCTTCCACGGCGCTTCCGACCCCGATTTCGGCAGGGTGTCCATGGCCCGCCGGAAGTAGCCCGGGGTGAAGTCCATGAACGGCAGTTCGTCGACACTGCCACCGGGGTGCTGCGGCTCGACGCGGTCAAAACCGTTGGCGTCCATGTAGTTCAGCACGCGGCAGATGAACTCGGACACCAGGTCGGCCTTGAGGGTCCAGGACGCGTTGGTGTACCCGAAGGTGATGGCCATGTTCGGCACGCCGGAGAGCATGAGGCCCTTGTAGGTCATGGACTCGGTCAGGTCGATCGGCTTGCCGTTGCGGTACGCGACCGCGCCACCGAACAACTGCATGTTCAAACCGGTCGCAGTGACGATGATGTCGGCCTGCAGTTCCTCACCGGAGGTCAGCTTGATGCCGGTTTCGGTGAAGGTGTCGATGGTGTCGGTGACGACGCCGGCCTTGCCCGAGCGGATGGCCTTGAACAGGTCCCCGTTGGGGGCCAGGCAGACTCGCTCGTCCCACGGGGCGTAGCTGGGGCTGAAGTGCGTGTCGTAGTCGAAGCCCTGTGGCAGGCGGCGGGTTCCCATCCTGCGCAGGAAGCCCTTGAAGATCGACGGGAAGTGGCGCGCGACCTGGTACTGGCCGGTGCTGTAACCGATCTGCTTCCACCGATTGACGAAGTGCGCCAGGTTCTTCGGCAGGTACTTGTTGGTCTTCACGGCCACCGGATCGACCAGCGGCAGGGATCCGACGTAGGTGGGTGACCGCTGCAGCATCGTGACGTGCCCGACGCCGCCGTCGACCAGCGACGGGATCAGCGTGATGGCGGTGGCACCGGAACCGATCACCACGACATTCTTGCCCGTGTAGTCGAGGTCCTCGGGCCAGTGCTGCGGGTGGATGATCTGGCCCTTGAAGTTCTCGGCCCCGGGGAACTCGGGCGAGTAGCCCTCGTCGTAGTTGTAGTAGCCGCTGCACACCGACAGGAACGACGCGGTGATCTGCTTGGCTTCGCCGTCCGCCTCCACATCGATGGTCCAGCGGTTGTCGGCGTCGGACCAGTCCACCGACACGACGCGGTGGCCGGTGCGGATGTGGTTCCTGATGCCGTTCTCGTCGGCGGCCTCGTTGATGTAGTCCCAGATCGACTGGCCGTCGGCGATGGACTTGGCCGACTCCCACGGCTTGAACCGGAACCCGAGGGTGAACATGTCCGAGTCGGAGCGGATGCCCGGGTACTTGAACAGGTCCCAGGTGCCGCCGATGTTCTCCCGGCGCTCCAGTAGCACGTAGCTCTTGGTCGGGCAGCGGTCCTGCAGGTGCCAGGCCGTGCTGATGCCGGAGATGCCGGCGCCGACGATCACGACATCGAAATGTTCGGTCATGGGACCGACGGTATCAACATGGTGTTGAGTGGGTCAACAGTCTGTTGATAAATTCAACGCGGTGTTAGGGTGCTCATTGTGACCACCTCCAGTACGGCGCGCGCCCCACGAGGTCGCCGCGCCGCCCGACCATCGGGCGACGACCGTGAGGCGGCCATCCTCGAAACGGCCCGACAGCTGCTGGAGACCAGGAAATTCGCCGACATATCGGTCGATGACCTGGCCAAAGGCGCCGGGATCTCCAGGCCGACGTTCTACTTCTACTTCCCCTCCAAGGAAGCGGTCGTGCTGTCACTGCTCGATCCGCTGATCAAGCGCGCGGACACCGGTTTCGACAGTGCACTGGAAGCGATGCCGACCGATCCCAGGCGCGCGATCCGCCGGGGCATCGAGATCTTCTTCAGTTCGTTCGGGTCAGATCCGGCCACCGCACGCGCGGGCACCGAGGCGCTCAACAGCAGCCCGGAGTTCCGCACGCTCTGGGCCGGGCTCATGCAGAAGTGGATCGCGCTTACCGCCGCGCTGATCAGCGCAGAACGTCAACGCGGCGCCGCCCCGGAAACCCTCCCCGCCATGGATCTCGCGACGTCGCTCAACCTGATGAACGAGCGGACCATGATGGCAGCGCTGGGCGCCGAACAACCCGCGGTCGCGTACGACAAGGTGGTCGACACCCTTGCCCACATCTGGCTGACCAGCATCTACGGCGAGGCCCGCTGACCCGTCCGCCACGTATGCGAACATATGTTCGTGTCCGATACGCAGGCGGCCATCCTGCACGCTGATCTCGATTCGTTCTACGCATCGGTCGAGCAGCGCGACGATCCGAAACTGCGCGGCCGCCCGGTGATCGTCGGCGGCGGCGTGGTGCTGGCAGCCAGCTACGAGGCCAAGGCGTTCGGGGTGCGTACGGCGATGAGCGGTGGCCAGGCTCGGGCGCTGTGCCCGCAGGCCATCGTGGTGCCGCCGCGGATGTCGGCGTATTCAGAGGCCAGCGGGCACGTGTTCGAGGTCTTCCACGACACCACGCCGCTGGTCGAGCCGCTGTCGGTGGACGAGGCGTTTCTCGACGTGTCCGGCCTGGGCCGGGTGTCGGGCACTCCGGTGGAGATCGCCCGCCGGCTACGCGAGCAGGTCAGCGAGCAGGTGGGCCTGCCCATCACCGTCGGCATCGCGCGTACCAAGTTCCTGGCCAAGGTGGCCAGCCAGGTGGCCAAACCGGACGGCCTGCTGCTGGTGCCGCCCGATCGCGAGCTGGCGTTCCTGCATCCGCTGCCGGTGCGCCGGCTGTGGGGTGTGGGCGCCAAGACGGCCGACAAACTCCATGCCCACGGGATCGAGACCGTCGCCGATGTGGCCGAGCTCCCCGAGTCGGCGCTGCGCCCCATGGTCGGCGGCGCGATGGCCCGGCAGTTGTATGCGTTGTCGCGCAACATCGATCGACGGCGGGTGACGACGGGCGTGCGGCGCAGTTCGATCGGAGCTCAACGTGCGCTCGGCCGGCGCGGCAACACCATGTCGGCCGCGGAGGTGGACGTCGTCGTGGTCAATCTCGTCGACCGCATCACCCGCCGCATGCGTGGGGCCGGGCGGACCGGGCGGACTGTCGTATTGCGCCTGCGCTTCGATGATTTCGGCCGGGCCACCCGGTCGCACACCATGCCCCTGGCCACCGCTTCGACTGACGCGGTCCTGGCCGCGGCCCGCACGCTGGTGACGGTCGCGGCGCCTTTGATCGCCGAACGCGGACTGACGCTGATCGGTTTCGCAGTCTCGAACATCGACCACCAGGGCAGCCAGCAGATGGAGCTGCCCTTTGACTCGGCACCAGATCCGGTGGCCGTCGACGGCGCGATCGACGAGGTGCGTCAGCGGTTCGGCAACGCCATGTTGACCCGTGGCGTGTTGGTGGGCCGTGACCCCGGCGTAGAGGTGCCGATGCTGCCGTACTAAAAGAGTTGTCCGGCAACGAATCCGGCCAGCAATACCGCGAATCCGCCGATCTCACCAACGATCAGCGCCACCATGCCGGCATTCAGGGTCCCGGTGGGATGTTCGAACTGGTTCGTGGTGTCGCGTCTGGCGCCGTGCTCGATATAGCTTCCGATGGCGACGACGAAGAAGAACACGAGCACCATTGCGGCGGTCAGGTTCACCCAGGTGGGCCAGGCGCTGAGTTCGACGAACACCGCGATCAGCAGTGTTGCGAAGGAGTACAGCAGGGCGGCCCGGTGAGCGATGTCGACGTAGGGGTGGGCCAGGTGGTTCTCGCTGGTCGCCATCTGCCGGTACTTCCATACCCCGAGCACCAGGGCCAGCAGGAAGATCAGGCCGGCGGCGAGCAGGGTGATGACGGTGTCTATGCCGAGTTCCGCGTGCATTGCGTGAGCTTACGAGCTCGTTGGATACCGCCGGTCACCCGCAGTGCGGTATTGCGCGCCAGCACACCAGAAGCGGTGGCCGGGACGATCACCCGGGAGCCCGGACCCATCCAGCGCTGCCGCGGCATGACGAGGTGACGGTGTCGACGCTCGTATTCGCGCAGTGCCGTCACGGGGTCATCCCGGTTGGCCGCCACACACTCGGAAAGTGTTGCCGCACCGGCGATTGCCAAGCTCGATCCTTCCCCGAGCAGCGATACGCAGGAGGCCGCGTCACCGAGCAGGACGATGCGCCCACACGACCAGGTATCCATGCGGACACGACTGACCGAGTCGAAGTAGATGTCGGTGGCTGCCCGCAGCTGCCGCAGCAGGTCAGGCACCCGCCACCCCATACCGGCGTAGGTGTCGACGACGACGTCCTTGTGCGCCGACGAGTCGCGATGGTCGTGGTCCGGCAGCCCAGGGTGACGGAAGATGAACGCGGCGATGCCGCGCCCGGTGGCCGGATGCACCGCCGCCAGGCGTCCGGGCTCGTTGTACATCAGGACGGTGTCGCCGTCTGCCTCCTCGGCCAGATCGATCGTGGCGACGTACATGCCGAGGTGCTCGATGAAGCCCGTTCCGAACGCCAATTCCCTTACCCGCGAATGTAACCCGTCGGCGCCCACCACCAGATCGAATTCCTGTGGCGCGGCCTGCTCGAAGGTGACCTCGACTCCGGCTCCGCCTTGGTCCAGCGAGGTGACCGTGTCGCCGTACCGGTATTCGGCGGCGTCGCGCCCGGCGTCGGCCATGATGGCGGCCAGATCGCTACGGGGAATCTCGATTCCGTTCCCCAGTTGCATCGGCGCCCACCCGATGCGCCGGCCGCGCCGGTCTACGGCGCTGAGCCCGGTGGCCCGGGTCGCCGCAGACCTGAGCGCAGGCAGCACTCCCATACGGCCTGCGACGCCATACGCCGGACCCCGCACGTCGACCGGACTACCACTGGAGCGGTCCTGACCGGCGCGCTCGACGACCGTGACCGTCATTCCGAGTCGCGCCAGCCAGTACGCCGCCGTTGAGCCGGCCACCCCCGCACCCACGATCAGCACCGACCTCATCGAGCGCCCTTTCTGCAGTCAATGCAATATTGCACTAATTGCAGTTATACACTCGATGCATGCCCGCCGATACCGCTGCCGTCTCGCTACGCGAGCGCAAACGCGAGCGCACCCGTACCGCCATCGTCGACGCCGCGCTCACGCTGTTCGCCGCCAACGGATACGACGGCACAACGGTGGCCGATATCGCCGCGGCCGCCGACATCGCGCCACGCACGTTCTTCAGCTATTTCGCCAGCAAGGACGACGTGTTGTTGCCGGGTGCCGACGCCCGGGTGCAGGCCGCCATCGACGCCATCGCCGGGCGCGGCCCCGAGGATCGTCCGGCCGATGTGCTCCTGAGGGCCCTCGGCTCGGTGATCGACGGCGGCCACGACTTCGCCGACGAGCAGGGTGCGCTGCAGTTCCGGCTGGTTCAAACCATTCCGGCGATTCGGGGACGCGCACTGCAGTACCAGCTCGACGCCCAGCGGGAGATCGCGCAGCACCTGCAGGCGGCGTACGCGGACGAACTCGACACCGTCTCCGCGGGTGCCATCGTCGGGGCCTTCGTCGGCGCGGTGACCGGCGCCGTCCAGGCGATGGTCGACACCGGCATGCCCGCGGGCCACGAGGCCCGCGCCCTCGCCCTGCGGCGGGCCACCGAGATCGCGCTGCGGCCATGGCAGCGAAGTTGAGCACGAAATCTGAGTAGTCTCACGCATCCGGCGAATCCCGTTGTCCGCCAGGATTTCGAACATGATCGCACTCAACGACAGTTCGAAAGTCACCGCGGCATTCTCCCTTCAGGCCACCATCGCATTCGGGGTGAGTTTCCTCGGTGTGCTCGGCGGAATCTTCTTCCTACCGATCGATACCTGGCAACGGATGTTCCTGGGAATGTCGGTTCTGTTCCTCGTCACCAGCGCCTTCACCCTGGCGAAGGTGATTCGCGATCAGCAAGAGGCGACCACCGTCCGGGTTCGACTGGACGAGGCACGCATGGAAAGACTGCTTGCCGAGCATGATCCGTTCGCCTCGGGAACCTGAGGCTCAGCCGGCAGCCCACTCCAACAACCGCGCGGCCGGCCACGTGTTCACGATCCGATCGATCGGCACCTCCGCGTCCAGGGCCCGCTGGGCTCCGTAGCCGAGGAACTCGAGTTGGCCGGGCGCGTGGGAATCGGTGTCGATGCTGAAGACGCAGCCGATGTCCAGCGCGAGCTTCAGCAGCCGGGTCGGCGGATCGCGCCGCTCGGGGCGGGAATTGATCTCGACGGCGGTGCCGTGGTCGAGGCAGGCCGTGAACACTTTCTCGGCATCGAACGTCGACTCCGGCCGCACACCGCGGCCGCCGGTGACCAGCCGTCCGGTGCAGTGCCCGAGGACATCGGTGTACGGATTCGAGACGGCCTTGACCATACGTCGGGTCATGGCCGCCGAATCCATGGCCAATTTGGAGTGCACGCTGGCCACCACCACGTCGAGGCGTTCCAGGAGTTCGGGTTCCTGGTCCAGCGATCCGTCTTCGAGGATGTCGACCTCGATTCCGGTCAGGATGCGCATCGGCGCCACCAGCTCGCGCACCTCCTCGATGACGTCGAGCTGCTCACGCAACCGGTCCGGGGACAGCCCGTTGGCCACTCGTAGCCGCGGGGAATGGTCGGTCAGCGCGCAGTACTCATGGCCCAGGTCGCGCGCGGCGAGCATCATCTCCTCGATCGGAGCGGATCCGTCCGACCAGTTGGAGTGCACGTGCAGGTCGCCCCGCATCGCGGCGCGCACCTCACCGCCGCCGAGATCCTGCGCCGCCGAACGTAATTCGACGAGCGTGTCGGGTTCACGCCCCGCCCAGGCCTGCGCGATCACCTTCGCGGTCTTGGGCCCCACCCCCGGCAACGACTGCCAACCGTTCGATGCGCCCAGGCGTTCACGTTGCGCCTCGGTCAGCGCCTCGACGACGTCGGCGGCGTTGCGATAGGCCATCACCCGTCGCGGGTCTTCCCTGGCCCGGTCCTTGTAGTACGCGATCTGACGCAGCGCGGTCACCGGATCCATGGATGCCCGCTCAGCTGACCGTACGGATCAGCTTCTTGTTCACGAACTCGTCCATGCCGTATTTGCCCAGCTCGCGTCCAAAGCCGGACCGCTTGATACCGCCGAACGGCAACTCGGCCCCTTCGGCGCCGACCGCGTTGACGAACACCATGCCCGCATCGATCCGATCGGCGACCCGGGCAGCCTGATCCGCGTCGGTGGTGAAGACGTAGGAACCCAATCCGAACGGGGTGTCGTTGGCGATGGCGACGGCCTCGTCTTCCGAACCCGCCTTGTACACAACGGCCACCGGGCCGAACAGCTCCTGACGGTAGGCGTCGTTGTCCTCGGTTACTCCGGTGAGCACGGCCGGCGGGTAGAAGGCACCGCGGCGTTCGCCGGCAGACGTCAGCTTGGCGCCCTGATCGACGGCAGTCTTGACCTGTTGCTCGAGCCTCTCGGCGGCCAATTCCGAAGACAGCGGGGCGATCCCGTCGGCGGCGGCCAGCATTTTCTCGGTGAACTTGGACAGGAAGTCGTCGTAGAGGTTCTCGGCGACGATGAACCGTTTGGCCGCGTTGCAGGCCTGCCCGGTGTTCTCCATCCGTCCGTCGACGGCGGCCTGCACGGTCGCGTCGAGATCGTCGGTGGACAGCACGATGAACGGGTCGGAGCCACCGAGTTCCAACACACACTTCTTGAGGTTGCGCCCGGCGATCTCGGCCACCGCAGCACCCGCCCGTTCGGAACCGGTCAGCGACACCGCCGCCACCCGTGGGTCGGCGATGATGTCGGCAACCTGGTCGTTGGTGGCGCGGATGTCGACATAGGCGCCCTGCGGCAATCCGGCCTCGAGGAAGATCAGCTGCAGCAGCTCGGCGGATTCGGGGCACTGCGGGGCATGCTTGAGCAGAATTGTGTTGCCCACGATCAGGTTTGGACCCGCGAAGCGGGCAACCTGGTAGTAGGGGTAGTTCCACGGCATGATGCCGAGCAGCACACCGACCGGGCCTCGCTTGACCACTGCGGTGCCTTCGCCGTCGAGCAGGGTGATCTCCTCGTCGGCGAGGAACTTCTCCGCGTTGTCGGCGTAGTACTGGTAGATGGCGGCGCTGAAGTCGACCTCGCCCAGGGCCTGGTCGCGCGGCTTGCCCATCTCACGGACGATCACGTCGGCGAGCTGTTCGCGGCGCTGCTCGTGCAGGGCGGCGACCTTCCCGATGAGCGCGGCCCGCTCGGCGACCGTCGTCGTGCGCGCCCAGGTGCGTCCGGTCTTGGCGGCAGCCTCGATCGCGGCCTGGATCTCGGCGTCGGTCGAAGTCGGGTAGGTGGCGACCACCTTTGCGGTGGCCGGATCGGTGACTGCGTATTCGCTCATGTTCACTCCCCAGATGGATCGCGGATTCCGCATCGTTCCCTGCCCGAGACTACCGATAGCGGCGACCAGATGGCCCCGAAGATATGCAATCAGTGCAGCGCGGAGTGCCCGGAATGAATGCCGCGAGGGACTAGTTTGTTAGTTCGTGCGCTTCGCCTTCAAAACCTCCCCGCAGAACACCACCTGGGCCGACATGCTTGCGATCTGGAAAGCGGCCGACACGATCGACGTCTTCGAATCCGGCTGGACGTTCGATCACTTCTATCCGATCTTCTCCGACCCCACCGGCCCGTGCCTGGAAGGCTGGACGACGCTGACCGCGCTGGCCCAGGCCACTGAGCGGTTGCGCGTCGGCGTGCTCGTCACCGGTATTCACTACCGCCATCCCGCCGTTCTGGCGAATATGGCTTCGGCGCTCGACATCGTGTCCAACGGTCGCCTCGAGTTCGGCATCGGCGCCGGCTGGAACGAGGAGGAGTCGGGCGCTTACGGAATCGAACTGGGCTCGATCAAGGAACGCTTCGACCGGTTCGAGGAGGCCTGTGAGGTTCTCAGGGGCCTGTTGACGCAGGAGACGACGACGTTCGACGGCAAGTTCTACCAACTCAAGGATGCCCGCAACGAGCCCAAGGGTCCGCAGCAGCCGCATCCGCCGTTCTGTATCGGCGGCAGCGGCGAGAAGCGGACGCTGCGTATCACCGCGAAGTACGCCGATCACTGGAACTTCGTCGGCGGTCCGCCTGAAGAGTTCGCCCGTAAGCGCGACGTGCTGGCCGCGCACTGCGCTGACCTCGGCCGCGATCCCAAGGAGATCACCCTGTCGGCGCACGTGCGCCTCGGTGAGGATCGCGATTACGCGAAGGTGGTCGACGAGGCTGCCGCCCTCGGCGCCGAGGGCCTGGATCTGGCGATCGTCTACCTGCCCTCGCCCTACGATCCGGCCGTGCTGGAACCGTTGGCGGAGGCGATTAGGGATTCGGGTCAGTTGACCCAATGACCAGCAACGGAGTGCGGACCCACCGGGCCCGAGCGGTCGGCTACCCGTCAGATCCCGAAGCGAAGTAGCTCGTCGGCCGTGACCAGGCGTTCGCTCTTGGCCGGGAATTCACGGCATTTCATCGGATGACGGAACAATGACCAGGCAATACGACTCATCCGTGACCGATTGATCGGATTGATGTACACGGCGATCACTCCTGCGAATTACTAGTTGCTGTGCCCGTGGTTTTACGTTACCGCAGCATTCTCACCACGTCATTAGATACCTGACATCCGGCAAACCGTGCGAGGCACGCCGCGCAAAGATCAGATGTTTCTGGTGAGACTGACGTGACGAATGAGGCATGGCGTAGGCCCCGTCAATGCCCTACCCCAGGGTCAGGCGGGGTACCCAAGTGCTCGACGGATCGCCAGTGCCTGGTCGAGCGACGGCTCTTGCGGCGTCCCCGACAACGTCAAGTACCGACCACCGTCACCCGCCTCGATGTGCACCTCCTCCGGCACGAGGGAGGTGTCCAGTGGGACGTCGTCGCGGATGTAGGTCAGCCAACCGACACGTACTTGCTGGGGTTTCTTGTGCCCTTGCGCCTTATGGAACTCGTATGTGCACACCGACACGTACTCCGGCTCCCAAGCGGCGACCAGCGCAGTGAGGTAGCCCCGAACTACCTGGCTTTCGTCGGAAGAAATCCCAACGGTCGGGTCGAGATGAAAGAGCACATGATTGCGCAGCGCACGGGGCCCGGAGAAGCCGCACCGAACCTTGTACGCGAAGAGTGGCCCACCGGCCAACACGGGCTCGTCGAGACGCTCACGCACGAATTGGAGGTCGAACCCAGGCGCGGTTCGAGGTCCCTCGTTGATCCGCTCGGTGACCGACCGCGCCGCATCGACGATCGCATCGAGGTCATCGGCGGGCACCGGCTGCAGTTGCAGCACATCTTCGGCATTCCAGAGTTTCAGCGACCACGGCGTGTACACGCCCGGTTCCTGCGGAAACGCCTGCCACGAACGCTGCATCCGTTCGGCCGACTCACGGATCGACTCCGGGCGGTCGCCCCAGGAGCCGATGTAAGACAGCGACACCCGGGGCCGCGCCAAATTCAGCGCTGTGGCGCAGCGGTGGGCTTGATCACTACCGGCAGGGCGGTCTTGCCCATCAGGTAGCGGTCCACGCCCGCGGCGGCGGCCCGGCCTTCGGCGATCGCCCACACGATCAGCGACTGTCCGCGGCCCATGTCACCGGCGACGAACACGCCGGGCACCGAGCTCTGGAAGTTGTTGTCGCGGGAGACGTTTCCGCGGTCGGTCAGCTCCACGCCGAGCTTGGTCAGCAGACCTTCCTTCTCCGGTCCGACGAAGCCCATGGCGAGCAGCACCAGGTCGGCCTTGAGCTCGAAGTCGGTCCCTTCGACCTTCTCGAACTTGCCGGCGTTCATCTTGACCTCGTGCGCGCGCAGGGCGGTCACGCGACCGTCGACGCCGGTGAATTCCTCGGTGTTGACCGAGAACACGCGGTCGCCGCCCTCTTCGTGCGCCGAGGAAACCCGGAACATCAGCGGGTAGGTCGGCCACGGCGTCGAATCCGCGCGGGTCTCCGGCGGACGCGGCATGATCTCGAACTGGTGGATGCTGGCCGCACCCTGCCGGTGTGAGGTGCCCAGGCAGTCCGCGCCGGTGTCGCCGCCGCCGATGATGATGACGTGCTTGTCCTTGGCCGTGATCGGCGGCTGGCCGTTCTCGTCGAGGACGTCGTCGCCGAGCTGGACCCGGTTGGCCCAGGGCAGGAATTCCATGGCCTGGTGGATGCCGTCGAGCTCTCGGCCCGGGATCGGCAGGTCACGGGCCGCGGTGGCACCGCCGGCCAGCACGACCGCGTCGTAGTTCAGCCGCAGCTGGGCCACGGTGATGTCGACGCCCACGTTGACGCCGGGGCGGAACTGGGTGCCTTCGGCCGCCATCTGTTCCAGACGCCGGTCGATGTGGCGCTTTTCCATCTTGAACTCGGGGATGCCGTAGCGCAGCAGGCCGCCGATGCGGTCGGCACGCTCGAACACCGTGACGGTGTGGCCGGCCCGGGTGAGCTGCTGGGCCGCGGCCAGTCCGGCCGGTCCGGACCCGACGACGGCGACCTTCTTGCCGGTCTGCACGTCGGGCATCTTCGGAACAACCCAGCCCTGGTCGTAGGCGTTGTCGATGAGTTCGACCTCCACCTGCTTGATGGTGACCGGATCCTGGTTGATGCCGAGGACGCAGGACGCCTCACACGGGGCGGGGCAGAGCCGTCCGGTGAACTCCGGGAAGTTGTTGGTGGCGTGCAGCCGCTCGATCCCGTCGCGCCACCGGTCCTTGTAGACCAGGTCGTTCCACTCGGGGATCAGGTTCCCCAGCGGGCAGCCGTTGTGGCAGAACGGGATACCGCAGTCCATGCATCGTGATGCCTGGTCCTGCAGCTTTTCGTGGGAGAAGTCCTCGTAGACCTCTTTCCAGTCCTTCAGCCGCAGCGGAACCGGCCTGCGGGCCGGAAGCTCCTTGGACGTGTGCTTGAGGAAGCCGCGCGGATCAGCCATTGGCGGCCGCCATGATCGCCTCGTCCACGTTCGCGCCGGCCTGCTCGGCCTCGGCGATCGCAGCCAGCACGCGCTTGTAGTCGCGTGGCATGACCTTTACAAAGTCCTTCAACTTGTTATCCCAATCAGACAGGATTCGTTGTGCCACAGCCGAATCAGTCGCATCGATGTGGGCAGTGAGGATGCCCTTCAACCATTCGACCTCGGAGGGCTCCATGGTTTCCAGGTCCACCATCTCGGTGTTCAGGTTCCCGCCCAGCGCGCCGGCCGGGTCGTAGACGTAGGCGACACCACCGGACATTCCCGCCGCGAAGTTGCGGCCGGTGGGTCCGAGGATGACGACCTTGCCGCCGGTCATGTACTCGCAGCCGTGGTCGCCCACACCTTCGACAACCGCGTGGGCGCCGGAGTTACGGACCGCGAACCGCTCGCCGACCTGGCCGCGCAGGAACGCCTCACCGCTGGTGGCACCGAACAGCACCACGTTGCCGGCGATGATGTTGTCCTCGGCGGCAAAGTCGGCCGGAGCTTCATCGGCCGGGCGGACCACGATCCGGCCACCCGACAGACCCTTGCCGACGTAGTCGTTGGCGTCGCCGTAGACCCGCAGCGTGATGCCCTTGGGCACGAATGCGCCGAAGCTGTTGCCGGCCGAGCCGTCGAAGGTGATGTCGATCGTGCCGTCCGGAAGCCCTTGCCCGCCATAGGCCTTGGTGACCTCGTGGCCGAGCATGGTGCCCACCGTACGGTTGACGTTGGTGATCTTGGAGGAGAAACGGACGGCCGAGCCACTGTCCAGGGCCTCGCGGCTCTGGGTGATCAGCTGCTGATCCAGAGCCTTGTCCAGACCGTGGTCCTGACGCGAGCTGCAGTACAGGTCCTGGTTCATGAACGCCGACTCGGGCTCGTAGAGCACGGGCGTCAGGTCCAGCTTGTGGGCCTTCCAGTGCTTGGCAGCCTGCGCGGTGTCCAGCGCGCCGACCTGGCCGACCATCTCGTTGACGGTCCGGAAGCCCAACTCCGCCATGAGCTCACGGACTTCTTCGGCGATGAACATGAAGAAGTTCTCGACGAACTCGGGCTTGGCGTTGAACCGCTGCCGCAGCACCGGGTTCTGCGTGGCCACACCCACCGGGCAGGTGTCGAGGTGGCACACACGCATCATGATGCAACCTGCGACCACCAGCGGCGCGGTGGCGAAACCGAATTCCTCGGCGCCCAGCAGCGCGGCGACCACCACGTCGCGGCCGGTCTTCAGCTGACCGTCGACCTGCACGACGATGCGATCGCGCAAACCGTTGAGCAGCAACGTCTGCTGGGTTTCGGCCAGGCCCAGCTCCCACGGTGCGCCCGCATGCTTCTGCGAGGTCAGCGGGGTGGCACCGGTACCGCCGTCGTGGCCGGAGATCAGCACCACGTCGGCATGGGCCTTCGAGACACCGGCGGCGACGGTTCCCACACCGTTTTCCGAAACCAGCTTCACGTGCACACGCGCAGCCGGGTTGGCGTTCTTCAGATCATGGATCAGCTGTGCCAGATCCTCGATCGAGTAGATGTCATGGTGCGGCGGCGGTGAGATCAGGCCGACGCCCGGGGTCGAGTGCCGAACCTCGGCCACCCACGGGTACACCTTGTGCCCCGGAAGCTGGCCGCCCTCACCAGGTTTCGCACCCTGGGCCATCTTGATCTGGATGTCGGAGCAGTTGGTCAGGTAGTGGCTGGTGACACCGAAGCGGCCGGAGGCCACCTGTTTGATTGCGCTGCGGCGCAAGTCGCCGTTGGCGTCGGGCTCGAAGCGGTGGACGCTTTCGCCGCCTTCACCCGAGTTCGACCGGCCGCCAAGGCGATTCATGGCGATGGCCAGGGTCTCGTGTGCCTCGGCCGAGATCGAGCCGTAGCTCATCGCG
The DNA here is from genome assembly GCF_017876775.1 of Mycolicibacterium lutetiense. Lineage (NCBI taxonomy): Bacteria > Bacillati > Actinomycetota > Actinomycetes > Mycobacteriales > Mycobacteriaceae > Mycobacterium > Mycolicibacterium lutetiense. The sequence goes on along the minus strand of NZ_JAGIOP010000002.1, from coordinate 3,579,499 downwards.
CCGGTGGAGAACCGCTTGACGATCTCGGAGGCGGGTTCCACCTCGTCGATGGGAACAGATGGCCGAACGGCCTCATTCCCGGCACGGAACTTCAGCAGGCCGCGCAGTGAGGCCATCCGCTCGCTCTGGTCGTCGACCAGGGCGGTGTACTCCTTGAAGATCGAGTACTGGCCGGTGCGAGTGGAGTGCTGGAGCTTGAACACCGTGTCCGGGTTGAACAGGTGGTACTCGCCCTCGCGGCGCCACTGGTATTCGCCGCCGACCTCGAGCTCGCGGTGGGCGCGCTCGTCGGGGCGGTCCAGGAACGCCAGTGAATGGCGGGTGGCGACGTCGGCGGCGATGTCGTCGAGGTCGATACCGCCCACCGGGCAGCTCAGCCCGGTGAAGTACTGATCGAGCACCGCCTGGGAGATGCCGATCGCCTGGAACAGCTGGGCACCGGTGTAGGAGGCCAGGGTGGAGATGCCCATCTTGGACATCACCTTCAGCACGCCCTTGCCGGCGGCCTTGACGTAGTTGGCCTTGGCCTTATCGCTGGAGATTTCGGCGATCACACCGCGGTCGACCATGTCCTCGATCGACTCGAATGCCATGTACGGGTTGACCGCGGCGGCGCCGAAGCCGCACAGCATGGCCATGTGGTGCACCTCGCGGGCGTCACCGGCCTCGGCGACCAGGCCGACCTTGGTGCGGGTGCGCTCGCGGACCAGGTGGTGGTGCACCGCGGCCACGGACAGCAGCGACGGGATCGGTGCCATCGTCTCGTTGGATTCGCGGTCGGACAGCACGATGATGCGGGCGCCCTCGCGGATCGCCTCCGAGACCTTGGCACGGACGTTGTCCAGCGCCTCTTTCAGTCCCTGCCCACCCCGGTTGACCGGGTAGAGGCAGCGGATCACCGCGGCGCGCATACCGTGCTTGTGGCCCCGGACCTCGTGGTCGGGGTCGACGCAGACCAGCTTGGACAGGTCGGCGTTGCGCAGGATCGGCTGCGAGAGCACGATCTGGCGGCACGATTCGGGACCCGGGTTGAGCAGGTCGCCCTCGGGCCCGATCACGCCCTGCAGGCTGGTGACCACCTCTTCGCGGATGGCGTCCAGCGGCGGGTTGGTGACCTGGGCGAACAGCTGCTGGAAGTAGTCGAACAGCATCCGCGGCCGCGCCGAAAGGATGGCGACCGGGGTGTCGGTGCCCATCGAGCCGAGGGCCTCGGCGCCGGTGCGCGCCATCGGCGCCACCAGCAGGTTCAGCTCCTCGTAGGTGTAGCCGAAGATCTGTTGGCGCAGCACCACGCGGTGGTGCGGCATCCGGACGTAGTCGCCGGTCGGCAGCTCGTCGAGCGGGAACAGGCCGGCTTCGACCCACTCCAGGTACGGCAACTCGGCAGCCAGTTCCGTCTTGATCTCCTCGTCGGAGACGATGCGGCCCTGGGCGGTGTCCACCAGGAACATCCGGCCGGGTTGCAGGCGCAGCTTCTTGACGACGGTGGACGGGTCGAGCGGCAGCACGCCGGCTTCCGACGCCATCACGACGAGGCCGTCGTCGGTCACCCAGATGCGCGACGGGCGCAGGCCGTTGCGGTCCAGCACGGCGCCGATCACGGTGCCGTCGGTGAAGCACACCGAGGCCGGGCCGTCCCAGGGCTCCATCAGCGAGTCGTGGAACTCGTAGAAGGCCCGCCGGGCGGGGTCCATGTTTTCGGCGCGTTCCCACGCCTCGGGGATCATCATCAGGACGGCGTGCGGCAGGCTGCGGCCACCGAGGTGCAGCAGCTCGAGCACCTCGTCGAAGCGCGCGGTGTCCGATGCGCCGGGGGTGCAGACCGGGACGATCTTGTCGAGGCCGTCGGTGCCGAACACGTCGGTGCGGATCAGCGCCTCACGTGCGCGCATCCAGTTCTCGTTGCCGGTGACGGTGTTGATCTCACCGTTGTGGGCGATCCGTCGGAACGGGTGAGCCAGCGGCCACGACGGGAACGTGTTGGTCGAGAAGCGGGAGTGCACGATGCCCAGCGCGCTGGTCATCCGCTCGTCCTGCAGGTCCAGGTAGAACGCCTTGAGCTGCGGGGTGGTCAGCATGCCCTTGTAGACGAAGGTCTGACCGGACAGGCTCGGGAAGTACACCGTCTCGCGACCGGGGCCGTCCTGGCCCGGTCCCTTGGTGCCCAGCTCATGTTCGGCGCGCTTGCGCACGACGTAGGCCTTGCGCTCCAGGTCCATGCCGGAGGCGCCGCCGATGAACAGCTGCCGGAAACTCGGCATGGCGTCGCGCGCCAGGGCACCGAGCGAGGAGTCGTCGATCGGCACCTGACGCCAACCCAGCACCGTCAGGCCCTCGGCCTCGACGATCTTCTCCACGGCTTCGGCTGCCGCGGAAGCGTCACGCGACGACTGCGGCAGGAAGGCGATGCCGGTGGCATAGCTTCCGGGTTCAGGAAGATCGAACCCTTCCTGGACCTTGCACACCTCACGCAGGAACGAATCGGGGACCTGCAGCAGGATGCCTGCACCGTCGCCGGTGTTCGGCTCCGCGCCCTGGGCACCGCGGTGCTCCAGGTTCACCAGTGCTGTGATCGCCTTGTCCACGATGTCCCGGCTGCGGCGACCATGGATATCCGCCACCATTGCCACGCCACACGCATCATGTTCGTATGCGGGGTTGTACAGCCCGACCTTGCTGGGCGCCATTCCCACCTTGCCCTTCAACACGCTTCTACAAAGAAGCCGGCTCGGCGTGGGTGGCCCCGTGCAGCACTGGACGACGGCTATGTCCCACACGCCATAAGTGGAGAAAACGATAAGGCAAATACCATGCCAGATGCCAACTTAGCCGAGCCTAACTATGCTTGATGGGCCACTTTCGGCCACGCTCGGCAGGCAATCGTCGATATGATGAATTCCTTTGCAGCCCTTGATATTTCTTCCTAGCGCCTACACCGACCGCGCACTGCCCGTTGCAGTCGGACACCACCCGGAACGGCACTGTGATTTGCTACGCAAATCACAGTGCCACGTTATAGTGCTGTTATATGGACCGGGTCAATTTGCGGAAAAGCTTAGTCAGATTCTTAGAATTGCCTTGTCAACGTCCTGAAGCCCGCGCAACGCTGCGCACGCCGGCCTCGGGGCGTAGGTCGAGTCGGCGCAGCGACTGCGCGTTGAGTGCCACGACGACCGTCGACGCCGACATCAACAACGCACCCACCGACATCGGCATGACAAAGCCCAGCGGCGCGGCCACCCCGGCGGCCAACGGAACCGAGATCAGGTTGTAACCCGCTGCCCACCAAAGGTTTTGCTTCATCTTCCGGTAGGACTGGCGGGACAGCTCGATCACCGAGAGCACGGATCGCGGATCGGAGCTGGCCAGGATGACGCCCGCCGAGGCGATGGCGACATCGGTCCCCGCTCCGATGGCGATGCCGACGTCGGCGGCGGCCAGCGCGGGGGCGTCGTTGACGCCGTCGCCGACCATGGCGACGGTCAGACCCTCTCCCTGCAGTTCGATGACTTTGGCGGCCTTGTCTTCGGGCCGCACCCCGGCGAATACCCGGTCGATGCCCAGGTCCGCGGCGACCGAGGAAGCCACCGGTGCGGCGTCGCCGGTGATCATCACCACTTCGACACCCAGATCGTGCAAGGCGTCGACGGCCTGCCGGGATTCCGGCCGGATCTCGTCGGCCAGCGCCAGCGCACCGGCCACGTCCCCGTCGACCAGTACGTGCAGCACCGTGGCGCCCTCCCACCGCGCGGTACCCGGCAACGGGGCTTGCGCGGCCTGTTCGAGCAGTGCCGGTCCGCCGACCTGCACCCGCTGCCCACCGACCAGGGCGCTGACGCCCACCGCAGGTGACGAGCTGAAGTCAGTCGCCGGCGCTACGTCGAGGCCGCGGCGCCGGGCCGCTGCGACGATGGCGCGAGCCAACGGGTGTTCGGAGTCGGCCTCGGCGGCCGCCGCCAGCGCCAGCAGTTCGTTCTCCGAACCTCCGGTGGTCGCCACCTCGGTGACGGTCGGCTCACCCTTGGTGAGGGTTCCCGTCTTGTCGAACAGCACTGCCCCGACGGTGCGCATGGTTTCCAGTGCCAGACGATCCTTGATCAGCACGCCGCCTCGGGCGGCCCGCTCGGTCGCGATCGACACCACCAGCGGGATCGCCAGGCCGAGGGCGTGCGGGCACGCGATCACCAGCACCGTGATCGTGCGGATCACCGCCTGATCGGGGTTGTCCAGCAGGGTCCACACCAGCGCCGTCAGCACCGCGGATCCCAGGGCGAACCAGAACAACCAGCCCGCGGCCCGGTCGGCCAACCGTTGTGCGCGCGAAGAGGAATTCATCGCCTCGCCCACCAGCCGCTGGATGCCCGCGAGAGCGGTGTCGTCGCCGACCGCGGTGACCCGGATCCTCAGCCCGGAGTCGGTGGCGACGGTGCCCGCGACAATGTCGTCACCGGCACTACGCCGCACCGTGCGCGACTCCCCGGTGACCATCGACTCGTCCATATCGGCCGCACCGTCGACGATGCGGCCGTCGACGGGCACGCTGCCGCCCGGCCGGACGATCACCAGGTCACCGACGTGAAGCTCTGATGGATCTACCGTCACCACCCGTTCGGCGTCGCCATCGCCCTCGACGCGTTCGGCCTCATCGGGCAGTAGCGCGGCCAACGAATCGAGGGCGGACGTGGTCTGCGCCAGCGACCTCATCTCGATCCAGTGCCCCAGCAGCATGATCACGATCAGCAGTGCGAGTTCCCACCAGAAGTCCAACTGGTGGTGCAGGATGCCGAGGCTCGCACCCCACGAGGAGAGGAAAGCGACCGTGATCGCCAGTCCGATCAGGAGCATCATTCCCGGTGCACGCGAACGTATTTCGCTGATCGCCCCGGTCAGGAACGGACGGCCGCCCCACACGTACATCACGGTGCCGAGCACCGGCGAGATCCACCGTGCGCCGGGGAATTCGGGAAGGGAGTAGCCCAGGATCATCGCGAACATCGGCGAGAGCGCCACGGTCGGCACGGCCAACGCCGTCATGATCCAGAACAACCTCCGGAACTGGGCGACGTGATCGCCGTGGCCCGCGTGCTCTGCGTGACCGGTGTGCTCGTGCTCGTGCATCGCGTGTTCGGTCGTGGTCATATCGCCACCATATACCCCCATGGGGTATATGGCCACCGTCGTAGGCGTAACTGTTGACGGTGATGCGCTATCCGCTGAATACCCCGCTGGGCCGCCTGGGCATAGAGACCCTTGAGGAGAGCCCGGACCGCTGCGTGGCCTCAGTACCCGTGGGCGGCCTGCTCAATCCCCTGACACGGGTGCCGACCATCGCTCCGCTGGCGATGCTGGTCGATCACATCGGCGGCCTGATCAATCACCTTCGCCGCGACGAGGACGAGTGGACGGTGTCCAGCGAGCTGGCCATCGAGCTCGCCCCGCATGCAATCGACCTCGTCACCGCCGCACCGGAAATTCCGGTGGTGGCGACCGCCCGGCCGTTCGGCCCGAAGGGGACGGCGTCGTTGGGGCTGTGCGAGCTGACCCACGGCGACCAACTGCTGGGGACGGCAACGGTGCGGTCCTTCCACATCCGCGTGCCGGGGCACGTCGTCGCGTGGCCCACCGACACTGCCGAAGGCACACCACCTGCCACCTTGGAAGGCCGCATGTCGGTCGAGGTCGCCGAGGCGGGCGGGCGCACCGCGACGCTGCGACAGCTGCCCGACCCCGTGATCAACAACAGCATCGGCATCGTGCACGGCGGGGTGTCGGCGGCCGCCCTGGAACTCGTCGGTTCCGCGGCGCTCGGCGACGACGGGGGCGAGCCCTGGCGGACGGCGTCGCTGCGGGTCAACTACCTGCGCCAGTTCCGTGGCGGCAATGAATCCCGTTATGAGGCAAGGACGTTACGGGCCGGACGCAGCTCCGGAGTCTCTGATGCACAGGCCGTCGGTGACGACGGCGCGGTGGCGCTGGTGGCCCGGCTGACCGCTTACCGCTGATCGACAACGGTGCGGCAACGTTAATTTCATTGTGCAATCAATTTCGCAACAACGTCTCTGCCATCAGCTACTGGCGTGACACGCTCGGCGGTGAATCGCATCTAGTCACATCTAGAGATGGAGACCGCCATGAGTACGCCGAGCATGTCACATAGATTGGCAGCCGAATTCATCGGGACGTTCTGGCTGGTCCTGGGCGGTTGCGGTAGCGCGGTGTTCGCCGCGAAGTTTGTTTCCGACGGTACCTCTGTGGGGATCGGGTTCCTCGGGGTGGCCCTCGCGTTCGGCTTGACGGTTCTGACCGGCGTCTACGCCTTCGGCACCATTTCCGGCGGACATTTCAACCCGGCAGTCACCCTGGGCGCCGCCTTGGCCCGCCGCGTCGAATGGGCAGCCCTTGTGCCGTACTGGATTTCACAGATCGTCGGCGGCTTACTGGCCGGCCTCGCCATCTATGTGATCGCCAGCGGCAAGGACGGTTGGTCCGCCACCGGCAACATGGCTGCCAACGGCTTCGGTGAGCACTCCCCCGGCGGGTACTCGCTCGCGGCCGTACTGCTGGCCGAGGTGATCCTGACCGCGGTGTTCCTGCTGGTCATCCTCGGTTCGACCGATGACCGCGCGCCGAAGGGCTTTGCCGGTCTGTCGATCGGCCTGACCCTGACGCTGATCCATTTGATCTCGATCCCGATCTCGAACACCTCGGTCAACCCGGCCCGCTCCACGGCAGTCGCGTTCTTCAACGGAAACGGCGCGCCGGCGCAACTGTGGGCGTTCTGGTTGGCCCCGCTGGTCGGTGCCGCCATCGCCGGCCTCGCCTACCCGCTGTTGTTCGGCGCCCCGGAGGCGCTGGCCGAGCGCCCGGTACGCGAGGACGCCTTGGACCGGAAGCGCGGCCGCTAGATCAGGTCAGATGATCGAATTCCCCACTGACCCAACGGATATGAGTCTCGCCTGACCGGTGCACTACATCCTTGGCGGCGCTGTCGATCTCATCGCCGCCGAGGGTGTAGAGCCGGTCGTAGTCGTATTCATCGAGCCGGTCCACGATCCGGCGCACCACCGCAGCCGACAGCGGGACGTGCTTGGGGAAGTTCCGTTGGAACGAGACCCAGTTCCGAGCCAGTCCGCCGGAAATGGTGTCCCCCACCAGCAGCGTGCCGTCAGCTGTCAGCGCCACCGAACTGCCCCGCATGTGCCCTCCGACGTGAATCAGCCGCACTCCGGCCAGCGGTTCCAGCTCGTCGGTCCAGAGCTGGATGAGAGGATCGGGGCCCGGAAGCCATTCTTCGTCAAGGGCATTCACATACACCGGCACACCGCCGAATGCCCGGCTCCAACTGAGTTGAGCACCGAACATGTGAGGATGGCTCGCGGCGACGGCATCGAGGCCACCGAGGCCGTGAATGAGGCCGGCGATCTCGTCGTCGAGGTAGCCCGGCGCATCCCACAGCAGGTTTCCATGTGCCGTCTGCACCACGAACGAGCGGTGTCCGATGGCGAACCTGGGTGCGCGCCGCAGGCTGTGCACTCCGCGACCGTGGTCGACGTGTTCGGTGTGATGAGGTTGCGCCGCCAGTTCCTCCAGCGTCGTCCAGGTGCCATGTGGTGGTAGGTCCCCGCGTTCCTCGATCGAGACGATCTCCGACGTCAACACACACGCATCGGCGGGTTCGATAGTGGAATCCGGGTGTTCCACACCGCATCCCGTACAAATCCAGGTAGGCATGACACCGAGCCTGGCACCTCAACAACGGTTGAGGTCAAGGCCGGCAGACCTATGCGCTCTTGCGCCGCGCCTTTCCGGCCGCGCCGCGCTCGGTGGGTGACCCGTCGTGGACCAGGGTGCCTCCGGCACTTTCCAGATGTGCCCGGACGAACCATTGGAACTTCTCGAGTTGGGCGGCATGCTCGATGAGCATGTCCTGAGACACCAGGTCGAGTTTCTCCAGCCGGTCGATCGCCTTGCGGGTGTCCTCGACCACCCCGTTGTAGACGAGGTCGAGTGCCGCAAGGTGGGCTTGCACGTTGTCACGTCCGACCGAGTAGTCGTCCCAGGTGCGGTCGGAGAGAATGGCACCCGGGGTTCCCTTCGGCGACTGACCCAGCGCAGCAATCCGCTCGGCGGCCTCGTCGGCGTAGCCGCGGACCAACTCAACCTGCGGGTCGATCATCTCGTGAACCCCGATGAAGTTCGGGCCGACGACGTTCCAGTGCACGTGCTTCAGCGTCAGATGCAGGTCGTTGTAGGTGCTGAGCTGCATCTGCAGCAGCTTGGCCACCTCGGCCCCCTGCTTGTCGGTCAGGCCGGGAATGGTGAACGCGGTCATAACGGCTCCTTTCGGTTCACGTTCGGTCGCACCCCGGATACCCGACATTCGCGCCGGGCAATCACCGGCCTACAGCGCACGCAGGTTCGGAATGGCCTGACGTGCGCCGAAACGCGGATTGTGGGCCAGCCCACTGGCTTCCAGCAGCCGCACCGCGCGCTGTCGATGCGGGCGCAGCGGTTCGAGCAGTTCGATCATCGCCGCGTCGTCGATCGGTCTGCCCAACAGACTGCGACCCACCATGGTGGCCAGGTGGTAGTCCCCCACCGACAACGCGTCAGCGTCGCCGAAGGCCCGTTGCACGGTTTCTGCCACAGTCCACTCACCGACTCCGGGCAGTGAGCGCAGCGCGGTCCCCGCCCGCTCGGCAGTGAGTCTCTCGACGGCATCGGCGCGCTGCGCGCAGCCGACGATGGTGCGGGCCCGGCCCGGGTCCACGTTGGCCCGGTGGAATTCCCACGACGGGATGCGCCGCCAGGCGTCGGCGGTGGGGGGTACCCGCATCCCGTCCGGCGCAGGGCCAGGGGCCGGGGCGCCGTATGCCAGCACCAACCGCCGCCAGGCCCGCCACGCGTCCATGCCCGAAACCCGCTGCTCGAGGATCGCGGGCACCAGTGCCTCCAACACCAGGCCGCTGCGTCCCAGGCGAAGATGCGGCACCCGCCGATGCGCCTCGGCGATGGTCGGTTCGACGGGGTCGAAACCGCCGGTGTCATCGTCAGCACCCACCAGCGCCGCGAAACCCTCCAGGAACTCGGCACTGCCCGAGCCCCAGGCCTCGCAGGACACCGTATCGAGGGCTGACTTGGCGATCCGCGCCGTGACCGCACCGCTCGGCATTGCCGATGTCCGCCAGATCGCGCCGTCGGCGCCGATCCGGTTGCAGGGGTCACCCCCGCCGCGCCGCCACGGAGCCAGCGTCAGGCCCGGGCTGGCCGGACCGTCGAGCGTGACGCTGGTTGAGGGCACCGTTCCAGACTAGGCCAGGGCGATGTCCGCCTTCTGCGGGTAGAAGGCCAGGTGATCGGCTATTTCTGCGACGGCCGCATACGGTTGCTCATAGGTCCAGACCGCGTCCTCGACCCCGCCGACGTGGTAGTAGTTCGCCTCACCCTTGTACGGACAGTACGTGGTGGTGGCACTGCGGGTCAGGGTCTCCCACACGACGTCGGCGCGCGGAATATATTGCACCGCTGGGTATTTCGATTCCTGGAGCGTCAGGGCGTCATCGGTCTGCGCGACGATCGCGCCGCCGACAGTGACGGTGACCCGACGCCCGGTCGGGGCGATGGTGATGGGGTGGGCCTCGCTCGGCTGCAGCACCTGGCGCTCGGTCATACGCGTCACAACGTCACGGCGCGGCCACCGATTCCCGGGCACACTGGAGCAATGGGAAAATTACAGACCGCACGGTTGGGCGAGCTCGAAGTGGCGCGGATCGGTCTGGGCACGATGGGCATGTCATCCGCGTACGGCAGCGCGGGTCACGACGACGCCGAGTCGATCCGCACCATTCATCGGGCAGTCGACCTCGGTGTCAACCTCATCGACACCGCCGAGGTATACGGCCCGTATGTCAACGAGGAGTTGGTCGGGCGGGCGTTGCAGGGCCGACGCGACAAGGTCGTGCTCGCGACCAAATTCGGGGTGATCTCCCATACCGGCCGCGAGGGCACGGACAGCAGCCCGGCCAATATCCGCACCGCGGTCGAGGGCTCGCTACAACGTCTGGGCACCGACCACATCGATCTCTACTACCAGCATCGTCTGGACCGCTCCACGCCGATCGAGGAGACGATCGGGGCGCTCGCCGAGCTCGTCGCCGAAGGCAAGGTGGGCCACATCGGCTTGTCCGAGGTGGGCGTCGAGACAATCCGGCGTGCCCATGCGGTCCATCCGATTTCCGCACTGCAGTCGGAGTACTCGTTGTTCACCCGAGATCCGGAGGACGGGGTCCTTGAGGTGTTGCGCGCGAACGGCATCGGCTTCGTCGCCTACTCGCCGCTCGGCCGCGGGTTCCTCACCGGGCAGATCCGATCCGTGGACGATCTGGCGGACGACGACAGCCGTCGGGACAATCCTCGATTCACCGGAGAGAACTTCGCGGCAAATCTGCGCCTCGCCGACGAGGTGCGGGCGATCGCTGACATCTCGGGTGTGACGCCGGGGCAGGTCGCGCTCGCCTGGCTGCTGTCCCGCGGCCCCGACATCGTGCCGATCCCCGGAACCAGGCGGGTCGAACGACTGGAAGAGAACATTGCCGCCGATGCCGTGACTCTCACCGCCGACCAGCTGTCCAGCCTGGACAACCTCGCACCGGCCGCCGGTGACCATCACAGTGCGGATCAGATGCGCATGCTCGACCGGTAACCCGGGGCTACGATCGGCCCATGACCGCGCCTGTGAAAGCCACCGTGTCGATCGCCGCCGATCCCGCTGCGGTGTATGCACTGATCACCGACCTGCCCACGCTGGCTTCCCTCGCCGAAGAGGCACACGCGATGGAATGGCAGAAGGGCAATTCGGCTACCCCCGGATCGATTTTCAAGGGACACAACCGCAGTGGTTCCAAAGCCTGGAGCACCGTCTGCACCGTCACCGACGCCGAGCCGGGCAAGACGTTCGCCTTTGACGTGAAGTCTCTGGTCTTCCCGGTCGCGCACTGGCGCTACGACATCGTCGCCTCCGACGGCGGCTGCACGGTGACGGAGTCCACCTGGGATCGTCGCGCAGGCTGGTTCAAGAAGGTCGCGGGATTGGCCACCGGAGTCGCCGACCGTGACGGCGCCAACGCCGAGCACATCCAGCTCACCCTGCAGCGGCTGAAGCAGCGCGCCGAAGGTTGATGCCCACCCCGCTCAGAAGGGTGGGGGTGGTCCGTATTCTTCGGCGAGCCAGGCTTGGTAGTGGCGTTCGTATTCGAGGTCGTTGTTGAGTTCGGCTCGTAGGCGTCGTTCTTCGGCGATGCGTTCTTGGTGGTCTTGTTCGCGGGTCCGTGTGCGTTTGGGCATCATCGCGGCACGGTTGGGGTGCGGGGCTTGGGGTTCGGGGAGATCCACCTCCCCGGTCGGTTGCCCCAGGACGGGAAACAGGGCAGAACCGTGGGGTTCGGTGGTGTAGGTGTGCCCGGTCGGTGATCTGAATTCGACTGTGCCGTCGGGGAATTGACGGTCGGTCCAGCCGGGGCAGAACGTTTTGACCAAATGATGTGCCCGGCAGAACAGTTTGGTGTTCGACGGATGCGTCGGACCTGCCGGCCAGGGTGCGGTGTGGTCGATGTCGCAGCGTTCAACGGGGGCGTCACAGCCGGGGAACCGACACGTCAGATCCCGCCACCGGATGAACTCCGAGAGCGCCACCGACGGGCGGTACCCCGGCTCGGCCGCCTCACCGGATTCGGTGGGTTGGGCGGGCACCACCACTGGCTTGAGTGTGGCGTTGGCGGCCAGGTCGCGCACCGATTCGGCGGGCAGGATCCCGTACCCGGGTAGATACCCCGGCGCGTCGCTGGTGCCGTCGAGGGTGGCCGCATCGGCCAGCACATGGACCATTGCAGCGTTGGCTGCGGCCCGCTTCTGGGTGGCCGGGCAATCGTCACGACCGCACCGGCATGGCAGCTGTGATTCCAGCCGGGCCAACGGTCCCACCGCATCGGCACGACGCTGCTCACGGGTGCGGGGATCATGCTCACACACCGTGGCCGCCAACGCATCCAACCGTTGATTGAGCGCGGCCCCGTCTTCGGCGTGGACGTTGGCCCACAGCGAGGTCATGCCCGGGCTGCTCGGTTCGATCTGCACGAACCGTTCCTCGTTCACATCCGGGGGAACCCGCACCCCGTTGGGGTCCAGTTTGGCGATCCACTGATCCACCCGGTCGCGTAACTGGCGTTCAGACAGCCGCATCCACCGATACGCCCGGGCGGCCAACTCTGCATCCAGCCCGGCCCACACCGCGCCATCCACGATGCCGGTGCGGGCGATGATCACACACACCACCCGATAGTCGATATCCCCGACCGCGAACCGGGCCGCTACCAGCGGCAGTTTGTCCCGCAACACCCGGGCGCGATGGATCTGGGTGCCGGCCCGGCCCCGGCTGATCCGCATCGCCGCCGAAATCTCGGCGGCCACCGCCTCGAACGGATCGGTGGTCCAAAAGATCGACTCGGCCAACTCACGTTCCCGCAGAGAATCCAACGCCCCGATCGCCGAAAGCCGACCCGCGATCGCCACCGACTCCGCCCGCGCCCCAGCACTGACCGCGTCGATCAGCGCCGCACCGGAACCCGACTCGATGTCGAACATGTGTTCGATTATGCCACAGGTGGGTGACACTCGGGGCGCAAATCCAGACGGCCAGGGCTAGTGCGGCTTGCGGGCGATGACGTCGGCGATACGGGCCATCGGCGAGGTCTGGGCGCGTCCGCCGGCCTCGTGCCGGTCGGCCAGTTTGTAAGCGACGTAGAGGCCGCGCACCCCGAGCCAGCGCAGCGGCTCGGGTTCCCAGTTGCGTGATCGGTGCCCGACCCACGGCAGTTCGGTGATCGCGGTATCGCGACCCAGGACCAGGTCGGCCAGGGTGCGCCCGGCGAGGTTGGTCGCGGTGACCCCGTGCCCGACATAGCCGCCGGCCCAGCCCAGTCCGCTGGCCTTGTCCAGCACCACTTCCGCTTGCCAATCGCGCGGCACGCCCAGCACCCCGCACCAACCGTGGGCTATCGGCACGTCCCGCACCTGCGGCAGGATCGAGTGAAGTACGTCGGTGAGCAGCCTGACCGTGCGGGCAGGCACCTGCCCGTCGACATCGGTGCGGGACGCGAAACGGTAAGGGACGCTGCGTCCGCCGATCGCGATGCGGTCATCGACGGTGCGCTGGGCATAGAAGAAACCGTGGGCACTGTCCCCCACGGTTTCGCGCCCGTGCCAACTGATTTCGTTCCACAACGCGGCCGGAATCGGGTCGGTCGCGATCATCGAACTGTTCATCGGAAGCCACCTGCGGCGCAGGCCCGGCAGAGCCGAGGTGAAGCCCTCGGTGGCGCGCAGGATGATCGGGGCCCGCACCGCGCCGCTTGTCGTGATGGCGCGGCCCGGCACGATTTCGGTGACCGGGGTGTCTTCGTAGATGGTTACGCCGTGGCGTTCCACCGCCTCGGCCAGCCCACGAGCCAGTCGGGCCGGCTGGATCCGGGCGCAATGCGGGTTGTGGTATGCCGACACCACGCCGTGGAAGCGAATGCGTTCGGCAGCTTGGCCTTTCGTGAGTTCGGTGACGTCTTGGTTCCAGCGGCGTTCCTCGGCGACGGCTTCGGCGAGCCGGGCAGCCTGGGCTGCGTTGCGGGCGATCTCCAGCGTCCCGCCCTTCACCGCCCCGGCGTCGATTCCTTCGCGGTCGGCCACCGCGATGACCTCGTCGACGGCCTCGTTGAGCGCTTCCTGCCAGGCCAGCACCCGGTCGCGTCCGTGCTGGGCGGCCATCCGGTGGCGATCGCCGGGCACCAGACCGGACAGCCAGCCGCCGTTGCGCCCCGATGCGCCGAAGCCGGCGAACCGCGCCTCCAGCACCGTGATCCGCAACGACGGGTCGGCTTGGGCAAGGTAGTAGGCGGTCCACAGCCCGGTGTATCCGGCGCCGACGATACAGACGTCGGCGTCGCGGTCCCCGGGTAATGCGGACCGAGGCGTAGGCAGTTCGTCGAACCAGTGGGAGACCCGACCGTTGACCATGGTGGACACCGCTGGATTCTGCCTGAACATACTTCTTTCTGCCATGCGCCGATCAATTTCTGCCACCGGAAATTACCACCCTGAGCTTGCGGTTTAGACAGTCATAACCGGCATGAGACAGGAAGAAGCAGGAAATGAAGAAGTTCGGATTCGCCGTCATCGCCGCCAGCGGACTGGGCGCAGCCGTCCTGGGCCTGGCCGCACCGGCCGTGGCTACTGAGCCCGCTCACGTCGCCGCCCCCAGCAGCGTCACCATCTCCGCGGGTGTCGACCACCTCGACTGGCTGAACCGGATCCACCCCAAGGCCACCGCACCCAAGGTGGACAACACAGTTCGGCACAGCGGCCGCTGACATCTCGACAGCAAAGAGGGGCAGCCCGGAAAGGGCTGCCCCTCTTCGATTGTCAGTGACTCTTACCCTCGCCGCCCGACTTCTTGCTCGGCGCATCCGACGCCGAAGAGTCGCTACGGTCACCGGTCTTGGCCTTGACCTTGGCCGTCACCTGGGACTTCAGCTTGGCCGCCAACTTGCCGGCCGGTGTCGCCTTCACGTGCGGCTTGAGTGCCGACCCAACCTTGTCTTCCGTCGGCGAATCAACCTTTGCAACAGGCGATTTGATAGCGACGACGTTATCCGCCGGGTCCGCTGCGAGCTTGGTGGCAACGCGCGGTGCGTCATCGGTGGCGGTATCGGTGGCAGTATCGGCCTTGACGTCGAGCGTCACCGCGTTGGTCACCGATGTTGTCAGTGCGGGCACCGACGCCGGATCCGAAGCCGCGTTGGCAGCGGGCGCTTTCGCGGTGAGGGCCGTGGGAGCCGGCAAGGTGTTCACCGTGGCTGCGGCTCCGGCCGGAAGACCCAATCCCGCACCGATCGCGGCAACGAGCTTGTCGACGCTTTCCGACAGGGACGCGAACCCGGCATCCAAGGTTCCTCCCTTGAAAATGTTCTGCGCTCCGGGCGCAACGATGCCTGCCGCAATCAGCTGAGGAATCCGGGTGGTCAGCTGGCCGAGGAGCCCGGTCGGGCTCAGCAGGCCCCCGGTCGGGTTGTTGAGCACATGGTCCAGAGTCAAGCCAGGAATGTTTGCTACATTGCTCAGCGCGCCCAACGCGTCACCCTCTTTGGCGGAGTCAACCGCGCCCTGCAGTCCTTCAGCCACAGCTGCGCCAGCGCCGAGGAATGCCGCGAGTCCCGCCGTGCCGACCGCACTCAAACCACTACTGGCCAGCACCTTTACCGCTGCAGCCATATTCGTCAGCATGTAGGCCGGAATGTTGGCGATGTTGGTCAGCGGCGCGACCAACAGGAATCCGGCGGAGACCAGTTTGCTATGAATGGACCTCCAGGCCACCTCGATATTGCCCTGTTGAATGTTGCTGACGAACGCGTCAATGAACGCGGGGTCAGTCAGTTGTCCCGCGATCCGGTCGATGGTGGTGATCTCGGATGCCAACGACGTGGTGACGATGGTGGAGTATCTGAGCCAGTTGGCGACGACCTGCTGCGCGAGCGGGGCCGGCCGTGCCTGCCAGTTGTTGGCGACGGTCTGCACGTTGGCGGCGGTCGTCTCCAGCGCCTCGATCAGGGTCTCCAACGGGTTCACCTGCGCCACAAGCTGTGTGGCCGCGGTGCTCACCTTCACCGGATCCGGGAGCTGAGTCGCGTGCGGCATCAACCCGATGGATGCTGCGGCGATAGCAGTTGCGCCGACCAGTGCGATGCGCTTGGAGTTGCGTTGATCTGAACTGTTGGGTTGTACAGCTACGTACATTGAGCGGCTCCTTGCCGACCGAGGGGTGATGTGACGGGGACAACATACTCCCTAGTTACCGGTCAGTAACACTTGGTGCCAGAAATGCGATCTGCACCATCATCCATCGATGCAGGTCAGAGAGCTAAAAATGCCGGAGAAAATTTCTTTCGGACGGCGCCGTGCTCCCAGCGGATTCCCACCCGACGGCAGATCCGCGCCCGTGAACCTGCAAGCCCGCTTCAACTTCGCCCGTCAGCAAACTTCATGATCGAGCCGCCACGTACGCGGCGTGACCCCGAAGCGCTGCCGGAACCACCGGGTGAAGTTCCCCGGCGTGGAGAACATGAGCATGACCGAGATGTCGGTGAGCGAGTTGTTGTGATTGGTCAGCAGGTGTTTGACGAGGTCGACGCGGGTGGTGTCGAGTAGTTCCGTGAATGTCGTGCCGGCGCTTTGGAGTTGACGGTGGAGGGTTCGACGGTTGGTACCCAGGCTTCGGGCGACATGGTCGATGGAGCACCGCCCTGCGGGTAGTAGTAGTTCGATGACTTCCCTTGTGCGACTGACGATGACGGCGTCCGTCGGGTCGTTCCGCGGGTTGAGTAGCTGTTGGGCGTACGGCAGAAACTTGGGATCTGCCAGGACGTTGTTGGTGTCGAGGTCAGCTGAGCGCACCACGATGCCGTTGAAATCGCAGTCGAAGCTCACATTGTCGCCGAATATCCGGCGATGCCGGCCGGTGTCGGATGGCTGGGGATGGCTGAAGCAGGTGGCCACCGGACGCCAGTGCTCTCCCGCCAGGTCGGCCAGTATCCGCACCAACGAACCGGCGACCAGTTCGATGGATTGCCTTGGCGGCCTTGCGGTCCCGAGGCTCAACGTCAGGCGGATGGTGGTGACCTCGTCGGCTTCGACCACTCGGATCTGGAGGGCTTCGTTGTACATGTGGTTGTACCGGATGAGCGTCTGCATCGCGTCGCGCACAAACGGTTCGTCCCTGATCACCAGGCTCAGCGGTCCGAGATTGGCCAGATGACGGTTCTCGGCCAGGCGCAATCCCACGTCACTGCTGTCCGAAGATGCCGCGGCGCCCTCGAGCACATCGGCGACCGCCCTGGCGGGCACCCACCGGTCCGGTTGAGTCATGCCCATCGGATCGAGCCCGGATCGCGCGAAGAGTTCTTCGGCATCCACCCCGATCTCGCTGGCCAGGTCCAAGAGCCCATTGAGCGCGGCGTACCGCGCGAGGGGCTCACGCTCTTCCATCCGACGACTCCAAATGATCAGAAAATTGTCTCTTGAGGATAAGTATTACCACCCACGCCCGGTCTATGGTCATTGCTGGATCGGCACCTGACAGAAGGGCTCTAGCTGGTGGCGTACGGTGTGCGGTTCACGGAGACAGGCGGCCCAGAGGTGCTGCGCTGGGAAAAGTGCGCTGTCGGCGACCCTGTCCCCGGTCAGGTCAAAATTCGTCACGTGACGGTTGGCCTCAACTTCGCGGACATCTATTTCCGGACCGGCTTGTACCCGGCGCCACTTCCGTCGGGCATCGGTGTCGAGGCCGCGGGTGTTGTCGAAGCCGTCGGTGCAGACGTCCAGGATTTCGCCCCTGGCGACCGAGTCACCTACACCGGCAGCCCGTTGGGCGCCTACAGCACCGAACGCGTGATGCCCGCTGAGCATCTGATCGCCCTACCCGACGACGTTGATTTCGACGCCGCCGCGGCATCGACGATGCGCGGATTGACCGCCGCGTACCTCCTGAAACGCATCTATCCGCTTCGGTCCGGTGACACGGTGCTCCTCCATGCCGCGGCCGGAGGTGTCGGGCTGTTGTTCTGCCAGTGGGCACATCTGTTGGGTATCAAGGTGATTGGCAGCGTGTCTTCGGACGAGAAGGCTGCCGCGGCCATTGCCCACGGCTGCGACGAGGTTGTCGTGCATACCCGGGAGAACCTCGTCGATCGGGTCCGCGAGCTGACCGATGGGCGTGGCGTGCCCGTCGTCTATGACAGTGTCGGCGCCGCCACGTTCCACCAGTCACTGGATTGCCTCGCTCGGCGTGGTCTCCTGGTGTGCTTTGGCACGGCGTCGGGCCCGATCCCTCCGATTGACGCAATGCAGTTGGCCGCCAAGGGATCACTGTTCGTCACCCGCCCAGCCCTGGCCGACTACATCGCCGACCCGGCCGACCGCGCCGAGCTCGCCGGCGAGTTCTTCGGGCATGTTGCCAGCGGCCGCATCGCAGTCCCCATCAACCAGCGCTACCCGCTCAGCGAGGCCGCGCACGCGCATCGCGAACTCGAGTCGGGTAGCAGCATCGGCTCGTCAGTGCTGCTCCCCTGACGCTCAGAAGGCGTAACGGTGATACTGCGCCATGTACCGCAACACCGGGACCGGCTTCATGACGGCCAGCATCATCCGGTAGTACCAGGGCAGCCGATTGAACACCGGATCGTCGAACGGCGATATTCGGGACAGCAGCCTGGTGCCCGGCACCGCGCGCAGGATGTCTTCGGGGCTGTTGACGGCCCAGTGGAGTTTGGCCCCGGAGCGGCGTACCACGGTGTTGCTCCACTGCGATTTGATCCCGAGCGTGTTGAACACGTCGAATTGCAGTTCCCCGGAAGGAAATCCGTCGACGATTCGTCGCAGCAGTGCCACCCCGTCGTGTTCGGTGAGGTACATCGTGAGCCCCTCGCCGAGCATCAGGGTCGGCCGGTCGGCCGGAATGTCGCGCAGCCAGGCCGGGTCGGTCACCGAGGCCGCGATGACGTGATAGTGCTCGGCCGAGGGGTACAGCTGCTCGCGCAGGTGCGCGACGTCGGGGTAGTCGATGTCGTACCACTCGACTCCCGGCCCGGGCTGCAGGCGGAAGTACCGACCGTCCAGTCCGCACCCCAGATGCAGCACCACGGCCTCGGGATGCACGGCCAGGAATTGGCGTGTCCAGCGGTCGAAGTGGGCGCTGCGGGTGGTCACCGAAGGCGACGTCGCCTCGGTGATCGACGTGCGGCTCCAGTCGTAGTCGATGCGGTCGGCGATCTCTTTGGCCAACTGGTCACCCAGGATCGGGTTGGGCATCCCGGCGTCGAGCGCCTTGGCGTAGAACGTCGCGAGCATGGTCTGCGGCGCCCCGGTGAGGTCGACTTTCAACTTGTCGGTCATACCGCCAGGTTAGGCCGCAATACGCTTGCCGCCCAGTGGCTTAACACCCCTCGGCGTGGTGTTCAGCTGCCGTTGCGTGCCCGTTTGGCCGCGCGCAGGCCCACCCAGAACTTTGCCGCCTCGGCGATCGATTCCTCGACCGGTCTTGGCTGCCAACCGAGTTCACGCACGGCCTTGGAGTGGTCGACCTCGGCTTCGGCCCGCATGAGCCGCAGGGATTCCAGCGACAACCGCTCATCGGTGCCGCGCAGCTTGCCCTTCAGGGTGCCTGCCGCGGCCAATAAGTAGGCCACCGGCAGCGGGAGCGACCGTTGCGGGGGTGCGATGCCGGCAGCCTCGGCGGCCAGTCGGGCCACCTCGGCGTTGCTGATCATCTTCTCCGAGATCAGGTAGCGCTCACCAGGAACGCCCCGGTCGGCGGCGAGCAGCATCGCTTTGGCCGCGTCGTCGATACCGACGGCCTCCAGGTCGATCCCGCTCATCACGAACGGCAGCTTGCCGAACGCGGCACCGGCGATGATCGCGCCGTGCGGGGTCCGGCCCCAGTCACCGCTGCCGTACGTGGTGGACACGCACATCGCGACGGCGGGTAGCCCGCGTTCGCGCGCGTACTGCAGCACGAGCTCTTCGGCCTGCACCCGCGAGCGCACGTACGGCGTCACCTTCGACACGTCGACCACGTCGTCCTCCGAGGAGCGCTTTCCGCGCTTGCGTCCGACGGTGACGTAGCTGCTGGTGTAGACGAACTTGCGCAGCCCGGGGACTTCCACGGCGACGTCGAGCACGTTGCGGGTGCCCTCGACGTTGGTACGGAACAGCGGTGCCGGGTCACGCAACCACCCGCGGGCGTCGACGACGCAGTGGTAGACGACATCGCAGCCGGTCATCGCCTCGCGCAGGGCCGCGGTGTCGAAGACATCGCCGTGAATCCGCCGCACCGGCAGGTCGTCGATCGAAATGGTGTTCGCGCCTGCCCGGACCATCGCCCGGATCTCGGAACCGTCGTCAGCTGCGACCAGTTGCCGCAGTACATGCGAGCCGAGGAATCCGTTGGCCCCGATGACCAGCTTCGCGCTCATACCCGCTCAGCCGCCGAACTTCTTGAGCCACGCCTCGGCCTCGTCGGTCAGCGTGCCGAGTTCGGCCGCCTTGCGGCACCACTTCCGGGCCGCGGAGGCGAACCGCAGCGGGTTGTACACGTCTTCCTGCCGTGACCACAGGCCGTCGCCGGCGTAGGTCAGGATCGAGATGTTGGTCGCGGTGATGATGGTGCCGTCACCGGGGTCGCGCATGGGGTTGTCCAGCTCGCAGATGATGCGCCCGGTGGGTTCGTCGATCACCGACCACAGCGACGGGAACGACGTCATATAGCTGCCAGGGAAGGTCGTCATGGTCTTCCAGATCCAAGGCCGTACCTGCTCGCGGCCCTTCATGGTGCCCACCGCGTGCTCGATGTAGTCGACGTCGACGGTGTAGTGATCGGCCCAGATGTCCCAGTTTTTGGTCTGGGCGGCCCGGTCCACCGTCTGCTCGAACGTTTCAAAGGCAGCGGCGAGTTCATCGCGGCTGAAAGACCTGCTCGTCACCCCAAAACTAGAACACGTTCTACCCGGCTTTGTCGAGGCCCTGTCACTCCTCCGTCAACACCTGACGGGCCACGTTCGTCGCGACTGAACGATTCGATCCGGGTCAGGTGGGGGTCGACGAGCACTGCGGTTACAACTACACGCATGACCACCACGGTAAACACGGAGCACAATGGGGCACATGGGTAACTCTTCGACCGCGATCCTGGCCGGCGGCTGCTTCTGGGGGATGCAGGACCTCATCCGCAAGCAGCCCGGAGTCGTCTCCACCCGGGTGGGCTACACCGGTGGACGCAACGATCACCCGACGTATCGCAATCATCCGGGCCACGCGGAGGCCATCGAGATCGAGTACGACCCGACTCGCACCAATTACAGGGCGCTGCTGGAGTTCTTCTTCCAGATCCACGATCCGTCCACCAAGGACCGGCAGGGCAACGATGTCGGCACCAGCTACCGCTCGGCGATCTTCTACGTCGACGACGAGCAGAAGCGCATCGCGCTGGACACCATCGCCGACGTGGACGCGTCGGGATTGTGGCCGGGCAAGGTGGTCACCGAGGTGACCGCGGCGAGCGATTTCTGGGATGCCGAACCCGAGCACCAGGACTACTTGGTGCATTACCCGAACGGGTACACCTGCCACTTCCCGCGCGCGGGCTGGAAGCTGCCCAAACGCCAGACCGCCGGATAGCTGGTCAGCCTCCCAGCGGCGTGGCGCGGCGATGCACGACGATACGCCCGCCTGCCGCCGGGGTGTAGGCCACGCCGCGGGAGTGAACCTTCTCGCCCCGTGCGGTGGTGGTCTCGATGACGAAGTGCCGCAGGATGGTTCGCAGCACCACATCCATCTCGACATTGGCGAACACCGCTCCGACGCAGCGGCGGGTACCGCCGCCGTACGGTAGCCACCCCAGGTCGGGCCGGCTTCCGACGAATCGCTGCGGATCGAACCGGTCCGGGTCGCGGAACTCCTTCTCGGACTCCTGGATCTGTGAGAGAGCCACGATGATCGAGTGCCCGCGTGGTATCTCCCACTCCCCCAGCCGGATTGACGGTGCGTAGACGTGGCGGCCGGAAAAGTCGATGACGGTGCGGTTGCGCTGCACCTCCAGGATGGTGGCCTGACGGTATTCGTTGCCGTCCGTGGCCGCCTCGGCCACCAGTTCGGCCAGCACCTGGGGATGACGGCTGATCCGCTCGAAGGCCCAGCCGAGAGTCGACGCCGTGGTTTCGTGTCCGGCGGCCAGCAAGGTCAGCAGCTCATCGCCGATGTCCTTGCGGGACATCGCCGATCCGTCTTCATACGTGCTCCGCAACAGCAACGCCAGAATGTCGTCGCGCTGGTCGAAGTCCGGGTCGGCTTGGACTTTGTCGATCAACCGATCGATGACGATGTCATACTTCCGGCGGTAGCTGGACAGCCGGCCCCACGGACTGAACCGCCCGTAGCTGCGGGACGGGGTGGGCAACACGACCAGGCGCGAGCCCAGAGTGACCCAGGGCGGGATGATGCGGCGTAACTCGTCGAGTTGTTCGCCGTCGGCGCCGAACACCGCGCGCAGGATCGCGTTGAGGGTGATCCGCATCATCGGTTCGAGTGTCTCGAACTGCTGGCCCTGCGGCCAGTTCGCCGATTCCCGCAGCGCCTCTTCCTCGAAGATCGCCTCGTAGTTCTTGATGCTCTTGCCGTGGAAGGGCGGGGTGAGCAGCCTCCGGCGGCGACGGTGATCGGTGCCGTCGAGGGCGAACACCGATCCGGATCCCAGGATGCGGCTCAAGTTGGGCTGAATGTTGCCGACGTCGTCGGGGCTGGTCGCAAAGAGTTGTTTGGCCAGTTGGGCGTCGGCGACCAACACCGTGGGTCCGAAGATCGGGAGTTTCAGGCTGAAGACATCGCCTTGACGGCGGGCGATCTGTTTGATGACGCTGCGCCTGGCCAGGGCGAAGCCGAGGGCCTGCAGCGGCTTCGGTAACCGCGCCGGTGGCGGTATGCGGCCCGGCGCAATGCTAGGGGTGGACTTCTCGGTGGCCTTCTCAGCTGCTGCCAGCTCGGTCATACCATCTCCAGCCAGTTTTGGTACCGATCGGTACCATCGGGTTATGGGGTACGGTACTCCCAGGTACCAGGCGAAGCAAGGGGGTCAGCCACGATGACCTACCGGCTGCGGTTGCTCGACGGGCTCACCGCCGCGATCAACGACAAGGGCTATCGCGAGACCACGGTGGCCGACATCGTCCGCCACGCCCGCACGTCCAAGCGCACGTTCTACGACGAGTTCGGCACCAAAGAGGACGGCTTCCTCGAGTTGCTGCGCGCCAACAACGTCGCACTCGTCGAGCGCATCCAGACCGCCGTCGACCCCGAGGCGGCCTGGCCCGACCAGATCGGGCAGGCCGTGGGCGCCTATGTCGACCACATCGCGTCCGCCCCGGCCATCACGCTGAGCTGGATCCGCGAACTGCCCGCACTGGGCAGCAGGGCCCGGCCGCTGCAGCGGGCCGCGTTGCGGGAACTGACCGATCTACTGATCGAACTCAGCGGCAGCGCGGGCTTCCGCCGCGCCGGCTTGCCGCGGCTCACCGAGCCGATGGCCATCATCCTGCTGGGCGGGCTGCGCGAACTGACCGCGCTGATCGTCGAGGACGGCGGCGACATCCAGGAGATCTACGGACCCGCAGCCGCCGCATCGACGGCGATCATGACGGCGAATTCAGCCCAGCACCAACCGCGCTGACTTCTCCAACCGCTGCGAGATCGCTGCGTAGGACTCGTATCCCATCCCGGCCCACACCAGCGTGCCGGTGTAGAGCAACTCGAGCGCCTCGATCACATCGAGGTTCACGTCGGGTCCGAGTGCGGCGACCAGCCGGCCCCGCACGTCGGCGCCGATGCGCTGCCGCAGCGCATCCACGTCGGGGTCCTTGCCGAGCAGGGCGTTGGTGACCGCTCCGGCGAACTCTGGCTCGTCGGCCACCAGCGATGCGACGTGCTGCAGCACATCGACCACCCGCGTGGCCGGGTCGGCCGATTCGTGCGCGACGGGCGGCGCGGCGGAAAGCCTGCGCCAGAACACCTCTGCGACGAGGTGTTCTTTGGAGGAGAAGTAGGTGTAGGCCGTCGCTGCCCCGACCCCGGCCTCGGCGGCGACCCGGCGCACGGTCAGTCCGGCGAATCCGTCCCGGATGATCAGCTGCAATGCGGCCCTACCCAGGCGTTCGACAGTATCTGCCTGCCGTGCGCTCAGACGGCGGCGCGTCGACTCCAGGGCCGTCTCGGACACGTGTCCGGACGCTACTACAACCGCCGGTGGCCAGCAACGGTAGGTTGGGCATCCATGAGCACCGCCGACACCGCCCTGCCGCCCCGCGCCGAGCGCCTGTTCACCCTCGCCGAGCAGGTCACCGGCTTCATGCCCGCCGACGAGGGCCGCGCCCTCTACGACGCCGGGGTGCGTTACCTCGACGGTGGGGTCGGTGTCGAGATCGGCACCTACTGCGGTAAGTCGACGGTCATGCTGGGCGCGGCCGCGCAGGAGACCAACTCGGTGCTCTACACCGTCGACCACCACCACGGCTCGGAAGA
Organism: Mycolicibacterium lutetiense; assembly: GCF_017876775.1. Taxonomy (NCBI): domain Bacteria; kingdom Bacillati; phylum Actinomycetota; class Actinomycetes; order Mycobacteriales; family Mycobacteriaceae; genus Mycobacterium; species Mycolicibacterium lutetiense. Next base: position 3,555,337 of record NZ_JAGIOP010000002.1, on the reverse strand, counting down.
GCATCAGGCCGGCTGGGAGTACCACGACACCACGATGGTGGATCCGGTCACCGGACTGTTCGACACCCTGCCGACGATGCGGCACACCCTGGACGCGGCCAGCCTGGACGAGCATGTGGTCGCCATGGTCGGCCGCTCACCCGTGGTGGCCCGGGGCTGGCGAATGCCGTTGCGGCTGTTGTTCATCGACGGTGGCCACACCGAAGAGGCGGCACAGCGCGACTTCGACGGTTGGGCCCGCTGGGTCGAGGTGGGCGGCGCGCTGATCATCCACGACGTGTTCCCCGATCCCAACGACGGTGGCCAGGCGCCATTCCAAATCTACCAGCGCGCACTGGCGACGGGAGCCTTCGACGAGGTCGTGGCGATGGGGTCGATGCGGGTGCTGGAACGGACGTCGGGCGAGCCGGGGCTGCTGGACTAGCTCGTTTACTTGCACAGCCCTTCGATCCGCTCGGTCTCGGTTTGCGCCTTCTGCAGCAAGCCGGACTGGTCGGGCGCGTCGTTGCCGATGCCGGCCAGCGCGTTCACCGCAACCGTCTGCAGGGTCCCGGCGAATTCCTTGACCGCATCGTTGAGGTCGCTGGGCGCGGCCGGATCGATATTGTCCAGCAGATAGGTGCCACCGCCGAGCATCGACAACCGGGCATTGGCCGCGACGGCCTGCCCCGAGGCGGGATTGTCTTCCGGTTGGGTGTGCGTCTGAATGGCGACCCCGGACGCGACCTTCTCGAAGTTGTCGCACGTACGGGTGCGCGCGGCGCTCACCTGCTCCGAGGTAGGAGGGGCCGCGGCGACCTCATTGGATGCCTCGGGCTTGTCCAGTAGCGCCCAGATCGCGACACTGGCCGCGGCCAACGCCGCCACCAACGCGACGATCGCCACGACGATAGGGGTGCGGCTGGACTCTGGGTCCGGCGCTCGTGAGGTCGAGCGTGCGCGAGTTTCCTGACCACTTAGTTCCGACATAGGCGCGATGCTAACAGAGGAACTGGCTGAATCTTGGTTATTTGCAATGGATTTCGGCGCTTTGTATCACTATAGGTCAAACACGCTGATCCACAACACAATCCACCCCCTCCGTAGGGATCGGGAGGGGGTGGATCGTTGTCGTCCTGACTGAGCTAGCTTGAGATCACTATGCCGAAGTCACGACTGGTTGTGGTGGGTTGCGCTGACCCACAGGTGTTTTGACCGTGTTGGGGCCGGTCAGAGGCCGCCTCCGGCGCCACCCTTTCCACCGGTTCCACCCATTCCGCCGGAGGGAGCGCTAGGTCCGCTGCCGGCCTTTCCGGCCTTGCCGGGACGTTTGCCGCCGAAGCCCGTGCCTCCGACGCCGCCGGTGCCGCCGGTCCCGGCGGGTTGGGAATTGGAGCTTGTGCCCCCGGTGCCCCCGGTGCCCCCGGCGCCGCCCGCGCCGCCGTTGAGTCCGCCGGCACCGCCCTTCCCGCCGGTGCCGCCGTTACCGGTGTGCGTGGTGGCGACGGCACCGCCGGCACCGCCAGTGCCGCCGGTGCCGCCGGTGCCGCCGGTGCCCAGGATTCCGGTGCTGCTACCGCCCTTCCCGCCGGTACCGCCGGTGCCCTGGATAGATCCAGCTACGCTGCCGGTGCCGCCTTGCCCGCCGGTACCGCCCTGGCCGAACACCTTTCCACCGCTGCCACCGTCACCGCCAGTACCGCCAGTCTTGCCCCGAGCCACTTGACCGTTGCCACCCTTGCCGCCGGCACCGCCGTTGCCGACCACGGCGATGGCGTCACCGCCGCGGCCACCGGCAGCGCCCTCCCCGCCGGTGGCGGCGCTGCCGTTCGCGCCGGCACCGCCGGTGCCACCGCTGCCGAACACCGCGCCACCGTTACCACCGTCACCACCGGTGAGGTTGCTGGCGTTGCCGACACCACCGGTGCCACCGTTGCCGAGGGCACGAGCGTCACCACCAGCGCCGGCACCGAACCCACCGGTGCCACCGTTGCCGGCGAACAAACCACCCAGACCGCCCGTACCGCCAGTCCCTGTCGCACCGGCTGCCCCGCCGGTGCCACCGTTGCCGAACACCCCGGCATTGCCACCGCTACCACCGTTGCCGGTGCCGAACCCGGCCCCTCCAGCACCACCATTGCCGAAGATGCCGCCCTTACCGCCGACACCACCATTGAGATGCTCAAGAGTGCCCGCACCGCCAACGCCGCCATTGCCGATCAGACCGACGCTGCCGCCGGTCCCACCGCCAAAGCCGTTGCCACCCTGACCGAACAACATCCCGCCGCTACCACCGTTACAGCTGGATGCGCAGTCCCCTTCCACCGTGCCGTAGCTGTAGCCCTTCCCGATCAGGATCCCGGCGTTGGGGTTCTCAGCAGTCCCGTTACCGATGAACATCCCAATCAGTCCACCGCCCCCCATGTCGAACCCGCCAAGATTCACACCAGCCGGCCGGTCGGCCACCCCACCACCGACAGCCGCGGCCAAGGGCGCCACACCACTACGTGCCGCCGAGGCCGAAGACGCCACGTCACCCGACAGGCTCAGCTCTTCGACCTGTTCCTCCGGGGCGAACGCAGCAAAGGCGCCTCCACCGATCAACCCGCTCAACGCATTACCGGCCACATTCAGCATTGCCTGTGGCAGGCCCTGCAACCCTGCCGTGATACCCGCCGGGATGGCCGCGAACTCTTCGGGCGTGGGCCACTCGGTGCTTAGTTGGGTGGCAAAATCCTGCATCGCCGCCTCCACCGTGCCCCCGGTCGCAATGTTCTGTGCGCCCGGGGCCATGATCGCCGAAGCCAGTCCGCTGGGCAGCGTCTGCGCGAACGCACCTAATATGCCGCCACCAGCGATGATGTCGTTGGCCGGCCCCAGCAGACCCCCGACTTGGTTCACCCCGTTGAGGACCGCGTTGGTCACCGCGGCAGGCAGGTCAACCACAGCAGCAACCGTCCCCAACCAATTACCACCGCTGGCTTGGTCGTAGATGGCCTGCATGGCGGAACCGACCGCAGCGGTGACCGCGGGAAGCGTCCCCATCAGTGCCGCGGCCCCCAAAGCGGTCACAAAAGCGCCCGTGACGTAGGTGGCCGTGGCCGACAGGCTGGCCACAACGTGCTGCGGGATCACCAGCGCAGACTGCATCGGCATCAACACCTGATAGAACAACGAGAAGGTCGCGTTGTTCACACCGCTCATGAACGCATCGAAATCACCGGAGTCCAACGCGGCGATCGCGCTCTGCATGATCGCCGGGAAGTTAGTCCCGAAATACCCCACCGCAGCATTGGCCGCCGACTGAAACGCACCTACTTCAATCGAGGCGTACTGGATCAGATTGGCAGCCACCTGCCGCAACAGAGGCGCCGGCAACGCCCACATTCCCTGCCCCACCGCATACACGTTGTTCGCCGAGTTGATGGCGGTGTTCAGCACCGTCTGCAACGGGAACGGTGCCGCGACCAACCCGACGTCCAACTCCACCACAGGAGCGCGCAAATCACTCATATTCGAATCAACGGGACTGAGTGGGCTCAGAGCTATCGCACCGGCACCAACAAGCGCGGTGGTAGCGGTGAGATATGAACGGACGGACATTTCCACTTGGACTTCTCCTTCTAGACCTAGATGACGTTGAACATTGGTGGGGTTGGCTTTTTCCGAACTCGATGCCGATGCTCGGACCGACGGGCGCAATGTAATCCGGCTTTCGCGCCGATATGAACGTCTTTCTGAAACGTGCTCTGGTGTCGAATTGTGCACTTACACACGCATTTTCACCGAATGTCGGGATGTGAGGATGGCAGGCGGATCGCCTTCTTGACGCCTGCCACCTTGTTGCCGTCGGAAATGCCTGCGGCGCCGCGGGTGCCAGATCCGCAGCAGTTCAGCAACGTTGACCGCGGCAACGGGTCTGCGCCCAGGACATGTCGCTCGGTGTTGTCGGCGGCGCTCGAAGCGGGCGGAATACTTCAACAGGGGAATTGCTACCGCGCATCCTCGCCGCGCGGCATTCTTCGTCTGCGCGGTAGCCGCGTTCGGTCCCGGTGGAGGCCTGAGTGGCACACCGCCATTCGATGTCGTCGTACTCGTAGGCCATCATTCGTGCGCTCCAAAGATTTCAGTGTCGCGGCGCGGGCGGTGCGGGCGGTGCTCAGCTGTGTGCATCTACAGGTTCTGAGGGTTCGGACGGTTATGCACCTGATCTGGCCACAGCTCCGCGAACCGCTACCGCGAGCACTGCAGCTACCCGCCAGAAGTTCGACGGTGTTCGCGAACAATCGCCTATACGTACGTGTGGTTCCCAGCGACTAACCCACCGAAGCGGCACCTAGTCTGTGGATCCCCCGCTGGTGGAGCTGCTGCTTCCCGAATCGCTTCCCGCGTTGGCCTTGGCGTCCTTCTTCTTGCCGCCGAGCGCCTTCTTGACTCCGTCTGCCACCTTGGAAACCGCCTTGTCGACGTCGGCACCGATGGTCTTCAGCGCGGCGTTGGGGCGAGTCACCTGCCGGTGCTTGGCTTTCACAGGGCTCGCGCCCGGCGTCGCCTTGTTGCCGTCACTGAGATCGGTGGAGCCATCCGAGGAGCCCTGCGCCGCACCGGAATCGGCATCCTCGGCCGGTGCAACCGTCGAATCGGCGTCGGCCGCCGGTGTCTCGACGGTGGTCACGGAAACTGGCTCTTCAGCGGCGGCGATCTCCGTATCCGGTGTCAGGGTCACGGTTTTCGGTGCCAACGAGTCGGCTGCCGCTGCAAAGACGCCGGCGATCGACGTCGGGAAGCCATTCGTTGGCGACTCCAAGCCCGTCAGTGTCACGGGCGCTGTGCCAGGGATCGAGGTGGGCGCCCCCTCGGGTAGGGACAGTTCGGTACCTGCGGTTTCCGGCGCGGTTGCCTCCAGCGGGAGGGCAAGGCTCGCCGTCGCGGCGGGTGGAGTGATCGCGGCGGCAATCGCTCTAGGCACGGTCGCCAACAGCGCGTAAACGGGGTTGGTATCTAGGGTCCTCAATAGTCCTTGCGCGAAATAACCGGGGACGATTTCGATGCCGTCGATGACAAACGGGGGAATCCAGGGCCCATTGAGCAGGGCCCCTGTGAAGTCAGCGGGAAAGTTGACGATGGTGCTGAGTGCTGCCAACGGGTCCCCGTCCTTGGCGGCGTCGACCAACGCCTGCCCGGTGTCAAAGGCAAACTGGGTCATTATCTGCACTTCCGCGATAGCACCCATGCCGAGGTTCGCCACCAGGCCGAGATTGGAGAATGACTGGAACGTCATCGCTTTCAGTACCGCCGTCATGTTTTGCGATATCTGGTAGGGGATCTTCACGATGTCGAGCATCGGAAACATGTTCATCGCCAAGGTGATGATGGCGGTGCTGACGACATTTCCGGCTCCGGTCAGGTCACCCTGGGCGAGCTTGGTTCTCAGTTGCTCGAGCAGGTTCGGCAGCTGCCCCGTTGCCCAGTTGCTGAGATACTCCCCAGCCGTCGACAGCGAGGTACCGATCTGGTTCGCGTACGAGAGCTGATTGGCGAGGATCTGGCGCAGGATGGGCGCTGGGTCAGCCGCAATGGCGCCGCCAAACTCGGCCGCGTTGGCGGCCGTCTGCCCGAGGACTTCTACCCACCTGGTGATCGGGTCGACTGCTGCGGTGAGGGCGACGGACGCGGTCGAGACCTGTGTGGCCGGCGCAGTTACGGAAGGCGCGGTTACCGGTGTGACGGCGATGACGCTGGCGCCCACCAGGGCGACGCCGGCCGTCACATAGGGCCGAAGGGCGAGTTGCAAGATGTGTTCCTTCCTGGAACAGGCTGGGGACGACCAGAAGGTAGTGCAGTGAGAGGGTCTAGGAATATGCATCCAGCGAAGATTGATCGGGAGTGCACAGTGTGGGCAGCCCAGCGGCATGGCCAGTGAACTGGGGATTTGCTGCTTCTGAGGCTTGATCAACACGTCGCTGAAAGATTCAAGATTCAAACAATGTGCAGACGAGCCCGTTCCGTCCGCCCCGAACTGCAACCGGTTCCAGTCTGAAACCGTCGTCGATCAGCGCGTACCGCGCAGTCGGGTTTGTGACGGCAGTTCGCCAAACAGGGCGCGGTATCTGGCCGACATGCGGCCGAGTTCGCTGATGCCCCACTGGTTGGAGACATCGGCGATCGTCGTAGCCCGGGGGTCGGCTGCGAGGAGGTCACACCGGATGCGGTGCAGGCGCATTCGCGTGACATATGACCGCGGTGACTCGCCGAGTGTTTCCTCGAATGCCCTGGTGAGGGTTCGCCGGGACACCCCCGCGCGGCGTGCAAGGTCTTCGGTGTCGAGGTGTTGATCGAGGTTCTGGTCGATGTGCGTACGGGTCAACTCGACGATTTTTTCGCGTTGCCGCAGCGGCCGGAGGATCAACGGCGCAGGCCGCTGCGAGAAATGGCCGATCAGGGCCGCCACGATATCTGCCAGCGCCGCGGAGTCGAGTCGGGTTTGGCTGTCAGCCTGATGCAGGCGGGCCAGGACAGTGGAGATCGCGGTGAGATGTGTTCGCGCCATCGGCTGCGGGTGAATGCCGGTGTGTCGAAACGCATTGGGGGAGAAAGGTAGTCCGAGACGCTCGGCCTCGCTCTCCAAGGTCTCCTCGCTCAGGGTGATGACGGCATAGCGGGTGTTGTGGTCGTGAAATGCCTCTTGCTCATCGCCGGGCCGAAACAGGCTGACGATCCCGGTGTCGATGTCGCGCAGCATGAGCCGGTTCCTCGGCGGAATCTGTAGCCCGACACAGATCGAAATTGCCTCATCGGACAGGGCCCCGCCGATCTGCACCCGGCTGTCGAACTGGCCCGAACTCAGTGCCACACCCGCATGGGCGGCGTGCAGCAGGCTGCCGCTGGGTGCTGCGCCCGACAGTTGGAACGCCTTCAGCCCGGCCTGATTGACGGCGTCGCCGAGATCCTCGAGCCGCGTGATCGGCGTCCGAACCAACGGCACATCCATGGGGCAGCAGTGTAGGACGCCTGCCGGGTGTCCCAATCTGCATAGACCGGATTCGCCGACTGGGCTGTGATGTCGACCGGGGTGATTCGTTGGCCGCCCGGGCCGGCGTCCCGCTCGACGAAGGAGATGCTGCGACGCGATGGTGACTCGGGTGTTTGCGGAGGTGAGTCACGACGAGTGGCGGAGTTGGCAGCATTTCGGCGACTCGGCCACCCTGCTCTACCGCGAGATCAATGCTGCTCTCACCGCACAACACGACCTCACGGTTCCCGATGTGCAAATGCTCCATCGGCTCAATACCGACCCGCCTGACTATGTCCGAATGGGCGCTCTGGCAGAGCTACTGGTTGTCGTGCCGAGCCGGGTGACGTGGCTCGTGGGCCGCTTGGAGGATCGGGGTTTAGTGCGCAGGGTTCATAGCCGCGAGGACAGGCGAATCGTCGTCGTCGGGATCACCCGAAAGGGACAGGATCATCTGCGGCCGGCGCTGCAAACCTATTCCCTGATCGTCCAGCGGCATTATCTCGCGCCACTGACCCGAGACCAGATGACCGCGTTGGGTGAGAGCACCAGGCGAGTCGGCGATGGCTTGAAGGCGGAGGAGTGCACCTACCTGCCCGCCACGCACTCACAGTCGTACTCGCCCTCCAGGCCGCGCGGCAGCCCGACGCCCCGGAAGATGCCGCTGGCCGCGGTGGTCTGCGACAGCGCGTCGGCGGCCAGGATCATGGCAGCGCCGGTCCAGGTGGTGCGTTCCTCGGGCCAGCGCTTACCGTCGGCGAAAACCAGTCCGGTCCAATAGGATCCGTCGTTCTCGCGTAGGTGCTGCATGGCAGTGAACTGCTCGGTGGCCCGCCGGGTGTCCCCGATCGCGTCCAGGGCCATCACCAGTTCGCAGGTCTCCGCACCGGTGACCCAGGGCCGGTGATCGACGCAACGGATGCCCAGTCCGGGCACCACGAAATCGTCCCAACGATCATCGATACGCGCTTGGGCCGCTGCCCCGCGCAGCGCGCCGCCGAGCACCGGGTAGTACCACTCCATCGCGTGGGTGTCCTTGGCGGAGAACGCCTCTGGGTGAGTGGCGATGGCGTGGCCGAGTCGCCCGACGGCCACTTCCCATTCCGGCTGGGGGTCGTCGAGATAGTCGGCCAGCGCCAGCCCGCACCGGATGCTGTGGTACACGCTGGCGCAGCCGGTCAGCAGCGCCTCCTCGACCGGACCTGACGGGCTGGCGGCCCAGTAGATCTCACCACCCGAGGCCTGTAGACCCAGCACGAAGTCGAGCGCCCGGGTCACCACCGGCCACATCAACTCGGCGAACGCGCGGTCCCCGGTGATCAGTACGTGATGCCAGACGCCGGTGGCCACGTAGGCGCAGAAGTTGCTGTCGCTGTTGGCGTCCTCGATGACACCGTTACGCAATTGGATCGGCCAGGAACCGTCCGGACGCTGCACGGTGCGGCACCAGTCGAAGGCCGCCCGGGCCGGTTCGATCAAACCGGCCACGGTCAGCGCCATGGCGTTCTCCACGTGGTCCCACGGGTCGGTGTGGCCGCCGTCGAACCACGGCAGCGCACCTGAAGATTCCTGGGTTGCGGCAATCGACTGCGCCGTCTGCAGGCAGTCGTCGGGCGTCAAAACTCCGGGCACCCCGGGGATCTCAGGAACCAGCACCGGGTGCGCCTACCCGCCGAATTCCGGCTTGCGGAAATAGAGCGCGACGCTCTTGCCGATCACCGGGTTCAGCAGCGACTCGGCAGTGCGGGTCAGCCAGGGCCGGCCCATCATGTCCCACACCAGAATCTGGTGATAGGCCTTGACCGCCGGGTGGTCGTTCTTCTCGGTGCCGACAAGACATTTGAGCCACCAGTACGGCGCGTGCAGTGCGTGCTCATGGTGCGTATGGGTGAGCGTGAGCCCGTGCGCAAGGACCTTGTCGCGCAATTCGTCGGCCTTGTAGATGCGGATGTGCCCGCCCTCGTTGGCGTGGTACTCGTCGGACAGTAGCCAGCAGACCTTTTCCGGAAGCCAGCGCGGCACCGTAATGGCCAGCGAGCCACCCGGCTTGAGAATGCGTACCAGTTCGGCGATGGCGCGCTCGTCCTGCGGGACGTGCTCCAGGATCTCCGAAGCGATGACGCAGTCGAAGCTGGCGTCGGGATACGGGAGGTCAAGCGCGTCGCCTTTGACGGCCTCGCCCTTGGCCGACAGCGGGACCTCGCCCTCTTCCCGCATGGCCTGCAGCATCGTGTCGACGTCGTTGAGGTCGGACGCACTCTGGTCGAAGCCGACGACAGACGCTCCGCGCCGGTACGCCTCGAACGTGTGCCGGCCCGCGCCGCAGCCGACGTCGATCACCGTGGTGCCCGGTCCGACACCGAGTCGGTCGAAATCGACGGTCAGCATGACGTCACCTTCTTCGCTACCCGCTCACGGGCCATCTCGTACACCGATACCGTCTGTGCGGCAACCGATTCCCAACTGAAGACCTCGAGTGCGCGCTGGCGCCCCGCGGCGCCGAGCCTGTGACGCTCCGACGGCGAGTCGAGCAGTTCGCCGAGCACGGTGGTCAGCTCGTCGACGTCGGCCGGACGCACCAACCGGGCGCAGGCCCCGTCGTCGCCGACCACCTCGGGCAGTGCACCCGCGCGACTGGCCACGATGGGGGTCCCACTGGCCATGGCTTCCACGGCGGGCAGGGAGAAGCCCTCGTACAGCGACGGGATGCAGGCCACCTCGGCGGAGGCCAGCAGCGCGGCGAGTTCCTCATCGCTCAATCCGCTGGAGCTGTGCACGATGTCGGAAATGCCGAGCTCGGCAATGAGTTTCTCGGTCGGCCCGTTCGGTTCGAGCTTCGACACCAACTGCACGTCGAGGTCGCGGGCCACCCGCAGCCGGGCCACGGCATGCAACAGATGGCTGACCCCCTTGAGGGGGACGTCGGCGCTCGCGATCGCGATGATGCGCCCGCGCACCCGGTGCTCGGCAGGCTTGAACAGTTCGGTGTCCACCCCCAGCGGCACGATGTGCAGCTGATTCGGTGTCACCCCGAAGTCCTCGGCGATGTCGGCAGCCGAGGACGACGACACCGTGAGCAATTCGGGGATCTTGCGGGCCACCTTCTTCTGCATCTCGGCAAACCCGTACCAGCGCCGCACCAGCGGCTTGCGCCACCACTTGGCGGCGGCGACCTCGACCACCCGGTCGCGGGTGATCGGGTGGTGCACGGTCGCGACGACCGGCAGGCCGAGGCGGGCGATCTTCAACAGCGCCGAGCCCAGGCTCTGGTTGTCGTGCACCACGTCGAACTCGTCGCGGCGCGCCGCCAGGATCCGGGCCACCCGCATCGTGAACGTCCGGGGCTCGGGGAACCCGGCGCTCCACATCGTGCCCAGTTCCAGGGCGTCGATATGGTCGCGGATCTCGCTCGGCCTCGGCACGCGGAACGGGTCCGGTTCGCGGTAGAGGTCGAGGCTCGGCACCTTGGTCAGCGTGACCCGCGGATCCAGTCCCTCGGGATACGGCTGACCGGAGAACACCTCGACGTGATGACCGAGTTCGGCCAGCCCGCGGCTCAGATAACGCACGTAGACACCCTGGCCACCGCAGTGGGTCTTGCTCCGATAAGACAGCAACGCGATACGCATAATCAGATCACCCGACGGCCGGAATCGTGCTGAGCTGGGAATACACGCTCACGCGTCGACTCCGAACCCTCTGGACATGTGTCCAGACTATAGTTTGACCTGCTATCCAACGCAACGCGTCGGCCGGCGCTCAGGCCGGAGGGAAGCCACCCGTGGCAACGGGTCCCCAGCGCGTGGGGGTAATCCGGATCAGGCACTTGCCCTGGTCCACCATCGCCTGCCGGTACTCATCCCAGTCGGGGTGTTCACCGGCGACCGCGCGGAAGTAGTCGACCAGCGGCTCCACCGCATCCGGCAATCCGATTACCTCGGCGTCACCGTCGATCTGCACGTACGGTCCGTTGAACTCCTCGGACAGCACGATCACGCTGGCCCGGGGCGTGCGCCGGAGGTTGGCGGCCTTGGCCCGCTGCGGGTAGCTCGCGATCACGATGCGCCCCTGCTCATCCACCCCGCCGGTCACCGGTGACGTCTGCAGCGAGCCGTCGGCCCGGAACGTGGTCAGCACCATGTGGTGCCTGGGGCGCATGAAATCCAGGAGTTCGTCGATGCCCACTCGGTCAGCGGTCGCGTATTTCCGGGCCATGCTTCGACGGTAGGACAAACGCGAAGGGCCGTGGGAATCCCAGCCCGGTCAACCGCGCACCGCGCACCGCCGCGATGTCGATCGGCAGCACGTCGCCCGACGACGGTTCGTAGCACTCCAGAGCATCCCGGCCCGCGCCGACGATCAGCACCCAGTGCCGTGGGATGCCGCGCTCGCCGATCAGCATCGGCACCGGCCAGCCGTCCGTGACAGCACGACGCACATCCGACAACGCATCGCGGGAGCCGCGGAAGCGCCGCCATCGGTAGGTCACTCCACGTTTCGCACTGTGGTCGGTCAGTGCGCGGGCCATCCCCGCGGGCGTGGTCCCCAGCCGCCGGGGCCAAATCCTGTTGACGGCAGCGTGAATTCGACCCTGCTCCGCGGCGAACCAGGTATCGCCATCGGGGCGCAGCAACTCCGCGCGGTATACGTGATCGAGCATGGCACCGGCCACCACCGCGACTGTCGGGCCACAGGTGACCCCGTCGCGCTGCCGCAGCCGTAGGGCGGCCAATTTCGCTGCCTTCACACAGATCCGGTCATTTGATCGATCAATTTCTGCCATCGGAACTAAAGCGCCTGAGCTGCCGGTTTCACCGGGTATCTGGAAGCGTAGCGAAGATCGGAATCGAGGGCAGTCCCGTGCGGACCAGAATTGGAAAGTCTCGGATCATCGTCGCCGTGATCGGCGGCGTCGCCGCGGTGGCCATCGGCCTGGCAGGACCGGTAGCAGCCGCACCCAACGGCCCCAGCAATGCCCAGCAAACCATCAAGGAGCTGCAATCGCAGGGTTACACGGTGATCGTCAACCGGCTCGGATCGCAACCACTGGATCAGGCGTCCGTCGTCGCCGTTCGGCCGGGTCCGAACTTCAGCCGTACCGACACGCTGAGCGCCGTCACCACCCGCACGGTGTACGTCGACGTCAAGTAGCAGACAGCCGCTGCCATCTGAGTCGATAATGACCGGATGGCAGTGAAAATGGATGAACTGCTGGGCAGCAAGCTGGACGCCCTGCGATACCAGCCCACTGCCAAACGAATCCGGATCTGCCTGGGTGGCGAGCCGGTCGCCGACACCGGTGAGGCGGTCCTGATCTGGGAGCCGCGGCGGGTGGTCCCGACGTACGCGGTGCCGCGTTCGGCGTTGACCGCACAACTTGTTCCGGCCGGCGGGGATGTCGGGGATGACGAGATCCCCGGCTTCCTCGATCCGTCAGTCCCGTTCACCGCGCACACCTGTCCGGGCACGGCGTTCGACGTCATCGCCGGTGAGGAAACCGGTGCGGCCGCAGCCTTTCAGCCCGACGACGCGGATCTGGCCGGCTACCTGATCCTGGATTTCTCCACCTTCGAATGGCGCGAGGAGGACGAGCCGATCGTCGCGCACCCGCACGACCCGTTCCACCGGATCGACATCCGGCGCAGCCGACGCCGCATCCGCATCGAACTCGACGGACGGGTGCTGGCCGAATCCTGCGATCCCATGCTGTTATTCGAGACCGGGCTGCCCACCCGCTACTACCTGCCCCGCGCAGACGTCACCACCCCGCTCGACGTCAGCAACACCGTCACATACTGCGCATACAAGGGGCGGGCCACGTACTACTCCATACCCGGTGGACCAGCCGATCTGGCCTGGGCCTATCACGAACCGCTGACCGACGCGGTGCCGGTCGGCGACCGCGTCTGCTTCTTCGACGAGCGGGTCGACGTGTTCGTCGACGGCGAGCCGAGGGATCGTCCTGTCACACCGTGGAGCTGACGGAACATCTGTTTGGAGCAGCCCAGTTCTGGCAACATCAGTCACCGACACCACAGTCGGTTGACCGGAGGTCATGATGGGCTCAACGGATGTCACGCTCACCGCGGCCGCCGGCACAGAAGGCGGCGGTGCCGCACTCGATCAGGTGATCGGGATGTCGGTGGTCGCCCTGATCGTCACCGTCGCCCTGCTGTGGATCGGCTACCTACATCGCAACCGACGCATCACGTGGCTGAACAACTTCGCCGAATGGCTGGGCCGCAAGTTCCACCGGCCGCCGTGGGTGGCGCTGCAGGTGTTCCTGTTCACCGCGACCATCATCTGCGCGCTGTTCGGCTTCATCTGGGACGTCAGCCTGCACATCGGCAAGGGGCGCGACGCGGGTCCGCTGGCCAACCCCGCGCACTACTTCATCCTGATCGGCCTGTTCCTGCTGTTCATCGCCGGGTCGATGGCCATCGTGCTGCCCTACGACAAGCCCGGCCCGGCCGCCATCCGGATCACCCGCACCTGGTACGCCCCGGTGGGTGGTGTGCTGATGGCGCTATGCGGCCTGTACGCGCTGATCGGTTTCCCGCTCGACGACATCTGGCACCGGATCTTCGGTCAGGACGTCACCCTTTGGGGCCCAACCCATTTGATGCTCATCGGCGGTGCGGGTTTGTCACTGATCGCCGTGCTGCTGCTCGAACATGAGGGCCGGGTGGCCATGGGCCCGGACGGCGTGGCCGAGGACAGCAAGTTCAACAAGTTCCTCTACTTCCTGTCCTTCGGCGGCTTGTTCATCGGCCTGTCGGTATTCCAGATCGAATACGACTTTGGCGTCGAGCAGTTCCGTCTGGTGCTGCAGCCGATGATGATCGCCGCCGCGGCGGCCTTCGCCGCGGTCGCGGCGCGCCTGGTCCTCGGCCCGGGCGCCGCGCTGATCGCCGCCGCATTCGCGATCGCACTGCGCGGAGCCGTGGCCTTCGTCGTCGGCCCGGTACTCGGCGGCCCGATCAGTTGGTTCGCGCTCTACCTGGGCCCGGCACTGGTGGTGGAACTGCTGGCCCTGACCCCACTTGTGAAGCGCCCCATCCTGTTCGGCGCTGTGGGCGGGCTCGGTGTGGCCACCGTCGGGCTCTGGCTCGAATCGTTGTGGATCGGCGCGGTCTACCACTACCCCTGGCCGACCAGCATGTGGGGTGAAGCGCTGGGCATGGCGATCCCGGTCGCCGTCGCGATGGGCCTGTGCGGCGCACTGCTGGCCCTGGTACTCACGGGGCAGCCGCTGCCCCGGCCCGCGGTGGGAATCTCCATCGTGGTGGCCACCGTCCTGGTGATCGGTGGCGCCGTGGCCAACGGGCTGCGCACCGAGGCTCCGCAAAATGCCAGTGCCACCATCACTTTGACGGATCTGCCGGCCCAGAACGGGCAACGCATGGCTTCTGCCGATGTCCAGATCACCCCGGCCGACCTGGTCAGCGACAACCCCGAGTGGGTGTCGATCCTGGCGTGGCAGGGTGGCCTGGCGAACGATCGTAGCCTGATGATCGACCGGTTGGAGAAGGTCGGTCCTGGCCATTACCGCTCGACGCAACCCATCCCGGTGTCCGGGAAATGGAAGACCCTGCTGCGCGTACAGGACGGAACCACCATGGCCGGTGTACCGATCTTCCTGCCCGCTGATCCGGGCATCGGTGCCACCGAGACTCCGGCGCTGAGCTCAAGCAGCCGAGAGTTCGTACAGGAGATCGAGATTCTGCAGCGTGAACGCAACCTCGATCACCCGTCCTGGCTGTACAACGTGGCTTCGCTGGTGGTGCTGGTGTGCACGCTGATCCTGATCGCCGGGCTGACCTGGGGTGCGGGCCGGATCAACGCCAGGGAGCTGGCCGCGGGCCGTGAACCCGCCGGGCGCACATGACGTATCAGGCCGACCACACGTTGCTGCTGGCGTTGCCGGCCTTCGCTCCGGCCTTGGTCGTGGTCGGCGTCGTGGTGTACGTGGCCATGCGGGACAGGCGCCGCGGCGAGGACAGCGACGAGCCCTCAGGCGAAGATGGTTCACCGTGATCAACCTCAGAAGCAGTGTCATCGTCCTGGCGTCCGCCCTCGCCCTGGTGACCGCCGGTTGTAGCGGCTCCGGGGAGTCCGAGAAGACCGACGGCTCAGCCGGTTCGGCCACTCCCTCGGTTACCACCGTGAACCCGTCGGACATGACCAACGAGCAGCAGGCGCCCGCCCGGCTGCTGATCGACGTCACCATCAAGGGCGGTGAGGTAACCCCGACCAACGAACGGGTGCGTGGCAAGGTCGGCGAGCCGATCGTGGTCCGGGTGAACAGCGACGCCGCCGACGAGTTGCACGTGCACTCAAATCCCGAGCACAGCTTCAAGATCGAGGCGCGTAACGGCCAGCAGTTCCAGTTCGCCGTCGATGTGCCCGGCACCGTCGACATCGAGCTGCACCACCTGAACCGCACGATCGCCAGCGTGCAAGTGCAGCAGTGACGCCCCGGGCGACCGCGGTACTGGCCCACGGTCTGGGCGGTTCGACCGACCTCCCGATTCCCTATACGTATGCGCTGATCGGTGCGGCATGGACGTTGACGTTCACGTTCGCGGTGGTGGCGCTGGCCTGGCGTCGGCCCCGGTTCGATCCGGACAAACCAGGCCTGCCGCTGCCGTCCTGGGTGACGGTCGCGGTGGACTCCCCGGTGACCCGGTGGACCGTGGGTCTGTTCGCACTCGCCCTCGCCGGCTGGGTGGCGTACACCGGGTTTGCCCGGCCGGCGGGCACCAATCCGCTGCCGGGGGTCTTCTACGTCCTGCTGTGGGTGGGGTTGGTCGCGGCCTCGGTGCTGTTGGGCCCGGTGTGGCGGCTCATCTCTCCGGTCCGGACGCTGTACCGCTTCGTGCCCGTCGCGGCCCGGTGGCACTACCCCGAGCGGCTCGGCTACTGGCCTGCCGCCGCGGGGTTGTTCGCCTTCGTATGGCTGGAGTTGGCCAGCCCGGACCCGGGATCGATCGTGGCGATTCGCAACTGGCTGTTGGTCTACCTGGCGGTGACGCTCGCCGGGGCATTGTGCTGCGGGCAGCGCTGGCTGGAGAGCGCCGACCCGTTCGAGGTGTACAGCACGGTCACATCGAAGGTCTCCCCGGTGCGCCGCCACGACGGCCGGTTCGTGCTGGGCAATCCGTTCGATCACCTGCCGTCGCTGACGGTGCGGCCGGGACTGGTCGCTCTACTGGCGGTGCTGCTGGGATCCACCGCGTTCGACAGCTTCTCGGCGATGCCGCAGTGGCGGAACTTCGTCGACGCGCATTCAGGATCGTCGCTGGGCTCCAGTCTGATCCGGACCGCGGGTCTGCTGGTGTTCGCCACGACGGTGGCGGTCACGTTCTGGGCGGCCACCCGCACCACCGGTGGGGTCGACCGCCGGCTGCGCCGCGAATTGCCGGGGCTGATGGCGCATTCACTGATCCCGATCGTCATCGGCTACGTGTTCGCGCACTACCTGTCCTATCTCGTCGAGCGCGGCCAGCAGACGGTGATCCTGCTGTTGGGGCTCCACGACGTGCAGGTCAGCTACTTCCTGTCCGCTCATCCGACGCTATTGGCCACCCTCAAGGTCGGTTTCGTGCTCGCCGGTCACGTAGCCGGGGTGATCGCGGCCCACGACCGGGCCCTGCGTCTTCTGCCGAAGCGACATCAGCTGACCGGCCAACTGGCGACGATGCTGGTGATGGTCGGCTATACCTTCACCGGGCTGTACCTGCTGTTCGGCGGGTAGCGTCGGAAACATGACGCCGAGGCAGACCCGGGCACTCATCGTCGCCGACGTGCAGAACGATTTCTGCGAGGGTGGTTCGCTGGCGGTCGCCGGTGGTGCTGCCGTGGCGCGGGATATCACCGCACTGCTGGCCACCGACCACGGCTACGACTACGTGGTGGCCACCAAGGATTTCCACATCGATCCGGGTGAGCATTTCTCCGATGTCCCCGATTACCGGACGTCGTGGCCGCGGCACTGCGTGGCCGATACCCCTGGCGCGGCGTTCCACCCCGATCTCGATGCGACCACGCTGGCGGCAGTGTTCGAGAAGGGCCACCATTCGGCGGCCTACAGCGGGTTCGAAGGGGTCGACGCTTCCGGGACGACGCTGGCGGACTGGCTGGCCGAGCGCGGCGTCGAAGCGGTCGACGTGGTGGGCATCGCCACCGACTACTGCGTCGCGGCCACCGCCGCCGACGCGGTGAAGGCAGGGCTGCACACCCGCGTACTCACCGGCCTGACGGCCGGGATCGCGCCGGAGAGCTGCGCTGCGGCCTTGGCCGAATTGCGTTCCGCCGGAGTCGAAATCACCTAGTGGGGTCGACGGGTCGGCCTGTCCAGCGCGGATCCCGACGCTCGACGTAGGCGCGCACGCCCTCGCGCGCGTCGTCGTGTGCCATCAACTGCAGGTGTATCTGGGTCTCCCGGGCTCCGACTCCCGCGCGGTCGAGGTCATAGGAATCCCACAGCAGCCGCTTGCTGGCCGCGACCGACATCGGCGCGGTGTTGACCGCGATGTCGTGTGCGAGTTCCAGAGCCGCGGGCAGCACCTGCCCGGCCGGGAGTACCCGGCTGCCCAGGCCGAGTTCGACTGCGCGGCGGCCGTCGAATGTGGCTCCGGTCAACAGGATCTCGGCGGCGTTGGCCAGGCCCACCAGTCGCGGAAGCACCCAGTGCGAGTAGGCGTCGCCGACCATGCCACGCCGGGCCTGCACCACACCGTACCGGGCATCGGCGGCGAAGAATCGGATGTCGCACTGCAATGCGAGGGTCAGGCCGATGCCGATCGCGTGTCCGTTGACGGCCGCGATCACCGGCTTATCCAGGGTCCAGGCCGGTACCGCCAGGCCGGCGGCGCTGAACTCCTGCCCCGGTTCGGTGAAGGTCTGCTCCCCCGCGCCGAGATCCGCACCTGCGCAGAACGCCGGCGGTGTGCCGGTCAGCACGATCACCCGGATCGCATCGTCGGCGCCGCAACGCAGATAGGCGTCGGCCAGCTCCTCGCGCATCCCACCGCCGAAAGCGTTGCGCTGCTGCGGACGGTCCAGCGTGACGACCGCGACCGAGCCATCCACGGCGACCCGCACCGTCCGGTACTCGGGTAGATCAGGGCGACTGGCCACAGAGGTAACGTACCGCCGCTCGTTCGCCCGACCGCAGTCCCCCGGGCGCCGTAAGGTCGACTTGTGACTGTGGAAGCGTGGCGGGGCAAGGCTTACCCGCTCGGCGCGACCTATGACGGCTCGGGTACCAATTTCGCGTTGTTCAGCGAGGTCGCCGACCGGGTCGAACTGTGTCTGTTCGATACCGACGAGTCCGGGGCACTGCACGAGACGCGGGTGACGCTTCCCGAGGTCGACGGATTCGTCTGGCACGGTTTCATTCCAGGGATCGAGCCCGGCCAGCGCTACGGCTACCGGGTGCACGGCCCCTACGATCCGGCGTCGGGGCATCGCTGCAACCCGAACAAGCTTGTGCTCGACCCCTACGCCAAGGCGATCGAAGGTGACTTCAACTGGGGTCAGCCGCTGTTCTCCTACAACTTCGACGATCCGCACAGCCGCAACGACGACGATTCGGCGGCCGGCATGCCGAAAGCCGTGGTGATCAACCCCTATTTCGATTGGGGCGTTGACCACCCGCCCAGTCACGAATACGCCGACACCGTCATCTACGAAGCGCACGTCAAGGGCCTCACCCAGACCCACCCGGACATTCCTGAGCAGCTACGCGGCACCTATGCGGCGGTCGCGCACCCGGTGATCGTCGAGCATCTGAAAGCGCTGCGGGTCAATGCCATCGAGCTGATGCCCGTGCACCACTTCGTGGACGATTCCACACTCGTCAAAGAGGGCTTGTCGAACTACTGGGGCTACAACACGATCGGGTTCCTGGCACCCGACCCGCGCTACAGTTCGGCCGCCACCCCCGGCGGCCACGTCCAGGAATTCAAGGCCATGGTGCGCGAGCTGCATGCCAACGACATCGAAGTGATCCTCGACGTCGTCTACAACCACACGGCCGAGGGCAACCACCTGGGGCCGACGCTGTCGATGCGCGGTATCGACAATGCCGCCTACTACCGGCTGGTCGACGACGACAAGCGGTATTACATGGACTACACCGGGACCGGCAACAGTCTCAACGTCGGCCATCCCCACTCGTTGCAGCTGATCATGGACTCGTTGCGCTACTGGGTCACCGAGATGCACGTCGACGGGTTCCGCTTCGACCTGGCCGCCACGCTGGCCCGCGAGTTCTACGACGTGGACCGGCTGAGTGCGTTCTTCGAGCTGGTGCAACAGGATCCGATCGTCAGCCAGGTCAAGCTGATCGCCGAGCCGTGGGACGTCGGGCCCGGCGGCTACCAGGTGGGTAACTTCCCGCCGCAATGGACCGAGTGGAACGGGAAGTTCCGCGACACCGTGCGCGACTATTGGCGCGGCGAGCCGGCCACCCTGGACGAGTTCGCCTACCGGCTTACCGGTTCGGCCGATCTGTACGAGCAGACCGGCCGGCGACCCTTCGCCTCGATCAACTTCGTCACCGCGCACGACGGCTTCACACTGCGTGACCTGGTGTCCTACAACGAGAAACACAATCAGGCCAACGGCGAGGACAACCGCGACGGGGAGAGCAACAACAAGTCGTGGAACTGCGGCGCCGAAGGTCCGTCCGACGATCCTGCGGTCAACACCCTGCGCGCCCGTCAGCAGCGGAACTTCCTGGCCACGCTACTGCTCTCCCAGGGTGTTCCGATGCTCTCGCACGGCGATGAGTTGGGCCGCACCCAGCGCGGGAACAACAATGTCTACTGCCAGGACAACGACTTCTCCTGGATCGACTGGGCCACAGCCGATCTCGACCTGATCGAGTTCACCCGGTCGGTGTCGGCCCTGCGCGCCGCGCATCCGGTGTTCCGCCGTCGCCGGTTCTTCGACGGCCGGGCGGTACGCGAGGCGGGCACAGCCGGATTGCCCGACATCGCCTGGTTCGCACCCGACGGCTCCGACATGACCGCCGAGGACTGGGAGACCGGGTACGCCAAGTCGGTGGCCGTATACCTGAACGGGCAGGGCATCGCCGACCCGGATGTCCGGGGTCAGCGCGTCGTCGACGACTCATTCCTGCTGTGTTTCAACGCGCACTATGAGCCGATCGAGTTCGCGTTACCACCGGCAGAATTCGGTGCCCGCTGGGTTCCGGCGATCAGCACCTCGGCAAACTCCGTGCGCGACACCGTCCCGGCCGGCAACACCGTTCTGGTGGACGCGCGCGCCGTCCTGGTGCTGCAGGCCGAATCAGATTGAGCGTCAATTCAAAGCGTTGCTCTTCGTCCAGATCTCCCTGTCCCAACCAGGAAATCTGGTAACTTGAACGGGTAGCAGCCGTGGCCGCCTAGTAGACGTTGAACGCTGTTCGATGTCACCGGCCGGGCGGGCTGGGGGGTACGAGCCGAAGAGCGGCGGCAACTACCCTGCGGCCACGGTTGCGGCGTCTCAGCGGGTCTGCCGCGGGCCTTCCGCGCCCAGCGATCATCCTTTCATTCGGCGTTCACCTGCCGGCCATGTTTCCACCGTCGTCGACCCATGCCACAGGCGACGGTTTCGGGTGCTGAACCACCCCGTTGGACAGACTCTGGCGCCCCCAACCAACCGGGTGGTTTAGTGTGCAGTCAGATCCACCTACAGGGAGACGGTCATGCAACTGGCGCTCACACCGGAGGAAGCAGCTTTCCGCGATGAGCTGCGCACCTTCTACACGACGAAAATTCCCGCCGAGCTTCGCGAACAGAACCGGCTGGGATTGCCGATCGGCAACGAGGGCATCATCACCGCGCACAAAATCCTGCACGAACACGGCCTGGCCGTCCCCAACTGGCCCGTCGAATGGGGCGGCAAGGACTGGACGCCCAATCAGATGCAGATCTGGCTCGACGAGATGCAGTTGGCCAGCGTCCCCGAGCCGCTGACCTTCAACGCCAGGATGGTCGGCCCGGTGATCGCCGAATTCGGTTCCCAGGAGATCAAGGAACGCTTCCTTCCGCCCACCGCGGCGCTGGACATCTGGTGGTGCCAAGGGTTTTCCGAGCCGGAGGCCGGCTCGGACCTCGCGTCGCTGCGCACCACCGCGATCCGCGACGGGGACAGCTACGTGGTCAACGGTCAGAAGACCTGGACCACACTCGGCCAGTATGCCGACTGGATCTTCTGCCTGGTCCGCACCGACCCGCAGGCGCCCAAGAAGCAGGCGGGTATCTCTTTCCTGTTGATGGACATGAACACCCCCGGCATCACGCTGCGCCCGATCAAGCTGATCGACGGCAGCGTCGAGGTCAATGAGGTGTTCTTCGAGGACGTCCGGGTCCCCGCCGACCAGCTCGTCGGCGAGGAGAACCAGGGCTGGACCTATGCGAAGTTCCTGCTCGGCAACGAGCGCACCGGAATCGCCCAGGTGGCCCGCACCAAGGTGCGCCTCGCTGAGGTCAAGGAACGTGCCGCGGCCAACGGCCTGCTGGCCGATCCGCTGTTCGCCGCGCGACTGGCCGAGGCCGAGAACGACGTGCTGGCACTGGAACTCACGCAGATGCGGGTGACCTCCGATTCGGCCGACGGCAAGCCCAGTCCGGCCTCATCGGTGCTCAAACTACGCGGCAGCCAGCTGCAGCAGACCGCCACCGAACTGCTGGTCGAGGTGGCCGGCGCAGATGCCCTTCCCTACGAGGCCGGCGACATCGCCTCACCGGACTGGGCACAGCACGCCGCCCCGCACTACCTCAACTACCGCAAGACGTCGATCTACGGCGGTAGCAACGAGGTGCAGCGCACCATCATCGCTTCCACCATTCTCGGATTGTGAGTTGAGCCATGGACTTTCAGCTGACCGACGAACAGAACCTGCTGGCCGACACCACTCGTGATCTGCTGTCGGGCTATGACACCGAAAAACGCAACAAGACGGTAGCGACCGAACCCGGGTTCGACCGCACAGTTTGGGGCCAGCTCGCCGAGGTCGGGGTGCTGGGACTGGGTTTCGATGAGGACTCTGGTGGCCAGATCGAGATCATGGTGGTGCTGAACGAGATCGGGCGCCGTTTGGCTCCCGAGCCCGTGCTGCACGGCGCCATCGGTCCCGGCGCAATCATCGCCGAGGTCGGTACCGACGCTCAGCGTGCACTTCTCGACGAAGTCGCCTCCGGCGAACGGATTCTGGCCTTCGCCCACTCTGAACCGGGCGTGCGGGGATCGGCAGGCGTGACGACCGCCGCGACGCGCAGCGGGGATGGGTGGACGCTGAGCGGCACCAAGAACCCGGTGCTGGCCGGTGACGTCGCCGACACCTTGATCGTCAGCGCGGTCCTGCCGGATGGCGGCACCGGGCTGTTCCTGGTCGACGCGGCGAACGTCACGCGCCAGGGCTACCGCACGTTCGACGGACAACGCGGCGCCCAGATCGATCTGGATTCCACTCCGGCCGAACCGCTCGGCGAAGCCGCCGATGCGGCCGAGGCGATCGCCCATGCCCTGGTCCGGATCTCGGCAGGCTTGTGCGCCGAGGCGGTCGGAGCAATGGATGAGTCCCTGCGGCTGACCGCCGATTATCTCAAGGCCCGCAAGCAGTTCGGGGTCACGCTCAGCAAGTTCCAGACGCTGACCCAGCGCGCCGCCGACATGTACATGTCGCTCGAGCTGGCGCAGAGCATGGGCACGTACGCCGCGATGTCCATCGCCGACGGCGAGCTCGACCCGGTGATCGCGGCGCGGGCCAAACTGCAGATCGGCCGCTCGGGCCGGCACATCTCGCAGGAGTCGATCCAGTTGCACGGCGGTATCGGTGTCACCGCGGAGTATCCGATCGGGCACTACGCCGCGCGGCTGACCGCGATCGAGCACACCCTGGGCACGTCCGCCGATCAGCTACGGACGCTGGTCGGCCAGCTCGACAGCTACGAGATCGTCACGCTCTGAGCGGTATTCCTTCGAGAGGGCCTCGTCCGGTGCAACCGGTCGGGGCCCTTTCGGAATCGCCATGGCGATGAGTGCGGCACCGGCGGCTGCGGCCGCCGCAATCAGTAGCGCGGTGCGGAACCCATCCAGCGACGGCAGCGCCTGCCCGGCGAACGTGATGCTCATCTGGGCCAGCACCGCGGTCATGACCGCACTCGACGTCGAGGTGCCCAGCGAGCGGGCCAGTGAGTTGATGCTGTTGGCCGACGCGGTTTCCGACACCGGTACCGCCGCGTTGATCAGGGCGGGCAGCGCTGCGAAGGCGAATCCGACGCCGAAGCTGACGATCAGGCCGAGCACCAACAGGCCGACGGGGCTGCCGAGCATCAGGGTGCCGGCCAGGTAACCCACGGCGATGATCGCGCAGCCGATCACCAGCACGATCTTCGGGCCGCGCGAGGACACCACCCGGGCCGCGACCGGAGCCGCCGCCATCATCGCCAGGCCGCCGGGCGCCATCCACAAGCCGGTGGCGATCATGCTCTGGCCCAGACCGAACCCGGTTTCGCGGGGCATCTCCAGCAGCTGGGGGCCCACCAGCGACAGCGCAAACATGCCGAATCCCACCGCGATGGAGGCCAGGTTCGTCAGCAGCACAGGCCGTTTCAATGTGGTTCGCATGTCCACGATCGGCGAGGGCACCCGGTACTGCCACCAGGTGAACACCCCGAACGTTGCCACCGCGGCAGCCAGCATCCCCAACGTGGGGGCACTGGTCCAGCCCCACATGGAGCCCTTGGAGATCGGCAGCAACAGCAGCAGCAGGCCGGCGCCGAG
Organism: Mycolicibacterium lutetiense; assembly: GCF_017876775.1. Taxonomy (NCBI): domain Bacteria; kingdom Bacillati; phylum Actinomycetota; class Actinomycetes; order Mycobacteriales; family Mycobacteriaceae; genus Mycobacterium; species Mycolicibacterium lutetiense. Next base: position 3,531,543 of record NZ_JAGIOP010000002.1, on the reverse strand, counting down.
TGTGACGGCGCCGATCGGGTCGAAACGGTGGTCGACGGACACCGGTTCGAGGTCCGGCACCAGCAGGACGAACAGGAGTCCCGAGGCCAGGCCGAGCGCGGCCGCACACCAGAACAGGGCGTGCCAGTTGAACTGTTCGGCGATCACCGCCGACAGCGGCAGGCCCAGCGCGCCGCCGACGCCCAATGACGCACTCATCAACCCCATGGCCGAGGCCACCCGCTCCGGCGGCAGGGCGGCACGCAGCACGCTGATGCCCAGCGGGATCACCGGGGCGCCGAATCCCTGGAGACCACGTCCGATGATCAGCGGTATCAGTGAGGTCGTCAGGGCCGCGATCACCGAGCCGACGAACAGCAGTGCCGCGCACAACACGAGAATCCATTTGGGGCCGTACATATCCCCGAGGCGGCCCAGCATCGGTGTGGCGACGGCACCGGTCAGCAGGGTGGCGGTGATCGCCCATGACGCGTTGGCCGCGCTGGTGCCGAGCAGTGCGGGCAGTTGCGGGATCAACGGGATGATCAGGGTCTGCATGAGCGAGACGCTGATGCCCGCTGCAGCAAGGACCGCGATCAGCAGCCCACCGGACGCCGATCGACGCGCGGGCTGATTAGGCATGCTAATGAAGATATCAGCCGATCAGGCGAGTCACCGATCCCAGCGGTACGGGCAACCAGCTCGGCCGGAACCGGACCTCGTAGGCGGCCTCGTACACCGCCTTGTCCAGCTCGTAGGCCGCCAACAGGGCGGCGTGCTCGCGTGGATCGCTACCGGACACCGCGGCGTAGCCGTCGCAGAACGCCGTGCTGTTGCGGTCGGCCCACTCCCGGGCCCGGGCAGACAACTGCCGCGCCTGGTCATCATCGATGGCCAGGTCCACCAGTCGGGCATACGCCGCGTAGTCGAAGGACCTCAGCATGCCCGCGACGTCGCGCAGCGGGGAGTCGGCGGTGCGCCGCAGCTCCAGTGGCTGGCCGGGCTCGCCTTCGAAGTCGATCAGCAGCCAGTGTTCCGGGGTGCGCAGCACCTGCCCCAGGTGCAGGTCGCCGTGTACCCGCTGCACCTTCACCTGCTCGTCGGCCAGTTTGCGGTAGCGGTCCTCGATCAGCGAGACATGCTCGCGCAGTTGAGGTACCGCCTCTGCTGCGGTAGCCAGCCGAGCCGACATGGCCTCGGCCGGGAACGGTACCGATTCGGTGCCGAGCTGCTCGGCCAGGCAGGCATGCACCGAGGCCACCGCTTCCCCCAACCGGTAGGACTCCGCGGCGAAGTCACCGCCCACCTCGTCGGCGTACAGATCGCCCTCGGCGAACAGATCGCGGGTGCTGGCGGTGGCCATATCCCAGCCCTCGGCCGAGTTGGCGGCGAATTCGGTCACCATCGCCAGCGCGAAAGGCTCACCGTCCCAGTCGATATCGATCGCCCCGAGCAGCCTGGCCACGTGCGGGTTGCCGGCCCGGGCCAGCACGCGGTTGAGCTCGATATCGGGATTGATCCCCGGAGTGATCCGACGGAACACCTTGAGCACGGCGTCCTGACCGAACACCACGCTGGTGTTGCTCTGCTCGGCTGCCGAAACCCGGGCCAGCGCGTCCAGCGGCAGGGTGACCCCCGGCTCTTTGGTGCACCTCAGCATCCCCACCATCGCCGAACGGTCGACCATCTCCAGCAGGTATCGCGCGGCGTCCTGGTCGTAGAGGGCGTCATAGCCGGTCCGCCCCGCATCGCTGCCGATGGTGGCCACCGAGCTGTACTCCTCGATCGGTTCGGCATCCCACTTCACCAGCACCTGATAGCGCTCGGTGGTCCCGTCGACATAGGACACCTGCAGCAGCACCAGGTCCAGATCCTCGCCCAACTCACACACCAGACCTGGTGTAACGGAGGATAACTCGCGGCCGCGACCGCCGTACCAGCGCTGCTGACTCAGCCAGTCACCGAAGTCGAGGTTCATTGCGGCACCTCCGGATCCCGCTCGGGCCCACGCAGTTCAAACCAGTAGAACCCGTGTCCGGGAAGGGTCAGCAGGTACGGCAGCTGACCGATACTGGGAAACTCGACGTAGCCGGACATCTCGATGGGCGTATATCCGCTCCACTCTTGCAGATTCAGTTCGATGGGCTGCGGGAACCGCGACAGGTTGTTCACGCACAGCACCGCATCGCCATCGCTCTCGATCTGGCGGACATAAGCCAGCACCGACGGGTTGGAGCCACCGAGCTCGCGGAACGTGCCGAGCGCGAACGCGTCGTGGCGGCCACGCACGGCCAGCATGCTGCGGGTCCAGTTCAGCAGCGATGTCGAACTGTCCCGTTGGGCTTCGACATTCACCGACTGATACCCGTAGACCGCGTCCTGATTGGGCGGCAGGTAGAGCCGGCCCGGGTTGGCGGTGGAGAACCCGGTGTTGCGGTCCGGCGTCCACTGCATCGGGGTGCGCACGCTGTCGCGGTCGCCGAGCCAGATGATGTCGCCCATGCCGATCTCGTCGCCGTAGTAGAGCATCGGCGATCCGGGCAGGGACAGCAGCAGCGCGGTGAACAGCTCGATCTGGTTGCGGTCGTTCTCCAGCAGCGGAGCCAGCCGCCGGCGGATACCGACGTTGGCCTTCATCCGCGGATCCTTGGCGTATTCGGCGTACATGTAGTCACGCTCGTCGTCGGTGACCATCTCCAGGGTCAGCTCGTCGTGATTGCGCAGGAAGATCGCCCAGTGCGCGGTGTCCGGGATCGCCGGGGTCTGGGCCAGGATCTCCGAGATCGGGAACCTCGACTCGCGCCGCACCGCCATGAAGATCCGCGGCATCAACGGGAAATGGAAAGCCATGTGGCATTCGTCGCCGCCGGTGGCCGGATCGCCGAAGTACTCGACCACGTCGGCGGGCCATTGATTGGCCTCGGCCAGCAGCACCCGGCCGGGGAACTCGTCGTCGACCACCTTGCGGCAGCGCTTGAGGAAGGCGTGCGTCTCGGGCAGGTTCTCGCAGTTGGTGCCTTCGCGCTCGAAGAGGTAGGGCACCGCGTCCAGCCGGAATCCGTCGATACCGAGATCCAGCCAGAACCGCAGGACGTCGATCATCGCTTCCTGGACGGCCGGGTTGTCGTAGTTCAGATCGGGCTGGTGGGAGAAGAACCGGTGCCAGTAGAACTGACGACGCACCGGGTCGAAGGTCCAGTTCGACTCCTCGGTGTCGACGAAGATGACGCGCGCGTCGGCGTACTTATCGCTGGTATCGCTCCAGACGTAGAAGTCGCCGTAGGGACCGTCGGGGTGGTGGCGCGACTCCTGGAACCACGCGTGGGAATCGGAGGTGTGGTTCATCACCAGGTCGGTGATGACCCGAATGCCACGTCGATGTGCCCCGTCCAACAGCGTGACGAAATCCTCCACGGTGCCGAACTCGGGTAGCACCTTGTAGAAGTCGCGGATGTCGTAGCCGCCGTCACGCAGCGGCGAATCGTAGAACGGGGGCAACCAGAGGCAGTCCACACCCAGCCACTTCAGGTAGTCGAGTTGTTGGGTCAGCCCCCGCAGATCGCCGATACCGTCGGCATTCGAATCGTAGAACGCCCGCACCAGCACCTCATAGAACACCGCCCGCTTGAACCAGTCGCGATCGGTGGGCAGCGTTCTGGCATGGCCGAAGTCCTCAGCGGCCGGATGTTCGACCACGCCGTGTTCGTCCGCAACGTTGTCCATCAGCATCCCAACGTACCCACTCGGGCGGTACTCGACACCTCCTGGCGACCGCGCGGACCGAATTGACCCTGCAGCAACGTGATTCGCCGTCGGGCCGGTGTTTGCGGAAAAACTAACGGTTGAATAAGAGACGGCGACGGGTTACGTTTCTCCCGCATTTGATCTCCTCGTCGGCTATGGGCCGGCGATCACACTCGACGAGGGATGGCCTGTGGGTGAGTCCGCACCAAATGACGGTGAAGCACCAGTAATCGTTGGTCTGTCCGACGCGGCGATGCACATGTACATGGCCGCAATCGACGCACTACCGCCGACCGGCGACCCGGAGTACGCCGACCGCGCCGCGGTCGTCCTCAGCGGTCTTCGCAAGCTGCAGACGTCGCTGTCGGAGGCAGCGGGCCGCAGCCGGGTCACCCCGTCGGTCATCATCGCGCTCAGCGGCGTACGGCACCGCTACGACGAGTTGATGACGACGGCGTCCGCGGGCCCCGACGCCACGCTCGGTCAGCGTCTGTACGTTGCGCGCGGCAACGCGAAGCTGTCCACCGAGGAAGCCGCAAACGGCGTCGGCCTGCGTAAGGACCTCATCGAGGCCGTCGAGGCCGAGGAGCCCGCAACCGAGGCCGAGACCGCTCAGATCAAGGACCTCATCGCCGCGCTCGGCGGATAGCCGGCGGTAGGGTCGCTGCGTGACACGCGATCATGGCGACCCCGGTGATGCCCCTTCGGTTCCTCCCCCATTGACGGAGGTAGTCGAGGGGGCACGTCCGTCTGCGGCCGAGGAAGCCCGCACCGTCGCCGCGTCGACGAACGCGGGGACGTTGGCCTCGCTCACCGCCGACGGCGACCCGTGGGCGTCCTTCGTCACCTACGGACTCCTGGCCGGCGCACCGGTGCTGTGCGTGTCGAACATGGCCGAACACGGCCGCAACCTCGCCGGCGACCCCCGGGCCAGCATCTCCGTCGTCGCCCCCGACGCCGGGTCCGATCCGTTGGCCGGCACTCGCATCACGCTGGCCGGGATCGCCGAGCGGCCCACCGGCGAGGAGCTCGCCGCGGCCCGCCAGGCCCACCTGGACGGGGTTGCCGCCGCCCGCTACTACATCGATTTCAGCGACTTCTCGCTCTGGGTGCTGCGGGTACGACGCGTGCGCTGGGTCGGCGGATACGGCCGGATGGACTCCACCACCGGCGAGGCCTATGCCGCCGCCCAACCCGACCCCGTCGCTCCGCACGCCGCCGGTGCGATCGAACACCTCAACGCCGGCCACGCCGATTCGCTGGCCGAGATGGCCCGTGCCCTCGGCGGCTACCCCGACACCACCGCGGCGGTGTGCACCGGCGCCGACCGCTACGGCCTGGATCTACGGGTCACCACCGAACGCGGGATGGCCTACACCCGCGTCGGCTATGCCGCACCGATCGGCTCGTACGACGAGTTGCGCGCGGCCACCGTCGAGTTGGCCCGGCGCGCTCAGGCTTGATCGGCGCACCGCGCCGGCCAGGGCTGAAACCCGCCGGGCCGTGCAATACGATCGCGGGTATGCCTGAGCGCCCGGAGACCTGGCAAGCCGCCTTCGACCTGATCCGCACCCGCGGCTACGAACGCCGTGAGGAACCGTTCCGGCTGGCCAGCGGACAGCTGAGCCACGACTACATCGACGGCAAGTTCGCCATCGACACGGGCGAGCGGATGGCCATCGTCAGTCGCGCTGTCGCCGATCTGGCCGTCGCGAGCGGTATCGAGTTCGACGCCGTCGGCGGGCTCACCATGGGCGCCGACCCGCTGGCCCACGGGGTGGCGATGGTGACCGGCAAGGCCTGGTTCTCGGTACGCAAGGAACAGAAGTCACGCGGCCGCGAGCAGTGGATCGAGGGCACCCGGATCGAGCCCGGCACCCGCGTACTGCTGGTCGACGACGTGATCAGCACCGGCGGATCCACCGAGATCGCCTACGAGCGGGTCACTGCCGTCGGCGCCGTCGTCACCGGCGTCATCCCGATGGTCGACCGCGGCGACATCGCGACCGGACGATTCGCCAAGCGTGGGGTCCCGTTCGCGGCACTGGTCACCTATCGCGACCTGGGCATCGAACCGGTCAAGGATGTCTAGGGCCGACGCCTGAGCTAGATCACCAGCACCGGGGTCCGCTCCAACGCGAGGCTGACCACCACGCCGGGCTGGAAGGTGCGCGCCCGGGAGCTGGGCAGCTGCGCGTGGATCAGCGAGCCGTCGGGCAGTGACATGTACACATGGGATGTCGGGCCCAGGAACGCCACGGATTCCACCACCGCCGGCCCGTTCGGATCCGCACGCACCCGAATCGCTTCCGGACGCAGCATCGCGGTACCCGCTCCCGCGGTGATCGAACCGGGCAGGGTCGGCAACTCGGCGCCCAGCAATCTGGCCCGTCCACCCGACACCCGCGCGCGCACCTTGTTGTGCCAGCCGACGAACTCGGCAACGAACGGCGTCGACGGGCGGGCGTAGAGCACGGCAGGCGTGGCGAGCTGCTCGAGTTTGCCGTGACTCATCACCCCGACCCGGTCCGCAACCGCCAGCGCCTCCTCCTGGTCGTGCGTCACGAACAACGTCGTGATGCCGACTTCGAGCTGCACCCGCCGGATCTCGTCACGCAATTGGGAACGGACCTTGGCATCGAGTGCCGACAGCGGCTCATCGAGCAGCAGCACCCTCGGCTCGATCGCCAGTGCCCGGGCCAGCGCCACCCGCTGCTGTTCCCCGCCGGACAACTCGTGGGCGTATTTGCCCTTGTGCGCCGACAAGCCGACCAGATCGAGCATGTCTGCGGCTCGAAAAATCCTCTCCCGCTTGGTATTTCCACGCATCTTCAAACCGAACGCGACATTGTCCAGCACGGTCAGGTGCGGGAACAGGCTGTACGCCTGGAACACCATGCCCATGTCCCGCTTGTTGGCAGGCACCGAGCTGATGTCACGGCCACCGGCAAGCACGGTGCCCGAGCTGGCCTCCTCCAGACCGGCCAGGATGCGCAGCGCAGTGGTTTTGCCGCAGCCAGACGGCCCGAGCAGCGCCACCAACTCCCCCGGCTCGATGGACAGGCTCAGCCCGTCGAGGGCGTGGACGCTGCCGTACGTGCGGGTGAGGTCACGAAGTTCAACCCGCACACCGGCCCCGAGACTCATGTCTGAACTCCCAACGTCCGGCGGCGACCCCGCGTGAGCGCGGCCAAGACCAACAACAGCGCGAATCCGAGCAACAGGGTGGCCAACGAGGCCGCCACCGACGTCGCGCCGTCGCTCTTACCGATCGCCACGATCTGGACCGGGAGCGTCTCGAAGCCGATCAGCGAGGCGATGGTGTATTCACCGAGCACCACCGCGATGGAAATGAAGGCCGCGGACAAGATCCCCGACCAGATGTTGGGCACGATCACCCGGGTGATCGTCGACAACCAACCGGCCCCCAACGACCGGGCAGCCTCCGACAAGGTTTGCAGGTCAATCGCCGACAACGCGGAATCTATTGCCCGGTAGGCGAACGGCAGTACCAGCACCACGTAGGCGAACGTCAGGGTGAGCGCCGTCTCGCCGAGAAGGTACGTGACCCAGAGGTACACGTTGCGCAGGCCCACCACGATCACCAGGGGCGGGATCGTCAACGGCAGCAGGCACAGAAACTCCACCAACGGTGCCGCCCAGCGGACCCGCACGCGCACCCAGATCATCGTCGGCACCAGCAGCACCAGCATCGCGATGACGGTGAACACCGCGAGCAGCAGTGAAATCAGAATGGAGTGATACAGGGCCTCGTCGGCCACCAGGTTGCGCCAGGCCTCGCCGGTGCGCCCGCCGGCGAACAGGTTCCGGGTGGAGAAGTCCGCCATCGCATACAGGGGAAACAGGAAGAACAGGCCGAACGCCACCCAGAGCGCCACGCGGGCAACGCGGTTCATTTGAGCCACCTCGCCGTGCGGCGCACCAGGGCGTTGTAGGCGATCATCACGACGGCCACCACCACGATCATCTCGCACGCCAGCGCGTAGGCGAAGCCGGACTGACCCAGCACGACCTCACTGGTGAGTGCGGCCCGGATCAACAGCGGCACGATCGGACTGCCCTGACTGACCAGTGCGGCCGCGGTGGCGTAGGCGGCAAACGCATTGGCGAACAACAACAACGCCGCCCCCCAGAACGCCGGGGTCAGCAGCGGCATCGCGACCTCCCGCAGGTACTGCCACCGTGATGCGCCGAGGCTCACGGCCGCCTCGCGCCACTGCTCACGCAACCCCTCGAGGGCGGGCAGAAAGACGATCACCATCAGCGGGATCTGGAAGTAGCTGTAAACCACTATCAACCCACCGAGTCCGTACAACCAGCCGGAGCCGACCAGGTCCCAGCCGAGGTTCTCCTTCACCCACAGCGTCAGCACGCCGTTGAGCCCGATGGTGGCCAGAAATGCGAAGGCCAGTGCCACACCGCCGAACTGAGCCAGCACACTGCACAGAGCCAGCACCGTGCGCCGAAGCATCGACGTCGGTGCACTGCTGACGATCAACCAGGCCAGCACCGCACCCAGCACCGCCCCGATGAGTGCGGTACTGGCCGACAGCACAATACTTTTGGCGAGAGCCGTCAGTGCGGTGCCGGAGAACAGCGCTGCGATGCGGCCGAAAGAGAAGGACCCGTCGGCGAAGAACGCCATCACGATCACCGTCACCGTCGGCACGATCAGGAACACCGTCACCACCGCCACGAACGGCAGCAATGGCAGCGCGTCACGGATGTCCGCGCGTAGATCCCGGCGAGAAGTACTACCCGGCATTCGGTACCTAGCCGATCGCCTTGGCCCAGTTGTCGGCCAGATACTTGTTGGCTACGTCGGTTTGGGCCTGGCTCGCGACGGTCACCGGGCCGTCGATGGGAGGCAACTGACCGAACGCCGCGCGGTCGGCGGTCCCGGCCAGGATCATCTTGTCGGCGCGCACCGGGCGGACCCCGCCCTGGGCGTACAGGTTCTGGCCTTCGTCGCTGAACAGGAATTCCTGCCACAGCCGGGCCGCCGCCGGATGCGGTGCATCCTTGCTGATCGCCTGGTAGTAGTACCCGGCGACCAGGGCCTCGTGGGGCACCATCACCTGCCAGCCGGGGACCTTCTGGCTCTCGGTGCCGTTGAGGTAGTTCCAGTCGATCACCACCGGCGTCTGTCCCGATTCGATGGTGGCCGGGGTCGGGTCGAGTGGCAGGAAGTTGCCTGCCTCGTTGAGCTTTTCGAAGAAGGCGACTCCGGGGGCGATGTCATCGGCCGACCCGCCCTGAGCCACCGCCGCCATCAGCACCCCGGCGAACGCGGCACCGGCCTGGGTCGGGTCCCCGTTCAGCGCGACCTTTCCGTGGTATTCGGGTTTGAGCAGGTCCTCGACGGACGTCATCGGTGGAACCTTCGTCGAATCGAAGCCGATCGACATGAAGCCGCCGTAGTCGTTGACCCAGGTGCCTGCCGGGTCCTTGAGCATCTCCGGGATGTCATCGAACGTGGCCACCTTGTATGGGGCAAACATCGACACATTCGCGAGCGCGACCGACTGCCCCAGATCGAACACGTCGGGCGCAGTGCCCTTGCCCTTCTGCTGGTTGGCCGCGTTGATCTCTTCCTGACTGGAACCGTCGGGTAGCGCCGAGTTCACCTTGATGCCGTACTTCTCCGAGAAGGCCTTGATGATGGCGCCGTAGTTGGCCCAATCCGGGGGCAGCGCAATCACATTGAGTTCACCTTCGGCCTTGGCCGCCGCGATGAGCTTGTCCATCCCGCCGAAGTCGGCCGCAGACTTGGCCTCGGCGACCTTGACGCCGGTATCCGTGTCCCCGCCGGCAGCGCCCTTCTGTGGCGGCGCGCACGCCGCCAGACCCACAGCGACGAGGGCCGAGGCGGCCAGAGCCGCCGATGCCGTCACGATCCGGGACGTGATCATTACCCAACCCTCCGTCGGTCACCATGCGCGCGCACCGGCACCCTATCGCGGCCTCACCGCACGCGAGACGCATCGCGGGCCGCCCGACTGTGGACGATGCCGATACCGGCTGACTAGGGTTGGCGCCCATGACGCCCATCCGCACGAGCCTCGCACGTCGGCGGCGTCCGCTCGCCACAGCTGCCACCTTCGTCGTCATCGGCGCCGCAGCTCAGTGGGCGATCGCACCCGCCTCGGCCTCCTTCGACGTGCAGGGCTATGAGACGTGTACCGCGGCGGCGGCACCCGGTCCCGACCAGAACATCGACTCCGTCGCCACGACCTGCTGTGTCGACAACGCCGGAGTGCCTGCCAACACCTCCTACGGCGTGGGCTGCGTCGCGCGCGTCGAGAATCCGCCAGAGGACTACCGGCCCACGATCGTCATGCCGACCCGGCCCATACCACCGGATGAGGGCGAAGACCCGATCTACGACGAGCGCATGGAGCTGCCACCCACGGTTGACGGTGCGCTGCCCGGCGATGTACCGCCGCCCTGAGACGTTGCCGGTGTCATCCACTTAGTCTGGAGTGATGGCCGATCTCGATGCCGCAACGCGATTCGCCACTGCACCCACCGCCGTCCTGGCGACACTGAGACCGGACGGCGCACCCCACCTGGTCCCGGTGGTCTTCGCGGTGCATCGCTCGGCCGAGGGCTACACCATCTACTCCGCGGTCGACGCCAAACCCAAGTCCACCCACCGGTTGCGTCGGCTGGCCAACATCGAAGGCGACAGCCGGGTCAGCCTGCTGGTCGACCATTACACCGACGAGTGGGAGCACCTCTGGTGGGTCCGTGCCGACGGACTGGCGACGGTTCATCACGGCGGCGACCAGATGGCCACGGGCTACGGGCTTTTGCGCGCCAAATACCCGCAGTACGAGCGGATTGCGCTGAACGGTCCGGTTGTCACCGTCGAGGTCACGCGCTGGTCGTCCTGGCAGGTGTGACACCGCCCTGACGTCGTCCGCGCACCTGCGCAGACCTTGTGCTCCAGATCACATCGGGGAATGGTGGAGAGCAGGTCCAGCGGGGCGCCCCCGGGGACACCAGGAGGAGTGCCATGGCGGACAAGACGCATTCGGCCGGCAACGGGGCTGTTCCCACCGCGGACAGCCCCGCCGCCATTCGCAACGTCGCGCTCGTCGGCCCGTCGGGTGGCGGCAAGACCACCCTCGTGGAGGCCCTGCTGGTTGCCGCCGGTGTGCTGACCCGCGCGGGTTCGGTGGTCGACGGGTCGACGGTTTGCGATTTCGACGAGGCCGAGATCGGCCAGCAGCGCTCGGTCGGACTGGCGCTGGCCCCGTTGCAGCACAACGGGATCAAGGTCAATCTGATCGACACCCCCGGATACGCCGATTTCGTCGGCGAGCTGCGCGCCGGGTTACGGGCCGCCGATTGCGCGCTGTTCGTGATCGCGGCCAACGAGGACATCGACGAGCCGACGAAGGCGTTGTGGCAGGAATGTGCGGCGGTGGGGATGCCGCGGGCGGTGGTGATCACCAAGCTCGATCACGCCCGCGCCAACTACGCCCATGCACTGGCCGGTGCCCAACAAGCCTTCGGGGACAAGGTGGCGCCCCTGTACTTCCCCGCCGGGGAGGGCGTCATCGGTCTGCTCACCCGCACGTACTACTGCTACAGCGACGGCACCCGCACCACCCGTCCGCCCGACGGCGCCTACGACGACGAGATCGCCGAGCTCCGCGGCTCCCTGATCGAGGGCATCATCGAGGAGTCCGAGGACGAGACGCTGATGGAGCGCTACCTCGGCGGCGAGGAAATCGACGAGGCCGTGTTGATCGCCGATCTGGAGAAGGCCGTGGCCCGCGGCTCGTTCTTCCCGGTGATCCCGGTGTGCAGCGGGTCCGGGGTCGGCACGCTGGAGATGCTCGAGATCGCGACCCGCGGCTTCCCGTCACCTCCCGAGCACCGCCTGCCGGAGGTGTTCGCGGCCAGTGGCACTGCCCGCAAGCCGATGGCCTGCGATCCGTCCGGGCCGCTATTGGCCGAGGTGGTGAAGACGACGTCGGATCCCTATGTCGGCAGGGTCAGTCTGGTCCGGGTGTTCTCCGGCACCATCAGGCCCGACGCCACCGTGCATGTGTCGGGCCATTTTTCTGCCTTCAACGGATCCGTGGCGCCCGAGGGATCCCACGGCCACGCCGATCATGACGAGGACGAGCGCATCGGCACCCTGTCCTTCCCGCTGGGCAAGCAGCAGCGTCCGGCACCGTCGGTGGTGGCCGGCGACATCTGCGCGATCGGGCGGCTCAGCCGCGCCGAAACCGGTGACACCCTGAGCGACAAGGCCGATCCGCTGGTGCTGCGCCCGTGGACGATGCCCGACCCGCTGCTGCCGATCGCGGTGCAGCCCCATGCCAAGACCGACGAGGACAAACTCTCGGTCGGGTTGCAGCGGCTGGCCGCCGAGGATCCCACACTGCGCATCGAGCAGAATCCCGAAACCCATCAGGTCGTGCTGTGGTGCATGGGCGAGGCGCACGCCGCAGTGGTGCTCGACGCCTTGTCGCGGCGCTACGGGGTGTCGGTGGACACCGTAGAGCTGCGGGTGCCCCTGCGGGAAACGCTCGGCGGCAAGGCAAAAGGACACGGCAGGCACGTCAAACAGTCCGGCGGGCACGGACAGTACGCAGTCTGCGACATCGAGGTCGAGCCGCTACCGGAGGGCACCGGATTCGAATTCGTCGACAAAGTGGTCGGCGGATCCGTACCGCGCCAGTTCATCCCGAGCGTCGAGAAAGGGGTGCGGGCCCAGATGGAGAAGGGTGTCGGGTCAGAGGTCGGGTATCCCGTCGTCGACGTCCGGGTGACGCTGGTCGACGGCAAGGCGCACAGCGTCGACTCGTCGGACTTCGCCTTCCAGATGGCCGGCGGGTTGGCATTGCGGGAGGCCGCTGCGGCTGCCGGGGTGAACCTGCTCGAGCCGATCGACGAGGTGACCGTGGTGGTGCCCGACGATCTGGTCGGCCCGGTGATGAGCGATCTGGCGAGTCGGCGTGGACGGGTGCTCGGCACCGACAAGGCCGACGAGGCCAAGACCGTGGTGAAGGCGGAAATTCCCGCGGTCGAACTGGTCCGGTACGCGATCGACCTGCGGTCACTCTCACACGGCGCCGGCGCGTTCACCCGGCAGTTCGCCCGCTACGAGCCGATGCCCGAATCGGCCGCAGCACGGGTACGCCGCACCGCGTAGTCGGCTTTCAGTTCGCGAGTGAGGCGTAGAACTCGTCGCTGCCTGCGCCGTCTTCCAGTTGGACGTCGAAGGTGTTCAGCGCGAAGGCCAGCGTGCTGTAGCCGCCGAAGGTGAACATCAGATCCATCCGCTGACGCTCGTCCAGCCGCTGCCCCAAGCGTTCCCAGACCGCAGCCGACATCTTCGACCCACTGTGCAGTTCGTCGACTGCGTCGAGCACGGCCTGGTCGAATTCGTCTGCCGCCGAGCCACTTTGCGCTGCTTCGACATCGGCCTCGGTCAACCCCACCTGGCGCGCCATCGCGCTGTGGTGGCCCCACTCATACACACATCCGTGGTGGAAGGCGGTACGCAGGATCACCAACTCGCGGATGCGTTCGGGCAGCGTGGATCCCTTCTGCAGGTAGGTGTTGAACGGCAGGAACGCCCCGGCCAACCCGGGGTGGCGCACCAGCGTCGACAACGCGTTGCCCGCCTTGTCCGGGCGGCGACGCTCCGGCGGCACGGTGGAGGCCAACGCCTCGCGCGCCTGATCGTCCCAGTCCTCGGCCGGCAACGGCGTCAACATGCGGTACCCCTACTTTACGATCGACTAGTAATCTCCTTTACGATCGTAAAGGAGATTCCGCCGCAGCGCACACGAGAGGACGCACCGATGGACACCGCCACGGCCGAACCGGCCGGCGTGAACACCACCCGAGCACGCCTCGTCGAGGCGTCGGTCCGGCTGTTCACCCGACACGGCTTCGCGGGCACATCGCTGCAGATGATCGCCGATGAGCTGGGCTTCACCAAGGCCGCCATCTACTACCACTTCCGCACCCGTGAACAGCTGCTGACCGCCGCTCTGGACCCGGTACTGCAGCAGATGAGACGGATCGTCGACGAAGCCGAGAAGCACCGCGGCGCACACACCCGGGCCGACCACATGGTGCGCGGCTACGCCGAACTCGCCGTCCACAACCGGGCCCTGGTCTCGGTGCTGGCCGGCGACCCGAGCGTGGACGAGGCACTGCGCACCCGGCCCGAGTGGGAAAACGTGATCGACCGCCAGATGGCACTGCTTGCCGATGTCGACCCGGGGCCGGCAGGCCTGGTCAAGGCCGCGATGGTGTTCTCCGGGATCGCCGGGGGCGCGGGCGTCGCCTCGGCGGGGCTGACCGATGAGCAGTTGTACCGCCATCTCACCGAATCGGCCCGGCGGACGCTCGGCCTGCGCGCGCTACGGCGCTGACGAAATCCTTTGCAATTCAGCCTATTACCGAAAGGGAATGAGATGACAGTCAAGACAGCACTGGTGACCGGCGGGGCATCCGGAATCGGCAGGGCGATCGCCGAACGGTTGGCCGCCGACGGATACCGGGTCGCTACCCTTGACCTCAATTCGACTGACGACGAGCACTCCTACGCCGCCGACGTCACCGATCGGGCCCAGGTCGATGCGGTGTTCAAAGCGGTCCGCGAGCAGTTGGGCCCCGTCACGATCCTGGTGAACTCGGCTGGTCTCAGCGATTTCACGCCGTTCACCGAGCTCACCTTCGAGCGTTGGCAGAAGGTCGTCGACGTCAACCTCAACGGCGTGTTCCACGTCGTGCAGGCCGCCCTGCCCGACATGATCACCGCAGGCTGGGGTCGCATCGTCAACATTTCCTCGTCGAGCACGCACTCCGGCGTGCCGTACATGTCGGACTATGTGGCGGCCAAGTCGGCGGTGAACGGGCTGACCAAGTCGCTGGCCCTGGAACTGGGTCCCGCCGGGATCACCGTCAACGCCGTACCGCCGGGTTTCATCGACACCCCGATGCTGCGCGCCGCCGAATCCCGGGGCGAACTCGGCGACATTCAACACACGATCGACGCCACGCCGGTACGCCGAATCGGGCGGCCAGAGGACATTGCTGCCACATGTTCGTTCCTGATTTCGGACGAGGCGGGCTACATCACGGGCCAGATCGTTGGTGTGAATGGCGGTCGCAACACCTGATCAGCGCTTAGTCTGTGACATGGATCTCCCAGTATTGGCAATTTGATGTTCGCCGCACTGGGGGGTTCGCAGTTGCAGTTGTCTCTGCTTGTTTGCGACAGTTTGCTTACTCACTAGCTGGCTGCGTCAATATGTCGGAGGTTTGCACGTGGCCTCATCCACCGTGTCGGTACGGGACCGCTTCGAAAAGCGGTTCAAACACTGGCGGTACGACCCGCCGTACAAGTCCGCGTGCGCAGGCATGGTCATCCTGCTGGTCGCGGTGCTGACGCTGACGTGGATGCAGTTCCGTGGGGCATTCGAGGAAAAGACGCAGGTCACTGTACTGTCCAACCGGTCGGGTCTGTCGATGGACCCCGGCTCGAAGGTCACCTTCAACGGCGTGCCCATCGGCCGGTTGACCGCCGTGGACGTGGCCGAAATCGACGGTGACCAGCAGGCCAAACTGACCCTGGACATCAAGCCCAAGTACATGAAGCTGATCCCGGAGAACGTGACCGCCGAACTGAAGGCCACCACGGTGTTCGGCAACAAGTACATCTCGTTCATCGCACCGGAGAATCCGTCGCCGCAGCGGCTCTCTCCGGAGACGCCGATCCGCGCCAACGGTGTGACGACAGAGTTCAACACACTATTCGAGACGATCACCGCGATCTCCGAACAGATCGACCCGATCAAGCTCAACGAAACCCTGACCGCGACCGCGCAGGCGCTCGACGGATTGGGTGACAAGTTCGGCCAGTCGATCGTCAACGGCAACGACATCCTGGCCGACCTCAACCCGCGGATGCCTCAGATCCGCCGCGACATCGCCGGCCTGGCCGACCTCGGCGAGGTCTACGCCAACGCCGGCCCGGATCTGTTCGACGGCCTGACCAACGCCGTCACCACCGCCCGCACCCTCAACGAACAGCGCGGCAACCTGGACCAGGCCCTGGTCGCCGCGGTCGGCTTCGGCAACACCGGTGGCGACATCTTCGAGCGCGGCGGCCCGTACCTGGTCCGCGGAGCCCAGGACCTGCTGCCGGTGAGCGCGATGCTCGATCGAAACAGCCCGGCCTTGTACTGCATGATCCACACCTACGCCGAGGCCGCCCCGAAGTTCGCCCAACAGACCCGCAACGGCTACGCGTTCGAGCTGCAGAACTTCCTTGTCGGCGTCGGCAACCCCTGGGTCTACCCCGACAACCTGCCCAGGGTGAACGCCACCGGCGGGCCCGAGGGCCGGCCCGGTTGCTGGCAGCCGATCACCAAGGATCTCTGGCCGGCCCCGTATCTGGTGCTCGACGTCGGTGCAGCCGTCACGCCCTACAACCACCTGGAGATGGGCCAACCGCTCGTGGCCGAGTACGTGTGGGGCCGCCAGGTCGGCGAGAACACGATCAATCCCTAGCGGTCGTGACTTCCAGTTCGGCCTCGAGCTTCTCCTCGTAGGCGCCCTCGTCACGGCCCAGTGCGATGGTGGCTGCGGCCATCGCCCCGATGGCGACCGAAAGTGCGACCGGCTCCCAGCCGGTGACCGACAGGTGCTCGCCCAGCACGATGGAGCCGAGCACCACCGCGACGACGGGCTCGAGGACCAGCATGGTCGGCACCGAGGTCTGCAGCGATCCGGCGTGAAATGCCGACTGCTGAAGCAGCGTCGCGATCACCCCGAGAGTCACCACCAGATACAGGGCCGGCGTGGTCAGCACGGCGAGCACACCGTCCACGACGATCGTGTGCATCACGATCTTGGTCAGCACGGCGACCACACCGAACATCACGCCGACCGCCAGCGCCAACAGCACCGCGCGGCGCCAGTCGGTGCTCCGCGTGGCGGCCAGGACACACAGGCCGACGGCCGCCGCGCACACCACGACGACGGTGACCGTGGTGGCCACAGATACCCCGTAAGTCCCGGTGCTGGCCCTGGCCAGCGCGACGAACACGGTCAACGCCCCGGTCAGCAGCAGGGCCCAGGCCCATTCGGCGCGGCTGACCTTCCGGTGGGCCAGGCGGGCGCTGAGCGGGAGCGCGAACAACAGTGCCGACACCAGCACCGGTTGGACGAGCAGCAGTGAACCGAACCCGAGTGCCAGCGCCTGGAACACGTACCCGGCCACCGCGGACGCGGTTCCCGCCCACCACAGCTTGCGGCGCAGCAATGTGCGCAGCATGACGGTACTGACGCCCTTCTCGGGCGGAACGTCCATGGTGGCGCGCTGCCGAACGACAATGCCGACAGCTGCGAAAACCGCTGCGCACAAGGCGAACAGCACCGCAAGACCGTTGCCGAGCAAGCGTCGTCAACCCCTCCCGGGCCGGTGTGTCGGCCCCTCCGGGGGAGAAGGCCAGTGCCCTTCAACCGTAGAGCGCTGACGGTTGTCGCGCCGATCGGGGCTAGACGACCTGCAGGTGCCGCTTCGGTGGCTGGTCGGCTGAGTCCGCCGGATCGGTCGGCGGGGCGGGCGCGATCTTGTCGTTGACGCTGGCCACCGCATGGTCGACGCGGTTCACCGCGGTGTCGCACAGGTCGCGAACCCGGCCGCTGGCGGTCTCGACCTCGTCGGCGGCGCTGCGCAGGTAGGCCCGGAGGTTGACCCGCAGCCGTTCACCGGCACCACGCGCCCGCAGTCGGACCCGGTCGTCGACCTCGACGGTCACGAAGGGCAACAACCGAAACCTCATGACAGAAACCTCATGGCCACGCTCCCATCGCCGCTTGCCTTGGCACACAGTATCCGCGCCCGACCACGGTTCGAGCCAGACGTGACGGGCACCGCATTCCGGCAGTTTATGGCCGGCGGATCACATCGAGGGCTAGCTCCCGGCGCCGTCCCAGTCGGTCAGCGTCCAGCCGTCGGTCGGATTGCCCTCGACGACGACATAGCCCGTGTTGTCGAGCGGGTGCTGCATCAGCAGTTGAGGATTGGGATTGTCGACGTTCATCTGGACCCACAACATGATCGCCGCGCCGTGTGAGTACGCGACGGGATTGTCGTCGCCGCTGTCGTAGATCTGCTGCACCGCTTGGTCGAACCGGGCGTCGAACTCGTTGCCGTCGATCGAACCGGGTATCCGGGCGCTGCGATCCCCACGCAACCACTGCTCCGGCGCCGCGAAGTACGTCTGGACGGCGCTCGCCTCGGGCTGGCCCTCGTAGACGCCTGCCTCGACCTCGTGGAGCCCTGGCAGCACGGTGACCGGTTCGTGGAGGGTCTCGGCCATGGGCTGAGCGGTCTGCTGGGTCCGGACCATCGTCGAGGCGAAGATGCCGTCGTAATGGTGGGGCGACAGCCGCTGCGCGCTCGCGACGGCCTGTGTCCGGCCCAGATCGGTGAGCGAGGGGCCCGGAGTTGAGCTGTCGATGAGGCCGGAGGCGTTACCCGCGGACTGGGCGTGACGGACGAAGGTCAGGGTGATGGAGCGGTAGCCGCCTGCCGCTGCGGTCGGGGCCAGCAGCGTGGCGAGAACAAGAACGAATGCGGCCAGTAACGGGACTGCACGTAGTTTTCGCACGCCTGCCATCATTCACCCTTCGGCGTAGGTTCGTTGGTGTGACTACCCTCGACGACGCTCAGGTCGCCGGCGCGCTGGACCGGATGTACGCCGCCTCCGACGATCAGTTCAAGAAGATGCGTGAGGACGGATCCCGCAGGTTCGCCGATCTGTCCAAGGCCAACGCGCAGGAACGCGCGGATGCCCTGAGCGACATCTACATGCCGGTGACCCGCGAGGCCGGCCGACTGCTGTACTCCCTGGTTCGGGCCACCAGGCCGGCCGTCGTCGTCGAGTTCGGAATGTCGTTCGGACTCTCGGCACTGCACCTGGCATCGGCGGTGCGCGACAACGGAACCGGGCGGGTCTTCACCACCGAACTCAGCACCACCAAGATCGCCGCTGCCAAGCAGACATTCGCCGAAACCGGTCTGGACGATGTCATCACCGTCCTCGAAGGCGACGCGCTGGAGACGTTGGGGTCCGTGCCGGGCGAGGTCGGATTCGTGCTGCTCGACGGGTGGAAGGAGCTCTACCTGCCGGTGCTCAAGCTGATCGAGCCCCGGCTGGCCACCGGCGCACTGCTGATCGCCGACAACACGTCGATGGACGACACCCAGCCGTACCTCGACCACGTGCGGGACTCCGCGAATGGCTATGTCAGCGTGAACTTCCTGGCCCGCGACAGCGACAGCATGGAACTCAGCTGCCGGGCTTAGCGGGTACGCCGCCGCTACGGCCGCTGGCCGTCCCTAGTGGTCCTCACGCGCACGACTCCGGTACGCCGACGGAGTCTCTCCGCAGAACTGACTGAAGCATCGGGTGAACGAACTGAGATTCTCGAATCCGACGGCCGTCGCGGTCGCCTGCACCGACTGATCCGGCCCGGCCAGCAGCGCCATGGCCCGCAGCATCCGAGCATGCAGAAGGTATGTCCGCCAAGATATTCCGATCGTCTCGGCAAACAGGCGGCGCAGCGTCCGCTCGGACACGGCCACCGCCCGGCTGACATCCTCGGCTGCCACCGAGGCGAGGTGCTCCTTGGTGTAGGCCAGTGCGGCGACGACGATCGGGTGGTCGCTGGTCGGCAGGCTCAGCGGCGCCTCGTGGTCGAGCGCATCGGCCACCAGGTGCGCCAGGGTTCGGAAGAACGTGTCGGACGTGTCGTCGCCGTGCGCGCGGTCGACCGGCCAGCGCAACCCGTAGATCATCATCTCGCGGATGAGCGGGGACACCGCGATGATCCGGGCCCGGTCCCCCGGGTCGGCGATCCACTGCGGATCGAACATCACCGCGACGGTCTTGACGTCGGGGTTCATCACCGCCTGGTGTTGCAGGCCTGCCGGAATCCACGCGGCCTGCTGCGGCGGGAGCAGGTAGTGCGCGGCGTCGGTCTCCACCTCGACCACGCCATGCAGGGCGTACTCGATCTGGTGGACCTCGTGGGAGTGCCAACCGGTGATCAGCCCGTCGCCTTCGTACAGGTAGCTGCCGGCCGGCGCGTGCCCGCCGCGGCGCAATTCGATGACCGGCCGGGGCATGTTGGCCGATTGGGTTAAACCTCTGTCCGAAAGTGCAGAGACGGTCACGCTGTCCGAGGGTACTACTTGAATCATGCAGACCGACGACCTGATCCTCATCAGCATCGACGACCACGTCGTCGAGCCGCCGGACATGTTCCTCAACCATGTCCCGGCGAAGTACAAGCCCGAGGCACCCATCGTGGTGACCGACGACAAGGGTGTCGATCAGTGGATGTATCAGGGCCGCCCGCAGGGCGTGTCCGGCCTGAATGCCGTGGTGTCCTGGCCGGCCGAGGAGTGGGGTCGCGATCCGGCGGGGTTCGCCGAAATGCGTCCCGGTGTGTACGACGTACACGAGCGGGTCCGCGACATGAACCGCAACGGAATCCTGGCCTCGATGTGCTTCCCGACCTTCACCGGGTTCTCCGCGCGCCACCTGAACATGACGCGTGAAGACGTCACGCTGGTGATGGTGTCGGCCTACAACGATTGGCACATCGACGAGTGGGCAGGTTCGGCGCCCGGACGGTTCATCCCGATCGCCATCCTGCCGACCTGGAGCCCCGAAGCCATGTGCGCCGAGATCCGTCGGGTGGCCGCCAAGGGCTGCCGCGCGGTGACGATGCCCGAACTGCCACACCTCGAGGGTCTGCCGAGTTACCACGACGAGGACTACTGGGGCCCGGTATTCCGCACGCTCTCGGAGGAGAACGTCGTGATGTGCCTGCACATCGGCACCGGCTTCGGCGCGATCAGCATGGCGCCCAACGCACCGATCGACAATCTGATCATCCTGGCCACCCAGATCTCCGCGATGTGTGCGCAGGATCTGCTGTGGGGACCGGCGATGCGCAACTACCCGGACCTGAAGTTCGCCTTCTCCGAGGGTGGAATCGGTTGGATCCCCTTCTATCTGGACCGCAGCGACCGCCACTACACCAACCAGAAGTGGCTACGCCGCGACTTCGGCGACAAGCTGCCCTCCGACGTGTTCCGCGAGCACTCGCTGGCCTGCTACGTCACCGACAAGACCTCGCTGAAACTGCGCCATGAGATCGGCATCGACATCATCGCCTGGGAGTGCGACTACCCGCACAGCGACTGCTTCTGGCCCGATGCGCCCGAGCAGGTGTTGGCCGAGCTGAATGCCGCCGGCGCAAGCGATTCCGACATCAACAAGATCACCTGGGAGAACTCGGCGCGGTTCTTCAGCTGGGATCCGTTCAAGTTGACCCCGCGGGACCAGGCCAACGTCGGCGCCTTGCGCGCCAAGGCCACCGACGTCGACACCTCGATCCGTCCGCGCGCGGAGTGGGCCCGCCTCTACGAGCAGAAGCAGCTCACGCAGGCCTGACGGTTTGTCGTCGAGTCTGCGCTGAGGGCGCGAAAGTTCAAGTAATAACCGCCCTCAGCGCAGAGTCAACGATGTGGTGCTTCAGTGACGTGAAGACCTCAGAGACGGCCACCTCGTTGACGGTGAGATGAGCGGCCGCGACGGCCAGGGTTTTGAACGACTGCGCGGCCGCGCTCAGGGTGTGCCCGAACAGGTGGCTGGGATCCGGCGACTCCCCCCAGACCAGCACCTCGGCGCACCCCGCGGGGAGCTGTTGACCGTCCCCCGAAATCGCCCGGGCATATTCGTCGGCACTCATGACCAGGATGCACTGCTCCTCGTCCGGAAGCCCCGGCGGGGTCGCCGCATCGACGAGCTCGGCGCCGAGGATCTGGACCGGGCGGGCGTCGCCTTCCAGCGAAAGCTGCACACTGACCCGCCAACCACTCATCATCCGGTCGACGATCAGTCCGCCGGCGTTGGCGGTCAGATCCGCAGCGTCTCGGGCAATAACGTACATGCGGTATCCGGCTGCGCCGCTGCTCTTTTCACCCTTCATCGCAGCACCCGCACCGGGACGTGGGCCCATCCCGCGACGTTCTGCATGCTGACGCGTTCGCAGCGATCCCAGGCCACCTCGTAGTGGGGCATGAAGTCCAGGAGCTTGTCCAGGGCGATGGTGCACTCCAATCGGGCCAGCGCCGCGCCGAGGCAACTGTGGATCCCGTATCCGAATCCGAGGTTCTGGGCTTCGGTACGGTCCCGGTCGATGTCGAAGGTGTCGGGGTCCGTCCACGCATCGGGGTCACGGTTCGCCGAGCCACCGACCAGGAACACCGGCTTGCCCTCGGGAATCGTCACACCGTGCAGGTGGATCTCACGCTGTGAGCGTCGAACGTTGTACTGGGCCGGGGCTTCGTAGCGCAGCAGTTCCTCGATCGCGGCCGGGATCTTGCTGCGGTCCTCGCGCAGCCGCTGCCATTGTTCGGGGTGGCGGCCGAACATCACCACGGCCGCGCCGACCAGCTTGGTCACCGTCTCGGCGCCGGCACCGCCGAGAAGGGTGGCGAATCCGGCGATCTCGGAGTTGCGCAGCCGGGTGACCTCGCCGTCCTCACGCTCGATTTCGGCGGAGATCAACCGGCTGATCATGTCGTCCTGCGGTGCGGCACGGCGCTGTTTGATCAGGTCGTAGTACATCAGCCAGGTCTGGGCCATCGCCTCGACACCGGCTTCGGACACCTCGATCTGCCCCGGCTCGCGGTGGAGTTGCTCGTCGATCCACAGCCGCACCTGCTGGCGCAGTTCCGCGGGAACTCCGAGCATCGTTGTGATGACCTCGACCGGGAAGTACGCCGAGAAGTCGGAGACCACATCGAATTCCAGCGGATCGACGGCCTCGAAGTAGCGGTCGATCTGCTCGGACACCATGCCCTGCAACGCACCGATCGCCCTCGGCGTGAACACCTTGTTGACCAGGCTGCGCATGTGCCGGTGCTCGGGCGGGTCCATCGAGATGATCATCTTCGCGGGGACCTTCTGCCCGGTGCGGACCATGGCCAGATCGACCCCGTAGGCCGACGAGTACGTCTCGAAGTCCTTGAACGCAGCCGCCACGTCGACGTGCCTGGTCAGCGCGTAGAAGTCGTACTCGGCGCTGTAGTAGACCGGGGCTTCTTCGCGCATCCGCCGATACGTCTCGTACGGACCGTTGAAGAAGTCCGCCGAGAACGGGTCGAAAACCACCTGCGACGTCGTCAACATGACCTCCGGCCGGATAGGCAACCTGCCCCGACATCTTTCCGGGACGTCTAACTGTAATGGTTACAGTAGGTTCGGTTCAACTATCCGATCGGCTAGTACGTCGGCTAGCGCGCGGGCGGCACCAGTGAGATCAGCTCACCGGACCCGGGCCGCGCCTGCACCAACGTCGACCCGACCGTCCACATCGGCCCTGGTTCCGGGATCTTCCAGAGCACTGAGCAGGTATCGAGATCGAACCCGACCGTGGGTGCCTCATCTTCGCCGACGTCTGCCTGCGGCGCGACCACCACCGTTCCGTCTGAACCGATGAACTTGTCCTCCTCCATCGGAAGGCCCGTACACGACGACACCCGATTGCCGCCGCGGAGATCGAACTTCTCGACGATCACCGTCGACAGGTCGGCTGCGCTCCAGTCACTGCGCATGGTGAACATGCTGCCGCCGGAGAACCCGATCGTGTACGGAAACCCTTCGGAGCCGAGGCCGACGACCGTCATCGGCGTGCCGCGGTTGTCCAACACCAGCAGCTGATCGCTCGACACCAGCGACAACACCGGGAGCTCGGTGCTCGTCAGGCCGGGCCTGAAGAGATCAGGACTGCCGGCCTGATTGTCATAGCGGCCCACTTGATTCCCGCTGTCATCGAAGAACGTGAACGTCGTCGACCTGTAGCGGCTGCCGCTCTTGCGTTCCCGGTCGACGAAACCGCCGACCACCGGCACCAACTCGCCGCTCGTCTTCAGTACCGTGCCGTCGACGGCCGAGAACGCCACGCTGCGGTCCTTGCCGACCTTGGCCACCGCGATGTCGCTCGCCGGCATACCGGGTTGGTGTTTCAACACCTTGAGGTCGCCTTCGACGCCCTGGACCGTCCAGGTGAACTGAGCTTGATCGTCGATACCGCGCCAGCCGACCCCTGGTTCATAGGCGACCGCATAGGAACCGACCTGCACCACCTTGGCTTCGTCACCGAAACCGTTGACCTGCAGAGTGCTCACCGTGCGGGAGAGGACCGCACCGGTTTGCGCGTCCAGCACTAAGGCTTCACCCGGCGCGTCGCCGTAATCCCTGTTGAGGCACAGCACCCTGGCGGTACCGTTCAGTAGACAGCTGACCTCCACCGGGTGCTCGATGCTCACCGGGGTGAACAACGGAACACCTTGCACCACATCAACACCCAGCAGCCACGCACTGCGTTGACCGGTGGTCCCGACGCTGCCGGTCACGGTGAAGTAGGCATGGTCACCGACATCACCGACATGCTCCACGTGCGGTCGGTTGATGTCAGCCAGCACGGCCTTGAGGTCCATGCGCCAGCCCGGTACCGGTCGCTCTCGCAACGGCGGCAACGACACCTGCCCGGGCACTCCGACGTCGCCGGCATAGCTGACCGGCGACGTCAGCCCCCCGGACCCCTTGACGACAAAGCTCGCACCCAGCCACGCCAGTCCGGAAACCAGGCCGCCCGCGGCCACCATGATAAGCCAGTGCCACCAACGCATTTGGAACGGCCCCGCACGGAAACCAGGCTGAGGATAATTCACCCTCCGACCCTAGCAACGCCCAACCGGCCCGCCGATCACGAAAATGGCTAGTGCGTGATCTGCCAATCGGCGGCCTCGCGCTGCTGGTTCCAGAACTCGTCAAAACGTCCGCGTGCGGCCAGCAATTCGTCGATGCTGCCGTCCTCGACGACCTTTCCGCCGTCGAGGAACAGCACCCGGTCCGCGTGCCGGATGCTGGCCAGCCGGTGCGCAACGATCACCCGGGTCCGCGAACGCTCTTCGGCGGTCAGGGCATCGACCACCGCGGCCTCGTTCTCGGTGTCCAGCGCACTGGTCGCCTCGTCCACCAACAGCACGGGCGCCGGCTTGACCAGGGCCCGGGCGATACTGACCCGCTGCCGCTCGCCACCGGACAGTGCCGTCCCGGCTTCACCGACCTTCGCGCCGTCACCGTCGGGCAACCGCGCGGTCAACTCGTCCACGCGAGCCAGTCGCGATGCGGTGGCGAGTTGCCCGGCATCGGCGGCCGGGTCGCCGACCAGGATGTTGTCCCGGATCGTCCCGTCGAACAGATAGGGATGCTGGAACACCACACTCGTTGCCGCCCTGCGTGTTTCGGCATCCATCTGGGCGGTGTCGACACCATCGATCAACACCCGGCCCGTGCTGGGATGGTGCAGCCCCGCGATGAGCGACAGGATGGTGCTCTTTCCCGAGCCGGACGGCCCGACGATCGCGGTGGTGCCGCCGGGCTCCAGGACGAAGCTGACGTCCTCCAACACCGGGGTGGTTCCGTAACCGAAACTCACCCGATCGAATTCGATCCGGGGCGCGGTGTCCGCAGCCAATGTGGCTGTGCCGGTGGCCATCACCGGGGCGTCAAGAACCGCGCGGATGCGGCCGAGGGAGGCCCTAGTGGTTTCGATCGCCGGGGCCAGCTCCGACAGTGAGGTGAACGGCTCGAGGTAGCGCGCCGCGACGACGATCATCGCGATCGCCTCGGGCACACCGAGACCTCCACGCACCGTCAGGAAGGTGGCCATCCCGGCCAGGATCAGCAGGGCCAGCTGACTGGCCAGGCTGAACAACAGCTGTCCCGGCACCTGCATCAGCAGCAGGCGCATGCTCGCCCCGTGCTGTGCGGCCAGTGCGTCGCCGACCATGCTGCGGGCCGGCTCGACCCGCCGGGCCGCGCGCAGCGCCTGCTGGGTGCGGGCGAACTCGATGATGCGTTCGGTGAACGCCCGGTTCGTCGCATCGGCCACCGTGTCGGCCTTGCGGCTCAGCCGGCCCGAGGCCCAGAACGCCCCGAGCAGGATCACCACGCCGGCCAGCGCGGCCAACCCGAGCGGGATCGAGATGAACAGCAGCGCAACCGCAATGGCTGCCGGCAGCAGAATCGCCCCGATCAAGGGGGTCAGCAGGTTGACCACCAACCCGACCAGCTCCGGCCCGGTGGCGGCGATCGCCTGGCGGGCATTGGCAGTGTTGGCACCGCTGTCGCCACCCAGCCAGTCCATCCGGATGCCGGGCAGCCGGTCGGCCACGTCGTGCTGGGTGTGGTCCAGCAGGGCGAAACCGAGGTCGAATCCGAGCCGCGAGGTCGCGGTGTCGACGATCCAGCCGATGACGGTGGCGGCGGTGAGCCAGCCGAGCCAGGGCAGGGCGTCGCGCGGCGCATCGCTGAACAACGCTGCCACCAGTGGAATCAGCAACACGGCGCCCGCTGCGCGGATCACCACCGAGATCAGCGTGAGCGCGGCGTAGATGCCGACCCGGCCGCGACGGTCAGCCGGGATGAGGGCGATCAGGGTGCGGATCATCGAGCTTCTCCTGCGGTGACGGTGTCGCCGGGGTGCAGTGACTGTCCGGTCTGCCAGAGTTGGTGGTAGCGCCCGGCTTTTCCATTCACACCGGCCAGCAGTTCTTCATGCGTGCCGGTTTCGGCGATGTGTCCGCCGTCGAGGACCACGATCTGGTCGGCGTGGGTGATGGTGTGTAGCCGGTGCGCGATCACCAGCACTGTCCGGTCCTTGGTGAGCCGGTTGAGTGCCTGCTGCACCAGGTATTCCGATTCCGGATCGGCGAAGGCCGTGGCCTCGTCCAGGATCAGCACCGGGGTGTCGGCCAGGATGGCCCTGGCGATGGTGAGCCGCTGCCGTTCACCGCCGGACAATGACGACGACGCGCCGAGCACGGTCTGATAGCCCTCGGGTAGCCGCAGTATCCGATCGTGGATCTGGGCGTCGCGCGCGGCCTGTTCGATCCGTGCCGGGTCGGCTTCCGGGTCGGCCAGCGCGATGTTCTCGGCGACGGTGCCTGCCACCAACTGGGTCTCCTGCAGCACGAAACCGACGCGGCGGTACAGCTCGTCGGCCGACAGCGATCGAATATCTTTGCCGTCCAACCGGATCGAGCCCGAGTCGACATCGTGGAAGCGCGCCAGAAGCGCGGCGAGCGTGGACTTTCCCGATCCCGACGGGCCGACCAGGGCGGTCACGGTTCCCGGGCGCAGGGTCAACGACACGTCCTTGATCACCGGGACGCTCGGCCGGTAGCCGAAGGTCACCCCGTCGAACACGACGGCGTCCGGGGCACCCGGTTCGCCCTGGTGCTCGAGGAGCGCCAGGTCTGCCTCGTCCAGCGCGTTCTGGATGCGACGCGCGGCCAGCATGCCGCCACGGATTCCACCGAGCCCGTAGCCCACTCCCAACAGCCGGACCCCGAACGTGGTCCCCAGCAACAGGAACGGCAGCAGGTCAACCGGATCCATCGAGCCGCCGATGATCATCGGGGTACCGACGGCCGCAATCAGCCACAGGAAAGTACCGGGCCGGGTCACCAGGTCCATCAGCGACTTCTTGCCGGTGAAGGGCCGCTGCCAGTCGACCAGGAAACCGATGTACTCATCGAGGCGGCGACGGAAACTCGACGATGCAGCACCGCCGAACACCCGGACGACGGGCTGGCCTTCGAGGTAGGCGCCTGCCTCGCCGCTCATCCGGTCGGCCCAGCGTTGCGCCTGACCGATCTTGGCGCCGGACTGGATGGTCATCAGCGACATCAGCACCAGGTAGGTGAGCACCGGGATGAACAGGACCAGGGCCAGCCGCCAGTCGACGGTGAACAGGTAGACCAGCACCGCCACCGGGGCGATCACTGCGGCGACGGCATCCGGGATGGCGTGGGTGACCAGATAGTGCAGCGACAGGGTGTCGTCTTGCACGAGTTGCTTGATCGAGCCCGACCCCCGTGCGGTGAACCAGCCCAGCGGTAGCCGCGACATCTTGGTCAACAGCCGGGTCCGCAGTTCACGGGCGAACTGCGCGTCGAGGCGATGCAGCCACAGGGTGAGACCCGCGCCCAACAGCGCACCGACACCCAGCAGCCAGACCGCGGTCAATCCCAGTGTCCACAACCGGGATTCCTCGGCCCCGGCCAACAACAGTCGAGCCAACTCGACCAGCAGCACGAACGGAGCGAGCTGGATCAGGGTGATGAGCGCCTGCAGTACGCCCGAGATGATCAGCGGGGTTTTCAGCGGGACCAGCAGGCGGCCCGCGCCCTGCGCCCGCCAGGTGCCGCGGGCAGGCGCCGCGGGGGTGGGAGCGGGAGCGGCAACAGGCTCAGGCTCAGGCTCGGCGACTTCAGTGCGATCGGTGCCCATCGCCCGGCCCTCGGTCCAGTAGGCCTGGGCGTGCAGTTCGGATTTGGGAAAGCCGAACTCATCCCGTAGCCGAGTACGCAGATGCTTGAGCGAGCCGGCCTCCGGCGTCACCCAGCAGTACCAGTCCGACCAGTCCCGCGCCTCGATCGCGGCCGCCAGCGACGTGGTGTCGTGGCGCTTGACCCAGTGCACCCTCAGCCGCGGATGCTCGGCGATCGGGATGAGCAGATCGTTCTCGTCGTGCTGCTCGAGGTAGACCTCGACCGGAATATCTTGCGGCAGAACGCTGATGATGCCATTGATGGCCGGCGTGGCCGCCGCATCACCGATCAGCAGGTATCCGGCGGGCAGATCGTCCGGCACGGTGAATCCCGTCGAGCCCAGGGCCATCACCGGGATGGTGTCGCCCGGCTCGGCGGCCCTGGCCCACTTGGACGCCGGCCCCGACGGTTCATGCAACACGACGTCAACGGCGAAATGACCGGTGGCGGGGTCCATTTCGGACATGGTGTAGCCCCGCTGGAACTCGGTCTTCGAGCCGTCGGGGTCCGGAACCCAGAATCTCAGGTACGACGTCGGCTCGGCCACTGCGTCCTCGAACACCGTCGGCGACACCAGGCGCAGGCGCAGCAGGTTCGGCGTCAGGTAGGTGGTCTCGACCACGGTCGCCTGGTGATCGCGCGCGCCGAAGCCGCGCATCATCACTCCCTGAAATCCGCGTGCCATCAGCGGTTCTCTCCCCCGGCGGTCAGATCCGCCATGATGTCGTTTATCGGCCTGCCGGGAACCACGGACGTCAGCAGTCCCCGGATCAGTGCGTTCATCAGAAGTTCCAGATACTGCGGACTGCTCAGCTGCATGCCCGCGCTGTGTACCGGGCC
The DNA here is from genome assembly GCF_017876775.1 of Mycolicibacterium lutetiense. Lineage (NCBI taxonomy): Bacteria > Bacillati > Actinomycetota > Actinomycetes > Mycobacteriales > Mycobacteriaceae > Mycobacterium > Mycolicibacterium lutetiense. Next base: position 3,502,490 of record NZ_JAGIOP010000002.1, on the reverse strand, counting down.
CAGTGCCGCGTCCCCGGCCAGCCGTTCGGCGGCGGCATCACGTTCCACGACGAATCCGTCGTCGCCACCGCTGGCCTCTGCCTTGAGCTCGTGCTGCGCAGCCAGTCCGATGGCCAGGACGGCCACCGAGCTGCTCAACAGCGCCGCACCCTCGGCGGTGTAGCCGCGTCGGCCCAGCGCGGCGATCTCGTCGGCCAGCAGCCGAGCGCCGGCCTCCCCACGCGGGAACAGCACCTGCATGTAGGTGGCCAGCCCGGGATTGTCCAGGGCGTAGCGGTGCAGGCTCACCCCGAAGGCCCGCAGGTGGTCTTCGGCCGACCGCGCCGGGTCGTCGACCAGCTCGAGTTCGGCGAGCAGACTCTCCCCGACCAGGCGTTCGAGCTCCCACCGGCCGCTGATGTGGCGGTACAGCGCGGTTGCCGACACCCCGAGCCGGGCGGCCACCGCGTTGATGCTGAGGTTGCGCATCCCGAGCTCACGCCCCGCGGAGACGATGTCGGACACCGCGATGAGAGGCGGGCGTCCGCCCACTCGCGCGGGGACACCAGATCCGGCCACGACCACCTCCACAGGAAAGTTACCCCCACAAACTAAGGGTCACCTTAGTGAACGTCAACCGGCCCCGATAACAGAGCAGTTGCTCTGTTAGGGTGGCGAGGTGCCACGCCCTCGCCTCTACGATCCGGATTCGGTACTCGACGCCGCAGAAGCCCTGGCCGTGCACTCCGGACCGGCATCCGTGACGGTCCGGGCGATCAGCGAAGCCGTCGGACTGTCCAACGGCGCGCTGTATCACTCCTTCGGTTCGCGGTCCGGCCTGCTCGGCCAGGTCTGGCTCCGCGCCGGACGCCGGTTCCTGACACTGCAGCGTGAACTGGTCGAGGCCGAGCACCACGGCGGCGACGCGATCGCTGCGGCCGCCTACGCGCCGGTGATCTTCGCCGAACGACACCCCGCTTCGGCACGACTCCTGCTGCAGATCCGACGCGAGCAGGTACTCGGCAACGACCTGCCCGCGGAGTTGGCCGAGCAGGCGCACGAACTGGAAAAACAGTTGGTGGACTTGATGATCGAACTCGCGGTGGCCACCTGGGACCGGCGCGACCGGGCCGCCGTGGACACCGTGACGACGTGCATCGTGGACCTGCCGACAGCAATCCTGCTGCGCCGCAACCGACTCGACGACCCGACGGCCCGCCACCACCTCAACGCGGCGGTGGCGGCCGTGCTGACTGTGGGGCCCGCCCCGAAACCTGCGCCGAAACACGGCACCAAGAAAGGAATCACATGACCGCCACCCTGGATTACGACGGTGACATCGCCATTCTCAACCTCGGCGACGATGAGAATCGGTTCTCCCCCGAGTTCCTAGATACGGTCGACGCGCACCTCGACACGGTACTGGCCAAGGGCGCACAGGGTCTGGTGACGACCGCCGACAGCAAGTTCTATTCCAACGGGCTGGACCTGGATTGGCTTGGCGCCCACAGCGATCAGGGTGACTGGTACGTCGGCCGAGTACAGGGCCTGTTCGCGCGGGTGCTGACGTTTCCCCTCCCGACGGCCGCAGCCGTCGTTGGCCATGCGTTCGGCGCCGGTGCGATGCTGGCCATCGCCCACGATTTCCGGGTGATGCGCGACGACCGTGGCTTCTTCTGTTTCCCCGAGGTGGACATCAGGATCCCGTTCACGCCGGGCATGGCCGCGCTGATCCAGGCCAAGCTCACCCCACAGGCCGCCGTCGCGTCGATGACCACCGGACGCCGATTCGGCGGTGTCGATGCGCAGGCATACGGAATCGTGGACGCGACCACGGGCGAGGGTGCGGTCACCTCCGCGGCCACCAACCTGCTGCGGCCCCTGGCCGGTAAGGACTCCGGCACGCTGGGCGCGATCAAACAGGGCATGTTCGGCACCGCGGTCCAAGCGCTGCAATCCAACTAGCCGAGATCGGGCAGCGGTTGCCGGCAGAGCCGGCCGGCCTCGTCGGCCGGCATGCCGAGCAGCACGAGCAGGTTCTGCGTCACCGTGTCCGCGGCCTCCGCGTCGTCGCGATCCAGTTCGTCGCTGAGCAGTTGGCCCAGCCCGAGGAGTGCCCCTCCGACGATGGCAAGTGCCAGGTTGACATCCGTGACGTGGAATCGGCCGGCCTCGACGGCGGCGATGATGTCGCGCCGGGCCCGCGGTGCCAGGCCCCTGTCCGAGGACAGTAGGGACAGTCCGGTGGACAGCAGTACCCGGCACTCCTGGGGACGTCGACGGAACATCCGCCCGGTCAAGCGGAAACTGCACGCGAAGGCCTCGGCCGGGTCGTCGAGCGACTTGGTGTACGCGTCCAACAGATCGGCGTGCATGTCGAGCGCGTCGGCGAGGGCCGCGTCGAACAGTTCTTCCTTGCTGTCGAAGTGGTTGTAGAACGACCCCATCCCGACGTCGGCCGCCTGGGTGATCTCCAGAACCGGCGCGTTGAGCTTGCCGGCCGCGATGAACGATTGCGCCGCGGCGATCAGCGCCGCGCGGGTCCGCTGTTTGCGCCTAGCCAATCGGTTCGGCGGTTCGTCATGCCGGTCAGCCGGTTGCGTCGTCATCGCGCTGGCCCCCTTCGCCGCGGATCCTTCCGGGATTCAACTGATTCTAACCGGCTCATCAATTGTGAGGATTTCGTCAGAACAGCTTGACTGATGATTACGGCGCATGTGACGATTTCGTCAGAATTCAAGGGAGGCGGACATGGGCGATGCCGTAGGCGCACATCAAGACCTGCACAGCGACCAGGGCGCACGGCGGGGCGAGCACTCAGGCCGGTCCCGCAATCCGGTGATCAAGGTGCGCGACATCGCCTGGCTGGAGTTCGAGAAACCTGACCTCGTCCGCACCGAGGCGTTCGCGGCGGCCTTCGGCTTCACCACCGCGGCAAGGATGTCCGACGAGTTGCAACTGCGGGGCACCGACGCCGGCGCACCGTGTCTGATCGTGCGCCGGCGCCCCCGGTCGAGATTCGCCGGCATCGCCTTCGCCGCCGCTGACGAGGCCGACGTGTTGCGCCTGGCCGAGGCGGCAGGCGCACCGACGCGCACGCTGCCCGAGAGCATCGGCGGACTCGCGGTCGACCTGGTCGACCCGAGCGGCGTCCCGGTGCACGTCGTCGCCGGCACCCACCAGCTGGCCCCGCTGCCGTCACAGACCCCGCTGGTCACGAACTTCGGACATGATCTGTTGCGCGCCAACAGAACCCAGCGACCGCCGCGCGTTGCAGCCGGTGTGCAGCGCCTGGGCCACGTCGTGATGCAGTGCAGCAAGTACGGCGAGACACTGAACTGGTACCTCGACAACCTCGGGATGATCGTCAGCGACTTCCAGTTCTTCCCCGGCCAGCGCGACCGAGGGCCCACGATGAGCTTCATCCGCTGCGACCGCGGCGACGTACCCACCGACCACCACACGCTCGCGATGACGCTCGGCCCGCGCAACCGGTACGTGCACTCCGCCTACCAGGTGGCCGATCTCGACGCGTTGGCCGCCGGCGGCGAATACCTGCGCGAGCGCGGATATCAGCGATCGTGGGGCATCGGCCGCCATGTCCAGGGCAGCCAACTCTTCGACTACTGGCGCGACCCTGACGGCTTCCTCGTCGAACACTTCACCGACGGCGACATGTTCGACAACACCGTCGAACCCGGATGGGCGCCATTCACCGCGTCCGGCCTGGCCCAGTGGGGACCGCCCGTCACCAAGGACTTCCTCGGGATCACTCCCAACCGGGAGTCGATCGACGAACTGCGCTCGATGCTCACCGCAGTCCGGGACCACGACAACGAATTCACCCTCACCCGCCTGCGCGGCCTCTTGAAAGTAGCCAGCTCGTGACCACAACAGTTCTCCATACCGCCGACGCCTGGTACGTCCAAACCGACCGTGGCGCAGTGAAGATCGACACGTCGGCAACGACCACCGCCGAACTGCTCGGCGACCGGACCGCCATCGACGCGGCCACGACGGGCCCCGATCCCGTCCCGGTCGACACCCTCGACCTTGTCTCGCCGGTGACCGCACCCTGCCGGGTCGTCGCGCAGATGGCCAACTTCGCCTCGCACGCCAAGGATGCCGGCCTGAATCCCAAGACGCTCCCACTGGCGTTCTTCCGAAAGGCATCCGGGTCGATCAACGGGCCAAGCGACGATATCGTCAAGCCCAAACACGTCAAGCTCTTGGACTACGAGGTGGAGATCGGCCTGGTCTTCGGGCGCGAACTCCCGGTCGGCACCGTCCTAAACGAGGCGGACCTGCCCACCTACATCGCCGGGCTGGTCGTCACCAATGACGTGTCGGCCCGCGACGTCCAGCTACCGAAAACCCAGTTCTACGAGGCCAAGTCGTATCCGACGTTCACGCCGGTCGGGCCCGCGCTGGTGCTGCTCGACGCCGATGAGCTCAAGCGCTTCGGCGAGTTGCGCCTCCAGTTGCGGGTCAACGGCGAACTTCGTCAGGACGCCAAGGTGGCCGGCGACATGATCTACCTTCCGCTACGCGCTCTTACCGAACTGACGCGATTCCAGCGGATGGACGTCGGCGATCTGCTGCTGACCGGCACCCCGGTCGGGACCGCGTTGAGCGCACCCCCCAAGCCGATCGAGATCATCGGCGCGCTGCTACCGCCCGCTCTGAAGTGGAAGGCGTTCTTCAAGGCCCAGGCCAAGAACACGAAGTACCTGCGCGACGGCGACGTCGTCGAGACCAGCGTGGCAACCGATGACAAGGCAATCGATCTGGGCACCCAACGCGCGGTGGTCCGCTACGCATGACGGCGGCGGCGCACGTCCCCGTCGTCGTCATCGGCGCCGGGCCCACGGGAGTCACGGCGGCAACTCTGCTCGCGCAGTACGGTGTCGACTGCCTTGTTCTCGACCGTTGGGCGAAGGTCTATCCGCAGCCACGGGCCGTGCATCTGGACGACGAGATCTTCCGCATCGTGGCCCGTCTCGGCATCGCCGATGAGTTCGCGGCGATCTCACGCCCCACCCTGGGTCTTCGGCTACTCGACAAATCGATGCACACCCTCGCCGAGTTCAGGCGTGATACCGCGCTGAGCCGCAACGGCTTTCCGCAGGCAAACATGTTCGACCAGCCCGAATTCGAGGCCGTGCTACGGACAAACCTCGCACGCCGGTCGCACGCGGAGCTACGAGGTGACGTGGAGGTCACCGACATCGCCGACGAGGCGGGCGGGCGGGTCCGCGTCACCTACACCGACCGTACCGACGGCAGCGAGCACGTCGTCGTGGCGGACTACGTGCTCGGCTGCGATGGCGCCAACAGCATTACGCGGTCCCGGATCGGCTCCCGTATGCAGGATCTCGGCTTCGAGCAACGCTGGCTCGTCGTCGACGTCGCGACCGCCGCCGATCTGGCTCACTGGGAGGGCGTCGATCAAGTCTGCGACCCGGACCGGGCCGGCACGTACATGCGGATCGGCGAGATGCGCTACCGGTGGGAATTCCAGCTGCTGGACGGCGAGACCGCCGATGACTTCGACACTCTCGACGCACTCGGCCCGCTGATTCACCCCTGGGTCGACCACGTTTCGACCGCCGAACTGGAACTGCTGCGCGTCACCGAGTACACCTTCCGCGCACAGCTTGCCGACCATTGGCGACGGGGCCCGATCTTCCTGCTCGGCGACGCAGCCCACCTCACGCCGCCGTTCGTCGGACAAGGCATGGGCGCCGGGCTGCGCGACGCGATGAACCTCGCCTGGAAACTCGCCGGTGTACTGGCCGAGGCTTTGCCCGGTGATGTCCTGGAAACCTATGAGCAGGAGCGGAAGCCGCATGCCCGGCACATGATCCGGCTTGCCCTCGCGGTCGGTCGGGCCATGACGGCAGGCGGCGAGTTCGGGAACCTGATCCGCCGGATGGTCGTGCCGCGACTGCACCGGTTGCCGGGCCTGAGCGCCAATCTCGTCGAGAGCGAAACACCGGCGTTGCATCGATCGGTGCTCGTCCAGAAGTCCAGGGCACCCCGGCAGCTGGCCGGCACGCTCTGCCCGAACCCGTTGGTGGCGAGCGGGACACGTCTCGACTCCGAAATAGGAAACGGCTTCGCTGTCGTCACCCGCACTGAACCAAGTGCTGCCGAGCGCGCCCTCGCCGACCAGCGCGGTGCCGTTGTCCACTTCGCCGCACCGGGTTCCGCACTGGCGAACTGGCTGCGCCGCGGCCGCGCCGATGCAGCCATCGTTCGACCCGACCGCACCGTCATGCGCGCAGGCCGCGATCTGACCATCTTGTTCGACGCCCTGCCCAGCTCTTGCGGCGGGACCATCTGGAAAGCGACGCCGTCCCAATGATGCGGATGCACCACCGAATTCCCACCTATCGTTCCGACATCTACTCGACTTCGGCGATCGTCGACCCCTATCCGCACTACGCACGGCTGCGTGCGCTCGGCCCCGTCGTGCGACTCACCCGGCACCGGGCCTACGCAATCCCCCGCTTCGCCGAGTGCAAGTCGATCCTGCGCGACGACAAGACCTTCATCTCGGGCGCCGGGGTCGCACTGAACCCGATCCCGAACACCTTCTCGAAGGGCACCACCCTCACCAGCGATGGGGCGACCCACGACGAACGCCGCAAGCTCGTCGCCCACCGCCTGCTACCGCGTGCCCTGCGCGCGATGGCCGACGACATCGACCGGTTCGCCGCCGACATCGTCGACCAGGCCGTCGCGAAGGGTTCGGTGGACGGCGTCGACGACATCGCGTCGGCATTGCCCCTCGCGGTCGTCCCCGACCTCGTGGGCTGGCCGCGGAACCAGCGAGCGGACCTGATGGCTTGGGGCGGAGCCACCTTCGACCTGCTCGGGCCCTTCAATCGGCGTGCCGCGAAGGCCATCCCCGACTCTGCGCGGATGCTGCGCTTCGCTCACCAGGTCGTCAAGAACCGCTCGGTGCTCGACGGCAGCCTGGGTCATGACGTCCTGCTCGCTGCCGACAACGGCGAACTCTCCGACGCGGACTGCGCATCGCTGATGATCGACTACATCGTCCCGTCGCTGGACACCACCATCAGCGCCATCGCCAACGGCGTCCACCTGCTCGCCACCCACCCCGAACAGTTCGAACTACTCAAGAGTGATCCCGAACTGCTCCCGAACGCGGTCAACGAGATCATCCGGTACTCGTCGCCGCTCCGCGCGTTCACCCGCAAGGCTCGGCACGACGTCGAGATTGGCGGCGCCATCGTTCCCGGTGGTGCGCGGGTGCTGGTGATCTACGCGTCCGCGAACCGGGACGAACGTGAATGGGCTGACCCGGACGTGTTCGACATCCGCAACGACGCGACTCGTCAGCTCGGCTTCGGCAATGGCGCCCACGCGTGCGCCGGGCAGGGGCTCGCGCGCCTCGAGACGCAGGCCATGCTGCGCGCACTCATCGAGCGGGTGGACCGTATCGAGCTGACGGCGACACCAGTCTGGGCGCTCAACAACATCATTCGCCGGCATTCATCGCTGCCGGTCAAGCTGACCGCCGCCTAGCCCCGTCGGTGACGGGGGTCAGCGGTACAGGTCAGTTGCCCCAGCCGCGCTGGCCGTCCCAGCCACCGCAGATGCCGTTGATGCAGCCATGGCCGAAGCCACCCTGGGTCGGGTTCCAGCCGCCGCAGCCGTTCCAGCCGGGACCGCTGTCGCAGCCACCGCCACCGCCGGCGTCACCGCCACCGCTGGGTTGAGCACTGATCGTCGTCGCGGGCGCGTCAGTCATGAGTACGGCGGTCGGTCCTGCTGCAATCGCCACCGCGGCTCCCGCTACGAACACTGACCCCATGAGTTTTCGTATGGTTAGCATGACTCCATAGTCCTCTCCTGTGAGCCTCCTGCCAAGGGATGTGATCAAGCCCGCGTGTAACGCAGCATCGTCACACCGCCTCCGGCAAAGGCGTCCGGGTAGTCGCAGAAAACAGGTTTGACCCGCATTCCGACGCTGAGCACTTCGGGTGCGACGTCAACCATTTCGGTGGAAAACCGCGGACCCTCATCCCATTCTACTATCGCCAACATTTGCGGAACCGCGTCGGCGAAGTGCGGACCGACCGGGCGGCGGGCCACCGTGTACGAATACAGCGTGCCCATCCCCGAGATCTCCCGCCATTCCAGGTCATCGGCGAGGGTTCTGGGTGCCAGCACCCTCGGGTAGAACACGTAGGCCTGCGTCGATGGCGAGTACTGGATGACGATGCGGTGCTGTGCGAGCGCATCCCAGAACGGCGCGCTGGTAGGGGTTTTCACCGGCATGGGCCGGGCGAATCCGGTCATGGCTATCAGTCGCCTTCCAGGATCAGGGTGGTTTGCTCGGAGAGGATGCCGCCGTTACCGGAGACGAATGCACGATGACAGTCGGCAACCTGGGCGGCACCGCCGCGGCCCATGATCTGGCGGGTGGCATCGCAAACGTGATGCATGCCGCCGGCCAATCCTGCTTGTCCGAAACCGAGTTGGCCGCCGGCGGTGTTCAGCGGGAAATCACCGCGGAAGGTCAGGTCGTGATCGGACACGAAGGACATGCCCTTGCCCTTCTCGCAGAAGCCGGCATCTTCCAGGCTCAGCAGAACGGTGATGGTGTAGCAGTCGTAGATCGACACCATGTCCATCTGGTCACGGGTCAGACCGGTCATCCCGAACGCGGTGTCGGCCGCCTTGCGAATCGGTGTGTCGAGCAGCTCCTCGGCGTAGGTGGGCGTCTTGAACGGCACGTGCTCACCAAAACCCTTGACCCACACCGGCCGGTTACGGGCACGGGCGGCAACCTCGGCGCTGGCCACGACGACAGCGGCCCCGCCGACGCACGGCATCACGATCTCCAGCATGTGCAACGGATCGGCGATCACCGGGCTGGCCAACACGTCCTCGATGCTCAGCGGGGTGTCTTTCCAGATCGCGCCGTCGGTGTGGTTGGCGTTGACCCGTTGATCCACCACGATCTTGGCCATCGCCCGCTCGTCGTAGCCGTACTGGTAGGCGTAGCGCTGCGCCACCTGCCCGTACGGGCCGTTCTGCCCGAGGTTGCCGTAGGGAATCTCGAATTCGGCCTGCGGCGAGCCGAATTGGTTGCTGGACGAGCCGAAGAACACCGCGTCGGTCAACGTCGGCGGTTTCAGTTCGGAGGCGGCGGTGATGTAGCGCGCCGGAAGGGCGCACAGCACGACGTCGCACAGCCCGAGTTCGATAGCGGCGGCCGCCCGCCACACCATGCCCGCGGCACTTGCTCCGCCGAGGTCGAGCAACTCCGCGAAGTTCGCTCGTACACCCAGGTATTCGGCCACCGTGGAGGGTACGAAGATCTCCGACTCACCCAGGTGTGAGGTGACGATGCCGTCGACCTGCTCGGCCGACAGGCCGGCATCGTCCAGGGCCGCCGCCGCCAGCAGCGCCCACTGTTCCAACGTGAATGGAGCCGGTGAGGCTTTGCTCATCTTTTCCGGCGGCAATTCGACGTACCCGACGATCGCGGCGTCGCCCTGTAGTCCCCTACGCGGTCTCATACGTGCTCCTCACTTTCGGGGTAGTCCCAGAATCAGCTGGGCGATGATGTTGAGCTGGATCTCGGTCGTTCCGCCGCCGATCAGCTCGGCGGGAAGGTCCAGGTAGGGCCCCACCACGGCCGGTTGGCTGTCCTGTTCCAGCGCAAGCGGTCCGGTGAGGCCGAGGGTGAGTTCGGCTGCCCGGCGAAGCATCACGTTGGTGGCCACCTTGGCGATGCTCGACGCCGGACCGGGGGCCTGCCCGTCGAGCAGGCGCAACGTCTCCCGCACTCCCAATGCCTTGAGCGCGTTGGTGTAGGCGTCGATCTCGCCGATGGCATGCAGCACCGGATCGGGATCGGGGGTGACCGCGACGAGTTCGCGCAGAGCGCCCATCCGGTCGATGTTGACGTAGCCGCTGATCGCCACCCGCTCGTGGGCCATGGTGCTGATGGCCAGCTGCCAGCCCGATGCCGGGTCGCCGAGCAGCATCCCGTCGGGCACGAAGACATCGGTCAGGAACACCTCGTTGAACTCGGCTCGCCCGCTGGACTGAGTAATCTGGCGGACTTCCACTCCGGGCGAACGCATGTCGAGGATGAAATAGCCGATGCCACGATGCTTGGGAGCGTCGGGATCGGTCCGGGCCAGCAGCGCACCGTAATCGGCCCGGTGCGCCAGCGAGGTCCAGATCTTGTGCCCGTTGATGCGCCAGCCACCCTCGACCCGCATGGCCCTGGTACTCAGCGCGGCGAGGTCGGAGCCCGCGCCCGGCTCACTGAACAGCTGACACCAGGACAGATCCCCGCGCAGGGTCGCGGGTACGAAACGTTCCTGTAGTTGCGGGGTTCCGGCCGCCATCACGCTCGGCAGAATCCATTCGGCGATACCGACCGACGGGCGCACCAGGCCGGCCCGCTTGCCGAACTCCTCTTCCACGATGAGCTGTTGACGCACGCTCGCGTCACACCCCCACGGTGCGGGCCAGTGCGGGGCGATCAGGCCGGAGTCGGCAAGCAGCTCACGTCGCGGTCCTACCGCGAACTCCGGGTAGTCACCTTGACGACTGAAACCGTTGTCGGACAGGCCGAGTGCGCGGTCGAGGATCGCGACGACCCGAGCCCGGAAGTCGGCGTCGACCTCACCGAGGTTCACGGTCAGGTCGCGGGTGGCGGTTCCCGACAACGTGCCGAGGGTGCGGGTCCACCGCGACACCGGGCCGATCGAGGCGGCCAGGCTGGTGGCCCGTCGCCAGTACAGGTGCAGGTCGTGTTCCCAGGTGAAGCCGATCGCACCGAGCATGGTGAGCGCCTCGAGTACCAGGCCGGGAACCGGCATGACCGCCATCACCGCGGCCGAGCAGGCGGTCAGCCGGCGCTGGTCGGTATCGGCGGATCCGCTCAGTGCCCGCACCGCATCCCAGGCCGCTGCCGTCGCCAGCGCACTGTTCACCAGCAGCATGGCCGCCTTGTGCTGCAACGCCTGGAATGTCCCGATCGGCTTGCCGAACTGTTCGCGGGTACGCAGGTGTTCGGTGACAGTGTCGACGCACCATTGGGTGATCCCGGCGGCCGCAGCTGCGGTGAGCGCGACGGTCAGATCACTGACCCGGTCGGCGTCCAACCCGGTCAGGATCGCGCTCGCCGGCACTGCATGATCACGCAGGTGCAGGATGCCCAGATCGGTGGTCAGGTCCGTGCCGCGACGCGATTCGACCTGCCCCTCAGCCGGATTCAACACCGCCCAGAGCAGGGCGCCCGTCTCTTCGGTGAACGGCACCACGGCGCGCTGCGCCGAGCACATTCCCAGGGTCAGGCCCGACGAACCGGTGAGGCGCCAACCGTCCCCGTCACGCCGGGCTGTGAACGCGGCCTGGTCACCGGACAGTTTGGCCGCGGGGGCACCGGCCGCGATCTCTTTGAGCAGCGTCGCGGCGGCCGCGCCTTCGTCTGAAGCGCCCGCTGAGGCCATTACTGAGGCCCCGGCTATCGCCGTGGTGAGCAGCGGCCCCGGCAACAGTGCCGATCCCGCGGCCTCCAGCACACAGGCCATATCCTCCAGCCTGCCGCCCTGTCCTCCGACGGATTCGGGCAGGTGCACAGCGTGGAAGCCGTTGTCTGTCAATGTGTCCCACCAGGACGGCAGGTGCCCGTCGGCCAGATCGTCCGATCCGGCCCGGGTCGCATCGATCGGTGCGTGCCGGGCCGCGAACTGCTCAACGGCCGCACTGAGCTGCTGCTGCTCCGGAGTCAGAGCTATGGACACATGGGTCATGAGCGCCTACTTGACTTGGAACGTCCGGCCGCGAAGAAGCGGGCGCCCTCGGCGATGGCCTCCGTCGTCGGCTTCGGCTGCCATCCGAGTTCGCGGACCGCCTTGCCGTGATCCATCGGCGACATCACATGCATCAGCCGTACGGTCAGCGGGCTGAGCTGGTTCTCCTTCTTGCGCAGCCGGGCCAGCGGATCAATCACCGCGCCCGCGGCCGCCAGCAGGCGAATCGGGATACCACGCCGTGGAGGTGCGATATCAACAGCTGTACAGGCGGTTTGGTAGATCTCCTGAGCCGTCATGAAACGCTCGGACACGATGTAACGCTCACCGACCCGGCCCCGCTCACCCGCCAGGACCAGCGCCTCGGCGGCGTCGGTGATACCGACAGTCTCGGCCGCTGCACCTTTGACGTAGAACGGCATCTTGCCCCGCACCGCTGCGGAGACCAGACCACCGTGGGGCGTCGGCAGCCAGTCTCCCGGGCCGTACGTATTCGCCACACACATCGCTACCGCGGGCAGGCCGTGCTCACGGGCGTAGCGCAGCACCATCTGCTCGGCGAGCATCCTGGTGTGTACGTATTCGCCACCCACGTCGAGCCAATTGTGTGCCAGATCTTCTGTGGCAAGCCCGGATTCGGCGATGCCGATGGTTGCGATCGAGCTGGTGAAGACGAACTTTTCCAGTCCCGCCTCGACGGCGACATCCAGGACCTCTTGCAGCCCTTCGATATTGGTTCGCCACAGCGGGGCCGGATCGTGTAGCCAGGCCCTGGCGTCGACGACGCAGTAGTACACCACGTCGCAGTCGTCCATTGCGGCGCGTACCGATTCGGGATCGAAGATGTCGCCGTAGACCCGCTCCACGTCGAGGTCGTCGATCCCGCGGGTGGAGCTGGTGCGGCGGATGAGCACCCGAACATCCTCGCCACGCTCGACGAGTCGCCTCGTGACATGCGAACCGAGGAATCCGCTGGCCCCGATGACCAATTTCTTTGTTGCCATGCGCCCTTGCGTCCGTCGTTCATCACCAAATTACGAGACGCTACGTCTCGTCTTGTGGGAGACTACGGGCGGTAGCTTTCTGTGTAAAGATCCCTGCGATGGAGCGACGAGGACGTGCCGATGGCCCCCAGCACCGATGAAGCTGCTCCCCCGCGGCGGCGCAGTGAGAAGTCACGGGTCGCCATCATCGAGGCCACGCGTGCACTGCTGCTGGACCGGGGTTTTGACGGGCTGAGTATCGAGGCTGTCGCCGCCCGAGCCGGGGTCGGCAAACAGACCATCTACCGCTGGTGGCCGAGCCGGCCCGCGCTGGTCGCCGACGTGCTCCTGGAAGACGCCGACAAGATCCTGTCCACCATGCCGCACACCGACGACGTCACCGCGGACCTGGTCTCCTGGGCCCGCACTCTGGCCGCCGCGCTGACCACCGAGCGCGGCTACGCGATGCTGCGCATCCTGACCGCCGCCTCACTGGAGCACGAAGACACCGCAGCGCGGCTGCGGGCCGGTTTCAGCCGGCCACTACTGGACTCGGTGCGCACCCGACTGCTGGCCGAGCACATCGAGCCCGACCTGGCGTCGGCCGCCGCCGACGCCCTGCTCGGCGGTGTGGTCTATCCGATGCTCTCCGAAGGACGGAGCTACCCGCGACAACGCGCCGAAATCTTGGCGCGCACCATCGTCGCGAGCCTGCTCCACCCGACTTCTGGCTGAGATCAGGCCGGAGGTTCGGCCCCGGGTGCCCGCACCACCATCGGGACGGCGGGGAAGTACGTTGCCATCTCCGAGCGGCACTTGCGCAGGGCGGCGGTTCCATAGCCGTGCTTGCGGAAGCCCGGGTGGATCCAGATTCGGACGTTGACCTCGCCGTGGGTCAGCTCACCGAACACCATGCCGACCTTCTGATCGCCCTCCAACGCCACGAACCAGACGGCCTCTTCGGCGTCCACCCTGCCCAGGGCCGCGCGGATCTCGTCGTCGACGTCGGCCGCCGGAGCGCCCGACCCATCGCCTGAGGCCCCCACATCGGTGGTCCGGGCGACGAAGATGTCGCGGTCGGTATCGGCGGCGAACGCCCGCAACTCCAGCGATTCACCCGAGGCGGCGGGACGCTCGGACACCGTGAAGCTGAGCTGGCTGTTCAGGTCGTCGAGTTCGGCGGCGATCGCCTTTCGCGAATCCTTGGTGATCTGCGCGAACGACAGCCCCACCACGGCTTCCGACGCCACGTGGGAGGTGCCGAGGAGCTGGGCAACCGCCTCGACGGCGGCCGCCCGATCGTCGGCGTCCACGATCACGTCGAGGACCTCGTGGCGCCGGTTCAGGGCGTTGAGCAGAGCGTCGGCAATTTCGCGCCGGGCTGCGGCTTTGTCGTGATCGGTCATACCGCGAGAGTAGATCAGCATCGTGTGCGGTGTGCACAGCAACCGTCAGCTCAGAATCGGTCCATTTCCCGCACCCTGGTGACCAGCGGTCAGCCGACCAACTCCTGCCCCAGGCAATCGCCCGGTGTCCGCACCCCGGGCGGCACGATGAACACCGACGACCCGATCGCGGTGGTCCACTGGTTGAGCGCGTCGAACTGGGCGAGGCGGCGCTGCACCGGGAGGAACTGCTCGTCGACATCGCGCTGGAACGTCGCGAAGATCAACCCGCTGTTCGACGTCTGGCCGGGTGCCGGCGGATCGTCGTAGTTGTACGGCCGGCGCAGGAACCGCTCCCGCGTGCCGTGATGGTGTGCCAGAGCAACATGGGAATTCTGCGGTATGACCGGAATCCCGTTCTGTGTCAACGTGAAATCCGGTTCGTCCGTCTCTTGTGCACCGGTCAGCGGAGCACCGGAATCCAGGGTGCGGCCGACGGTGTGCTCCTTGCTCTGGCGATCCAGCTCATCCCAGGTGTCCAGTTGCATCTCGATGCGCCGGACGACCAGCAACGTGCCGCCTACCAGTCCCGGATGCACCGGACCGGACATCCAGACCAGATCATCGAAGTCGGCGGCGGTGAGGTTCGCGGTGCCGTCGACCTGCCCCATCAGGTTGCGCATGGTGGTGCCGCTCGCGTCTGCGCCGCGGGCATTGCGGAACCCGGACTGCCGCCAGCGTGGCGTCGCCATCGACCGGACATTCTTGGTCAGCACCCGGTTCGCATGAGCCACCGTCACCGGATCGTCGGCACAGATCTGCAGCAACAGATCACCTCCGGACCACCTGTCTTCGAGCCGGTCCACGTCGAACACCGGCAGCTCACGGGCCGAGGGCGGCCGGGAACCCGGCGGGCCGATCCGGTCGAACAGGCCGGTTCCCAGACCGACCGTGATGGTCAACCTGGCTGGGCGGGTGGCGAGTTCGGGCTCGGTGTCGGCCAACGCGGGCGCGCCACGGGTCAGGCGGGCCGCGTCGGCCGTCCACAGCCGCAGGATCGCGGCGACGGTTTCCCGCTCGGTACGCCGCGTGTCGGGCTTCACGTCGAAAGCCACGAACAGCCCGTGCGACTGCGGCGCGGTGGCGATCCCGCCCTGGTGCGGTCCGTAGAACGGTTCCACGTCGACACCGAAACCCTTTTGCACGGTGGCGGAATGGGCCGCAACGGATTGGTTCAGCACAGCGCCGGCGGCCAGGGCGGCGGCGCCTCCGGTGAGGAGGCGTCGCCGGTTGACCGACAGCCGGGACTGCTCAGCCATGTCCATGTGGGGACGACGGCTGATAGTTTTCGTTTCCACCGGCGAAATCACGCACCTGGGCAGTGACCGGGAGCGAGGACCCGTCCTCGAACACCAGCGAGACCGGAACGTCGGCGCCGGGTTGAAGTGGAGCCTTGAGGTCCATCAGCATCAGGTGATCACCGCCGGGGGCCAGTTCGTGCGTGGCCCCACCCGCAATGGCGAGCCCACCCTCTTTGGGCTGCATGGTTTTCGACCCGCTGCCGTCGCCGACGACCTCGTGCAGTTCCACCATGCCGGCCGCCGGCGAGGTCGCCGAGACGATGCGCACATCGTGGTGTCCGGTGTTCGTGAGCGTGCCGAAGACCGCGGTCATGCCGCCGTCTGCGGCGCTGGCCCATTGCTCGCTGACCTGAACCGTATCGGCCATCTTCTCCTCTTGATGGCTCTCGGTACAGGCGGCCAACCCGACCGCCAAGGCCAACGCGGTCGCCGTCAAAACAGCTGCAAACTTAGACATTTGATCTTTCCTTCCACCACGCCACAGCGATATCGACCAGCAGGAAGGCCAGCAGGCTCAACCCGAACAACGGCAGGGACCACCCGACGGCAACCGCGACGACCACCACGGCCACGCTGCCCCAGAGCGGCAGCCCGCGAAGGACCCCTCGGAGCGGCGGGCGTCCCACCGCCCACGCCGAACCCCGCGTAGGCCTGCGCTGCCACCACATCCGGTAGCCGTTGACGATGACGCTGATCAACCCGACCATGGTGAGCGCCAGCACGACCTGGTTGACGATGCCGAACAACAGGCCCATATGGGCGTCGATCGTCCAGTCCGTGAGCTTGGCCAGCAGCGGCCATTGCGAGAAGTTGACCCGATCGGTCACGGCTCCGGAATCTGCGTCGACGGCGATCGTGTCGGCACGGGTTGGCCAATCACGTTTGCGCTCAGCGACTTTCCAGGCCTCACCGGCCTCCGTCGGCGGATACATCCACATCGGGCCGCGCAGCCCGGCCTGCTCGGCGGTCCGCAGCACGGTGTCGGCGCCGCGCAACTCGGACGGGCCGCCGTGGTGGCCGTGATGTGCGGCGGTAGCGGCCGGCGCACCCGACAGCGAGGTGTCGACGGCAGGCGCCGTGGTGTTCAACTTCGCCTGGATCCCGTTGACCGTCTCACCGCCGTAACGCGACCAGGTGATGCCCGACACCGACAGCGCGAGCAGGACCGCAACTATCCACACCCCCACCGCTCCGTGCCAGGACAGCGTGCGTCGACGCCCCGAAGCCGTACGGTCCGGCAGGACCAGGTCCCGCGCCGTGCGGTTCTCCCGGCGACGCATGATCCACAGGACCAGCCCGGCCAGTGCGATCACCCACATCCAGCTGGCTGCCAGCTCGCTGTAGTTGCGGCCGAACGCCCCGAGATGCAGGTTGCGGTGCAGTTCGTCGAACCAGGCCCGCACCGGCATCCACTGCCCGTAGGTGGTCAGCGCCCCACGGACCTCCCCGGAGTAGGGGTCGACGAACACGGTGCGCGAGTAGTCCGGCGGAACGTCCTTGAATTCCGGGCCCACGAGCAGGCTGATCTGAGTGGTCTCGTCAGGCGCGGCGGGCGGGCGGATGCTCTCCACCGTGCCCTCCGGATGGGCCTGGCGCGCCGCGGCCAGCTGATCGGCCAGCGGCAACCGCTCGGTCCCGACGTGCTCGACCGTCAGCTCGTGCCGGAAGACGAACGTATCGATCTGTGGGATCAACGCGTAGAGCAGACCGGTGACGGCCGCGATCAGGATGAACGGGCCGACGAAAATGCCGGCATAGAAGTGCAGCCGCACCAGAAGTGGGCGGATGGAATGGGGTTTGACGGGTGGAGGGGATTCCTCGCGTAGTTCATCGTCAGGGGTGATGGTCATGGAAATGCCTTCGCGGAAAAGAACGTGAAAGAACCAGAGGTGCGCACGGGGCACAACGGGAAACAGCCCGGTCAGTGATCGACGGGCTCAGATGACGGGTCGGGCGTCAGAAGCCCGTGCCGGACACCGCTGGGGGTGCCCGCATTCCCAGACCGGCGTGCAGCAGAACCGGCCGCGCCACCACCACATTCGAAGGCCACCAGAGTTCACGGACCGTGGGGCGGATCCGGGCGGCGGCGAAGATCCGCAACCAGCACAGCACCGAAGCGCAGACCACATACAGGTACTCGGCCACGCCGATCATCAGACCGAGGCCCACCGCGGCTGCGGCGTGCAGGCCGACCATCGGCGCGGTGAACAACGATGCCGCGTGATGGTGCCCGCCGGACATCGCCAGCGCCACGTGTCCGAGCAGCTGCCCGGCGACCAGAGCGGCGATCAGCAGGCCTGTCTTGGCCGAACGTGCCTGTGGGTTCAGACCGCCCACTGCGGCGCCGAGCGCCGCGCAGAGCAACAACAGCACGATCAGTGGGCTACTCGTCGGGGCCGTTCCGCCGGCCGCGGTGTGCGCGACCGTCGCGGTCAGTGCCGAGCACGCGCCGACCAGACCACCGCGCAGGCGCGCGGCATGCTTGGCGGACGTGCTCACCTGCGGAACCCTACCGTGCGGCCTGAGCAGCGCATCTGCCGTGGCGCCCTAGGGTGACGACGTGGGCAACCCGGCATACGACCAGTACGAGTTGATCGCCCCCGAGTACGCCCGGACCTTCGCCGGCGAATTCGAATCCCGGCCCTTCGACCGTGCGATTCTGCGGTCCTTCGCCGACCTGGTGGTGCGGGCCGGCGGACGCACCGCGCTCGATGTGGGGTGCGGGCCTGGTGAGGCCACAGCTGAGCTTGCCGGCTGCGGATTGCGGACTGAAGGAATCGACGGTTCGGCGGCGATGGTTGCTCTCGCCTCGCAGCAGTGGCCAGATCTGCGGTTCCAGACCGCCGACATGTTCGATCTCCCGTACCCGCCGGGGACCGTTGATGCGGTGTGCGCCTGGTACTCGATCATCCACACCCCCGCCGAGGCGTTGCCGGAACTGTTCACCGAGTACCGCCGGGTCCTGACCGATCCCGGGTGGGTGCTGTTGGCGTTCCAGACCGACGGTGAGCCCGCGGTCTACGACCACGCCTTCGGCCACGATGTGGCGCTGACATTCCTGCGCCACGACATCGCCGCGGTGTGCACCGCCCTGGAGGGCACCGGGTTCACCGTGTACTCCATGACCAAGCGAGCGCGGCAGGTTCATCTCGATGAGCCCACCGCTCAGGGCATGGTCATCGCGCAGACGTCGTAACTCGGCGCAAGATTCATCCTTGACTTATATAAGTAGTAACTTCTAAAGTCGTGACGTGCACGCCTTCGACATCCTCGGAGATCCGGTGCGCAGGCGGATCCTGGAACTAATCCAGGCGGGCGAGTTGACCTCCGGCGCCATCACCGAGGTGATCCGAGCCGAGTTCGAGATCAGCCAGCCTGCGGTCTCGCAGCATCTCAAGGTGTTGCGGGACAACGGTTTCGCCAGCGTACGGGCAGAAGGCACACGTCGGCTGTACCGCGTCGACACCGCGCCGTTGCGTGAGGTCGACCAGTGGTTGGAGCGGTTCCGACGCACCTGGACACCGCATCTGGATGCGCTGGCGACCGAGATCGCCCGCGGCAAACGCGGGCGAAGAAGGACCACGAACAAGGAGGATTCCCCGTGATCGACGTCCAACACCAACTCAACGCAGTCCGCCGCACCGTGGGCCGCACGACATTCGAGGCCCGAGCGGCGCGTGTCGTGAGCGTCAGCCAGACCTACGACACCGATGCCGCCGATCTGTGGGACGCCTGCACCAACCTGGACCGGATCCCCCGCTGGTTTCTGCCGATCACGGGAGATCTGCAGGTGGGCGGCCGTTTCCAGCTGGAAGGAAACGCCTCCGGTGAGGTACTGACCTGCGAACCGCCGCGCTCTTTCACGACCACCTGGGAGTCCATGGGGGCCACCAGTTGGGTCGAGGTCACCATTGCCGCAGCGGGCGAGAATCGCGCCACCTTCACGCTGGACCACATCATGCACGCCGACGACGATGACGAGTTCTGGCTGCAGTTCGGGCCGGGTGCGGTCGGAGTCGGTTGGGACTCTGGACTTCTCGGTCTTGCCGGATACCTCAGTGGCGGCGACGGCATCACGCCGGAGGAGGGTGCGGCCTGGGCGGCCGGCGCCGAGGGGCGCGCCTTCATGGCCGGGGCGAGCGAACTCTGGTACCAGGCCGCGTTGGCCGCCGGCGAGGATCCCGCTCAGGCGCGCGCCGCGGCGGATCGCACCACCGAGGCCTACACAGCGGGCTGACCTGGGCAGACGCGTCGCGACGGGGTGCCGCCGGACCACCGCCGTACCCTGTCGGTGTGCCTGACCTCCACCCGAACCTGACCGTGCTGGCCCCGCTGCTCGGCACCTGGTCCGGTACCGGCGCCGGCGAGTATCCGACGATCGAGACATTCGAGTACCTCGAGGAGATCACCTTCGGCCACGTCGGCAAGCCGTTCCTGACCTACAGTCAGCGCACCAAGGCCCGCGATGACGGTCGCCCGCTGCATGCCGAGACCGGATACCTGCGGGTCCCGGCACCCGGCCGGGTCGAATGGGTGCTGGCGCACCCGACCGGCATCACCGAGATCCAGGAAGGCACGGTGCACGTCGTCGACGGCCGTATCGACCTGGAGCTCGTCGCAACCACCATCGGGCTGACGTCATCGGCCAAAAATGTTGCGGCACTGTCGCGTTCCATCCAGGTCGACGGCGACCAACTTACCTACGACCTACAGATGGGCGCGGTCGGACTACCACTGCAGCACCATCTTTCCGCGACCCTGATCAGGAAGAGCGAATGAGCCAACCAGCACCGATCGGCAAGATCGCCCTCCCCGCCGACCTGGACGCGGTCACCGACATCGGCGCGGAAGACCATTCGGAAATCGACCCCAAGGCGGTCGAACGCATCTGGGAATCCGTGCGCTACTGGTATGGATCCGGGCTGCACCCGGCCATCCAGGTGTGCTTGCGGCGCAACGGGAAAACCGTACTGAACCGGGCCATCGGCCACGGCTGGGGCAACGGTCCCGCCGACGCGCCAGATGCCGAGAAGATTCCCGTCACCACCGCGACCCCGTTCTGCGTCTACTCGGCGGCCAAGGCGATCAGCACGACCGTGGTGCACATGCTCGTCGAGCAGGGACATTTCTCCCTCGATGACCGGGTCTGCGACTACCTGCCGAGCTACACCAGCCACGGCAAGGACCGCACCACCATCCGGCATGTGGTGACCCACAGTGCCGGAGTCCCGATCCACACCGGACCACGTCCCGACGTCACCCGCGTCGACGACAGCGAGTACACCCGTGAGCAACTGGCCCTGCTGAAACCGGTGTACCGACCGGGCCTGGTGCACATCTACCACGGGCTGACCTGGGGCCCGTTGATCCGCGAGATCGTCTCGGCGGCCACCGGTCGCAACATCCGCGACATCCTCGCCGATGAGATCCTCGACCCGCTGGGCTTCCGGTGGACCAATTACGGCGTTGCCCCAGAGGAGGTTCCGCTGGTCGCGCCCAGCCACGTCACCGGTAAACCGCTACCCGCACCGATCGCCGCGGCGTTCCGGGCCGCGGTGGGCGGGACGCTTGACCGGATCATCCCGCTCAGCAACACCCCGTTGTTCCTCACCAGCGTCATCCCCTCGTCGACCACCGTCTCCAATGCCGATGAGTTGTCCCGGTTCGCCGAGATCCTGCGGCGCGGAGGCGAACTCGACGGGGTCCGGATCATGAAGCCCGAGACGCTGCAGGCCGCGACGACGCCGGCCCGACGGATGCGACCCGATGTGGCGACCGGACTCAAGCCGATGCGCTGGGGCACGGGATACATGCTCGGCGGCAAACGCTTCGGGCCGTTCGGCCGCAACACCGAAGGCGCGTTCGGACATACCGGCCTCGTCGACATCGCGGTGTGGGCCGACCCGAAGCGCAGTCTGTCCGCCGCAATCGTCAGCAGCGGCAAGCCCGGTGCGCACCGTGAGGCCAACCGCTACCCCGCGGTGCTGGACCGGATCGCGGCCGAGATCCCGCTGGGCTGAGACGCGGCGGACAGTCAGCGCAGCTTCTCCCCGTACACCCGCTCGACGGTCAGCGCCATCAGTACCCGGCGGTCGGCGACCATCACCGATCGGTACTCGTCCCAATCGGGGTGCTCCCCTGCCGCTCTGCGGTAGTAGGCGACCAGCGCCTCGACCTCGGGGCCATGCGGATCGGTACCCGGCCCGGTCAGAGTCACTGATCCTTCGGCGGTCGCCCAGGCCCAGCCGTCGGCACTGGTCACTTCGAGCGCGGCCCGCGGATCGCGACGCAGGTTGATCGTCTTGGCCCGCCCCTCGGTCATCGAGACATAGATGACGTCGGTGGCCCGGTCGAAGAACGGCGTCACCGGTGACAACTGCGGCATACCGGAGACCTTGATCGTGGCCAGCACCCCCAAGCGGGCCTCGGCCAGCAGATCGCGTGGATTGAACTCCGGGTTAGATGAGGTGGCGGTCACATCTGTGCGCAACCCCGGACCGCACGCCTGCTATTCCAGGAGACTGCCGATGCCCGACGAACCTCTCCGCGCCGATCTCGCTGAACTGCTGCGCCGAAAAGCGCTGACGGAGGACGCCGGCAGACCGGAGGTGGTAACCCGCCGCCACGCGGCAGGGGGCCGCACGGCGCGGGAGAACATCTCCGACCTGGTCGACGACGGATCGTTCGTCGAGTACGGCCGGTTCGCGATCGCGGCGCAGCGACAACGTCGCAGCCTCGACGACCTCGTCGAACGCACACCCGGCGACGGGCTGCTGGCCGGAACCGCACGGATCGGCGGCGCCGCGTGTGCGGTGCTCGCGTACGACTACACGGTGCTGGCCGGCACCCAGGGCGCCATCGGCCACCGCAAGAAGGACCGGTTGTTCGAGATCATCGAGCGGCTGAAGTTGCCGACGGTGTTCTTCGCCGAAGGCGGTGGCGGCCGCCCGGGTGACACCGACATTCCGACCGTCTCGTCCCTGGACATCCGGGCATTCGCGTTGTGGGCCGGGCTGTCCGGCCTGGTGCCACGCATCGCGGTGGTCAAGGGCCGGTGTTTCGCCGGCAACGCGGTGATCGCCGGTGCGGCCGACCTGATCGTCGCGACCGAGGACAGCTCGATCGGGATGGGCGGACCGGCGATGATCGCCGGCGGTGGCCTCGGCGAGGTCGCCCCCGACGACGTCGGCCCGATCTCGGTGCAGGCGTCCAACGGTGTCGTCGACATTGTCGTGGCGGACGAACAGCAGGCGGTCGCGACCACCAGGACAGTGCTGGGTTACTTCACCGGGCCGACCGAACCGGGCCCCGTAGCCGACCAAACTGCCCTGCGCACGATGATTCCCGAACGGGCGCGGCGCGCCTATCTGGTGGCACCGATCATCGAGACGCTCGCCGACACCGGCTCGGTCACCTTCTTGCGGCAGAAGTTCGCGCCGGAAATGGTGACAGCCCTGGCGCGCATCGACGGTAAGCCCGTCGGCATCATCGCCAACAACACCATGGTGATGGCCGGCGCCATCACCGCCGCGGCGTCCGACAAGGCCGCCCGGTTCCTGCAACTGTGCAATGCATTCGGCCTGCCGGTGGTGTCGCTGGTGGACTGCCCCGGATACATGGTCGGCCCGGCCGCGGAAGCTGAGGCCCTGGTCCGGCGCGGTTCACGGATGCTGGTGGCCGGCGCGGCACTGACGGTGCCGTTGGTCGCGGTGATCCTGCGGCGGGGCTACGGCCTTGGTGCACAGGCGATGTGCGGCGGAAGCCTGCACGAGCCACTGCTCACGCTGGCGTGGCCGGGTGCCCATCTGGGTCCGATGGGCCTGGAGGGGGCCGTTCGCCTGGGTTTGCGGAAGGAACTGGAGGCCATCGCCGATGACGACGAGCGCGAGCAGGCCGTGCGCGCCGCCACCGCAGCTGCCGAGGAGAACGCGCGGGCGCTGAACTCCGCCGCGCTGTTCGAGATCGACGACGTCATCGACCCGGCCGAAACCCGGGGGTTGATCGCTGCCACGTTGGCCGCCGCCGCTCAGCACGAACGGCCCGCCGCCCGTGCACGGTTCATCGACACCTGGTGACCGTATGGGCAGTGAACAGATCAGTTAGCTGGGCGGCACCCGAATAACAATTCGGTCACTACCTCGAACGCCGCAGATCACGATCAATTAAGAATGGCCTCCGGTCTCTGAGACAATTCAAGATCATCGGCCGCAATTCGGCGATATTGAGGCGCAATTCACGTCGCCCGCCGTAACGCCACCACACCCGTCACAGCTGTTTCACAGCGGAGATGCTTTGCTCGACGGCATCGGGGTTACTTTCGAATTCGGGCCGGGGACATCCGCGATCACGCATCGCGACCCAACACAATCCCGAAGGAAATGATCATGAAATTCACTGCTATCACCGCGCGCCGCGGAATTGCCGGCGCTTGCACCGCAGGCCTGCTGGGCGGCGTTGCCGCGGCACTGATCGGCGCGCCGACGGCGGCCGCGGCACCCGATTGCAGCGCCAGCGGGGTGGCCGGCACGGTCAGTAGCACCACCGGCGCCGCGCGCACCTATCTGAACAGCCACCCGGGTGCCAACCAGGCGGTGACCGCTGCGTTCACCCAGTCGCGTCCGGAGGCCGCGGAGACGCTGCGCGGATACTTCACCGCGAATCCGCAGGAGTACAACGACCTGCGGGGCATCCTGGCACCGATCGGGGACACGCAGCGAGCATGCAACGTGACGGCGCTGTCACCGGAACTGGCCTCGGCCTACTCGGAGTTCATGGCCGGGTAGCCCACTGGCTACCGTGGAACCAGGTCGATACGTCAAGGAGGACGGATGGCGAACCGGTGGCAGGTTGCCCGAGGTACCACGGTGGCCGGGCAGAAGACGACACGAGTCCGTAAGCGCACACCGTCGCCACTGGAACCCGAATGGACCCCTCCGCCGGCGCGCTACGGCGTCGGCGTCCACCACAATGTGGCCGTCCGCGTCTCCGACGGCACCGTGCTCCGGGCCGACATCCACTATCCGACGGTCCCCGAAACCGGGGCACCGGCACCGGGGCCGTTCCCCGTGCTGTTGTCCATCACCCCGTACGGCAAGAAGGCCCCGCCGCCGGCCGCCCAGATCGGCGGTGGGGCCACCCCATACCTGATCCGCCGCGGTTACATCGAGGTGATGGCCGACGTCCGGGGCACCGGCGCCTCGGGCGGATCCTTCGAGATGCTGGGTGAAGTCCAGGTCCAGGACGGGGTAGATCTGGTGAATTGGGCTGCGCGACTGCCCAATTCCAACGGCCGGGTCGGGATGTTCGGCATCTCCTACCTGGCCATCAATCAGCTGCTCACCGCAGCCGCGGTCGGCCCCGACTCACCGCTGAAGGCGATCTTCCCGGTGATGGCCGCCAATGACTTCTACCGCGATGTGGTCACCATGGGCGGCGTGCCGCACATGCGCACGGTGCAGGCCTACGGCGCGGTCTATTCACTGCTGAACCTGGTCAACCCGGTCCTGGAGTTCGCCCGGCGCGGTGCGCATGAGCGCCCCCGGGCCGGTGGCCTGGCCACGGTGCGCCAACGCGGGCGGGACCAGCGCCAGTACTTCCGGTCGATGATCTCCGACGCCGCCGGCGGCGGGGACACCGCGTTCGACGGGCCGTTCTGGGACACCATGCGGGCCTCGGACGTGCTGCCCGATATCGCGCACAACCAGGTGGCTGTCTTCCTGGTCGGCGGCTGGCACGACGCCTTCCAGCGCGGTGCCCCACTGAACTACGCCGCACTGCAGAACGCCTACGCCGGTCGGCCGCCGTACGCTCCGATGGAGCCCGGCCAGCCGCTGTCGGACCGGGTGCAGCTGATCATGGGCCCCTGGTATCACGTATCGGATCTCGACGGCCTGCACATTCATGCGTTGCAGTTGCGCTGGTTTGACCACTGGCTCAAAGACGATGCCTCCGCCGAGGTGACCGGCGCCCCGATCCGCTTCCAGGCCATCGGCAGCTCGGAATGGTTCCAGGCGCAGGACTATCCGTTCCCGGAGGCCACGCCGACCCGGCTGTATCTCGCCGAAGGCGGGCAGCTGGCGGCCGAACCGGCCACCGACCAGACCGAAGCGACACTGCGTTACGCGCTCCGTGGTCCCGTGTCTGGACGCAGCCTGGAACAGTGGACCCTGGGAATGGGCAGCTTCATGGCCGCCCAGCGGGGCCGCCGAATCCGCTACGACCTGGACAACCGCCGCCTGCAGCGGGAGGCCCTGACCTACACCACTGCCGAGTTCGCCGAGACCCAACTCATCGCCGGCCCGGTCACCTTGACCCTGCAGGCAACCGCCGACACCACCGAAACCCTGTGGGTCGCCCACCTCGACGACGTCGCACCGGACGGAGCCAGCCGGCCGCTGACCCAAGGCGCGCTGCTCGGTTCACACCGGGCCCTGGATCCGGAGAAGACGTGGTTTACGCCGGACGGGACGGTGCTACGGCCGCATCACATCAGTACCCGCGCCGCCGCCGAACCCGTCGTGCGCGGCGAACTGACCCGGTATGACCTGGAGATCTTCCCCACCGGTGCCCTGATCGAACCGGGTCACCGGTTGCGGCTGACCCTGACCACCTACGACTTCCCCCACCTGGTCCCCACTCAGCCGGCGCGGGAGGCACTGGTCGCGGGGACCTACCGCATCCGTCAGGGTGGAGATTCGCCGTCGAGTCTGCTCATTCCGTTGGCCGCGCCCGCGGCGTTCACGCCGGACGCGTCGCACGGAGGTAGGTAAGACTTCCGGCCAGCCGGATACGTCCGGAACCCACCGTCGTGCAATCGAACCCGGTGTTCTCGAGCAACCCGGACAGGGCATCGCCGCGCACGTCGACGATGTGTAACCTGCCACCCGGCCGCAGGACCCGGAACACCTCGGCGGTGGCGGCCACCTTGGTCGCCTCGTCGAGGTGGTGCAACATCATCGAGGACAGTGCCAGGTCGAACTCGCCGTCGCTGAACGGGAGATCCTGGGCGTAGGCCCGGGTGAATCCGATACCGTTCATGCCCTTGGTTTTTCGCTCTGCCCGTCGCAGCGCGCGCGGATCCGGATCGGTACCCACGATGTCGGCGCCCGGACATGCATTCTTGGCGCGGACGGTGAGATTACCGGTTCCACAACCTATTTCGACGATCCGCTGCCCGGTTGAAAGCCCGGCCTGCGCGACCAGTTCGCGGTAGGCGGGGTTCATTCCCAGGACCCGCGTCATCAGGTCGTAGCCGGGCAGGAACACGTCATGGCCCGTAGCAGGCAGGTAGTCATGGTGGTTCTTCAGAAGATGTGGACGATGTTCGGTCATGACCTCCATGTTCCAACGGTCAGAACATGGATAGTTGGGTGAAGATTGGCAATATCAGGATTATCTTTGGCGGTATGCCCGACGCGTCCCGCTTGGTTCGTCACCGCAATGGTGTCCCGGTCTACCGCTATTGGACCGACCGCGACGCGCCGCCGGTGTCGGTCACCCGGGGCCGGCGTGCGGAACTCCCCGAACACCGGCCGCACATACACGACTTCCCGGTGCTCTGGTACGTACCGACCGACGGAGTCATCTATGTGGTGGCAGCCGGCGAGGTGATCGACCCACGGCCGCTGGCCGCCGACGCCGACGGGGTCGGCGTATTCTTCGACCCCACCGCTCTGGGACACGACGCCGGCTCACCCTGGCCCACCTGGCAGGCTCATCCACTGCTGTTCCCCTTCCTCCACGGCCGGTCGGGCGGGCTGTTGCAACTGCACGTGCCCGCCCATCGACAACGGCTGTGGGACACCACCATCCAATCGATCGAGGATGAGCTGGCCGCCCGGCGTGAGGGTTACCGCCAAGCGGTGCTGGCGCATCTGACCCTGCTGCTCATCGATCTGGCCCGTCTCGCCGACGATGTCGTGAGCGACCTGCGCCGTAGCGGCGAGCCGTTGCTGGCCGAGGTGTTCTCGGTGATCGACCGTCGGTTGTCCGAGCCCCTGTCACTCAGTGACGTCGCAGGCGAGGTCGGGATGACAGCGGGTCATCTCACCACGCTGGTGCGCCGGCGGACCGGACGCACGGTCGGTGAATGGATCAACGAGCGCAGGATGGGTCGGGCGCGCGACCTGTTGAGCAAGACGGACCTGGCTGTGGCAGAGGTCGCCATGCGGGTCGGAATGGCCGACCCTGGATACTTCAGCCGCCAGTTCCGCCGGACGCACGGCGTGTCACCACGCGAGTGGCGGCGGCCGGGCTCTTCCGGCATCAGAACCGAATCACCTTGATAACAGACGGGTTACTCCGGGCGCGGCCACAGTACCCACAGCTCAGGCGTTGTTAGCTTGCCGGTGTGAGACTGAAAATATTCGGTCGGGTGTCGCACCGTGTGGCGGCTGCGGCGATCGCAGGAATGATGCTGCCGGGGCTGGTCATGGCCGGGCCGACACCGACCGCCGCAGCGTATTCGCGCGAAGGCCTGCCGGTGGAACGCCTCCAGGTGCCATCGGCCGCGATGGGCCGTGACATCACAGTTCAGTTCCAGGGCGGCGGCCCGCACGCGTTGTACCTGCTCGACGGGTTGCGCGCGCAGGAGGACGACAACGGTTGGGACATCAACACCGGGGCGTTCGAGTGGTTCTACAAGTCCGGGATCTCGGTGGTGATGCCGGTAGGCGGGCAATCCAGCTTCTACAGTGACTGGTACCGCCCCGCGGCCGGCAGTGCCGGAACCACCACCTACAAGTGGGAAACCTTCCTCACCCAGGAACTTCCGGCCTACCTGGCCGCCAAACGCGAAGTGGCACCGACCGGTAATGCCGTTGTCGGGCTCTCGATGTCCGGTGGGGCCGCCCTGACCCTGGCCATCTGGCATCCGGCCCAGTTCATCTTCGCGGGAGCCCTGTCCGGCTTCCTCAATCCGTCACAAGGCCTGTGGCCCACCATGATCGGCTTCGCGATGAAGGACGCCGGCGGCTACAACACGACGGATATGTGGGGCACCACGACCGATCCGGCCTGGCGTCGCAACGACCCGATGGTCAACATCAACCGGCTCGTGGCCAACAACACCGCGATCTGGGTGTACTGCGGCAACGGTGTTCCCTCCGAGCTCGACAGCCCGGGCGGCAATTTCGGCACGCTGTACAGCGCTCAGTTCCTGGAGAACATCACGATCAACACCAACAAGGAGTTCCAGCAGAAGTACGTGGCCGCAGGTGGGCGCAACGCGAAGTTCGACTTCCCGTCGAATGGCACTCACACCTGGAATTACTGGGGATCGCAACTGCAGCAGATGAAGCCTGACCTGCTGCGGGTGCTCAGTCAGAACGCGGCAGCCGCAGCTGCACCGCCGGCTCCGGCCGCTCCTGTACCGGCCGTTCCCGGTCAGGTTCCCGGTCAGGTTCCCGGTGTCGCAGCGGCCCCGGTGCCCGGCCAAGTTGCTCAGGTGCCGGGCCAGGTCGCTCAGGTTCCCGGCCAGGTCGCTCAGGTGCCCGGCGTCGTGGCAGCACCCGCCGCACCGGTGGTGCCCGGCATGGCCGGAGTGCCCGGTCAGGTGCCCGGTGTAGCCGCCGTGCCTCGGGTAGCCGGGGTACCCGGAGTGGCTCCGGCCGCCCCGGTCGCTCCGATGAGCCCCGGCCTGCAGACGGTTCCGGTAGCGCTTCCGCGATCCTGAGCCACGTTCGCGAAAGCGTCATCACCGATACAGATCAAAACCATCTAAAAGCATCGTTGGACTTGATCGGCCGAGGCGACTGTCATGGAGGCATGACACGCACCCGCCTCGCCCTGGCCGCATTCGCGTCGATCGCCGCGGCAGCCACCCTCACCGCTCCTACCGCGCTCGCCGATGACCCGACTGCAGGGGTGTCCCGCACCGAACTTCAGCGTTCCGCGGCCCCCACACCGGGATTCGAGATCATCCAGAACCGATTCGAGATCCCGGTGGGCAAGGAGTCGGGCCGCCACAGCCACCCCGGACCTGAAGTGGGCTATATCGTCCAGGGCGACGTCGACATGGTCTTCGACGATCGGCCCACCCAGCACCTGCATTCGGGCGACCCGTTCCTCATCCCGGCCGGGGTCATCCACAACGCCCACAACGTCGGCACCGTGCGGACCCTGATGTTGTCCACGTACGTGGTGCCCGTCGATCAGCCGTTGGTGACGATGTTCTGATCTGAGGCCCGTACCCCGCGGTAGATGCCTCGGCGGACGATCCACGGCTGCAGCACCCGTTCAATCGACCAGGACGGGAATCGGAAGGCAAATCCGTTGGGCGCGAATACCTCCAGCCCGTCAGGCTGTACCCCCAGGACTGATCCCCAACGGCTGGTCGGCGGCCGGTAGGTCCGCATCCGACCGCCGGCGAAGTAGGCCGCTACGTTGCGGGCCAGCAGTCCGTCGGCCCGATTGCGGGCCGATGATCGCAGCGGGTCGGTGGCCGCGACGTCGCCGACCGCGAACACGCCGTCGAGTCCCGGCACCCGTAGGTCGGAAGTCACCCGTACGAACCCTTCCGCGTCGAGCATGTCCGCCGGCAGCCAGGCCGTGTTGGGCCGGACCCGGCCGACGGCCCACAACACCGCATCCGCGCGCACCGGAGGCTGACCGGTGCTCCAGTGGACGGGTTCGGATGTGATGGCCGCGCAGTCGAAGCCGTCGGGCACCACAGCTCGATGACCGGGGTGCAGCGTCACCCCTGCCGCGGTCAGCCTGGCCTCGACCCGCTTCCGGGCCCGTCGATGATGCTGCGGCAGAGGGTGTTCCCCCGGGAAGTACAGCCCGACTCGAATGGCGGGCCACCGGACGGCGATGTTGGCCGCGCTGCTAGCCGCGGCAGCGCCACCTCCGATGACGGCGACGGACCGTGCCGATCCCAGGCGCTCGTGCGCGGTCCGCAGGCCGGCGTCGACATCGTCGGCCGATTGCAGAACCGCTTGTCGCCAAAAGCCGTTCGTCACACCGGTCGAGACGACGAGTGCGTCGTAGTGTTCCACCCGAGGGTTCCCGTCGGCATCGCGCAGGCTGACGGTGCGGGCCGACAGGTCGGCCCCGGTCAGCGTGCCGTGCACGGTGCGGACCCGATCGAGTTCGCGGAACCGCTCGAAGCCGATCCAGTAATTGCGCGCCCAGTCATCGGGCCGGGCCAGCCGCGTGCCCAGTTCCTGACCACTGACCAGGCCGGGGTTCCCGGAGATGCCGACGACGTCGAAGCGGCGCGCCAACCGGATCGCGGTCAGCACGCCGGTATCGCCGAGCCCGGCGATCACCACGCGCTTTCGGTCCACGTTCGTGGACGCTACCGCCCGCCCGCAGGCCGTCGGATGCCTTTCCCTATCGTGGCTGGATGAGCAGCGTCGCTGATGCGGACCGGGTCGCCGACCTCGCCCGCCGGGTCGTGGCCGACCACGATCCCAAGAAAGTCCCGATTCCCGAGTACCTGGCCGCCTGCTACGACGCGGGGTTGTCCTGGGTGCATTTCCCGGAGGGCCTCGGTGGCCTCGGGGTCTCGCGCGGTCTGCAGGCCGTCGCCGACCGCATCCTGCAGGGCGCCGGCGGTCCGGTGCCGTTGGGCCTCAATCCGATGGGCTACGGCATGGCCGCGCCCACGGTGCGCGAGCACGCGCAGTCCGACGAGCTCAAGAAATCCTGGCTGCGGCCGCTCGCGAGCACCGAACACATCTGGTGCCAGCTGTTCTCGGAGCCGGGCGCCGGATCGGACCTGGCCGGCCTGGCCACATCGGCAGTCCTCGACGGCGACGAGTGGGTGCTGAACGGACAGAAGGTGTGGACCAGCCTGGCGCACCGGGCCCGCTGGGGTCTGCTGCTGGCCCGTTCCAATCCCGATGTGGCCAAACATAAAGGCCTGACGTACTTCGTGCTGGACATGCACGGTCCCGGCGTCGAGACCAGGCCGCTGCGGCAGATGACGGGCCAGGCCGAGTTCAACGAGGTTTACATCACCGACGCCCGCATCCCCGACGCGCATCGGCTCGGCGCGGTCGGCAGCGGTTGGAACGTCGCGATGACGACGCTGATGAACGAGCGCAGCGCGCTCGGCGGCAGCGGCAACCGTCGCGGAGCCGGGACCATCTCGGATGCGGTGGCGCTGTGGGCAGCGCGCCCGGATCTGCGGACTCCGGTTCTCCGCGACCGGCTGTCCCAGCTGTGGCTGCGCTCGGAGGCCCAGCGGCTGACGTCGGAACGCTCCCGAGCGGCCGCGACCGTCGGCGGGCCCGGACCAGAAGGCTCGATCGGCAAGCTCGTCGGCGCCGAACTGAACCAGCACATCTACCAGTGGTGCATGGATCTGCTTGGGCCCGAGGGGATCCTGTATCACGGCTACGGGTTGGACGACAACGATGACGGGGCCGATTGGCGCGGTCCCATCCAACAGCGCTTCCTGCGCAGCAAGGCCAACACCATCGAAGGCGGTACCTCAGAGGTGATGCGAAACATTCTCGCCGAACGGATCCTCGGGTTGCCCGGCGATCTTCGCGCCGATGCCGGTATGCCGTGGAAGGAGATTCCGCGTGGCTGACTCTGAGTTCACGTTCACCGACGAGCAGGCGCAGCTGCGCACCGCGGTCCGCAAATTCTGTGCCGAGAACTTCGGCGAGCAGGCGGCGCGGACCCTGATGGAGTCCGAGCCCCGGTTCGATCCGAAGCTGTGGGCGCGGTTGGGCGGTGAGCTCGGCGTGCTCGGCCTGGCGGTTCCCGAGGCCGACGGCGGTGCCGGCGGCACGCTGGTCGATCAGGCCATCGCAGTCGAGGAACTGGGTGCGGCCCTGGCCTGCGGGCCGGTGTTCGGCACGGTGTTCCTGTCGATCCCGGCGCTCGTCGCTGCCCCGGCCGGTCCGGCGCGCGACGAACTCCTCGGCGCGCTCACCGAAGGCACCCGCACCGCGGCGTTCGCGGTCCCGGATCACGCGGGCGCGTTCGACCCCGCCGCAGTGAATGTCACTGTCGCCGAGGACGGGACGCTCACCGGCACGGTCGAGCGGGTCGTCGATGGGGATGCTGCCGACGTATTGCTGGTCGCCGCGAAGGGCCCCGACGGCGTGGCCCTGTATGCCGTCGACGTGACCGGGCCGGGCGTGCAGCGCATCCCGCTGGTCACGCTCGACCTCACCCGGCCGCAGGCCACCATCGTCCTCACCGATGCACCCGGGCAGCTCGTCGCCGGTCCGGACGAGGCCGATCGCGTCCTCACCCATGCCTTCCAGGTGGCCTCGGCACTGCTGGCCGCCGAACAGGTCGGGGCCGCACAGCATCTGCTGGATCTGTCCGTCGAATACGCGAAATCGAGGCTGCAGTTCGGCAGGCAGATCGGCTCCTTCCAGGCAGTCAAGCACCGGCTGGCGGACTGCCTGGTCGACCTCGAGCACGCCCGCTCGGCGACCTATCACGCCGCGTGGGCACTGGCCGACGGCACCGACGACCCCGCACTGGCGGCCAGCATCGCGCAGGCCACAGCGTCGGCGGCGTTTGCCAAGATCGCCGCCGACACCATCCAGGTGCACGGCGGAATCGGTTTCACCTGGGAGCACCAGGCGCACCTGTACTTCAAGCGGGCCACCACCGATGCCGCCCTGTTGGGCAGTGCCGAGGCCCACCGTTCGCGGGTGGCCGAACTGGTGCTGGACAACGCGGAGGCCGAGCGGGCCCCCCGGGTGGCCACAGGCACACATTGATCGATTGAAAGCGCGCGGCACGCCTTGCGCGACCGTAAAATCCCGCTGATGGACAGCGTCGCCGAACACCGCACGCTGGCTGTCGACGGGGTGCGGTCACCGGTGCTCGTTGCCGGACCGGCCGCGTCGGTCCGGCAACAGGGACCGGAAGCCGTGGTGTTCGTGCACGGCAACAACGCCGGGGCCAAGTGGGACCGTTTGCTGATGCCGGTCGCCGGGTTTGCCCGGGTGATCGCACCGGAGATGCCAGGTTTCGGCGCGGCCGACAAACCGGCCCAATGGCCGTACACGGTGACGGCCTACGCGGCGCACCTCGGCGCGATCCTGGACCAACTCGGTGTCGAACGGGCGCATCTCGTCGCCCACGATTTCGGCGGACCCTGGGCACTCGCCTGGGCCGTCGACCATCTCGATTCGGTAGCCAGCATCACGCTGATCAATGCCCCGGTGGTGATCAACCACTTCGCCGCGAAGCTGTGGCGAACACCGTTCCTGGCCGAGGCATTGTCGCGGATCGGAAACCCCGCGGTGCTGCGTCGGGTGCTGGCCATGCGCGATCCGGGCCTGCCCACCGATGCGCTGGAATCGATCTCCGAGCACATGTTCGCCCGTGGCACACCCAACGCGGTGGTGAAGCTCTACCGGTCCACCGGCCCGAATGCCCTTGCCCCGTATGCTGATCGGCTCGCTGAGTTCAGCGGCGACGTCCTCGTGGTGTGGGGCGCGGATGACCAGTACGTACCGTTCGCACAGACCGACGACTACCGCCGCATCTTCCGAAGCTGTGAGGTGCAACCGGTTCCGGGAACGGGCCACTGGCCGTGGTTGGAGAAGCCCGATGAGGTGGCCGGCCACGTCACCGCGTTCCTGCGCAGGCAGCTCGGGAGGAGCGAGTGAAACTGCGCCGCGCAATCCCTTGATACCGAGGGCAATTGGACTGACCACTCCGGTCTCACTCCCCTTGGCGGTCGGGTGTTCAACGAGGCCCGCGGCCTGATCCGGCGCTTCCGAAGCTCGATCGGTCGCAGCGAGCACACCATCCGTTAGTCCGGAGGGCCGCTATTCAGCGGATAAATATCCGGCCCCGTCGCGAATAATTCCTCGGCCACACACGACATCAGTCGCAACCTTCGCCGCTTTCAATTACCCGAGTTGTAATTGCGTGTGCGTTGCTGTGCACTTCGTTACTTCGGCGAAGTAACAAAATACACTCGAACTATGCCCTGGTTGACGGAAACGTGAATATTTGCGATAACGATATCCATCTTGAATTTATGTCGTACATTCTGCACACCTGGCCGACCCTCGAGATATTCGCAATTTCGCGACAGATTTGGAGACGTCACTCATGGAATTTCCCAACAGCGCACAGTCTCGACTGGGTGGACTGACCCTTGCGGTCGGCCTGGGCCTTGCCGTGACAAGCGGTCAGGGTGTGGCCAATGCCGCCCCCGATTCGGACGATGACACCTCGTCGTCGGAGTCGTCGACCGGACCGGCGAGTCCCGGGAGC
The DNA here is from genome assembly GCF_017876775.1 of Mycolicibacterium lutetiense. Classification (NCBI taxonomy): domain Bacteria; kingdom Bacillati; phylum Actinomycetota; class Actinomycetes; order Mycobacteriales; family Mycobacteriaceae; genus Mycobacterium; species Mycolicibacterium lutetiense. The sequence continues at coordinate 3,467,766 of NZ_JAGIOP010000002.1, read as the reverse complement.
ACTCCGAAGTCGGATGCCTCGGACACGAGGCGGAAAACCGGACTCCCGACCAAGGGACCGCGAGGTCCGTTGTCCTCGGTATCCGCTTCCGGGGGCGCCAACACGTCCACCTCGACCGACCGGTCGGAGCGGTTGGAGCGGCTGGAGCGGCTGAAGACCCCGGCCAAGCCACGCGCCACCCGCACCTCGATTCGGCCGTCGTCCCAGGTCTCCACCTCGCCAGGAGCCGACACCGCCACATCCACGGACCCTTCCGAGACAATCGAACCCGCTGCGGTCACCGCCCCGGAGCGCACACTCGTCACGGATGTGGTCGTGGATTCCGGTGATTCGGCCTCCGACTCCACCCCGAAACCCCTCTCGCTGGCGCCCTCCAAGGTGAACAAACTGCCGTCCCTCACCTCCACCGCGACCCCCCGTCGGCTGATCACCGTGTCGGCCGAGACAACGGCACGTGCGGAGAAACTCGCTGCCGCGCAGATGTTTTCCGCGGCGGTCGACACTCCCGTCGAACAGGTGACAACGCCGGATCCCGCCCCACTGACAAGCGCGCCGGCCCCGGCACCGATCGCCACGATCGTTGCCGCCCCGGCCCGTGTTGTCAGTGGCCTGCTGTCCTGGGTGGGTTTCAGGCCGAGTGCGGTCTCACCCCATGCACCGATCGCCCCGACAAAACTGGTGGAGTTGGCCTGGGTGGCGCTGCGTCGAACCTTCTTGAACACCACGCCGACGTCGACTGTCGTAGTGGGCCAACCACATTCGTCCGGCATCATCACCGGCTCCATCGTCGGCGCCGACGCCGACGGCGATCCGCTCGCCTACAGCGTCATCGACGCACCCGAGCGCGGCACCGTCACGGTCGATCCCACAACGGGAGCTTTCACCTACACCCCCGACGCCGAACTCGCCGCGACCGGCGGTGCGGTCAGCTTCAGGGTCGCAATCCGAGACCAGGGTCTGCACCTGCACGGACTCCAAGGCCTATTCACCCCTGGCGGCGGACACGTCGCGACGACCACCGTGAATCTCGTCGTCCCCCCGGCCAACGAAGCGCCGGTCTCCGGCACACCGCCGTACACCGTCGATCACAGCACCATCGACCACAACACAGGCGCGGTGCGCGGCACCGTCAACATCACCGATCCCGACGGCAACACCCTCACCTACACCGTCACTCAGCCGGACCCGGACCACGGAACCGTTGAAGTGGACAGTGCCACCGGTAACTGGACGTTCACCCCGACCGGACAGTCCCGACTGCACGCGACCGCGTCGGGCCTGCCTCAGACCACTCAGTTCACCATCACCGCCAGTGACGGCAGCGAAAGTACCTCGGTGACCGTGACCGCTCCCATCGATCCCGCCCAGGTGGCCGTCGTCGATGTCATCGAGGTCCCCGGCGGACCAACGGTCGTGGGCGTCACCCCCGACGGCAGCATCATCCTGATCGGGGCGCTGCCCACACTGACAGTGGTCAACCCGGACACGACGGTCACCACCATTCCTATCGACTTCAATCCGGGCACCATCTGGGTCGACAAGCCCACCGAGACGATCTACGTCACGTCCACGGAGAACGTCATCTTCACCCTCGACGCCGGCACCCAGACGGTGATCGACACCGGGATCCGGCTGGACGAACCGGTCACCGGCCTCACGACGACCAGTGGCACGCTGGTCGTGGCCTCCGGCGGCACTCTGCACGGCTACAACGGTTCGGAGAAGCTGGTCGTCACGGGCCTTCCCACGGACCACGAGATCAAATTCGTAGTGGACTCCGAGGAAGACACCGTGATCGCGACGTCAACACATGCGGTGTCGCGCCTGGCAGTGAGCATGGATCTGGGCGAGGCCCGGATGATGGGCGCCAACTCCAGCGCCGGCGGCACCCTGGCATTCGACGAGATGGGGCGCATCGACTTCGGCGAGGAGTTCACCGTGACCGCGGTGTCCTACCAGGACGGACGCATGGTCGCCCTGGTCACCACGAACGGCGAGGACCAGCTGGTGCTGATCGATACCTACTACGGCATGGAGGAGATGGACCGGTTCGCCGTGGGCTCCGGGGCAACCGGGGTGGTATTGAACAACGACATCGCCTACATCACCAACGCCACCACCGGGACAGTGACGGTCGTCGACGTGTACAGCCAGGAGGTTCTTGCGACGATCCACACCGGATCAACCGGCGGTGTGGCCGCGCTGCCCGGTGGCGGCGCGGTGGTGACGAATCCCGGCACGGTGATGACCATCGGCCACGCGGTGCCACAGGACTGACGGTTACCGCGTGACGGCGTCGATCGCCTTGTAGATGCGCTGCTCACTGACCGGCCGTGGCGTGCCGAGCTGCTGGGCCCACAGGCTGACCCGTAGTTCCTCTATCTGCCAAGCGATGTCGCGCACTTTCGGATCCTCGGCACGAGCCTCGGACAGGGCCGACACCAGATCGTCGTAGGCGTCTTCGACGGCGTGCACACGGGCCATCCGCTCCCGGTCGGCGTCAAGGCCCTGCGGCAATCGCTCCAACCGGCGGGCAATCGCCGTGATGTACCGGGCCAGATCGTTCAGCCGCGCGATCCCCGTGGCAGCGACAAACCCGTTGGGCAACAGTCGATCCAGTTGAGACCGGATATCGGCGATGGCATCGGCCTGGACAGCAGACGGTTTGTGGGGCAGCGCGACCTGCACCTCGTGCGCGGCTGCCAGCACCTTCTCCACCCGGCTCACCCCAGCTTGTGTGGTGGGGCCGAGTTCCTTGCCGGCCCGCGCCAGAACACCGGCGAACTCGGCCTTCGTCCACACCGGCTTGGGTACCAGCATGTCAGCGGCCGCATCGGCGCAATCATCGAGCAGCGCGGCCAGGGTGCCATCGGGGTTGGCGTTGAGCGCCAGGCGGGTCCGGGTGCTCAGGCCCCGCTCGATTGCCTTGACCGGAGACGGTGCGGTCAGCCGCAGCAGGCGGCGAAGGCCCAACCGCATGGCCGCGGCCTGTTCGGCCGGGTTCGCGAACACCTTGATATCGACGGACTTTCCGGTGTCCACGAAGGCCGGGTAGCCGCGGACGGTGTGCCCACCGCTCACGTTTTCCACCGTGCGCGGCAGCTCATCGAGATCCTCGGGCCAGGCCCGCAATCCGGTACGTTCCAGGTTGCCACCCAGGGCGTCGGCCACGGCCTGGGCGACGGGTACGGCCAACTGCTCGCGCAGCGCGTCGATGTCCTTGCCGCGTGCCACCTCTTTGCCGTCGGCCGATTCCACCGCGAACGTCATCCGTAGGTGGTCCGGGATCTTGCTCAGATCGAACGCATCAATCGGGACCAGAATGCCACTGCGCCTGCATAGTTCGCGCTGCACCTCGTCCAACAGTGACGGCGCGGACGGGTCGATGTCACCCAGGATGGCCCGCGCGGTGTCGGGCGCCGGGACGAAGTTGCGCCGCAGGTCCTTGGGTAGCGATTTGATCAGTGCGGTGACCAGTTCCTCCCGCAAAGCCGGTACCTGCCAGGCGAAGCCGTCACCGCCGAGCCGGGCCAGCACCCCGACCGGCACGTGCACCGTGACGCCGTCGTCGGCGGCCCCGGGCTCGAACCGGTAGGTCAGCGGCAGTTCGAGGTCACCGGCCTGCCAGGTGTCGGGATTGTCCGCACCGTCCTCAGACACCACCAGGTCGGCACGGGTGAAGGTAAGCAGGTCAGGTGTCTTGTGCCGCTGCTTCTTCCACCACGCATCGAAATGGCGGGCCGAGACCACGTCGGCCGGGATCCGCGCATCGTAGAGCGCATAGATGTCGTCGTCCCCGACCAGGAGGTCACGCCGACGGGCCCGTTCCTCGATCTCCTCGAGTTCGGCCCGCAGCCGGGCATTGTCGCGGAAGAAGTGGTGGCGGGTCTGCCAGTCGCCTTCGACCAGCGCATGCCGGATGAACAACTCGCGGGCCAGCTCCGGTTCGATCTGGGCGTACCCGATCTTCCGACGTGGAACCAGCGGCAGCCCGTAGAGCGTGACCCGCTCGAACGCAACCACCTCGCCGCGCTTGGCCTCCCAGTGCGGCTCGCTGTAGTTGCGTTGCACCAGATGCCCGGCGACCCGCTCGATCGCCTCGGGATCGACCTTGGCGGCGACGCGGCCGAACAGCCGGCTGGTCTCGACCAGGTCGGCCACCACGATCCAGCGCGGCGGCTTCTTCGTCAGCACCGAACCCGGCGCGAGGACGAACTTGGAGTTGCGGGCACCCTGATAGTCGCGGCCCTCGCCCTCGCGCAGCCCGACGTGGGACAGCAGTCCCGCCGTCAGCGCGGCGTGAATGGCAGCCGGCTCGGCCGTCTCGTCACTCTCGCGGATCCCGATGTCGCGGGCGATGCTGCGCAGCTGACCGGTCAGATCCTGCCACTCCCGGATCCGCAGGTAGTGCAGGAACTCCTCGCGGCACATCCGCCGGAAGGCATTGCCGGAACGCTGGTTTCGTTGTTCACGCAGGTAGTTCCACAGGTTGAGGTAGGACACGAAATCGGAGGAATCGTCCGCAAATCGGGCGTGCTTCTGACGCGCTGCCTCCTCCTTGTCCGTCGGGCGTTCACGCGGATCGGGGATCGACAACGCAGCCGCCAGCACCAGCACCTCACGCACGCAGCCTTCGGTGTCGGCCTGCAGGATCATCCGTCCGACCCGCGGGTCGAGCGGCAACCGGGCCAGGCGTCGTCCGACGTCGGTCAGCGCGCCCGCGTTGTCGAACGCGCCAAGTTCCTGCAGCAACTGCACACCGTCGCGGATGCTGCGAGCGTCGGGCGGGTCCAAGAAGGGGAACTCCGCGATATCACCGAGTTGCAGAGCGGCCATCTGCAGGATGACCGCGGCCAGGTTGGTCCGCAGGATCTCGGGATCGGTGTAGCGGGGCCGGGATTCGAAATCCTGCTCGGAGTACAACCGGATGCAGACACCGGGAGCGGTACGCCCGGAACGGCCGGCCCGCTGAGCGGCCGAGGCCTGCGAGATGGGCTCGATCGGCAGGCGCTGCACCTTGGTGCGACGGCTGTAGCGGGAGATTCGGGCGGTGCCGGGGTCGACGACGTAACGGATGCCCGGCACGGTCAATGACGTCTCGGCCACGTTGGTGGCCAACACGATTCGCCGTCCGGTGTGGCTGGGCTGGAACACCTTCTGCTGATCCGCGGTAGGCAGTCGAGCGTAGAGCGGTAGCACCTCCGTGTTCCGCAGGTCCTTCAGTGCTTCGGCGGTGTCCCGGATCTCGCGTTCGCCCGACAGGAACACCAGCACATCGCCCGGAGGTTCGGATTCCAGTTCGCGGACCGCGTCGACGATGGCCTCGGTCGGGTCCCGAAGCTCGGTTCGGACAATCTCGTGGTCAGGATCGTCGGGATCCTCGGTCTCGTCGTCTCCGCCGACAGTGACCTCCAGCGGCCGGTACCGGATCTCGACCGGATAGGTCCGCCCCGACACCTCGACGATCGGCGCGTTATTGAAGTGCGCGGCGAACCGTTCCGGCTCGATCGTGGCCGAGGTGACGATGACCTTGAGATCGGGCCGCTGCGGCAGTAGTTGACGCAGGTACCCGAGCAGGAAGTCGATGTTGAGGCTGCGCTCGTGCGCCTCGTCGAGGATCAGGGTGTCGTAGCGCAGCAGCCGCCGGTCCCTCTGAATCTCGGCGAGCAGAATGCCGTCGGTCATCAGTTTGATCAGGGTCGAATCGCTGGCCTGGTCGGTGAACCGCACGGTGTAGCCGACGGCGTCGCCCAGCGGGGTGCCGAGTTCATCGGCGATGCGCTGGGCCACGGTGCGGGCGGCCAACCTGCGGGGCTGAGTGTGGCCGATGGTGCCGCGGATCCCGCGTCCCAACTCCAGACAGATCTTCGGCAGCTGCGTCGTCTTGCCCGAGCCCGTCGCCCCGGCGACCACCACCACCTGGTTCTCGCTGATGGCCTTGGCCAGCTCATCGCGGTGCGCACTGACCGGCAGGTCCGGGTACGTGATAGTCGGGACGGCTGCCTGACGGGTGAGGATCAGCGCCTCAGCGGCTGAGATCTGCTGAGCGATCTTGTCCGAGTTTCCCCCGCGGAGATTCTTGAGCTGGCGTTCGAACCGCGCAGCGTCGCGAAAGGTCAGTCCATCCAGGCGGGCGCGCAGCTCACGCAATTCCTGACGGTCGGACACTGGAACGAGGATATGCGACGCGCACGGTCAGGAGAATCGCGCCGGGTTGCCCGCGATGTACTGCCCGACCGTCAAAGGCGATTGACCTGTCACGGTTTCGACGTCGCCGGTGGCCCGCTCGTAGCGTCCGTCGCGGTGTAGCTGCGCCATGGTGGCGATGTGCTGCTCGGTGTGCGGGGGTAAGCCCAGCGGCCGCAGAATCTGCTCCATCCACTGGTCATGTCCAATGTCGAGCCCCTTGATCGGACGGCCCAGCCCCTTGGCGTACTCAGCGGCCAGGCCGTCGATATCGAGGCTCGCCGGTCCGGTCAGCTCGTAGACCTGCCCGATTCGCCCGGCCGGGTCGGCCAGCACGGTCGTCACCACCCGGGCCACATCGCTGACTGCAACCGGTGACGTCCGGCCCGTCCCGAACGGCAGCACGAGCCTGTCCCGTTCCCGAAGGGCCGGCACCGCAAGCCAGGTGAACAACGGATTGTCCAGAAACACCGTCGGTCTGACATGGACCACCGGCACGGTCGACCAGTTGAGGACCCGCTCCGCCAACCAGTGCAGACGGTGCTGCCGCGACTCCTGCGTGCTGGTCAGCGTCATCTGGGAAACCGTCATCTGCGACATGTTGACCATCACCTCGAGCGGCCCGAGGTCGGACGCCACTGCAGCCACCACCGCGGTGGCCTGCAGATAGTCCGGCGACACACTCATGCTGAAGAACATCCGGTCGACACCGGTCATCGCGGCGACTACGTCCAGTGGCTGGGTCAGGTCTCCCACCACCACTTCCGCACCCAACTGCCGCAGCGGTTCGGCGCGCTCGTCATCGCGATGGACCAGGGCACGCACGCGTTCCCCGCGGCCGCGTAGTTGCTCGATCACCAGGCGGCTGACCCCGCCGGTGCCGCCGCCGGCACCGGTGACCAGATGCAGGGCCGGCATGTGCCGAAGTTTAATCCCGCCGCCGCGGCGTCCAGTCGTTGAATTCGGGACCACACGAACCTGTTGCGAGCTAACCTCGAAGTCATCGCGATACGTTGCTGACGATCGCGCTACCGATTACCACCAGCAACGACCTCCGACAACGAGTTCGCCAGAAGGGCGATTGGCCATGAATTGCATCCGACTACTGACTGTTGCCGGCTCCTTTGCCCTGGGCATGGCTTTCACATTCGCAGTGCCCGCCGTACCCGCGTACGCCGATCCCGCACAGGCGTGCGTGCGGCCAGACGGGACGCCATGCCCACCCATGCCGGCGGGCTGTGTCCAGGAGAACGGCTTGCCATGCTCGGGCTCCCTGCCCGACATCAATGCCGCATGCATGCAGAACCCGGTGGTTTGTCGATGGCTGACTGGGTAGTCCGGCACATCTAGCGCGAACTGCAGAGCGCCCGGGCGGCCCGCATCACCCGCTGACCGGCGGTGTCCACCTGGCGGGCGGTCATGGATCGCAACGGGTGTATCGACAGGATCAGCGCGACCCGGCCATGAGGGTCGAACACCGGAGCCGCGATCGTGGCTACCGGCTGGGCCTTGCCTGTTGAGTCGCCGGCCGGGGCCAGACCGATCGTGGTGAATTCGGCGAGCAGTTGATCGGTGATGCCGCGGACGTGCTCAGGCAGTCCATCACTCGGTAGCGAACCGACCATCTGCGCCGCCCGGGTCAGGTCCGGCGTCGTCCAGTCGACGTCGAAACCCCGCTCCCTGGTTTGGACGAGCACGTCGACGAGCCGTTCGGTGAGTGCCTCGCTAGTCGTCGGAGCCCGGTCGATCCAGGCGCGCTGATCGGCAGACGAGTCCCAGGCCGCGAAGGCGACCCCGAACGGCGGTGCGTACCGGATTCGGTCTCCCGGCGTGCCGGCCGGCCGGGGCCCGGCGCCTTCGAAGGCGGTAATCAAGAGCTCGTCCGCGACCCGCTCGACGACGGAAGCCGCATACCCGAGCTGCTGCGAAAGTTCCTGTGCGGCAATACGGGCCGCATGTGCCAGCGGGCGCGCAGCCTCGGTCCGGGCCGCTACTACCGCCAGGCCCGGACCGAGGGCGAACGTCAAGTCGGCGGGGTCGCGGATCAGCCAACCCCGGTCGCACAGTGTCTTGAGGATCGCGTGTGCGGTGGCCTGAGTCAGGTCCAATGCGCTGACCACATCGGAGAACCGCAAACGCGCATCGCCGGAACTCGCCAGCAACTCGATCACATCGAGCACCCGGCCCGTCGGCGCCGAGACCGCACCACGCACCCTTGACTCCCCTCTGGACGGTTCCTACAGTCATCTTGTCAATTCGAGAGACTATCTCGATTATTCGAGAATAGGTAGGTGCGATGCGTGCAGTCGTCTTACGGCAGGGCGCACTCACGGTGCGTGAGATCCCCGATCCCGCACCGGGTCCGGGTGAGCTTCTGTTGCGAGTACTCAGTACCGCGATCTGCGCATCCGATGTCCATTTCATGGACCACCCCGAACTCGGACTGAACGATCCGACGGGCCGATCGCTCTATGACGTCGAGCAGGACACCGTGCTCGGCCACGAGTTCGTCGGCGAGGTCATCGGCCACGGCCCCGGCTGTACCGATCAGTTCCCCCTGGGCACCCGGGTCACCTCGATTCCGCTGCGCCTGATCAACGGTGGCGCCGACGGCGGGCACATCATCGGCCAGCACCCCGATTCTCAGGGAAGTTTCGCCGAGCTGGTAGTGGTCACCGAAGCCATCGCCCGAGCCGTGGGGCCCGACGCATCCGACGACGCCGTCGCGCTCACCGACGCCTTCGCGGTCGGCGAGTTCTATGTCCGCTCAGCCAGATTGGAGCCCGGCGAGATTCCCATCGTGATCGGTGCCGGCGCGATCGGGCTGTCCGCGGTGGCGGCGCTGGCCCGCCGTGGCATCGAACCGATCATCGTCTCGGACTACCAAGCAGATCGACGTGCGCTGGCCTGCATGGAGTTCGGCGCCCACATCGCGGTCGATCCGGCCGAGCAGGCACCGATGGACGTCTGGCGCAAGGTACGCGCCGAACGCAACCTGTGGGGCCCGGCCGTGGTGTTCGAATGCGTCGGCGCGTCGGGCCTGATCCAGAAGATCGTCGAGGACGCCGATATGGGCACCCGCATCTACTGCGCCGGCGGCTGGTACACCGGCGACTCCCTCGACATCACCACCGCCACCCGGCAGGGGGTGACCTTGCAGTTCGGCGGCGGGCCGTGGCCGCAGGACTGGTACGGGACGTTGGACGCCATCGCCGCCGGCGACCTGGATCCGACGCCCAGTATCGGCATGGTGGTGCCGCTCGACGAAGTTCCCGACGCGCTCGACCTGGCCCGCCGGTCGGCCGGGCCGGCGCGAATCATTGTGCATCCGAACGGAGATCACGCATGACCTACCACGAAGACCGCACCGACATCGCCGATGTGCTGGTCCGCTACGCAACGGGGATCGACCGGCGGGACTGGCCGTTGTTCCGCACCGTGTTCACCGACGACTGCGTGCTGGACTACGGCGAGATCGGCAAGTGGAACGGGGTGGACGCCGTCACCGAATTCATGGACCAGGTGCACGCGATGGCCGGGCACACCATGCACCGGCTGAGCAACCACGCGATCAAGGTCGACGGCGACACCGCAACGGCCCGAACGTATGTGGACTCGCTGATCATGGCTCAGGACAACAGCTCCGGCGTCAGCGGGATCGGTTTCTACGACGACGAACTGGTCCGGACCGCCGACGGCTGGCAGATCGCGCAGCGTCGGTTCACCGCGGTGCGGATCGCCAATGTCTGAGGGGTTCGCAGACAAGTACGGGCCGTGGGCACTCGTGGCGGGGGCCTCCGACGGGGTCGGCTCGGCAATGGCCCAGGAGTTGGCCCGTCGCGGGCTCAACGTGGTGCTGGTGGCCCGGCGCCGGGCCGTCCTCGACGACGTCGCCGCTGTCATCCGGGACCGTACCGGCGTGCAGACCCGCACGCTGGTAATCGACCTCGCTGAACCCGGGGCTGCCGGCGAGATAGTCAAAGCCACCGCGGATCTCGATATCGGGTTCCTGGTGTACTGCGCGGGGGCCGACCCCCACTTCGCACCGTTTCTGTCCGGCCCGCTCTCGGATGCCGAGTCACTGGTACAACGCAACTGCATGGTGCCGATGCAGCTGTGCCACCACTATGCGGCGCCCATGGTGGAGCGCGGCCGCGGCGGCATCGTCATCTTCGGGTCGGGGGCCGGATTCGCCGGCGGGCCGAACATGGTCGCCTATGGCGCAAGCAAGGCCTTCGACATGGTGTTCGCCGAGGCTCTCTGGACTGAGTTGCACGGCAAGGGTGTTGACGTGCTGGGGCTGATCCTGGGCAAGACCGACACTCCCGCACTGCGCAAGCTGGAGCACGAACGCGGCCAGATCTCCTCGCCGGAGGACACTCCGCCTGGCGCGGCGGCCGTCGACGATGTGGTGGCGGCAGCATTCGCCAACCTCAGCGACGGGCCAACATGTCTGGTGGGCCCCGAGATTCAGGCGGCAGCCCAGTTGATGGCCTCGGTGAGTCGCAACGATGCCGTGCGGTTCATTGCGCAAGCGGTCACCGCCGCAATGGGTGACGGCTAGGGTCCGCGTACTGCCTTGCTGCTGAGGGCGTGGTTGTCGGCGTTGGGGTGTGGTGGGTGGGGGTCGAGCAGTGTCCAGCCGGGTGGGAGTCGGAGGTCGGCTGGGGTGAGTGGTTCTGTGTCCCAGAGGTGTTCGATGTTGGGTGGGGTGGGTGTGGGGTGGTCCCACTCCAGGTCCCAGTCGGTTTCCCAGTCCGGCTGCCAGTCACGGTCCGATTCTGGTTGCGCCGGCTCGGGTTGTTTGGGTGGGGTGAGTAGGAGTTCGGGGCGGTGGTGGTAGTTGATGCGGTTTTGGCTGTGTTCCAGGTGGGGTGGGGGCCGCCATTCCACGTCACCGTCGGGGTTGATGCTGGTGGTGTAGCCACCGTCGGTATGGACGAGGCGGTTGTCGGGGCCGCAGGCCAGGGCCATCTCATCAATATTGGTGTTGCCGCCATCAGCCCAATCGCTAACGGCGTGGTGGGCTTGGCAGCCGTAGGGGCCCACGGTGCAGCCTGGTTTGGTGCATCCTCCGTCGCGGGCGATCAACATGATGCGTTGGGCGGGGCTGGCGACCCGGCGGGCCCGGAAATGATTGAGTGCTGATCCGGTGGCCTGGTCGAACACCGCGAGGTGCCAGTGGGCGTGCCCGGCCATCCGGATGACGTCTGTGATGGGGATTTTGGTGCCGCCACCGCTGATCCCGATCCCGGCGCGGGATTCGAGGTCTTGCAGGGTGGTGCGGATGATCAGTGATACCGGTAGCCCGTTGAGTTGACCCAGATCGGTCATCAACGCGATACGTCCGACGACGAGCAGCGCGTCGTGTTGGCGTTGAGCCAGGCTGCGGTGATCGTTGTCGATCTGGGTTTGGCTGGGGGTGCCGCTGGTGCAGGGTTGTTCGTCGGCGGGGTTGCACATACCCGGCGCAGCGAATTTGGCGAACAGTACTTCCCACACCGCAGCGGTTTCGGGGTCCAGATGCGCGGTCAACGCGGTCATGCCATCGCGACCCTGCCTGCCCATCGTGGCGCCACGTTTGCGGGCGCGTTCGGTGTCATCGGGTTCGGGACCGTCCTGATCGAGTAGAAACAATCGCAGTTCGGCGGTGTCTTTGAGTTCTTTAGGGCCCACCCCGACCGCGACGCGCACCAGATCGGCTTCGAACTGTTCGGCGGTGGTGGTGTCGACGAAACTCGGGAGTCGGCTGACCGCGTCGCGCAGCACTTTGACGTGGTCGGCGGTAATCAGCCCGGCCGCCTCAGCCGCAGCGACCACCGGCAACACCGGGGGCAACGGTTCACCGGTCAGAGCACGTCGCGGCCCCAGTTCGGCGGCTTCACCCAGGCGGCGGCTGGCCTCGGCAGTGGACAGGCGCCATCGGATGCGCAGCACCGTGTTCCAGGATTTGGCGCCCATCTCCTGGGGGGTGGTGTCGGCTTGCAGTTGGGCCAACAAGCGATGCAGAACTGTCGGCATCTGACAGGTCAAGGCCTCGTATTCGTCGAGCACGCCGAGCAATTCGGTGCGGGTCAAGGCGGTGAGGTCACAGGCAGCGAACGCGTCGTACGCGGCGCGTAACGCCGCTACCGCCTCAACCGCTTGGGCCGCACCCGCCTGCATGACTCGAACATACATTCGACCACCGACAAGCGCGGCCGACCGAAACTAGCCGGCCCGATCCGGCGCCCAGTACGCGAGCATCTCGGCGAACGTCTCGAAAGCCGGCTTCGACACCCCGTAGGCCGCCTCGAAGTGGATGCTCAGCGGGAAGCCGAGGTCAGCCACCCCGTCGATCACCCGCTTGTAGAGGTCCAGCATCAGCTTGCGCTTCTCATCAGGGTCACGTTCGGCCAGTTGGCTGACGAATTCCTGTTCGGCGGCCACAGCCTCGTTGCCCGGATCCTGGATGAGCCAGTTGATCAGCCCGACCTTGGACTCCATCTTCGGTACGAACCCGAAGGACAGCAGGATCTCGGGCCGGTGATCGGATGTTTCGGCGAACTCTTTGAGGAAGCCGACGATGGCGTCGGAGTACAGCAGCTGAGTCATGCCGTACGTTGCGCCGCGCTCGCATTTGAAGTTGAACCGGCCCTGCTCACCGTCGCGGGTGGGGATGAGAATGGCACCCCGATTGGGAACCAGTTCTTCATAGATCGAAAGGGCGTCCGTGGGTGCGACGCCGTCACCCTCGCCGTCCTTCATGGTCCGGGGCACGCCGACGAATGCGATGCCGTCGAAGGCTGCCCCGCTGAGATCGGCCAGCCGCCGCCCCAGGGCCTCCTCGTTCAGGAACGACGTGACCTGCGTGCACAGACCGCGCATCTCGGGCAGTTCGGGCCGCAGGATGTTCCAGTAGTCCAGGACATCCATCCGTGGCTTCATCTCGACCGGGCGGTCATCGTCCTCGTCGATCATCCCGGGGATCATGACGTGGCGGATCCGGCCCTCGATGCCGGTTTCGACCGCCAAGGCGAGCACTTTCCGCGCCTCGTCAACGGGATACTGCAGGCCGCGTTCCAGGATCGGCGGGACGAGTTCCAGCGCGATGGTGTTCAGGGGCACGAACTTGCTCCACATCTCAGTACATTCAGTCGCAGCTTGCCGGGCAACACTGACCAGCAGCGGCCATGACCTCCACATTACGGAGCGGGCCTGGCAACCGCGCGGGTACCTCCGGCTAACGGCCGGGGCTCAACGCCTGCGGCGTGGACATTGTCGCGGCGCTACTCACTTCGTGGTAGACCACCGACATGGCTGAGCGCGTCACATTTCCTAGTTCGACGGGCCCGACGCTGGCCGGGGTGATCGACAGACCCGACGGACCGGTACGGGGGTGGGGCGTGTTCTCGCACGGTTTCACCCTCGGAAAGGACTCGCCGGCCGCCTCGCGGATCTGCAAACAGCTGGCCAGTGACGGCATCGGGATGTTGCGATTCGACGCGCTGGGCCTGGGCCAGTCCGAGGGCGACTGGGGTGACGGTTCGTTCACGCACAAGGCCGCCGACGTCGTCGAGGCCTGCAAGTTCATGTCTGAGCGCGGAACGCCGGCCGACCTCGTGATCGGGCATTCGTGGGGCGGCGACGCGGTGATCGCCGCCGCCCGGCAGTGCCCCGGAGTCCGCGCGGTGGTCACCGTGGGCGCGCCGTTCGATCCCACCCACGTCGAGCGTCAGTACGACGCGGTGATCGAGCAGGTCTGCGCCGAGGGCAGCGGGCAGTGGATGGTCGGCGGGAAGACCCTGACCCTCAAGCGCGCCTTCGTCGAGGATGTCCGGGCCGCCGACCTACGCGACAAGATCAGGGCCCTCAAGATGCCACTGCTCATCCTGCACTCCCCGACCGACAACACCGTCGGCATCAAGAACGCCAGCGACATCTTCTGGGCCGCCCGCCACCCGCGCAGCTTCGTCTCGCTGGAAGGTTCCGAACACCTGCTGACCGGGCCCGGGCAGGCCAAACGCGCCGGACGAATCATCGGCGCCTGGGCCGACGCTTATCTCGGAGCGGACTGACCCGACCGCTCGGCGTGCTCCATCGCCACCGCCGTGGCGATGGCCCGGAGCCGCCGTTCCAGTTGCTCGGCGTCGGCATAGGACCGGTCGCCGCCGACAAACCGGAGGAAGACACCGGCAATGAAGGTCATCACCGCGGTGCTCTGCGCGTCGATGAGTTCCGGATCAGTGGTTGCGGGCTGTAGATGCGCGATCGCGTCACGGGTCATCTCGGTGACCCGTCGGAACGACGGTTGTGACATCTCGGAGAGCTCGGGATCGCGCGCGGCATTCAAGAACAACTCGTGCCGGGCCTTGTTGAGCAGCAGCCCGTCCCCGTCGGCCTGGATCAACACGAGCTGCGCGAGCCGCGCGAATGGTGCTGCCGGTTCTGCAGCGGCATCGCTCAACGACAACAGGTTCGCCCTGTCGATCTCGGCGACCCGTTTCCCGACTGCCTGCAGTAGGGCGGCCCGGGTCCGGAAGTAGTACGACGTGGTGCCATCGGGCACGCCTGCGCAGCGGTCGACGTTCTGGTGGGTGAGCCCCCGTGAGCCGTGCTCGCCAAGTACGGCGATGGCGGCGTCACCGAGTTCGCGGCGGCGCTCCTGACCGTCGCGTTTGCGCGGGGACGACGCACTCACCTCAGAACCGTACCGCCATCGATATTGATGACCTGGCCGTTGATCCAGGCCCCCTCATCGGAGATCAGGAACGCGACCAGTGACGCGACGTCGTCGGGTTCGCCCACGCGGTTGCCGCGGATGCGCTTGAGCGCCGCGGCCTCCAGGTCCGGCCATTGCGGCGCGGACCGGATGGCTTCGGTCGCGGTGAATCCGGGGGCGACGGCGTTGCAGCGGATTCCTTCCTTGCCCCAGCGCGCGGCCACATGTCGGGTCAATGCTCCGATGCCGGCCTTGGCGGTGGCATAGGCCGGACGGGCCGGCTCACCCTGGAACGCCGCCGCCGACGACATGTTGACGATTGCCCCGCCGCCGCGCGAAAGGATCTGCGGGATGGCGTGTTTCAGTGCCGCAACGTACCCGCGAAGGCTGACGGTCATGACCCGGTCCCAGATGTCCAGATCGATGTCGACGACGTCCGTGTCTGCCCGCAGCGTGGACATGTCGGCGCCCACGGTGAACAACGCGTCGACCCCGCCGTAGGTATCGACCGCAGTCGCGATCAACGAGGCCACCGACTCGGGGTCGGCCAGGTCGAAAGCCACCGCCGTCGCGGTCCCACCCGCGGCGGTGATCTGCGCTGCAGTCCATTGAGCATCGTCGGCGGCCACATCGCCGACCACCACGTGGGCGCCTTCGTCGGCGAGCCTCGCGGCGGTGGCCGCCCCGAGTCCGCTCGCCCCGCCGGCGATGACCACCACTTTTTCGGCCAGTCCGCGCAACGCCATCAGGTTCTCCTCGTCCAACACTGTTGTCCGGCTCACATTACCTCTATAGTCCTAGAGCATTAACTCTAGGGATCTAGAGGAAAGGAGCGATTCATGGCGGGAATCCACCGCACACGACCGGGGGCCGACGCCCTGGCAACGGCAACCGGAGAACCGGCGAGCGCACTGGGCAACGACATCTGGATGTCACCGGGGGTGTCCAACTCCTACGCCCTGGCCACCGACGACGGGCGCGTCATCATCAACGGCGGCCTGTTCTTCGAAGGGACGCTGCGCCACAAGGCATTTCAAGAAGTGCCCGGACCGACCCGGGCGATCATCGTCACCCAGGGCCACGCCGACCACTGGGGCGGCGTGAACGCACTGCGCGAACTGGACACCGATGTGGTGATGCACTCCAACTACCGGTACTGGCGCGACGACAACATCCGGTTGGCCGGATTCCGGGCGCCCAAGACCTCGTTCGCATTCAAGAAGTTCAGCGACGCGATCATGGAACATCTCAAGACCGTCGACCCGGCCACCATCGACTTCTCCTTCCCCGAGCCGACCGTCACCTTCGACCGGACGTTTGACCTGACGGTCGGCGGCAGGCGACTCGAACTGACGAGGACCCCGGGCGGTGAGACCACCGACTCCCTGGTGGTGTGGCTGCCAGAGGACCGAACCCTGTTCACCGGCAACCTGTTCGGCCCGCTGTTCGGCCACGCGCCGAACCTGATGACCATTCGCGGCGACCGCTACCGCGATCCGATCGC
Organism: Mycolicibacterium lutetiense; assembly: GCF_017876775.1. Classification (NCBI taxonomy): domain Bacteria; kingdom Bacillati; phylum Actinomycetota; class Actinomycetes; order Mycobacteriales; family Mycobacteriaceae; genus Mycobacterium; species Mycolicibacterium lutetiense. Next base: position 3,451,375 of record NZ_JAGIOP010000002.1, on the reverse strand, counting down.
CTACATCGAGGCGCTGGACACCGTGCTCGCCTACGGCCCGGAGCGGTTGATCACCGGCCATTTCGACCCCATCGAGGGGGCCGATCTGATCGCCGAGGAAGTCACCGCGATGCGCGACGCCATGCAGTCCGTACACGACCAGACGGTCGAGCACATGCAGTCCGGATCGGATGTGTATACCGCCATGCGCACGGTCCGGATACCCGCGCACCTCGACGTCGGCGAAGGGTACGGCAAGACCTCGTGGAACGTGCGCGCCATCTGGGAGCTCTACTCCGGATGGTTCCAGCACCGCTCGACCGCCGAACTGTACGGCGTGGCACCACATTCGGTCGCTGCGGACATCGTTGCCGCAGCAGGTCCTGATGCGCTCGTCGACGCCGCGCGGGCACACCTCACGGCAGGACGGGCAGTCGAGGCGCTGCACCTCACCGACCTCGTACTGGAGGCCACTCCTGACCATGGTCCCGCCCGCACGGTCGCCGCCGACGCCCACCAAGCGCTACTGGCCGATACCCAGAACTTCTGGGAGAAGGCCTGGCTCACCAATTCCATCGACAACCTGAGGACCGAACAGTGAACAACCTGACCTTCGACTTCACCGGCACAAACGTGCTGGTGACCGGCGGCACCAGCGGCATCGGCTACGCGATCGCCGGCGACTTCGCGAAGGCCGGTGCGGACGTGACCGTTACCGGCACGCGCGGCTCGGCCGCCGACTATCCCGAGACCGACCTGAGCGCCATGACCTTCCGGCAGTGCCAGCTGGGCGAACCCGATTCGATCGACGCCCTGGCCGATTCGGTCGGCGATCTCGACGTTCTGGTCAACAACGCCGGCGGCCCGTACGCCGGGAAGAAGGACGAATGGGATCCCGACGGCTACGCCGGATCGGTGGCGGTCAACATGTTCGCCCACATGCGTCTCTCTATGGCCTGCCACGACCGGCTCAAGGCCAGTGCCATCGCGGGCGGCAGCAGCGTCATCAACATCATCTCGATGTCGGCCTTCGTATCGGCGGTCAACGTCCCGGCCTACAGCTCGTCGAAGGCCGGCATGGTGGCCTTGACCAAAAACCTGTCGCGTCGCTGGGTCGATGAGGGAATCCGCGTCAACGCAGTCGCCCCGGGCCTCATCGACACCCGGTTGACCCACCCGGTGCTCGACATCCCCGAGATGCTCGAGCCGGAGATGCGCCACACCCCGATGGCCCGGATGGGGATGCCCGACGAGATCTCGCCGACGGTCCTGTTCCTGTGTACCGACGCCGCCCGCTACATCACCGGAACGACCGTCGCAGTCGACGGTGGATACCTGACGGTCTGACGGGAGCCCGGACCATGAGCGAATACGACAACATCTCGACCCCCGACGACGTCCTCAAACTGGCGGCCGCGAAAACCGGCCTCTCCGAAGTGGATTCCGATTCCTGGCGCGAGGGCCTGGCCATCATCCTCGACGAGATCAACAACTCGCAGGCGTATAGCGAGTCCGGCCGGGATCGGATCATCTCCGACTGTGTCAAAGCGCTGGGACGCCGCCTGCAGGTTCACGACTACATCCAGTCCCATCCCGAGGTCCTGGACATACCGGTGCAGCGCCCGCTGTTCGTGCTGGGGATGCCGCGTACCGGCACCACCGTGATCAGCTACCTGCTCGACCAGGACCCCGCCCGGCGCTCGCTGGTGCACTGGCAGTGCGTGGAGCCGATCCCACCGGCGACCAGCGACATGCTGCGCACCGATCCCCGCTGCCTGGCCCTGCTCGAAGAGCAGAAGCGGATCCTGGAGATGGTGACGGCGGCGAATATGGCGCTACCGCACTGGGAGGATGCCGACGGCCCCACCGAGGACATGTTCATCCACAACCAGGATTTCAAGGGTTTGTCGTGGGACTCGTACCTGGCGTCCCCGCGATACGCCGAATGGCTGTTCCACGAAGCCGACATGACCAGCACCTACGAGTATCAGAAGCGCTACCTGCAGGTTCTGCAGTCGACTGCGCCGGGTACCTGGAGCCTGAAGATGCCGTCGCACTCGGTGCACATCGACGCGCTGTTGAAGGTGTTCCCGGATGCGCGGCTGATCTGGGCTCACCGCGACCCGTACAAGGCGACGGGTTCCCTGGCCAATCTGTGGAAGCTGCCCAAGGGTATGACGCTGCGTCCCGAGGCGCTGAACCTGCCGGAAATGGGCCGTAATGCCTTGGCGCAGATGCAGTTTCACGTGGAACGTCCGCTTCGCGCACGTGATCGCATCGGCGACGACCGCTTCTTCCACATGCACTACTCGGAGATGATGCGGGACCCGGTCGCGATGATGCGACGCATCTACGACTGGGCGGGTGACGACCTCACCCCCGAGGTGGAGGGCAGGATGAATGCCTGGCTCGCCGAGCACCCCCAGGACCGGTTCGCTCCCAACGCCTACAGTCTCGACCAGTACGGGTTGTCGGTGGATGACCTGCAGCCCATCTTCTCCGAATACCTCGACACGTTCGACATCGAGCTCGAAGCAGCGCCATGACCGCGAGCATGAACGTGTCGACGGTGACCGGACCGGGGACCGCCGAGACGCTCGTCGCGCCCCGTCCGCAGATCAGCGCCAAGGACGTGTTGGTGCGGATGCGGGCGTGTGGGATCTGCGGATCCGACGCGATGTACATCGCGATCGGTGGCATCCCGCCCCGGCAGGGCCACACCCCGCTGGGCCACGAACCCGCCGGCGAGGTCGTCGAGGTCGGAGCCGAGGTGACGGGCATCGACGTCGGCGATCACGTGGTGATCAATCCGATGGCCGCGCCGAGCGGCATCATCGGCAACGGCGGTGCCACCGGCGCCCTGGCCGACTATCTGCTCATCGAGAACGCCGAACGCGGGGTCAGCCTTGAGGTCATCCCCGACCACATCCCATGGGAGGTGGCCGCCCTCAACGAGCCGATGGCCGTGGCCCGGCACGGGGTCAACCGCTGCCGGCCGAAAACCGGCGACAAGGTCGTCATCTTCGGTGCCGGCCCGATCGGCCTGGGCGCGGTACTGGCCTTCCGGTCGGTCGGCGTCAGCCACATCGTCGTGGTCGATCTGATCGCGGCACGCCTGGAGAAAGCCAGGCAGATCGGTGCCGACGCGGTGGTCAACGCCACCGACGAGGACGTCGTCGCGCGGCTCGTCGAACTGCACGGCGAGGGCGAGTCGAGGTTCGGCAGCAGGGCGGGCACCGATATCTATCTCGATGCCGCGGGTGCGCCGTCGGTGATCACCACCGTGCTGACCGCCGCACAACACGGAGCGACGCTGGGCGTGGTGGCCGTCCACAAGGAAGCTGTCCCGGTGGAGTTCATCAACGTGATGAGCAGCGAGATCACGATCGTGGGATCGATGGGCTATCCGGACGAGATCTTCGAGGTGACCAAAGATCTCGTCGCCAACTGGGAACGCTATGCATTGATCGTCAGTCACACGGTCCCGTTCCAGGACGTGAGCGAAGCCCTTGAGCTGGCGTCGACGCCCGGGGCGGCGGACAAGGTGGTTGTCACGTTCGGCTGATGTGTTTATCCGCTGGTGGCACGGGTGCGATAGCGTCGCTACATGTCTGACGCAGCCACGCAGATCGCATTCGTGCAAGCCACCTGGCATCGCAACATCGTCGACAAGGCCCGCGAGGGATTCACCGAACAGATCGGTAGCCATGGGATCGCCGGCGATGCGCTGGAATTCTTCGAAGTGCCCGGTGCGTTCGAAATTCCCCTCACCGCAAAGCGTCTGGCACTGACCGGGCGGTACCGGGCGATCGTCGCGGCCGGACTCGTCGTCGACGGCGGTATCTACCGCCACGACTTCGTGGCCACCGCAGTGATCGACGGCCTGATGCGGGTGCAACTCGACACCGAGGTGCCGGTGTTCTCTGTCGTGCTCACCCCGCACCATTTCCACGAGCACGACGAGCACATCGACTACTTCACGAAGCACTTCGTCAAGAAGGGCGCTGAGGCGGCCAACGCCGTCGCAGCCACCTTGGCCCTGCACGCCACGCTGGGCTAATTACCGGTGGCGCGGCGGACGTGTCTGGCGATCAGGTCGTAGACCTTGCGGGTGACCTCGGCGTTGTTGCTCATGATGTTGTAGCCGTGATCGACGCCGGGCACGTCGTGATACTCGGCCAGGGAGCCGACCGCGTCGAGTTTCTGGGCGTACTGGTGGCCCTCGCCGCGCAGCCTGTCGTACTCGGCGGTGACGATCAGCGCCGGGGCGATTCCGTCGATTCCGTCGGCGTTTGCGCCCCATACCGGCGACGCCAGGCGGTCGGTGCGCCGAGCACGATCAGGAAGATAGGCAGCATTGAACACCTCGCCCATCCACGGCTTCAACACCGCCTTGGCGCCCAGTGGGGAGTGCTTGGCCTTCGTGGCAGTGACCAGGTCCAGCGGCGGGTAGTGCAGAACCTGCAGGGCGATCCGCGGTCCGCCGCTTTCCCACGCCAGCCGCGAGGCCGCCGCGGCCAGGCTGCCGCCCGCGCTCTGCCCGCCGACACACAACCTGCTGCCGTCCCAGTCACGGTCGGGCGCCGAGGCCCAGCTCAGGACGTCATAGATCTGTTCGACGGGGACGGGGAACCGGTGCTGCGGGGCCAGCAGGTAATCAACGTTGACCACAACGACATTCGCGTGTGCGGCGAGGAAACGGCACCACGGGTCGTCCTGCTCTCGGTGCCCGACGACGAAACCGCCGCCGTGCACGTTCACGTACACCGGGGGTTTCTCCTCGCCGGCCGCCGGGTGATACACCGTGGCGGCAACGTTGCCGTGACGGGTCGGGATCTCGATGAGCGTTGTGCGGCCCGGTATTTCGGGGAACCGAACGCCACGCATGGGCCCCGGCCTCACCCCTACGGCGAAGACCCGGGCAATGGCATCGGCCAACATCGGCGTGGAGAGTATCGACACGATTTCCTTCGAATGAGCGGTCAGTCAATTGGTTCAACTGAGAATGTCTGGCGGATTCTCACCGAAAGTATGCCGACAGGCAGCCGCGAAACGCCCGGTATGGGCGAATCCTCATCGAGCCTCGACGCCCGCATGTTCGTTTACCGAACCCCACATAGACTCCCGTGGCGCGGGTCATGTGCACCTTCTTATGTGAATCCAGCCACCCGGACATAGTCAGGCGCCCGGAAACTGCTGGATATCGGCCAGATGCCGACAAACGTGAACATGGCTCATGTCAGTAATGTGGGACGATTCAGACGTGGTCCCCCACAAGCCCCTACGGCGCCGCCAACCAGTACAGGAGCGCAGCAGACGACGCGTCGAGCGCATCCGGGCTGCAGCGCTCGAGCTGCTCGAGACCCAGGGCGTCGACGCAGTCACCACCCGCGCCATCGCCCATTGCGCCGATGTCCCGGTCGCGACGGTCTACCAGTTCTTCCCCAATCGCGACGCGATCCTGCAGGAGATCGTCACCGACCATCTCGACCGGCGCGACGCCGAAGGCGCAGCGGTCCTCTCCGCGCTGGCGCCGACCAGCCTGGCCGAGGTCGCCCACAGCATCTTCGAATTCCACTACGAACACCTGCGCAACCACCCGCACCTGGTCAACCTGCACTACACCAGCCTGGCCAGCGGCCTGATCACTGACCCGCGCGTACGCCGAGCCGAGTTCGCCAACGCGCTACATGTCGGCCTGCTGCACTGGGGCCTGCTCCGCGAGGGCACCGATCCACTGGTGACGCTGGTCGCCGTCGAGATGGGTGATCGCCTGCTGGAGATGGCCTTTCACGCCGGTCCGGAGAAAGACCGGGCGATCCTCACCGAGGCCCAACAGGCGCTGACGCAGTACCTGCAGACTTACGCCGCACCCGCCGTCTGAGCGAAGCCACCGGTACGGAACTGCTTGGCCAGGGCGAACCGGGTGAGCGTGCCGACGAATCGATCGAGGTCGGCCAGGCGGACAGCACGCAAACCGGCGCCGGCCCCCCAGCGCCCGTCGCACCGTTCGAGCACCAACTCGTCCACGGGCTGTTCGAACACCGGGATTGCCACCCCTGGCGCGCTCGCATCGGTCCAACCCTCGACGATGTGCACCTGCAGACGCCTGCCGTCGACCCGTCGGGCCCGCAGCGACCTCGACGTGGCCGTCATCGCGACCGTGGTGGTTTCGAAGTCGCCGCCGATGCCGACCTGGACGACATCGTCGACGACCGGAACGGTGAGCCGGATTGTTCCCGGCCGGAGTTGGTCCAGCAGCTGGTCCAGACCAGCCGAGGGTAGGGACGACGAACACGCACTCATACCGATAATGATTATCATTTTCATCGGCTGCCCTCAACTGCTCGGGCAAGTGCGCTGCTCAGCGGGTCAGCGACGGGCGGCGCTGCCTCCGACTTCGGCGGCCAGCGGCGGCGGCAACGGTGTCGTGGGAGTGGGCGACGCGGCTGCCGGGGCTTGAGTCGCACCGGGACGATGGAAGTCGATCATCGGCTCCTCGCGGATCACCTTCTCCCCCGCGCTGAGCACCAGCGACTTCGCCGTCACCAGGTATTCGATCCCGGCGTTCTCCACCCGGAACGCGCCATCGTCGTTGCGCGTCGCGGGCGCGGTCAGCGTGGCGCCGTCGCGCAGGCGGACACCGCGGTACTCGTACTTTCCGCCCGATACCGAACAGATCGCCACCCGGGAGGCGTCGGTACTGCCGAACAACACGGTCACGTCCGCCTTGGCGCACCGCGCCGTGGAGTCGACGTAACCGCGCGCATCGGTGGGCGGCGCGGCCGAAGCCGACGGCATCCCCACCGCGAGCAACGTAATACCCGCCGTCACCGCAGCGGTGAGGCAGCGACGCGGGGACCAGGCAGCAGACATCGATTCACTGAACCACGCCTTTGCTACCCACCGGGGCGTCAACCCCGAGACAGCACCGAATCGTTAGGTCCCCGCAATACAACCGGTTCCGACGGGGAGAACACCACCGGAACCCGACGGTAGCCCCGCGTCACGGAATTGCCGTGGAACACCGCGGTGCCGCCAGGATCCACGGAGACATCGGGCATCCGGGTCAGCACCTGCTCGAGTCCGATGGCGAACTCCAGGCGAGCGAGGTTGGAACCGAGACACCGGTGTACTCCGGCCCCGAAGCCGAGGTGGCGGTTGGCCGAGCGGTCCAGCACGCAGCGGTCCGGATCGGGAAACTGGGCGCCATCCCGGTTGGCCGCGGCGTAGTTGAGCACGACAGCCTCGCCCGGGCAGAACCGCTGTCCACTCAATTCGACGTCCTGGGCCACCGTGCGGGGCAGGCTGTGGATCGAGCCGGCGAACCGGATGAACTCCTCGACGGCCCTCGGCACAATTTCGGGTTCGGAGATCAGGCGGTCCCGTTCCCCGGGATGGGTGGCCAGGTAGTGAAATGCGAAAGACATTGCACTGGCGGTGGTTTCCAGACCGGCCTGGACCAACAGGATGGCGTTGGCCACGATGTCGTTGAACGGCAACGGTTCACCGTCGATCTCGGCGCGCAGCAGCACGTCGATCATGTCATCGCGCGGCGGTTCGGCGGTGCGGGCCGACACCGCATCGTGCAGATGCTGATACAACCTTCCCCACGCCAGCATCCGGTCCTGCTCGACCGCACCGTTGAGCGCGGTGTCGACCAACTCGAGACACAACGGGACGTCGTCGACGGGCATGCCGAGCAGATACTTGAAGAACACGATGCCGGGCTGTTGCCAGGCGACCTGGGCGAGGTCCCCCTGCCCCGCTTCGATGAACGCGTCGATCAGCGCATCGGTTTCGGCCCGAATCTGCGGTGTCAACGCCTTCATCCGCGCCGGGGAGAAGTACGGATTGAGCACCTTGCGGAACTTCTGTTGCCGCGGCGGATCGAGGGTGATCACCAGGTCACCGCCGGCCTGCCGAGCGCCCTCGGGCGTCGGGTTGCTGGAGAAATGCTCCCAGTCCTGCGCAATCCGATAGCACTCGTCATAACCCAGCGCGACCCACGCACCGTCCGTGGGAAAGAAGGGCGCCTCGGTATGTGCGATCGGCGCCCGTTGGCGCATCACCGAATACACCTCGTACAGCAGGTCGTGGTCATTGAAATCCTCGTGGCGCCGATCCCAGTTGCGGGCGTGCTCTTCAGGAGATTTGGGCACGGCTTGTCCCTACTTGGTCTGCTGCTCATGGGCCTGGCGGGCCAGGCGCTCATCGTGACGGCGCACCAGCTCGCGGAAACCCAGCCGGTCGTATTTCGGCGTCGGCTGGATACCCCACTCGTCGCGGGCGGTGTCCTTACCCTCGGCTCCCTCCGGCGGTCCGAGCATCGGGTACGGGTGCTTGCACTCAAGGGTGTCGTCGGAGTACCGCACCTTCAGCAGCTCGCTGCAGATCTCGGTCATGCTCAACGTCGGATACCCGTAGTAGACGGCCATGAACGGCAACGTGAACGCGCCCTCCACGACCAGGGCGACCAGGCAGACCAGCACCGCCCGTTTGATCCATTTGTGCATGTTCGCGTAGTACGGCGTGGTCCCCGGCGGCAGATCCTCGGCCGGGTCCTGTTCTGTTTCAGTGCTTTCTGCGGGCCTCGACACAGTGCGCTCCTTGAAAGGGGTTCAGTCGGTGAAGATCTCGCGGTTGACCGTGTGCAGGTACGGGATCGCGAGGAATGGCGTGATGTAGAAGATGTCGTAGAGCCACCAGCCGATCACCGGGAAGATCACCCCGGCATAGCGGACGTCGGCGAACATCGTCATGTTGAAGACATAGACGCACCAGATCACCACGCCCATCCAGCAGGTGACGATCATCCACTGCTGCCCCCAGCGCTTCATCTGCAGAAAGCCGATGGCGGCCGCGCAACGCATCGCGAAAACGGTGACGATCATGCCGAAGACCATCGACTTCTCGCCCGGCGCACCCGCCCCACCGATCCACAGTTCGTTGTAGTGCCAGAAATAGCCGGCGTCGAACATGTTGCCCCAGCCGACCATCAGCACCCGGTTGATCAGGGTGTGGTTGGCGACCAGGTCCAGTGCCCAGCCCAGGCTGTTGAGGGCGCCATCGATGAGCACCAGGTAACCGATCAAGGTGACGATCATCGGGCGCACCGACAATCCCGCGCGCTGAGCCTGGCGCTGCAGCCACACCCCGCGCATGAAGATCGGGAACCCGATCAGGCCGGGGATCCACATGCCCATCAACAGCGCCCCGACGATCATCCACTTGTCGGCCCGCCGCTGAGCCAGCCGCGACTGCTCGTGGTGATCCTCAAGCGTTACCGACTCCGGCTGGGCCAGAGGCACATTCACAGGTCCCACCAACCTCGGGCGAACGACATGTACAGCTGGATGCAGAACATCGTGAACAGATAGCCGTAGATGACCACCTGCAGAACAATCAAGGCACGCTTGCGCTTTCGCTCCTGCTCGTTCATCGCATTCCCTTTCCTGGGTTTCGGGCCGGGCCGTCGAGCAGGCTGGCCGCCGCGACCTCACGCAGCCCGTCGTTGATCGCCCCGTCGGTGCTCAGCGGTGCTAGCACGCAGGCCTCGGCGGCATCGAGTTCGGAGGCGCCTTCGGCAACCAGCTGCGCCGCGGTGACCAGAACCCGCGTCGACGGCGGCTCGAAATGAAACGCGGCGTCTGCGCTGCGGATCGCGGTGGCGCAGGCCACCAGGCGCACCGCGGTGTCGCGGCCGACGCCGGTTTCCGCGACGATCACCTCGGCTTCGCGATCCGGTGGCAGGTAGTTCATCGGTAGCGTGGCAAACCGTTGCCGGAAGGATGGTTTCAGTTCCTTGAGCGAGCTGCGGTACGCCGGGTTGTAGGAGCACACCAGCATGAAGGTGTCCGGAGCCTGCACGACCTCGCCGGCCCGATCGAGGTAGAGCGCGCGGCGATGGTCGGTGAGCGAATGCAGGATGGCCAGCGAGTCGTGGCGGGCCTCGACCACCTCGTCGAGATAACAGATGGCGCCGGCCTTGACCGCGCGGGTCAGGGGTCCATCGGTCCACACCACGTCCCCGCCGGTGACCATGAACCGGCCCACCAGATCTGAGCTGGTGAGATCGTCGTGGCAGCTGATCGTCACGACCGGGCGCTGCAGCAGCGAGCCCATGTGCTCGACGAGGCGGGTCTTGCCGCAGCCGGTGGGCCCGGTCAGCATCACCGGGATCCGCCGGGCATACGCCTGCTCGAACAGCTGAATCTCGTTGCGGTTGGCCAAGTAGAGGGTCGGAGCCCCTCCGGCGGCGACCATATGCGCTGTACTCAATTCCGTCCTCCTCCTCACGCCGCGACCAGTTCTCGGTGTACGTGCGCCAGCACGCGCGGAAGCTCCTCGACCCGGCGGATCCGTTGGGACCGGCGCGGTCCGAACACCTCGGGCAGGGGGTCGACGCGCGTCGGCCCGACGCCGACGTAGTACACGGCGACGCCGGCGTCGTTGGCCTCCTCGACCGCATGCGCGGTGTCCGCCCAGGCATAGCGGCCCTCATAGCCCTCGTCGGAGATCAGGCCGTCTCCGATCACGATGAGTAGGCGCCGCTCGGACGGCTGAGCCAGGAGGCGACCTGTCAGGTGCCGCAGCGGCGCACCCAGGCGGGTGTATCCGCCGGTGACCAGGCCGGCTGCACTCGGTGGGACGAATCGCCGGTCCTCGAAGTCCTTGAGGCACTGCACTTCCACCCGGTGACGGGTGTTGCCGGTGAACACGAAGATGCCGTGGCGCTCCCTGGCCTGGGTCATCGCCTGGGACAACGCGTCCGCGCAGGCCAGTTCCAGCCGGAAGATCCGCCCGCCATGTACGCCCAGCGACGAACTGCCGTCGAGCAGCAGCGCGGTGGACACGTCCCTACCGCTGGGCAACAACTCCCGGAATACCCGGGGCTGCCCAGCTTCACCGGTGGCCAGGTCGATGTGGTGGCGGACATAGGAATCGACGTCCAGGTCCGAGCCGTCCTCCAGCCGGTCGGTCATCGCCCGGTGGGTGTGTTCGGAGAACCAGGCCCGGAGATCGGCCGGCACCGGCGCGGACTGCCTGCTGCGCGGCGGCTTGGCATGCTCGATGACGGCGACATGATCGCGCAGGAAGGTGTCGGTCCATGCGTTCCACTCCGGGTAGGGAATTCCCGGCCGATGCTGCGGGGTGACGTCGAGGTCGTTGTCCTGGGGCCGGCTGGGCGGCGGGAGGTTGGGATTGCGCACTCCGCCGTCTCCGCCGACCGGCACGGAATAGGGCCTCGGCAGGCGCTTTTGGTTACTGGTCCACGGCATCCGGCCGAACCTTCGGCGCAGCGCGTCGGCCAGCCCGGCCGGAGCGGTGTAGGTGGCGGGCAGCCGGCCGAGCAGCGGGTCGACCTCGACGGACTCGCCGCTGCGGGCCAATTCGACCGCACATCGCAGCATGTCGTCGGCCGGCATGTCACCGTCGACCTGTTCCAGTTCGGGTAGCAGTCTTCGGATTTCGCCGATCAGACCGGGCCATCGAGTGGCGATCCAGCCCAGCGCCACCCCGGCCTCGACCAGGCTGAGGGCTTGCAACTCCCGGCCGGACAGTTCATTGAGCCGGTAGTGCACCAGCCGATCTTTAGACGGCGCGCACTGTAGTGCCACACCGCAGGTCAACGACCGTCGAGTCCAGGCAAGGACCCGGCCCGGATAAGGCACGTGCACGTAGTCGAGCGCCGTGCTCAGCCCGAACGCGCGATGCTCGCCGGTGACCAGCCGCACCCCGTCACGGCGGCCGCCGCTCAGGGCCACGGCGGTCAGGGCGCAGCTGCGCTCGACCGCGATCGCGTCGTTGTCGGTCATCGGTTCAGAACGTGCCGATGTTGGAGAACATCCAGTACCAGAACCAGATGATCAGGGCGGTGCCGCCCCATGCGCCGATATAGCGGCAGATCTCCCAGAGCATGTGCCCTCCTCGTGCGGTGGAACTGTCTGACTTCAGTCAATATCAAGTATTCAGTCGGTGAAGATTTCACGGTTGACCGTGTGCAGGTACGGGATCGCGAGGAATGGCGTGATGTAGAAGATGTCGTAGAGCCACCAGCCGATCACCGGGAAGATCACCCCGGCGTAGCGGACGTCGGCGAACATCGTCATGTTGAACACGTAGCCGCACCAGATCACCACGCCCATCCAGCAGGTGACGATCATCCACTGCTGCCCCCAGCGCTTCATCTGCAGAAAGCCGATGCCCGCGGCAATCCGCATGGTGAAGACGGTGAGAATGAGGGCGACCTCCCAGGCCTTCTCGCCCGGGCCTCCGGCGCCGCCCACCCACAGCTCGTTGAAGTGCCAGAAGTAGCCGGCGTCAAACATGTTGCCCCAGCCAGTCAGAAGCACTCTCGCCAGCAAGGAGTGGTTGCCGATCAGGTCGAGCGACCAACCCATCGCATTGATCGCAGCGTCGATGATGACCAGGTAACCGAGCAGGGTGACCATCATCGGTCGCACCGACAGCCCGTCACGCTGGGCACGACGGAGCAACCACACCCCGCGCAGGAAGATCGGCAGCCCGAAAATGCCGAGAACCGCGCTGCCGATCAGGAGCGATCCGACGATCAGCCATTTGTCGGCCTGCCGCTGCGCGATCCTGGACTGCTCGTCATGGTCGGCCATCGACTGCTCGCCCACACCTGCCGCAGCCGTGCGGCGGGGCCTGATCATCGGCAGATTCAAGGGTCCTCCAGTCAGCGGGTCGCGAACTGTTGACTGACTATAGTCAACGAATCGCGGGCTGCACAGGGGCCCTACGGGTTCGGAATCAGGGCGTCAGGCTTCGCATGGTCCTGATCACGTAGTCGTCCAGAAGGTCATCGCGGTTGGGCCAGTCGTTGGTGGTGATCAGCAGGGCATAGAAGCCGAGCAGGAAGAACACCGCGCTGTTCCACGGCTTCACGTCGGCCGCGACCTCACCCTGCTCCTGGGCCAGTTCGATCTCGCGCGCCACCCCGGAGATCACCGGGTGGTCCTGGCTATCCGGTGCGGGCGGCCGGGTCTGCGAGAAGTGCAGGGCCAGAAAATCTTTGAATAACACGCCGCCGAGCCGGCGTTCCAGCCCGACAACCAGCCGCATCGACTCGCGCAGCCCTCCCTCGAGACTGTGCGGCTTCTTGAGGAATTGGGTGTACTGCTTGGCGATGCGCTCCTCTTCGCGCTGTTCGAGTTCCAGCAGTACATGTTCCTTGGTCGGAAAGTGGAAGAAGAACGTGCCGTGCGCGACACCCGCCGCAGTGACGATCGCGCCGACATCCGCTTCGGCCATCCCGGCACGCTTGAACTCCGCGATCGCCGCACCCATCAAACGCTCACGCGTCTGCAGGCGCTTCGCCTCACGCGCGGACAGCCTGTCTGCCACAGCCATTCCATTCCTTCGTGTTGACCGGGCTCGACGAGCCCGACTCACCCGAATCTAGCCCGTGGCCGCATCACGCAGGATCTGTTGCAACCGGTCCAGCGGATCGCCCACGGTCGGGTCGAGCCGATTCCGCGGTTGCGTGGTGGGTGCGCCCGTCGCTGCCGGTGGTGGTGCCTGCACCGCCGGGGGAAGCGGGGACGCCGGCGGCGGAGCGATGGCGGAGACGGCATCGATCTTGCTGTTCAACCGTTCCGGCGCGGCATTGCCCTCGAAGCATCCCCGCGGGGCCCTTTCCACGACATCGCGAGCGGCCAGGTAGTGCGTCAGCGCCAGTTCAGGATCGGCCGCCGCCAACGCGCGATCACCGAGAGTCTCCCGCACGAGCTCCAGATTCACCCTGGCCGAACATGATTCATCGGTATCGAGGCCGGCTATGGCCGCGCTGAAATGGCGATCGGCATCACCGAGCCGATCCTCGAGGACAGCGAGAGCGCCTGCGGCGAAATCCGCCTTGCCCGGCTCGACGATGTTCAGCATCTGAAGCCCGGCGACCTCGCCCGCGAGGGCCTCGGTGTCGCGGTCGGCGAAACTGACTGCCGCCGAGTGGCCGAACACCACGACCGACAGCAGTTTGACGACGACGATCACCGCGATCAAGGCCACCGGAGCCGAATACAGCAGCAGCCTGCGACGTACCCGGTTCATGGCCCGGACCCCAGATCGATCGACTGCATGCGCCGGAATCCCCGCAGCACCAGATAGAGCTCGCCCAGGATGAGCAGTGCCGCCGCCCCGGCGAAGATCCAGTACAGCTCGAGAGCAGCCCGGTTCCGGGTCGCCGTAGGAGCCTGACCCTCGGCGGCCCCGCCGGGCAACACCGTATTCAGCGGTGTCGCGTCGCTACGCGGGATGAACGGCACCCCGACCTGCTCGGCCACGCCGCGCAGCAGCGGGGCCCCCGGATTTCCGTAACCCAACACCGCGCCGCCGTCGACCGCATCCTCGGGGAGTTGGAATTCCCGTTGGGGTGCCGACGATTCAGGAGCACCCGCGCCAAGATAGAACACCAGGTTCTGGGCCCTCGGAAACTGCTGCACGGCGCTGATCAACTGGTAGCGAAGCACGCTCGCCGCCGCGCCCACGTTGGCATCCGGTGTCGCCGGGTACGCCTCCGTTGCGGCCACCACCGGCCGCAAGCTCCAGGTGTCCGCGGACAACGGCCACACCACGGACGGACGGTCGGCGAACCCGATCAGGGCGAAGCGGGCGTCGGGATACCGGTCGATCAGTGCCGCGACATCATCGCGCGCCGCCGCCATCAGAGAGCGGCCATCGGCGTTCTCCTGCGACATCTCCGGAGAACGGTCCAGGAGCACAAAGATATTGGGCTCCCGGTCACCGGCCGGGCGAGGCACGGCGTCGTGGCGTCCGCCCACGGTGGGGCCGAGAGCGGCCACCACCAGGAGCACCCCGGCCGCCGTCAGTGCGGACCAGCGCCACACCGCCGCCCAACCGCCCGCCTGGGCCCTGACCCGCCCGAACGTGCTGACCCGCGCTGCGACGAGCACCACTACGAGCACTGCGAGCAGCAGCGGCGGCAGGACCGGCTCCAGGCTCATCGGCGTATCACCACCGGCCACCACCACAGCACTGCCAACGCCAGCAATGCCAGCAATACGGGTGCCGCCGGGGTTTCGGCGGAGCTGACCTCCGCGGTGTCGCCGGTCGTCCCGGGCTGCGGCGAATGTTCCCGGATCTCGGTCAGATGCGCGGCCACATCGGCCGAATCAGAAAACCACCGCCCACCGGTGTTGTGAGCCAGGTCCACCGCGGGCCCGTCGCCGGGTCCGGGCGTGATGGCGTTGACCTGAACACCTGCCGTCACCGCCAGGTCCCGGAGGCGTTCCGCACTGAACAGCGGGGCGGATTCGTTTGAGCCGGGTAGAGATTCGGGGCCGATGTAGATCATTGACCGTCGTTGCGGGGACGGCTCGGTAAAGGACGGGAAACCGGTCAGGCACATGGCCAGCACGTCCTGGACGTCGGCGGCGTAATCGACATAGGACACCGGTGCGACCAACGGACGGGGACCGTCGGGCTGGGCGGCCTCGGCGAATTGCGCTGCGGCGTACTGGTAGTCCCGGGTCAGCGGGATGACGCGGCGGTTGGCCGAGGTCAAACCGATCCGCTCGGTCCCGAAGGAGCCGGCCCGGTCGGCGAAATACCTCAGAGCGGTGCTGACCGCGGGGTCCGACGACGGGGCGCCGACGCACACCATGATGTCCTCCGGTGTCGCGACCTGGGTGGCGCGGGTCCACGACGGTAGTCCGGTGGGGCGCGCGGCGGCCAGAACGGACCCCGCGAAGGCAGCCGTCAGCAGCACCATGGCGGCCACGGCCGTGACGGTCCGCAGCCGCGCGGTCCGCACGTACTCCGGCAATCGGGTGAGTCGCCCGGTGTTGGCCAACGGCGTGAGTTCATCCGGGTCCGACCTGCTCGGGAGCAGGGCCAGACCCACACACCCCGCGAGTGCGAGGCAACCGGTGATGGCCACCATCCACCAGATCAGGTCCATCCGCGGATCAACTCCTCGGCAGTGTCGCTGGCCGTACCGGCATCGAGCGTCGAACGATGGTTGAACTGAATGTCGGTGAGCTCGGCCAGGATCGGCGCGGCAGGTGCGGCGGCACTGTCGGCGATGGCGTCGACCTGTAGGTACGGGGCCCGCACTCCGGTGGCCGCCTGCAGGAAGGCTCGGAGTTCCCGGTTCAGCGCGGTCCCGGTACGCGTTGCGCTCAGCTCACCGGCACGGTAACGGTTCCCGATGCGACGGACCGCGCGAGCCGACCGGCGGCGCAAGAGTTCGGCCCGGACGGTGCCGATGAAGGGCAGGTCGCGCACCGGACGGCGCCGCGATGTCAGCACGAAGATCGCCGCGTACCAGGCGCACAGGAGCAGGATCAGGCCGATCGCGGTCCACAGCCACACCGGCGAGTACGGCGTCGGGCCGATCACATCGTGCAGCAGGTCATCCGGCACGGGCGTACACCCCGGTCATCGTCGTCAAGGCGGCCCTGATCCGCGGGCTCCCCGGGATCCGGGCGTGCGGGATCCGCTGCAGCGTCAGAAACTCGGAAAGCTGTTCGCGCCGTTGGGCTTCGGCGCGTTGATAGGCCTCGATGACATCGCTGTCCAGGTCGGTCAGGATCGGGCGCCCATCGGTGATCTCGTAGCAGCGGCCAATGTCCCGGCGCCCACTCACCGCGGGCATGTCGCCGACCAGTGCCCACAGCACGTCGTGGCGGGCGGTCAGCGGGCGCAACACCTCGGCCAACCGGTCGGAGACCTCCGGCTCGTCGGACACCACGAAGATCAACAACCGATGCCGGTAGTGCCGGGCCACCCATTCGAGCTGAACCAGGATGTCGCTGGGACCCGGATGGTTCGTGGCATGGTGATGGAACCGGTGCAGCATGCTCTCGATATGGGTCTCCCCGCGGCGCAGACGGATGTCCACGTTGCCGCGGTGGTCACCGAGCACCATGGCGATCTCGTCAGACCGGGGCAGCGTCATCAATCCGATCGCACCGATGATGTGCTGGGCCACAATTCGTTTCAGCTCACCCGACGGCGCCAATGCACAACTGTTGCGGCCGGCGTCGGCGACCACCAGCACCTTGTGATGCTTCTCCGAGACGAACCGCTTGATCAGGGTGTGCCCGGAGCGCGCCGTGGCCTTCCAGTCGATGTCGCGCACATCGTCACCGGGGACGTAGGGCCGCAGCTCGTCGAACTCCAGGCTTCGGGTGTGCACCAGGGCATACCGGCCACCCTCGAGGAGCCCACCGACGTCACGGCCGGCATACGCCTTGGCGGAGTCCAGATACCTACCCATCGCAGCCTCACGGGACCTGGACCGCGCGGAGCACCGCGTCGACGACGACGTCGGAGGTGATCCGGGCAGTCGCCGCTTCGAAGCCGAGGATCAGCCGGTGTCTCAGCACGCGGTGCGCCAGCCGGGCGATGTCGTCGGGTACCACGTGGTCGCGGCCCCGCAGCGTCGCCAGAGCGCGCGACGTCCGGCAGAACGCCAGAGTGGCTCGAGGGCTGGCGCCGTACTCGATCACCCTGGCCAGGTTCGCCGGTAGGTGCTGCTCGGGTTCGCGGGTGACGGCGACCAGCCTGCTGGCGTATTCGACCAGGGCGCGGTCCAGATATACCGACCGGACGATGCCCTGGACGCGGCGCACGTCGTCCATGGTGACCACCGGGGCGGCGCGGTGGCCGCGGTCGTAGAGACCGGCATCCATCCGGGCGGCGATCTCGACCTCGTCCTCGATCGAGGGATAGCCCACGATCTCCTTGAGCATGAACCGGTCGGTCTGCGCCTCCGACAGCGGATAGGTGCCTTCCTGGTCGACGGGGTTCTGGGTGGCGATGACGAGAAATGGTTCGGGGACGGGATATTCGACGCCGGCGATCGTGGTCTGGCGTTCCTCCATCGCCTCCAGCATGGCGCTCTGGGTCTTCGCGCTGGAGCGGTTGATCTCGTCGAGCAACACGATGTTGGCGTGTACCGGGCCGAGTTGGGTGGCGAACGAATTGTGCTCGGCCTCGTAGATCTGGGTTCCGATGATGTCGCTGGGCAGCAGGTCGGGGGTGCACTGGATACGGCGGAAGCGGCCGTCGATGGACTCGGCCACCACCCGGGCTGCGGTGGTCTTGGCCAGCCCGGGAACGCTCTCGAGGAGCAGGTGGCCACCGGCGAGCAGCGCGACCAACATCGATTCGCGCAGGTGGTCCTGGCCGACCACCCGGGTGGCGAACGTCGAGGTCACCGCGCCCACAATGCGCTGGGCCTCGGCGGCATCACGCTGGTCAGCCTGCAATCGCGGTGCGGTCATGGAATCCTCTCCGGTCGGTCGTCCCCCTTTCCCTGACCCAGACGATGTACCCAGACTTTGCCGAACTCATGCCCCGCTGTCTGCGCCCGGCATCGCCGGCACCCGCCGCGGCCACCAGAACCAGCGGCCGAGCAGCACCGCGATCGGCGGCACCACGAAGGTCCGCACCACCAGGGTGTCGATCAGCAGTCCGATGCCTATGGTGGAACCCACCTGGGCGATCGTCACCACACTGGCACCGAGCATCGCGAACATCGTCAGCCCGAACACGATCCCGGCGATCGTGACGACGCTGCCGGTGCCGGCGAAGGCCCGGATCGTCGCGGTGCGCACACCGGCCCGGGCCTCGTCGCGCAACCGCATCGCCAGCAGCAGGTTGTAATCCGCCCCGACTGCGACCAGGGCGATGAACGCCAGAGCGGGCACCGCCCAGTGCAGCGGTTGGCCGACCAGAAACTGCCAGATGGCCACGCTGGCCCCCAGCGCCGATGCGTAGGAGATGGTGACGGTGGCCAACACCACGATCCCGGCGACCGGGCTGCGCAGCATGCCGGCCACGATCACGAAAATCAGGACGAGCGTGGCGATCACGAGCAGGGTGAAGTCGTGCTGCACGTAGGTGACGAGTTCTGCGGTGGCAGTGCCGACCCCGGTGAGGCCGACGACGCCGCTGGCCGCCAGCGGGGTGTCCTTGAGTGCTTCGGCCGCGGCGATGCGGATCTCGGCGGATCGATCAGCGCCGTCCCGCCCCCAGGACTCACCGTCGCCGTAGATCAGCAACCGGGTGGCGTGGCCATCCGGGGAGAACATCATGCCCATCACCCGCCGATACTGCGGATCGTCGAAAGTCCTTGGCGGCAAATAAAATCCACCGTCTGAGCTACCGTCGAAATCGGAGCTCAGCTGTGACAGGTAGCCGGTCATCTGCTGCATCTGCGGGCCGACGGAGCCCAGGCTGGAACGCAGGGTGGTGGTGAGGCTGCGGAGCTGGGCCAACGCCGAGCGCATCGTCGCGACGCCCTTGGCCGCCCCGTCGAGTGACTTGGTGGCACTGGCGGCACCGTCCTCGAGTGCCCCTGCACCGCCGGCGAGGGTGCCCGTCGCGCTGACCGCGTCGTCGAGGGGCGTGACGATCTTCTGCACCGCCGCACAGATCGGGTTGGCCGCACAGTCGGGGTTGTTGTCGACGAATTGGCGCAGCGGATCGGCATACCCGGACACCTCCTGCAGGTTGCCCTGCAGCCCGGTCATGCCGGCGCCGATGTCCTGCGAGCCGGCCCCGACCCGGTTCAGTCCGTCGACGGCACCGCTCAACCCGCGTTGCATGCCGTCGAGAGCGCCGTCGAGCCGGCCGATGGTGGCGCTGACGGTGTCCACGGAGTTCATCCCGTTGAGCGCGGATTGCGCTGTGCCGTCGAGCTGTTCGCCGATCTGACCGGCCTGGTAGGTCAACGTGCCCTGGCGGACGGGGGTCCCTGCCGGCCGACTCGCGGATTGCACCGTGCGTACCCCGCGTACCTCCAGGATCTTTCTGGTGACCCGCTCGATTGTGATGAGCCCGGCGGGATTGCGCAGGTCGCGGTCGGCCTCGATGGAGACGATCTCGGGCAACAGCCGGTTGTCCGGGAAACGGCCGTGAACCGCCTGGTATCCGCGACTGGAGTCGGTGCCGGCCGGCTGCGCGGACAGCTCCGAGAAGCTGAGCTTGGCGCCCAGCAGCGGCACCGTGCAGACGATCAGCGCGGCCACGGCGACCACCAGGATCGGAACCGGCCAGCGGGCGACGGCGGTGCCGATCTTGCGCCATCGGCGACTGGCCCGTGCCGCGCGCGGCTCGATCCATCCGCGCCGGCTGAACCAACCGATCAATGCCGGTGTCAACGTCAGCGCACCCAGCATCGCCGCGAGAACACCTATCCCACTGGGTATCCCGGCGCTACGCAGGAAGTTCACCTTGGCGAAGGTCAGGCAGAACAGCGCGGTGGCGATCGTGGCGGACGATCCGACGATCACGGGGGCCACCCGACGGTAGGCGTCGGCCAGGGCATCCGGCGGCGCCAGCCCTGCGCGCCGGTTCTCGTGATAGCGGCCGAGCAGGAAGATTCCGTAGTCGGTCCCGGCGCCGAGCACCATCGCCGACATCAACGCGACCGAGAACACCGACACCTCGATCACGCCGTGCTCGCCGAGCAGCGCGACCACGGGCCGCGCGACCGCCAGCGCCAACCCCACCGAGGCAAGTGGGACGGCCGCGGTGATCGGCGAGCGGTACACCAAAAGCAGGAGCGCGGCGATCATTCCGACGGTCAGCACCGTGATCCTCGCCAATTGGGCATCCAGGGCGGCGAATTCGTCGACCAGGCTGGGCCCGGGCCCGGTGACGTGGACGCGTAGACCGGCAGGGGCGTCAGCCGCGTCGACCGCGGTGCGCAGGGCGGCCACGGCGTCGGTCGCGGTGCTGCTGCCCAGTTGCCCGGAGAGCCGGGCCATCAGGTAGGCCGCCCGGTGGTCCTGGCTTTCGAATACTGCCGCCGCGGCAGGGTCGTCCCACAGATCCATGATCGATTCGACGCCGGGGGTGTCGGTGCGCAGTCGGTCGGCGAGGGCGCGGTAGTAGGCGCGGTCGGCGTCCCCCAAAGTCCGGTCGGCGTCGAGGACGACATAGGCGATGTTGTTGCTGTCGGAATCCCCGAACAACGTGCCCATCCGTTGCGCCGCCTCGGTGGCACCGGAATCAGTCGGAAAGAACGCCCGGGACTGGTCTTTCACAACGTGTTCAAGTTGGGGCACCGCGATGGTGCCGAGGCCGGCCAGCACCAACCAGGCCGCCATGACCAGCAGTGCGTACCTGCTTGCTGCTCGGGCAATGGTCTCCAGCATGGCTCCCCCACCATCCATAACAATGTTATTGGCAGGTATAACATTGTTATGGCAGCATGTCCAGAACGATGGACACCATGGGAATTCGCGAGCGCCTGATCGAGGAGAGCCTCCAGGTTCTCGAGGAGAGCGGGCCGGAGGCACTCAGTGCCCGCATGCTGGCCAAGCGGATCGGCGCCTCGACGATGGCGGTATACACCCACTTCGACGGCATGCCCGGCCTGTACGAGGCGCTCGTGCGGGAGTCGTACATGCGGTTCGGTGAGCATCTGAGCCGACGCCCGGACACCGATGACCCGGTGGCCGACCTGCTCGCCTCCGGACTGGCCTACCGCGAGTACGCGCTCACCTATCCGCAGCGTTACCGGCTGATGTTCGGAATCACCTCACCGTCCATCGCCCTGCCGATCGGACGCGACCTCACGCTGGACGGCAACCCGGCGGACCTGTCCGAGATCAACTCGGTCTTCGCCCAGATCCCCGTGTTCGTCCGGCGTTGCATGGACATCGGCGCCATCGACGAGGGCGATCCGGTGGCCGTCGCCGCGCAGATCTGGACCATGATGCACGGCTACGTGCTGGCCGAGATCATCGGAGTCTTCGGCACCGACGGCGGTGGCGTCTCGCGGGTGCTGGCACCGCACATCAGCAACCTCCTGGTCGGACTCGGCGGCGATCGGGAACGTATCCAGCAGTCGTTTCAGCGCATTGACCCACCGTCGACGCTGCCGCACCCGCATACGGCAGCGACTACCAAAGCAGCCCGGCCCGGGCGACGGGCCCGTCCGGGCCAGACCTGAGCCTTACTTCCAGGCGAACACCGGCTGTTCGAGTTCGTCGACCGGATCGGTGCGGCCCTCCAGTGCCAGCCACCGCAACTGCAGCAACACGGCCCCGGTCGGGGCGTGGATCAGGTCGTGACCCAGCGGGATCTGCACCACGGGGCGCGGGCTCTCCGGAATCGTGACGAACCGCGGCGAATCCGCGCGCTGTAGTTGATGCAGCCCCACCCGGTAGGCCGCCACCACCTCGTCGGGCGACGGGCGCAGGTCCAGCCGGCCGCCGCCCCAGACCACCACCGGGGTGATCACGTAACCGGAGCGGGTCGGGTAGTCGTCGAGCAGGCCCAACACCGCCGAGTCGGGCAGGCTGACCCCGACCTCCTCGTCCAGTTCCCGCAACGCGGCCTCGATCGCCGTTTCACCCGGGTCCAGCCGACCACCGGGAAGCGCCCACTGCGCGGCGTGGGAGGAAAGTCGAGATGTCCTGCGGCACAACAGGAACGCTGCCCCTCCGGAAACGTCCACCATGCGGCCGTCGAGGCCTGGTTCCGGCATCGGGCGGCCGTCGATCCACTCGTCGACCGGGGCCGGATCCACCCGGTCCTCGCCGAGTTCGGAGTCCACCAGGACCACCGCCACGGCCGCGTGGCGCTTCGTCGGGTCGGTCACCGAGCGGCGCTGGTGCCCCGCCAGATGCGCCCCGATCCGTTCCCGCAGCGATTCGTCGTACGCGATGGTCACCGCTCGACCATAAGCGGGACGCGGCAGGCCTGACCGGCGAGGTCTACTCGGCCTTGCGGGTCTGCTGGTACAGCGTGAGCTTCCACACGCCTGCGGTCCGGTGGTAGACGCTGGACATCGCGCCGACGAACGCGGGCTCGTCGGCGTCGCGGTAGGCGGTACCCGTGTAGACCAGCACCGCGTTGTCGTCGTCGACGGCGATCAGGTGCACGCCGCTGATCTCGTAGGCCCGCCACGGCGGGGATTGGGCCAGCGCGCTGACGACGGTGTTCCGGTCCATCACCATGCCGTTGGCGAGGACCATGACGGCGTCGGGAAGCATCAGCTCGCCGTAGAAGTCGGCGCCGGTCGACTCACACAGTGAATCCCAGCCGGCGCGTTCGATGTGCAGGAGTTCGTCGAGCACTGGACCGGTCATTACTACGTGATACCCGCTACGCGGCCCTGGTAAGCCTGGGCATTGCTGTGACAACAGTGGTAGAAGTGGTTCGTGGGTGTCCGTACGGTATCGGCCCTCGCGGGCATCGCAGCACTGACTGCGACCGTCGTCGTGGGCACAATCGCGACGCCTGTCTCCTCGGCCGCACCGGACTGCCCCGACATCGAAGTCGTCTTCGCCCGTGGCACCGATGAGCCCGCCGGTATCGGCAATGTCGGCAAGGCGTTCGTCGACACACTGCGCCCCATGGTCAAAGGCTCCACGGTCGGCACCTACGCGGTGCAGTACCCGGCATCGTGGGAATTCCAGAAGGCCGCCGCCGGGGCCACCGACATGAGCAAGCGCGTCCAGGCCACCGCGGCGCGGTGCCCCAAGACCAAGATCGTGCTGGGCGGCTACTCGCAGGGCGCCGCCGTGGTCGACGTCGTGGCCACCTCACCGGTCGCCGGCCTGGGCTACACGGCCCCACTGCCCGCCGCGGTCGTCCCGCGCATCGCCTCGGTCGTCGTCTTCGGCAACCCGTCGGCACGCCTCGGTCAGCCGCTGACCCGCATGAGCCCGGACTTCGGCGCCAGGACCGCGGACCTGTGCAACACCAACGACCCCATCTGCTCGCCCGGCCGCGACTGGGACGCGCACATCACCTATCCGAAATCGGGCCTGATCAAGCTCGCCGCGCAGTGGGTCACGCGTCACGTCCAGCCGCCGCCTCCAGCGCCCGCTGCTCGACGCTGAGGACCGGATATAGCCGGTGAGTCCCCGGCAGGCCCTTCAGTTCCACTTCGCGGGCCGCACCCAGGACGATGCCGTCGAGATGCCTGACCGCGTCCCCGACCGGTTCGCTGACCAGGATCTCACCGCCGTCGGCCTGACTGGCGACGCGCGCGGCCATCGCGACGTCGAGCCCGAACAAGTCGTCACCCCGACGCACCGACGTGCCCATGTGCACGCCGATCCGCACCCGGATCGCCTGCCACCGCTGGGCGTTCTCCGCGAGCGCACCCTGCACATCGGTGGCGAATCGCACGGCATTCTCCGGGCCGGCGAACGCAATCATGAACCCGTCGCCCTGGGTTTTCACCACATGACCACCGTGCTGGTCGACGCGGGTCTGGACGAGTTTGTTGTGCTTCTCCAGCAGCTTCACCCAGGCGCGGTCACCCATCGCGGCGTTGTACTCAGTCGAGCCCTCGATGTCGGAGAAGACGATGACGACGCGCCCGTCGGCGGTCAGCCGAGCCAGGTCCGGGCGTTCCACCTGGGCCCATCCGGCCAGATCCTCGATCGAGTTGCGCACCGTTGCGCCCAGCCCCTTGTTGATCAGCATGTCCGCGGTCTGAAAGACCGTCTTGATCGCCAAGGGGGCCACGCCGCGACGGCGCCTGCGACGGCGGTCCTCGTCTTCGAGCTTCATGCTCTCGATCTCGCGTCGGGCCGTCGTCAGCTGTCGGCGGCTCACGATGAACAGCACCAGGAACGTGACGAACGCCGCGAACAGCACGACGACAACCACCAACAGAACAACCTCAACAGTGGACGGTGTCGGCACCCGCTGATTATCGCCGCATGTCACATTTCGTCGAGTCGCGGTGTCTCGAGGGTGTAGTCACCTTCAACCAGGAGTGCACCATGGATGCCCGTTTGAACCTGTTCGAGAACCCGACCGCCGTCAAGATGCTCAAGTACGTCACCTCGGCGGGCAAGGTGATCACGGGCTCGACACTCCCCGACGCAACGCAGCAATTGGTCGCGCTGCGCGCCAGCCAGATCAATGGCTGCGCCTTCTGCACCGACATGCACACCAAGGACGCCGTGCTCGCCGGGGAGACCCAGCAGCGGCTCCACCTGGTCGCCGCGTGGCGAGAGGCAACGGTGTTCACCGAAGCCGAACGCGCGGCCCTGGAACTCACCGAGCAGGGCACCCGGATCGCTGACGCGGCGGGCGGGGTCAGCGACGAGATATGGGCGAACGCGGTCAAGCATTACGACGAAGATCAACTGGCCGCGCTCGTGTGCCTGATCGCCTTCATGAACACCGTCAACCGCCTGAACGTGATCATTCAGCAGCCGGCCGGCGACTACCAGCCGGGCCAGTTCGGTTAACGGCGCTCAGGCCGCAGGGAGTTCGCGTGCGTAACGCAGTGGCGGCCGAGCGGCTGTGCGGGCCAACCTGGCACGCTGGTCAACAACATGACCGCCACCCAGCCCCTTTTCGACGACCCGAACGACCTGTCGGCGCTACACGCCAAGGCTGACGACGCCGACTCTTTGTTCACCGACTTCGCCGCCTGGGCCGAAGCCAACGGCACCACGCTGTACCCAGCGCAGGAAGAGGCGCTGATCGAACTGGTCAGCGGGGCGAACGTGATCCTCGCGACGCCGACGGGTTCCGGTAAATCCCTGG
This sequence comes from Mycolicibacterium lutetiense, assembly GCF_017876775.1. NCBI lineage: Bacteria > Bacillati > Actinomycetota > Actinomycetes > Mycobacteriales > Mycobacteriaceae > Mycobacterium > Mycolicibacterium lutetiense. Next base: position 3,425,875 of record NZ_JAGIOP010000002.1, on the reverse strand, counting down.
TGGCCACCGGGGCGATCTATGCGGCGCTCGCCGCGGACCGCGTCAGTTTCTACACCGCCCCGATCAAGGCGCTGGTCAGTGAGAAGTTCTTCGCGCTGTGCGACGTGTTCGGCGCGGCCAACGTCGGCATGCTCACCGGGGACGCATCGGTCAACGCCGATGCGCCGATCATCGCCTGCACCGCCGAGATCCTGGCCAACCTTGCGCTGCGTGAAGGAGCCGACGCGGACATCGGCCTCGTGGTGATGGACGAGTTCCACTTCTACGGCGACCCGGACCGCGGCTGGGCGTGGCAGGTGCCACTGCTGGAACTTCCCAAGGCCCAGTTCCTGTTGATGTCGGCGACGCTCGGTGACGTCGACTTCCTGCGCAAGGACCTGACCCGGCGCACCGGGCGGGAGACCGCACTGGTGGCCGGCGCTGAGCGTCCGGTGCCGTTGTTCTACTCGTACGCCACCACGGCGATGCACGAGACCATCGCCGAGTTGCTCGCCACGTTGCAGGCGCCGATCTACGTCGTGCACTTCACCCAGGCCTCGGCGCTGGAACGGGCCCAGGCGCTGATGAGCGTCAACGTCAGCACCAAGGAGGAGAAGGCCGCGATCGCCGACATGATCGGCGGTTTCCGGTTCTCCACGACCTTCGGGACCACGTTGTCCCGGCTCGTGCGCCACGGCATCGGTGTCCACCACGCCGGCATGCTGCCCAAGTACCGCCGGCTGGTGGAACAGCTGGCCCAGGCCGGGCTGCTCAAGGTGATCTGCGGGACCGACACCCTCGGCGTCGGTATCAACGTCCCGATCCGCACCGTCGTCTTCTCGGCCCTGTCCAAATACGACGGCACCCGGATGCGGTTGCTCAACGCCCGTGAGTTCCATCAGATCGCCGGGCGGGCCGGGCGCGCCGGATACGACACCGCGGGCACCGTCGTGGTGCAGGCGCCCGACCACGAGGTGGAGAACCTCAAACAGTTCGCCAAGGTGGCCGACGACCCGAAGAAGCGTCGAAAGTTGGTGCGGCGCAAGGCCCCTGAGGGCATGGTTCCGTGGGGCGAGAACACCATGAACCGGCTGATCGACGCCGCCCCCGAAGCATTGACCAGCAACATGCGGGTGTCGACGGCGATGATTCTCGATGTGGTCGACCGTCCCGGTGACCCGTTCGCGGCGATGCGTCGACTCCTCACCGACAACCATGAACCACGCAAACGTCAGCTTCGGCACATCCGGGAGGCGGTCGGCATCGCCCGCTCCCTGCTGCAGGCCGGTGTGGTGGAGCGGCTTGCCGAACCTGAGGCGGACGGCCGTCGCTACCGGCTGACGGTCGACCTCCCGCCGGATTTCGCACTCAACCAACCACTGTCTACCTTCGCGCTGGCCGCGGTCGATGTGCTCGATACGGAGTCGGAAAGCTTTGCCTTAGACGTGGTTTCGGTGATCGAAGCCACGCTGGAAGATCCCCGCCAGATCCTGGCCGCCCAACTGAACAAGGCCAGGGGCGAGGCGGTCGCCCAGATGAAGGCCGACGGCATCGAGTACGACGAACGCATCGAACTACTCGACGAGGTCACCTATCCCAAGCCGCTGGCCGAGCTGCTGAGTCACACCTACGAGGTGTACCGGCAGACCAACCCGTGGGCGGCCGACGGGCATTTGTCCCCCAAGTCCGTGGTGCGCGAAATGTGGGAGCGGGCCCTGACCTTCCGCGAGTACATCAGCATCTACGGGCTGACCCGTTCCGAGGGAGCGGTGCTGCGCTACCTGTCCGACGCGTTCAAGGCGCTGCGCTCGGGCGTCCCGACGGCCGCCCGCACCGAGACGCTGACCGACATCGTCGAGTGGCTCGGTGAGTTGGTGCGCCAGGTCGATTCCAGCCTCCTCGACGAGTGGGAACAGCTGACCAGCCCCGATCAACCCCATGACGTTCCGGTCGCCATGCCCGCCCGACCGCGCCCGCTGACCGGCAACGAGCGGGCGTTCACCGCGATGGTGCGCAATGCGTTGTTCCGGCGGGTGGAGTTGTTCGCCCGGGCACGTTGGGACGAGCTCGGGACGCTGGACGCCTCATCCGGGTGGACAGCCGATCGCTGGGCCGAAGTCGGCGACGAGTACTTCGACGAGCATGCCGAGGTGGGCACCGGAGCCGACGCGCGCGGCCCGGCGTTGCTGATCTTCGACCGGCAGCCGCAGGTGTGGCGTGTGCGACAAATCCTCGAAGACCCGGCGGGAGATCACGATTGGGGCTTTGACGTGGAAGTGGACCTCGCCGCCAGCGACGAGGAAGGTGCCGCGGTGCTGCGTATCGTGGATGCGGGCCGGATGGGGTGAGCGATTGCTTACCCCGATTTTATCGCGACCCCGGGGCCTTGCGGCAAGGCCCCGGTGATGGCGCACAATCGCTGGCCGAACCAAACCACGGATAAGCGAGGGAACTGTGGGGAACGTGCCAACTGACGACCACGACATCGAAGTACAGACCGAACAGACCTACGTCGACGGGCTCTACAACCGCCTGGACGCCGAGCGAGTCCGGGTGCGTGACCGGTACCGCGCCGCGCTGCGTGAGCACGGCGGCAGCGCGGTGGAACGTGACGCCGAAGTGCTGGCGTTGGCGAAGGAAGGCAACCGGCTCGACGTAGCCGACAACGGCCTGTGCTTCGGCCGGCTGGAAACCCTTGCCGGGGAACATCTCTACGTCGGGCGCCTGGGCATCTTCGACCGCGAGGACGATTACGAATCGTTGTTGCTGGACTGGCGGGCGCCGTTGGCCCGGCCGTTCTATACCGCGACCGGGGCCCACCCGGAGAACATGCGTCGACGCCGCCAGTTCCGCACGCTGGGACGCCGGGTTCTCGATTTCACCGACGAAGTGCTGGGCCGGCCCACCGACGGTGACGAAGGTGATGCCGCACTGCTGGCCGCGGTGAACGCCCCGCGCGGCGAGGGCATGCGCGACATCGTCGCGACGATCCAGGCCGAACAGGACGAGGTCATCCGCAGCGAGCACACCGGCGTACTCGTGGTCGAGGGTGGCCCGGGCACCGGCAAGACCGTGGTGGCACTGCACCGGGTGGCCTATCTGCTCTACACCCACCGCGAGCGGATCGAACGCCACGGTGTGCTGGTGGTCGGGCCCAACGAGGCGTTCCTGCACCACATCGGCCGGGTGCTGCCCTCGCTGGGTGAGTCTGATGCGGTGTTCATGACGCCCGGTGACCTGGTGCCCGGTCTCCAGGTCACCACCGAGGACGCGCCCGACGTGGCCGCGATAAAGGGCTCGTTGAAGATCCTCGACGTGCTGGCCGCCGCCGTGGCCGACCGCCAGGAGGTTCCCGACGAGCCCATCCTGATCGAGCTGCCCGACGTCACCGTGCGCATCGACGCCGAAACCGCGCAGTGGGCGATCGAGGAGGCTCGCGAAACCGGGTTGCCGCACAACGAGGCCCGCCCGACGTTCCGCGACATCGTCACCTACGTCCTCACCGAGCGGGCCGTCGCCCGCATCGGCAAGGGCTGGTTGAGCCGCCAGGACAAGGCGGCGTGGGAGGAACTGCGGGCCAGCGTGGTCGGCGAACTCGACGACAACGCCGCGTTCGCTGCGGCACTGGATGCACTGTGGCCGATTCTGACCCCGGAGACCCTGCTGGCCCCGCTGTATTCGTCACCGGATCGGCTCAAGGCAGCCGGCGCCGACCCTCGGCTGTTCCGCGCCGACGGCAGCGCCTGGACCGTCTCGGACGTCCCCCTGCTCGACGAGCTGGTCGACCTGCTGGGCCGGGACAAGGCGGGCGAGGAGGCCGCCGAACGCGAACGGCGCGAGGAAGCCGCGTACGCCGCCGGGGTGCTCGACCTGATGATCGCCCGCGAGGATCTGATGGACGACGAAGACCACCTGCTGGCCAGCGACCTGATCGACGCCGAGGACCTCGCCGACCGGTTCCTCGAACGCGACACCCGCGAACTGGCCGAACGCGCTGCAGCCGACCGGGATTGGACCTACGGTCATGTGGTGGTCGACGAAGCCCAGGAACTGTCCGAGATGGACTGGCGGGTGCTCATGCGTCGTTGCCCGCGCCGGTCCTTCACGGTGGTCGGCGATCTGGCCCAGCGCCGCTCGGCCGCCGGTGCCCGATCCTGGGACGCGATGCTCGAGCCGTATGTGCCCGGCCGGTGGATCTACCGGACACTGTCGGTCAACTACCGGACGCCGGCCGAGATCATGGCGGTGGCCGGGGCGCTGCTCGCGGAGTTCGCGCCCGGGGTCCAACCGCCGGAGTCCGTCCGGTCCTGCGGTGTGCAGCCCTGGTCACGTCAGCTTGCCGCCGACGAAATCGCCTCGGCTGTCGAGGAATTCGTGCGCGAAGAGGCAACGCGGGACGGCACCTGCGTGGTGATCGGTCCGCCCGAGGTGCCCGGTACGGTCCCACCGTCGGAAACCAAGGGCCTGGAGTTCGACGCCGTGCTCGTGGTGGAGCCCGCACGGATCCTGGCCGACGGCGACCGCGGCGCCGCCGAGTTGTATGTCGCGCTCACCCGCGCGACGCAGCGCCTCGGCGTGCTGCACACCGAACCCCTGCCCGACGCGCTGAAGGGACTCGCACATGCCTGACACCACCTGCGCGATCGTGGGCGGCGGACCCGCCGGGATGATGCTCGGGCTGATCCTGGCCCGGTGCGGGGTGGAAGTCACCGTCATGGAGAAGCACGCCGACTTCCTGCGCGACTTCCGCGGGGACACCGTGCATCCCAGCACCATGCGCATGCTCGACGAGCTGGGGCTCTTCGCCGAGTTCAGCAAGATCGGCTACAGCAAGGTGGAGAAGGCCGAGTTCCCGGTCGACGGTGAACCGGTGACGTTCATCGACTTCCGACGGCTGCGCCAGCGTCATCCGTACGTGGCGATGGTGCCGCAGTGGGACTTTCTCGATCTGCTGGCTGACGCGGGCCGCAACGAACCCAACTTCACCCTGCGCATGCGGACCGAGGTGACCGGACTGCTGCGCGACGGTGAACGCGTCACCGGGGTGCGTTACACCAGCCCCGACGGGGACGGCGAACTGCGCGCCGAGCTCACCGTCGCCTGCGACGGGCGCACGTCGCTGGTCAGGCAGGAGGCCGGGCTGGAGACCCGGGACTACCCGGTGCCCTTCGATGTGTGGTGGTTCCGGGTGCCGCGCAACGAGGATGGGCAGTACTCACTGATCCCACGCACCGCACCCGGCCGGGCGCTGATCATGATTCCGCGCACCGGCTACTTCCAGGTCGCCTACCTGATCCCGAAGGGCAGCGACGCCGAACTACGGGGCCGTGGCCTGGACACTTTTCACGCCGAGCTCGCCGAGCTGATCCCCGAGGCCGACGTCAGCACCCTCGCCTCGTGGGACGACGTCAAGCATCTCGATGTCCAGCTCAACCGCCTGTCACGGTGGCACCGCGACGGCCTGCTGTGCATCGGCGATGCCGCACACGCCATGTCGCCGGCGGGCGGGATCGGGATCAACGTCGCGATCCAGGACGCCGCGGCAACCGCGCGCCTGCTGTACCAGCCGCTGCGCGAACATCGGGTCACCGAATCCGACCTGGCGGCGGTGCAGCGCCAACGCACCCTGCCGACCGTCATTACCCAAGGCGTCCAACGGATCCTGCATCGTCAGGTGCTGGCGCCGGTGATGGCGGGCGCCGAGGTCACTCCGCCCGGAGTCCTGGTGAACATCCTGCGCAGGTTCCCCCAACTCACCGCGATCCCCGCATACGTGGTGGGCACCGGAATTCGTCCGGAACACGTGCCCGAGCCGGCCCGCCGTTAGGTCCAGCGTGGGAGGCAAACAGAACCCCGAACAACGCCGGCGCGAATTATGTGATGCGGCAATCGCTCTGCTGGCTCGTGAGGGCATCAAGGGCGTCACCCACCTCAAGGTCGACCGCAGGGCCGGGGTTGCCGAGGGGACCACGTCGTTCTACTTCCGCACCAGCGCGGCGTTGATCCGGGCGGCGGCCAACCGCATCGCCGATCTCGACCTATCCGACCTCACCGCGGCCACCGGTTCGGGCAGCCACGGCGATGCCCGCGGCCTGGCCCGCCTGGTCATCCGGTCCGGTTCCGGGGCGCGCCTGATCCGCAGCAAGGCCCGCTACGAGCTGGTCATGCCGTCGAGCCGCGACGCCGGGCTGGCCGAGGCGTTCAGCCACAATCAACAGCGGTTCTTCGAACTGCACCGCAACGTCGTGGCGGGGCTCTGCCCGGCCGATACCGAGGCCGCCCTGATCGACGAAAAGTCCTATGTACTGGTGACTTTCATCAGCGGGCTGATGCTGGCCCTGGCCCGCGGCGACCGCACGATCACCTCCGACGAGCAGCTCCTCGACATCATCACCGCAATCGTCGCCGCAGCCCCGGCCACCTCACATCGCGAAGGAGTAGCCGCCGTTGACCGGTAGCGTCTGGCCGGTGATCCAGGAACCGTGGTCACTGGCCAGCAGCACCGTCAGATAGGCGACATCCTCGGGCAGGCCGGGCCTGCGGATCGGATAGCGCGACAGGATCGCCTTGGCCTGCGGGGAGTCGGCCATCTCGGCCCACAACGGTTCGGTGAGCGGCGTACGCATGGTGCCCAGCGCGATGTTGTTGGCGGTGATCCCGTACCGGCCGTTCTCCAGCGCGATCGACCGCGTCAGGCCCGCCGCACCGGCCTTGGCCGCCGCATAGACCGCACCGCTGGCGTCCCCAGTCCGACCCGCATCCGAGACGATCGTCACGACCCGACCCCAGTGCCGTTCCACCATCGTCGGCAGCACCGCACGCGTGCAGTTCAGTACGCCATACAGATTCACCTGCAGGAAGGGCTCCCAGTCGGCGGGGGTGGAGTCAGCGAACGGCATCCGGGCGGCAAAGCCCTCGGCGCCGGCATTGCCCGCATTGTTGACCAGGACATCGACGGGCCCGGCCGGCTCGATCGCCTCGGTGACTGCTCGATAGTCGGTGACGTCGAACGGCACCGCTACCGCGTCGCCACCCGCGTCTCGCAGCTCGGCGGCCACCGTCTCGGCCCGCTCCGCCCGGAGGTCGTTGACCAGCACCGTGGCCCCGGCGGCACCGAACGCGTCGGCGAGTCCCCGCCCGACACCCTGCCCGGCGCCGGTGATCAGCACCCGTCGGTCCGACAGATCGAATTGCAGCGTCATCGTCGGCGAGCTCTTCCTGTGGTTCGGCTTGATCCTGGTCAACCTACCCCACGAAGTCTCTATATATGTAGAGTCCTGCACACCGACCCACGTAAGACCGAACGGAGCCCGGGTGAAATTCATCTTCAACCTGCCTCACATGCTGCGGCTGAAGGCGACGATGCAGTCGTGGGAGGGCGAAGTCACCGGCGCCGATCAGACCCGGATGGCGAAGCGGGCCGACGAGCTGGGCTACGACATGATCGCCGTGCCCGAACATTTCGCCATCCCGTGTGAACACGTCGAGTTGTCCGGGCCGCACTATCTGCAGTCCACCGTCGCGCAGGCCTACCTCGCGGGCGCCACCTCACGGATACGGCTCAACTCCTGCATCACGGTGCTGCCACTCCAGCATCCGCTCATCCTCGCCAAGTCACTGGCAACCGCCGACTGGATGAGCAGTGGGCGGATGATGGTCACATTCGGAGTCGGTTGGCTGCAGCGGGAATTCGAACTACTCGGCGTCCCTTTTCACGAGCGGGGACGGATTGCCGACGAGTACCTCGCGGCCATCATCGAACTCTGGACCAGCGAGACCCCGCGGTTCGAAGGCCGATACGTGGCCTTTGACGACATTGCTTTCGAGCCTAAACCGATTCAGAAACCACACCTTCCGGTGTGGATCGGCGGGGACGCCGACGGAGCGCTACGGCGCGCCGCGAAGTATGCCACCGGATGGTGGTCGTTTCTCACCCCTCCGGAACAACTGGCCGAGCGGATCGCGTTCATCAAGTCTCAGCCGGAATACGACGGACGGGACTTCGACGTCGTACACGGGATGGCGACCAGGCGGGTCGGCGAGGGGCATGCCGTACGCGAGGACCCCGACGCCCGGTCCGGCATGAGCGCGCAGGAAATCGTCGACCGGTTGTGTTGGCTCGGGGAACAGGGCGTCACGGTCAGCGCCGTGCCGCTGCCCGCCGTCAGCGGTGTCGCCGAATATCTCGACTATGCGCAGTGGGTGATCGAGGAGATCAGACCAAAGGTGCCCTAGAACTGGTGGTGGTCGAGGGACCCAGATGGACCAAGGACCCTATGTCCGCACCTGTGCAGCCCCTAACCTGAAACCGTTCAGCCATAGGAGGGCACTGATGAGCGACCACGACGTGCGGATGATCATTCTGTCGACCGACGACTTGGATGAGTCGATCCGCTTCTACAGCGAGACCCTGGGCATGCCGCTGAAGTTCCGCGACGGTGCGCACTTCGCCGCGCTCGACGGTGGATCGCTCACGCTCGCCCTGGCCACATCGGTGGACCATCCGATCCCCGGCCAGGTCGTGGTCGGGATCAAGACGGCCGACGTGGACGGTGCGGCCAAGGCCATCGAGGCCAGTGGCGGCGGAATCATCAAGCATCCGTACGACGACGCCCATGAGCGCCGCGCCGTGGTCTACGACAACAAGGGCAACGGCCTGGTGTTCTACAGCCCGCTGGCTCGTTAGCCGGCCGAAGCCGCAGCGTCGAGCAGGGTTTCGGCCAGCCGCGCGGCGGCCGGTGTCATCCGCTCCACCGGCGGTGCGGCGAGGTAGACCTGCCACACCGCCGGATCACGCAGCGTCACGGCCCGCAGCTCACCGAAGCGCCGCGCCTCGGACCCGGGCATGAAGGCCGTGCCCAGACCATTGCCGACCAGTTCGGCGATCGCGGCGAAACCGGCCGGAACCTCGTACTGCGTCTGCGGTTGCACACCCGCGCGGTGAAACGCCTCGTCCATCAAGCGCCGCAGCCCGAATTCGGGTGGGAACCCGACGAGATCCTCGCCGGCGAGATCCGTCAGATCGAGACGACGGCGGCGGGCCAGCGGATGGTCCTCGCGGCAGACGAACACCATCGCCTCCTCGAACAGCAGCTTCATGTCGAGCTGCGCCGGGAACCGGTTGGGCAATGACACCAGCGCCAGGTCCAACGAGCCCTCCAGCAGCGCAGCCAGGTAGGCCGACGCGCCCGATTGGCTCAGCTTCAACCGCAGCCGGACGAACGGGTGGGCGCGGTGGAAGTCGCCCAGGGCACCGGCCACATTGACCGGCCCATAGGAAATCAGTGAGCCGAATTCGACGGTGCCCATGAGCGATCCACGGAACTGGCCGGCCGATTCGGCCGCCGCGCGGGCCGCGTGCAGCACCTCGTAGGCGTGGGGCCGGAAGGCCTCCCCCGCGGCGGTGAGGCTGATCCGTTGCCGCGACCGGTCGAACAGTTCCACCCCGAGTTCGCGCTCCAGCTTCGCAATCGAGGTCGACAATGCCGATTGCACGACATGCGCACGTTCGGCGGCACGGGTGAAGCTCATCTCGCCGGCCACCGCGATGAAGTGTTCGATCTGTCGTAACTCCACCGTGCCAGCCTATCTATCTTGTCGATAGGACCTATCGGATTCAATCGTTGGACTTGATGTGCGGGTACGGGTGTGATGGCTATCAAGAGCCCGCGAGAAGGAGCAGCAACGGTGAACGGTTTGAGCAGAAGGAATTTCGGCTTCCTCACGGCGGCCGCCGCGGGGGCGGCGACGCTGGCGGCCTGCGGCACCTCACCCGCACCAGCTCCCCCGGCCGGCCCGCCGGCAAAACCGGCCCACACCATGAACCCGGTCAAGCAGATCGACACCGGCGAACTCAATGTCGGCTACACCGAGGCCGGGCCCGCCGATGGGCAGTCGGTGATCCTGCTGCACGGCTGGCCCTACGACATCCACAGCTACGCCGACGCCTCGGCGCTGCTGGCCGATCAGGGATTCCGCGTCATCGTGCCTCATCTGCGCGGGTTCGGCTCCACGCGGTTCCGGTCCGCCGGCACCGTGCGCAACGGCCAGCAGGCCGCCCTCGCGCACGACGTCATCGCACTGATGGACGCGCTGAACATCCCCAAGGCCGTGCTCGGCGGGTACGACTGGGGCGGCCGCACCGCCAACAACGTGGCCGCCCTGTGGCCGCAACGCTGCGCGGGACTGGTCGCGGTCAGCGGCTACATCACCGTCAACCTGGCCGCCAATCTCAAGCCGCTGGCGCCGGAGGCCGAATTGGGTTGGTGGTACCAGTACTACTTCGCCACCCCGCGGGGTGAACTCGGATACCGCCAGAACACCAAGGAGTTCAACCGGTTGATCTGGACCAAGGCCTCACCGCTGTGGCACTTCGACGACGCCACCTACGACCTGTCCGCCGCAGCGTTCGACAACCCCGACCACGTCGAGATCGTCGTGCACAACTACCGGTGGCGGCTCAGCCTGGCCCCCGGTGAGGCCCGCTACGACGCCGACGAGGCGCGGCTGGCCGGCAAGCCGCCCGTCACGGTGCCGACGATCACGATCGGCTCCGACTTCGACGGTGCGGCCAAGGACGGGGCCGGCTACCGCGCGCTCTACACCGGACCCTACGAACACCGCGTTCTGGACGGCATCGGGCACAACGTGCCCCAGGAAGCACCGGAACAGTTCGTCGCCGCGATCACTGATGTCAGCCGGATGGGCCGCTGAGGTCACCGCTCAGGTGGTGAACATCGCCAGATGCACGTACACCTCATCGGGTGACCGCTCGTCGACGATGATGTCGCGATACACGGTCCGCCCGGCCTTGGTGGTGATCCGATCCTGGGCATACAGCGGATTCGGCGCATCGGACAACGGCGGTCCGGCGATCACCGGTGTGGCGCGGTGAATCTCCGAGGCCTGGGGCTGTTCTTTGAACTGCGACAACAACTCCCGCAACTGTGCGGCATTCATCCGCAACGCCAGCCGGTAGCGGGTGTCGATGCCCGAGTCTGAATCTGCGCCCAATACCTCGGCTCCCCCGGGCAGAGTCACGTCGCCGAACTCGGAGGCCGTCGCCGCGGAGACCTGACCTCCCGACGACCTGTCCCCTGGGGACGTGGCGTCCGGCGTCGAGCATGCGGTGAAAAGCAACGCCAGGGAAAACAACCACAGTGCCAGCGCCGTGCGCTTCTCACCCGTCATGGGCAGTCCCGTCGTCAGGGATACGGCCGTCCGGTCAGCTTCCGGATCGTTCGGACCTCACCGTCCCGGTAGGGCCGACCATCCGCATGGAACAAATCATGGAACCATACCGGCGGCGGCGTTCGGTACGGCCGATCCCAGGAGTCCCAAGGTAGGTAGGTCTGCGTCTTACCCGCCACCAGGCCCCAGTTGTACGCGCCGACGTTGAGTCGTTTGGCGATGGGCAGTACGCCCTCGATGGTGCTGCCCTCCCCTCGCGCCAAATATTCGGTGCACAGGATCGGGCGTCCCATCGGGGCCAGTTCACCGATCCGGGCCTCGAAGCCGGCGGGTTCGTCGTAGCTGTGGAAGGTCACCACATCGGAGAGGTCGAGCTGGAGCGTCGCCATCCGACTGCGCACCAACGGGTCAGCCCAGGGTCCGTCCCACACACCGCTGGTCAGCGGCTGTACGGGATTGACCGAGCGGGCCCAGCCGAAGACCTGCGGCAGCAACTCCTCGACCAGGGCGATCTTGTCCTGCCGTTCCACGTCGCGGTAGGTCGCCGACGGATTGTCCGGCTCATTCCACAGGTCCCACCCCAGCACCCGCTCGTCACGACGGAACTGGCTGATGACGCCGACGACATACTCACGCAACGTTCGCCGGTACCGGCGATCGTCCAGGTTCTCCGCACCCGGACCCTGCACCCACACCGAGTTGTGTACCCCGGTACGCGGCCGGCGCTGGGGCCCCAGTCTGGGAAACGGATCCCAGCACGAATCGAACAGCACGAACAGCGGTTTGATGCCGTGGCTGGCGGCCAGAGCAACGAATTGGGCGAGCCGACTCTGAAAGCCCACACGGCCCTGCGCCCACAGCTGGTCATGCAGGAAGACCCTTACCGTGTTGAACCCGGCCAGCCGGGCGATGCGCAACTCGCTGTCGATCTGCTGCAGGTCATAGGTGTCCGGCTGGAACATCTCCAGCTGATTGCCCGCGTTCGACGGAATGAAGTTGGCGCCGACCAGCCAACCCTGCTCGGCGTACCAGCGGTGCGCCCGCTCAGGTGACCAGCGGGCCCCGTGTCCGTCGATCTGCGCTTCGGCCCGAGGCGCCTTGGCCACCGACGCACCCGCGGTGATCAGCAGCGACAGCTTGAACGCGGCACGACGGCCCATACCGGCGCCGTCGTCTTTTCCGTTGACCTGCTTGATCTTACGAATCAAAAGGCAATCTCCTGTGTAAAACCCATTGCGCTCGACGGGTACCCACCGCAAGCGATCCCAACTCCACGGTGAGTTGTCGACTCTGAATCCGCCGGTACCGTTGCCCTGGTGGAGCACGCGGACGACGAGAAGGTCCCCAAGAGGGTCGGGGTCAGCACCCTGACCGGCGTTTCGGAAACCGCATTGCTGACCCTGAACGGCCGGGCCACTCAGGCCCGCCATCCCCACCCCATCATCGATGATGCCATGGCCGTCCAATTGGCCGATTCCATCGCCTATGACTTCGACAAGTTCGGCCGCCGGACGATTCCGTTGGCTGACCATCGATTTCCCGCCCATCGAACTGCGCGAGCAGCTTCTGCCCACCTCCGACCGGATCGTCAGCCGCGCACAGTCCGCATTGGACTACAGCTGGATGGACGGGGTGGACACCTCCGACGGGGTCTTCATCACCGCGGAGGGCCTGTTGATGTACCTGCAGCCCGAGGAGGCATTGGGCCTGATCACCGAGTGCGCCAGGCGTTTTCCCGGTGGTCAGATGATTTTCGACCTGCCCCCTGTGCTGGTGAAGAAGTTCGCACCCAAAGGCATGCGGTCCTCACGGCACTACCGCGTACCGCCGATGCCGTTCAGCCTGTCACCGGCCGAACTGGCGAACCTGGCCCACACGGTGCCCGGTATCAAAGCCGTGCATGATCTGCCGATGCCCAGCGGACGCGGGTGGTTCTTCCGCACCGTATTCCCCGCACTCTGGCAGTTCCGGCCCACCAGGCAGTTTCGCGGCGCCTACACGCTGCTGGAGTTCGGCTGACTAACCGCCGGCAGCCGCCAATCGGGCGCGTTCGCGCATCGAGGCGACGACGCCACCATCGTTGAGGATGTCCGTCCCGGTGAGGTAACCCGCCCGCTCACTGGCGCAGTAGGCAAGCAGATCAGCCATCTCCTCGGCCCTGCCCCACCGCGGTACGGCGGCGTCGGCCACCATCGCACCTGCGCCCGCCTGCTCCTCCAACCGGCCCATCTCGGTGTCGATGGACCCCGGGGAAACCGAGACGATCCGAACACCACGACCGTTGAACCGCTCAGCCTGCGACGAGCTGTACCACTTCACGAAGGCCTTGCTGATGGCGTAGGAGAAGCCCGATCTCATGTCCTCCGGGGCCACACTGCACGCCGCCAACAGCTCGCCGAGGAACTGGTCCTGGTCCTGCAGCGCCAGCGGGAACTGCTGGACAGGGATGATTTCCTCGGGCAGCAGGTGCGCCGCCATCGATGCCACGTTGACGATCGCCGCGCCCTCGGTCGCGGTGGCGAAAAAAGCCTCGTTCACGTTCAGCGTGCCCAGCGCATTGGTCTTCATCACGTACTCGGCATCACCCATGCTGGGGCTGACCCCGGCCGTGTGAATGACCGCGCTGACGGTGCCGAGCCCGGCGGCGGCCTCAAACAGCCGGTCGACGGCAGCTCGGTCGGTGACGTCGGCGTCGACGATCCTGGCGGCGATTCCCAGGTCTCCCAGGGCGGTGGCGGCAGCGTCGAGGCGGTCCTGCCGGACATCGCACAGCATCACCGTCTGGTCGCGACCGACGACCTTGGCCGTGGCCAGTCCCATGCCACCTGCACCGCCCGTGATCACCGTCACTCGTGTCATGGCTTGCACGGTATACAGACAGATCCGTGGCCCCGCGCCGGGGGCCGTACGACTGCTCAGCAGCGGTACGATCCGGTGGCTCCGCCGCCGGCATTTCCGACGCCAATATCAGCGGCCCGCTGTGTAACCTGACCGACCGGCATATAACAGGTATTGATGACAGAGGGCCCGACGATGACGCTGACGAACCGTCATCGATTGCCGATGGTGGATCGTCCGCTGTGACCTGCCCGTATTGCGGATCACCCCTCGCTTCCGCCGACACCTGCAGCCGCTGCGGGAAGATCCATGAGTCCGCGTCGACCGGGTGGCGCCCCGACCCCTCCGGGCGCCACGAAGGCCGCTACTTCGTCACCGGGCATCCGACGAATCGCGTACGCGACGGCAGATCGGCATCGGCCGACCCGGATGGTGGGCGGATGCTGCCCGACTATCTCGAACTGAAGACGTCAGGCATCAGGGCGACCTGGCTGGGGACCACCGCCGCGGCCGCGATCATCGTGCTGACTGCGGGCGTGGTCTGGGTGTTGTTGGTAGCGGGCCGCAGGCCACCACCCGCGCCGGAAGCCGGATACCTCAACTCCTTGAAGGACTCCGGGCTCAGCGATCAGTTCAACTCGGACGCCAACGCCGTCGCCCACGGTCGACAGGTCTGCCGCCGACTCGAAGACGGTGAGCCACAGCAGGGCCTGCTCGCCGACAAGATCGCAGTCGACGCCTTCTGTCCGCAGTTCTCCCAAGGCTTCCACATCCTCGAAAAAGCCAATGTCACGGGCACTTTCGTACTCACCGACAATTCCGGGGCGGAAGGTATCGTCTTCGACGGAACAGAATGCCAGGGCGCAAACGGATATTTCGACGTCAATCCCGGCACTCCTGTCACCGTCAAGAACGGCGAAGGCGACGTCCTGGCCACCACCGCACTCGGTCCCGGCAAGAGTGGGAGCGCCAACTGCACCTTCACCTTCACCGTGCCGCTGACCGAAGGTCAGGATCGCTACGTCCTGTCGGTCGGACATCGTGGCGAGTTCAGCTACAGCTTCGAACAGCTTGTGGCCAAAGGCATTCTGATGCGGCTCGGCCAGTGAGATTTGCGAAGATCGCACCCGGACGCAGAGTTGGCCGTCAATGCCCGCTTCCAATAACACGACGGACGCCGGCGGTTGGAAACGGTGCGATCACGAGTACGGCTCGCTCACGTGTCAACCCTGCAACCATCTGAAAACTTGTGTGGACACCGATTTCGGGCAGCTCTACGGTTCAGCTGACACAACTGTCATCGATGTAATTTCCGCACGAACCAAGGGAGGCGGTTGAGGGATGACCACCTTTGCCCACATCTCCGTCAGAACTGCTGTCAGCGCCGGATTCTGCCTGACCGCGGTAGCGGCGGCGGTAGCGCTGAGCCCACACTCGGCGGCGCAGCCACTCAAGACCGGCGGATACAAATGCGTCGACGCGGCAGCTGCCGCGCCCGGGGCACCGGTATGCGCCGCGCCGGCGGTGGAAGCCGCGGGGATTGCCCCCGCCGCCGTTCCGCCGGTACCCCTGGCGCCGCCGCCGGTAGTTCCGCCGCCCATGGCGCCGCCGCCGTTGGTTCCGCCACCACTGGCGCCGCCGCCGTTGGTTCCGCCGGTGCCGGTGGTACCCGCCGCCGCACCGATCCCCGCAGCACCGGCACCCATCGTCGCCGCTCCGGTGGCGACAGCGGCCGGCACTGCATCCGGCAAGGGTGTACCGACCGTCTCGCCCGGGGGTGGACCGGTCGCCGGCACGCCGACGCTCCCCGGCCCCGCCGGGTAGTCCCACCCCTAGCGCACAGAAAAGGCGCCTGGCTTGCGAGCCAGGCGCCTTTTCTGTGTCTTCAGATGTGATGGCGTAGATGTGATGGCGTGCGTTGTCCCTACCTCACAGCAGGATTCGCTACTCCTGGACGATCACCGGGTCGCCGATATGCACGGTGTTGAAGTACCACTCCGCGGCAGCCGGGATCAGGCTGATGCAGCCATGGCTGGTGTTGTCCAGCCCCATCGACGGCACGGCCCACGGCGCCGAATGCACGAACAGACCCCGCTGGGTGAAGCGGACCGCGTACTCCACGTCGAGGAGATACCCGTCAGGAGCATCGACGGGAATACCGACGCTGCTCGAATCCATCTTCACGGTGCGGTCTTTCCCTAGAACGGCGTAGGTGCCGACCGGAGTCGCATATTCGGGACGTCCCATGGAGGCCAGCAGCACACCCGCTTCGCCGGCGTGCGGCAGGTGATGCGGAGCCGGTAAATCAATCGGCGGATCTTCACCGAGTCCGTCGATGGTCACCGTGAAGGTGTGGTCGGAGATGTCGGCGACACCGATAACGGCTGGCCCCGTTTGAAATTCGGTCCGCATTCCGCCGACAGACAGCATCACGGTGCTGTGCGCCGGCCAGAACTCGGCCGGTTTCCACGACACGACGTTGGCGTCGAGCCACTCGTAGGTGCCCGCGCGAGTCGGTGTCGACTTGAGCCCGAGGGCACGTTCCACCACCGGGCGGTTGGTGACCGGGTTCTTGAACGTCACCACCACCGGATGTCCCACACCGACGACGGCGCCCTCGGACGGCGCGATCGATTCGATGGTCGACGTCAGCGGAAGACTCACCGCCGCAGTGTCGACGCTGTTGTTACCGCCGGAGAAGTAGGTCATGGTGACCACGACCAGTACGAGAACACCCTGAAAAACCGCGCGCATCAAACCGATCCCTCTGCGATGCCCCCATGATCTTGAACGATGTCATGGTATTGGCCCGCAGCGGCCCGAATGTGTAGTCACACGTAGACAATTCGGTCAAGTGTTCGTCACGTTTCGGCCACGGCACCCAGCCGTCGCAAACGGCGACGCGGATCCTCCGCGTCAGTCCGCGACAACCTCGCCGCGGGGACCATGCAAACTGAGGACCCGCGCGCAGGCCAGAGGGGTCACCAGGGCGTTGGTGCGCAACCCCGACTGCGAAGCCCGTTGAGATTCCCCGTCGAACGTGTCACCCTCGTCGTCGAGCCGATAGGACGACGGGTGCCTGCGCTTGGCCGCGGCAAGCTCACGGGCGTACCGCTGCGATGAACACCACAGCGGGTGCGTCGCCAGCTCGATGACCGTCGAGCCGGCAGCTTTTGTCGCCATGTTCAATGACCTCCAGCGGAGCTTCACGACACTTTCACACTCACGAATCAAGAGTGCTTGGCCAAGCTGAGGCGATGCATCGAGTTGGCCGTGGACTTGTTAAGGATCCCTCTTAGGCTGCAAATAAGCACCCAATGCGGTTCAACAGAGACGTAATTCACACTTCTGAATTTGACAAAACTGGCCCCGCTGTCCTCGTCGCGCGCCGGCCTGTTGCACCGCAGCTAATCCTCTGAAACGTGCAGTTCTCGTCGTCGAGCAGGCACCACGACCACTCACCGCGGCGGCACGGGCAACCGATGTCGCTAGCCCCAGTAGGAGAAGTTGCACACCGGCTTCACCTCAGTCTTGAACGACACCAGTTTGTCGCCGTCCATGATGATCGAACAGGTCAGTTCGGTGCTTCCGCCGTCAGCGGCCACCTCCGACTCCAGTTCCTCGTAGACGGAGTACTACTTTTCCCACGGAAGCGTCACATTCGGCTCGGTGTGTTCCGCACCGCCGTTGATCCGGTAGCGGATCGTCACCGGAGCGGTGCCGCCGAGAACCTTCATGACCGCCGTACCCACCGGTGCGCCCGTCGGCTCCGCCGCCTTGGGTGACTCGGTCGTCGTGCGAGTCGGTTCACTCGTATCGCGTGGGGATGTTGTGGCGCTGGTCATTTGCGCCACAGGTGTTCCCGTCGTCGTGCTGCATCCTGCGGCCAACACGACAACGACAGTTAGTCCGACGACACCCCTGAGTGAACGCATACCTGACACTACGACGGCCGGGGCCCGGTCCGGATCGGAAATTCGGCGGCGCTGACCGACCCGGGCAAAACGCCTCAATGACATCGACCGATGTCATACATTTACCCGGCATGTGTTCGCGGCGGCCGGCATTCCCGTCACCGGTGAGTGCGCACATCGTCGGAAAATGTCAAGGGGGACATCGTTAATGGTGCACACTTCGCGCTGCCCGGAGAACGCCAACCGCATGCCACTCCGCTACGGCCTGTCGATCATGGCGGTCGGTATCGGTATCGGTGTCGGGATCGCAGGCACCAGCGGTCATGCCGTGGCATGGGCGGACCCCGGTAACTCTGCTTCCTCAGGCCAAACCTCAGGCCAAACGTCAAGCCATTCGAGTGCCGGAACCGGCCACGGGCCCAAGAAACCGGCCAACCGGCGCCTGGGCACCCGTCCGAAGCGACCCTCGTCGCTCACGAAGACCGGCACCCAGAAATCCGTCGACACCGCAGCCCCTGACGTCACACGCTCAGACGACGATGCAACGACCGGTCAGACCTCCACCCCCACGCCGAATTCGACCACGCCGCAGTCCGAGTCGGCGCCCGAGTCGGCGCCGGAGTCGAAACCGGAGTCGATCACCGACATCGTCCGCGAGAAACTCCGGGCCATCAAGCCGGACGCCTCGCTCCGGGCCGACGGCACCCGACCGGCCAGGTCGGATTTCTCGGCCCGCCTCACCACCAAGCGCCGTGCGGCGATCACTCCGTCCGCACTGTCTGACGCGGAGACGTCCCCAGCGCGGACGCTGATCGCGCAGACGCCGGCGGCCGCGGCCACGCCGCCGGATCTCACAGCGATCGTTCGAACTGTCCCCGACATCACCGCGAAGACCATCCCGCTGACCGCCAAGGTCGCCGCAGTCAGCACCACAACCACGACGACACCGAAGCCCCCGGAGCCGCTGTCGCCGATCGCCAAGATCGCCCAGCTGCCGGGCCGCATCGTCAACACCGTGCTGCAGGTGCTGGACATCACCGTCTCCGCCAACGGCCCGAAGAGTCCGATCGACTTCTCACCGATCAACAATGCGCTGTTCGCGGCGTTCCGTGAGATCGAAGCTCATCTGGGGCTGACCAAAACTCCTGCCGCACAACCGGTGCCACCGCCGATGATCTACGACGGACCCACCACGGGCCAGACCCCCACGGTGTCCCAGTTCCTCAACGCAGCGACCACCGCCTACGTGTGGGGCGGCGCCCCCGGCGATCTGAAACCGTTCGTGGTCAACGGCAAGCAGATGGAATCCCACAACATCCTGACCGGGATGTCCGCCAAGACGTGGGTGACACCCGATGGCCAGATCATCATTGCCTACCAGGGCACGACGGGCGGGACGAACCTGCTGCACAACCCGCTGATCGCGGTGTCCCAGGTGGTGACCGACATGCAGGTGATCTTCACCGACACCACACCACAGGCATTCATCGACGCGGTGGCCTTCCAGCAGGAGGTCGAGGCCGCGGCGATCGCGCAGGGCTACCGCAAGGAAGACATCTTCGTCACCGGCCACTCACTGGGCGCCTGGGAAGCCCAGTACGTTGCGCAACAGACGGGCGTGGGCGGCATCGGTTTCGAGGGCCCCGGCCTCAACTCCACGGTGCCGGGCAACGGCGCTGACTCCGGGTTCGTCAACGTCCTGACCTACGGCGACACCGCGGCCTACTTCTCCACCGATCTGCCCGGACTCCAGCCGTTCGTGCCGGAATACGTGCCCGGCGGAGGAAGCAAGCCGCACTACGGCGCGATCGTGATGATCGGCAATCCCGACGCTGCCATCCCGCTGATGAACTCGGCCGCGCTGTTGAAGACCGGACCGATCGGGGGCCTCATCTTCGTCGTCGACATCTTCGTCAACTTCCTGCAGTACCACCTGCCCGGCGTCCAGGCCTACCACCTGGGCGTGAACCCGGACCCCGGCGTGGTGCCGTGGCTGGGGAATGTGTCAGGGCCGGTTAACGCCGACTACGCCGACATGACGATTCCGGAGCTGCAGAAGGCGGCTTCGGATGCGGGGACGCTGATCAGGCCGTAAGCGGCAAGCCGCTGATCAGGACGTAGGCGTCGCGGACTCTCGCTGAATCTGTTCTGCGGCTTCTTGTTTGATCTGGTCGAACTGCGCAGCCATGGCCTCGGACAGCGCGGTCGCACCGGACAGTGGCCGAACCATCACCATGAAGTCGTCGATCTTGCCGTCGTCATCGTGATGCAGAAAGTCGCACCCGGTGATCTTCTTGCCGTTGACGGTGGCCTCGAAGACCAGGGCATGGTCGTGTCCTGACGCATCGGCGATCTCCCGGATATACCGGAAGTCCTCGAAGACCCGCATAACCCCGCGCAGGATCGCCGCGGTGATCGGCTTACCCGGATACGGCGCGAAGGCCACCGGGCTGGTGAACACGACATTGTCGGCCAACAGTGCCTCGATCGCGGCCTCGTCGCGAGCCTCCACTGCCTCACGGAACGGATGCATCTGAACCTCCATACCCAATTCGTCTGACTAGCCGCGATGCTAGGCCCGACCCTTTTCAATAGTCAACATATTGATTAATCACTTCGCTGCTAGCATCGGCTCATGGCGTTACGCGACGCAGTCCTGGCCGCCCTGCTCGACGGCGAGGCATCCGGCTATGACCTGGCGAAAGGGTTCGACGCGTCGGTCGCCAACTTCTGGATGGCCACCCCCCAGCAGCTCTACCGCGAACTGGACCGCATGGCCGCCGATGGGCTCATCGACGCCCGACTCGTTGAACAGGACCGGCGGCCGAATAAGCGCCTCTACTCACTTACCGACGCCGGACGGCAGGCGCTGCTCGAGTTCACCGAGGTGCCGACAAAACCCGGGGCGATTCGCGAAGACCTCCTGGTACAGGTCCAAGCGGTGGACTCCGGCAACATCGGGGCCGTCCGCGACGCCCTCACCGACCGGCTGCGCTGGGCTTCGGCGAAACTCGCGCGCTACCGGCGGACGCAGGACCACCTTCTCGCCGGGCGTACCGAAGACGCCTACCTGGCCGAGGCCGAGCGCATCGGCCCCTACCTGACCTTGCTGCGGGGAATCCGGTTCGAAGAAGAGAACATCGACTGGGCGGGCCGGGCACTGACGGTCATCGAACAGCGACTGGCAGCCGGGGACCGACCTTCAATCGGGTAGTTGAGCGAGCCCGAACTGCCGACCCAGATTCTCGTCGAACGCTGCCAGTTGTACGGCTGGCGCCGGCCAGACGTTACTGTGCTTTCGTCGGCTTCAGCGAACAAGCCGATAGAAAAGTTGAGCACATTCATGACCGCACCAGACGCATCGGCGCTCGAAGCCCGGCTCGGCCACTACTACGAGGCCGACGGCCCGTATTTGGTCGGCCGCGAGAAGGTACGCGAGTACGCCCGTGCCGTGCAGGACTACCACCCTGCCCACTGGGACGTCGAAGCCGCCGCGAAGCTGGGGTACTCCGGGCTGGTCGCGCCGCTGACCTTCACGTCGACTCCGGCCATGGCCTGTAATCGGCGCATGTTCGAATCGGTGGTCGTCGGGTACGACACCTACCTGCAGACCGAGGAAGTCTTCGAGCAGCACCGGCCGATCGTGGCCGGCGACGAGCTGAAGATCGACATCGAGTTGACGGCGGTCCGCAGGATCGCCGGCCGCGACTTGATCACCGTCACCAACACCTTCACCGACACTGCCGGCGAACGGGTCCACACACTGCACACCACCGTCGTCGGCGTCACCGCCGACGACATCAATCCGGCGACGATGACCGCCGTCCAGAACGCGATGATGCACGACGTGGACTTCTCCGGAATCGGCGCATCCGATGCCGATTACCAGAAGACCGTCCGCCCCGAAGGTGAGGTGCGGATCTCCGAGGAGGGTCTCACCCGCACGCCGGGAACACCGTCCTTCGATGACCTGAAGGTCGGCGATCAACTCGGGGTGCACCACACCCGGCTGTCCCGCGGCGACCTGGTGAACTACGCCGGCGTGGCCGGCGATGCCAACCCCATTCACTGGGACGAGGACATCGCCAAACTCGCCGGACTTCCCGATGTGATCGCCCACGGCATGCTCACCATGGGACTGGGTGCCGGGTTCGTCTCGGCATGGTCGGGCGACCCCGGTGCCGTGACCCGCTACGCGGTGCGGTTGTCCCAGCCGGCGATTGTGTCGGCCAAGGAGGGCTGCGATATCGAGTTCAGCGGAAAGATCAAGTCGCTGGACCCCGAGACCCGTACCGGCGTCGTCCTGGTCGCGGCGAAGTCCGAGGGCAAGAAGATCTTCGGCCTGGCGACGTTGAACATCTGCTTCAGCTGAGCCGGCTGTTGCCTCAAGTCCCGTTCGAAGCCCTGTCGGAGCACGTGATCGACCGCACGCTTTAGGACACCACCTCTTGTGGTTCGCGCTGGATGGGCGTGGGCCATGGCGAACGGTGCGGGCGCGGGCGCACCCGCTGCGGCCACCAGAACCACCGTCCGAGCAGCGTGGCGATGGACGGTGTCATCAATGCCCGGATGACGAACGTGTCGAACAGCAGCCCGAGGCCGATTGTGGTTCCGACCTGGCCGATGACGATCAGCTTGCTCACTGCCATCGACGCCATGGTGAACGCGAACACCAGCCCCGCTGCGGTGACCACGGGGCCACTGCCGCCCATGGCGCGAATGGTGCCGGTCTTCAACCCGGCGTGGATCTCTTCTTTCATTCTCGATACCAGCAACAGGTTGTAGTCCGCGCCGACGGCCACCAGCACGATGACCGACATCGGTAGCACCATCCAGTGCAGCGGTATCCCGACGATGTGCTGCCAGATCACCACAGAGAGCCCGAAGGCGGTGGCCAAGCTGACCACGACGGTGCCGACGATGACAGCCGCGGCCACCAGGGCCCGGGTGAGGATCATCATGATGACGAGGATCAACATCAGCGCAGCCGTTGCCGCGATCAGCAGGTCGTAGTCGGCGCCCTGCTGCATGTCCTTGAACATCGCCGCGGTACCGCCAAGGTAGACCGAGGATCCCTCCCACGGTGTTCCCCTGATGGCCGAGGCCGCAGCGTTCTTGAGCAGCTCGGAACGGGCCGTGCCTTCGGGCGTCAGCGGATCACCTTCATGAATGATGGTGAACCGCACGGCCTTTCCATCCGGCGACATCATCAGCTTCATGCCACGTTGAAAATCGTCGGTTTCGAATGCTTCCGGGGGAATGTAGAACGAATCATCGTTCTGGGCTTTGTCGAACGCCTCTCCCATCGCGGTGCTGTCCTTCTGCTGCGCCATGGTCTGGTCCTGCTGGGTCTTCTGAACCTGATACTGGTTGAGCATCATCTGTTTCTGGTTCTTCATCGACTGGATCATCGACGGCATCAAGGCGACCAACTGCGGCATCAGGGCGTCCAGGCGCTCCAGGTCGGGTACTAGATCCGCAATGTCGTCAGACAACGTGTTGATTCCGTCCAGAGTGTCGAATATCGACCGCAGCGACCAACACACCGGGATATCGAAACAGTGTGGCTCCCAATAGAAGTAGTTTCGGATCGGCCGGAAGAAGTCATCAAAGTCGGCGATGTGGTCGCGAACCTCACTGGTATCCGCCGACGTCTTCTTCGTCTTCTGCACCATGCTGTGGGTGACCGCAGCCATCTGCTGGGTGATGGACTGCATCTTCTCCATGGTGTCGATGGAGGTCTGCATCTCGCCGGCCTGGGCCAGGATGTTCGCGATGACGCCCTGCTGGTAGTCGTTGCCCATGATCTGGCCGGTGCCGCTCTGGCTGAGCGAGTACGGGATCGTCGAGTGCTCAATGGGTATGCCATCGGGGCGGGTGATGGTCTGCACCTGGGCGATACCCGGCACCTGCGCCAACGCCTTTGCGATCTTGTTGATCACCAGGAAGTCAGCCGGATTCCGCAGATCGTGGTCGGTCTCGATCATCATCACGTCCGGATTCATCCTGGCCTCGGAGAAATGTCTGGTCGCGGCCGCGTAACCGACATTTGCCGAGACATCCGGAGGTAGATATCGCCGATCGTTGTAGATGGTGTGATAGCCGGGCAACGCGAGCAGACCGAGCAGGCACGCCGATACCGCGAACACCAGTAGTGGGCCAGGCCAGCGAACGGCCGCGGTGCCGACCCGGCGCCATCCCCTGGCCTTCGACTTCCCCCGCGGCTCCAGGAACCGGCCCCAGCGACTGGCTATCGAGATGAGCGCGGTTCCGAATGTCAGAGCTGTCGCGACAACGAACGCCATACCGACGGCCAGGGGGTAGCCCATCGTCTGGAAGTAGGGCAACCGGGTGAAGTGTAGGCAGAAGGTGGCGCCCGCGATGGTCAGGCCGGAGGCCAGCACAACGTGGGCCGTCCCTTCAAACATGGTGTAGTACGCCGATTCTCGATCCTCGCCGGCCCGGCGCGCCTCGTGATATCGACCGACCAGAAAGATCCCGTAGTCGGTGACCGCAGCGATGGCCAGGGTTACCACCATGTTGGTCGCGAAGGTTGTCAGGCCAAAGACGTTGTAGTAGCCCAGGAATGCGACGAGCCCACTGGCACCCGTCAGTCCGGCGATGAGCAGTACGCACAGGAGGAGCGTGGTGGTCACGGAGCGGTAGATCACCAACAGCATGACGACGATGACCCCGAAGGTGACCATCTCGATCATCCGCATGCTCTCGTCGCCGATTCTGTTCTGATCCGAGCTGGTCGCCGCCGCACCCGTCACGTACGCCTTGATCCCCGGCGGTGCCGGGCTCTCCTCGGCGATCTGACGAACGGCATCCACCGATTCATTGGCCAATGCCTCGCCTTGATCGCCGGCGAGGTAGACCTGGGCATACGCGGCCTTGCCGTCGACGCTCTGGGCTCCCGCTGCCGTGAACGAGTCACCCCACAGGTCCTGCACGTGCTCAACGTGTTTGGTGTCGGCGCGCAGGTCGCGGATCATCTTGTCGTAGTAGGCGTGCGCGTCGGCACCCAACTTGTCCTGTCCCTCGATCACGATCATCACCGAGCTACTGCTGCGGTATTCCTCGAATTTCGTGCCGATACGTTTGATGGCGATCATCGACGGCGCATCGTTGGGACTCATCGACACCGACCGCATCTTGCCCACTTCCTCAAGTTGGGGCACGACGGTGTTGAGTATCGCGATCAAGGCGATCCAGATCACGATGATCGGGACAGCGAAAATCCGGATGAGTCGGGGGATGGTCGGGCGCGACCTGCGCGGAGGGGCCGGAACGGGAGCAGTCGGGGCGTCGTCCACGGGCGCGCTCATGCTGCCTTCACCAGGCAGAAGGTTTGTGCGTTCACTCCGGTAGCCGTCCTCTCGTCTTTGACGACGTCATCGACGGTGATCCGGCAACCGATGCTGTCGCCGTCGGTCTGGGCCAGGATGTTCGGCGACGACGAGGGGGCCGTGGTCGTCAACGTCAAGCTCCAGGGCAGCCCAACGGTTCCGGTGCGCTGTGGATTTCCGTCAAGATCCTTGTAGTTGATCACCGCCGTACCCCCCGAGCCGTACACCTCGTAGGTGACGACCTTGGGATTGAACTTCTCCGCGGTGTCAGCGCCGATCGGTGTCACCAGCACTGGATGCGCGCCGAAGATGGTCCTCAGGTGCGACACAGCGAGAAAGCCAACGGACAGGGCAACCACGATGGCGATCGGAAGCCAGACCTTCCGGAATATTTTTGTCAGCATCGCTGCCTCCCGAAGTTGACCAATGCAACCTTCGGCCACCTGCTGACCCGACCCATTTCCCAAGGCCATCGAACACGTGACCGCGGTACACGTGTCGGAAACCTATTGGAAGCTGTCATCGTCGGCCTTTCGAAGTTTTCGAATGGCCACAGAATTTGGTGGTCGTGGTCAGCTTAAGGAGCAAAGCTCGTCGGCCGGACGAAAATGCAACGAAATGCCTGGTTGAGAGCTCAGTCCGCTACTGCAGACGCGAAGCCAGGACGGGTAATCCAGGGCCGGACAGTCCGTCGATCGCGACGGTACGTCCGCACACCGCCAGCATCAGCGCGACGCCGGGGCCGGCAATGACCTGGCCGTCACCCCATACCCGCCCGGTGTTCTCGTCGTGCAGCGAGATACCACGCAGACGCCGGTGCGGGAAGAATCCGAGCTGCGTTCGACTGGTGAGGAAATCGAGTACCCACGCGACATGCTGCGGATCCGGATGATGCGGAAGTCCCAGTGGTATCCGCATGTCGGCACCGTGCACCAACACATCGGTCAGGCCCGACAACGGGCCGGTGATGGGCGGGCTGAGTCTGTTGTCGGCCCCGCTGCGCAGCGTCGCGGCGATCTCTGCGGCCGAGGCCTGCGCGCGGCGACGGGCCAGCGCATCGATCCCGCGGTCGATGCTGCCGTGGCGGACACCGCTGGCCAGAAATCCCCAGAACCCGTCGGTGAAATCGCTGACCAGATGCGCCGCAACGGTTTTGACGTCCCATCCGGTGCACAGGCTCGGCGTGGCCAGCTGCGTAACGCCGAGCCCGGCGACCAGGGTGGCGATCGACCGGCGCTCGTCGGCCACCGCCGCGAACACCCGCTCGCGCCCCTCCGGACTCAACCGCATGGCCGCAGTTACGGTCCGGACTGCGGATTCACCTCGGCAAGTAGGCCACGCCGCGCCGACGGAAACGCGATGGCCCGCACCTTGCCGATGACATCGGCGACCGGAACGGTCCCCGCAGAGGGATCTCCGGTGCACAGCACGCCACTGGCGATATCGGGCAGGGCACTGCGGCAGTGGTGGCGAGAGTCCGCCGAGTGGGTGCGGTTGTCCCCCATCACCCACAGCCGTCCGTCCGGGACATTGACCGGACCGAACGCGCTGCCCAGGCAGGGAAATGCCTTCGAGTCTGCCTCCATCGTGGCCGGATCCAGATATGGCTCGGTGAGCAGCTCGCCGTTCACCGTCAACCCCACATCCGCACGACATTCGACGGTCTGCCCACCGACGGCGATGACCCGCTTGACCATGTCGATCTCACCCGTGGCGCCGGGCAGGCTCCACGCCGGCGGGCCCCTGAACACGATGACGTCGCCAGGCTGTGGTGACCCGAACCGATAGCTGAGTTTATCGACGACGACATGGTCGTTGTCACACCCGATGCAGCCTTGCAGTGTTGGTTCCATCGCCTCCGACGGAATCTCGTACATCGGGGCAAAGGTCATCGCAGCGGCGACACCGATGGCGCCCAGCACGACCACCAAAACCGCGGCCACAACCGCTAGTTTGATCCACACACCACGCTTTTTCGGTTGCTCAGGCTCATGCTCCACGGCAGATCAGCCCGGGACGCCGGCCTTGAACACGGCCAGCGCGTCGGCGCTCAGCCGGGTAAGTTCCGCTACCTCGGCCGGATCGAGTGCGGCATCGAGGATCTCGGCCATTCGCCGGTTGGTCACCTGCTCGATCTCGGCGTACTGGTCCTTCTTGCCTTCACCGTCGGCGAAGGGTTCTGGCCAACCGAACATCGCGGTGTACTGCGGCCCCTTGTTGAGCATGTGCGCCTCCACCGGGGCGATGCCCGAGATCGTGAGGGCATTGAAATGCACGCCCGCCCGCAGTTCACGGAGCACGAACATCACCTGCAGTGCCCGCGCTGGGGCATCGTCGGCCAACGGCATCGCGCGCCACCCGGCGAACAGGGGCAGCCCCGCGATCGGCGTCGCAGCGATCACCTTCTCGCCCAACTCCGAGATGCGGTCCAGCCCCTGGGCGCCGGCCAGGTACTTGCGCCCGAACTCCGCGGCCTGCTCCCAATACTGTTGCGCCGCACCGACAGCGCCGCGCACCGCGACACCTTCGTCCCACATCGCGGCGAGGCCGGTGGGTTCGAACACCGCGAAGACAGCGCTGACAGTGGCCCCGCTGGCCTCGCCGAGAACACCACCGCGGCCGGCGACATACCCCGCCAACGGGTTCTGGTAGCCGGCAGCGATGCTGGCGGCGAAGTTCTCCGGGTGCAGCATGAAGATCGCGACCGCCTGCTCCATCGCAGTACCGGTGGCTGCGGCAGCGTTCAACATGTCGGTGTCGGTCATAAAAGTGATTCCTCCTGGTGCATTATCGGGCGAGATCCCATTGGCCGTAATCGGCTGCGAGAACGTCGTTCACATCAACATGAATACCGTCGATCACGAAACCCGGGTCGGACGCCGTCACGACTTCCCGCTGGAACAGCACGGCCGCCGGCTCACGCTCACCCCGTGACCAGGCCTTCGTCTGCCAGGCCCATCGGTGGCCGGGCGTGCTGGAGGTACCGACCACACCGTCGGCGATCGCCCAGCCGCATTGACGGCGGCCGCCGTAGATTCCGGTGCGAGCCACCCCCAGGACCGAGTTGATCCCCCGAAACCATTGGACTGCCGGGCTTTTCCACGTCGCGGCGTCAATATCCTCATCGACACTGAAGAAGATGGGCGCGGATGCCGGACCGCCGGCCGCGGTATGAAGCCCCAACGCCGTCTGGGCGTCAGCCACTCCGCCGTCGTAGCCGCGGGTGAAGTCCGACGGCGTCGGCCACCCGGGCTTACCGAACTGGTAGCAGCTGACGACCTGCAGGCCGGCTGCTCGGAGCCGGTCCGCGTAGTCACGGGTGACGGGTTTGAAATCGAACGTGGCGCCGGGCCGCAATTCGGACACGTACACCAGCGCGCCACCGAACCCCGCTGACTTGATCTGTTCGGGCTGGACCAGCAGGTGGGTGAAATCGACGAGTTGCAGACCGTCGGCGGAAGCCGTCGGGGTCCCGGCTGATGCCGCCAACACACCCGGGACGACCAGCGCAGGGGCGAGCACAGCGGCATACCTGAGGACTTCACGCCGTGAAGCGGTGGGCGTCACGAACAGAAGAGTATCCCGTGTTGCATTGGGTGAGCATCAAACGGTTGGGGCCAGAACTGCTCCGGACCGGGGCCCGATGAACCACAATGTGGTCACTCAGTTGGCAGCCGAGCGAACAGACGATCGACTGGCAGGACCACCGTGGTACGTGACGTGATCGATTTCGACACGATGCTGGATCACTCATGTCCGGATATCTGGGAGATCCTGCAGTCACCCGACCGGTATCCGCGGTTTTTTCGCGGACTCGGATCGTGCGAGCAGATCTCCGACCACGCGCAGCAGTTCGAACTCCGTTTCTCCACTCCCCGGGGCACTGTCGTCGTTCACCAGATGCACCTGACCGTTCGCCGAGCCGGTAGGGAAATGTTGCTCAGCGCCACCCACATGCCTGACAGTTCCGTGTCTATTCGGCTGAACCCGGGGGCGAACGGCACCCGGATCGCCGTGACCGCCTTCTCTGTCGGCCAGCTCCACCCTGACCTGGCCAAGATCGACGACAGCGCCGTCGAGAACTGGGTCCGAGACGGTCTGCAGCGAATCGCCGACTCGCTCGCCGGCAAGCAATCGTCGCTACTGGTGAACATGGGCGATATGCGTTCACTGCAACTCAGCGTCGCCAAGACCATGGTGGTCAGCGGTGTGGTGCGGGCATCCCGACCGGATCGCGCGCTGCGACAACTCAACTCCCTCGCCAAGTGGGGATTCACCCTGGCCGGCGGCCTGACCGCCGCCGCCGCGCGATCACCCCGCAACTTCGCGGTGATCGACAGCCTCGGCCAGTCGACCTATGCCGATGTTGCTGAGCGCACCACCCGGATTGCCTCCGGGCTCACCACGGTTGGCTTCACCGCAAACAGCAAGCTCGCGCTCCTGGCACGCAATCATTCGGCGATGGTGGAGTGCATGGTGGCGGCCAGCAAGCTGGGTGCCGACCTGGTGTTGCTCAACACCGGCCTGGCCGCGCACCCCATCGAAGAGATCATCCGCCGCCATGCGGTCGACGCCATATTCGTCGATGACGAGTTCGAGCAGCAGGTGCGCTACCTGCCGGCCGAAATTCCACGCATCGCGACGCGCCCCACTCCCGCTGTACCGCAGCGGCGTTCGATCGAAGATCTGATTGCGTCCGGTACCGACAACGGGCCGCTGACTCCTCCGAAGCAGCCGGGCAAGCTGGTGGTGCTCACCTCCGGCACGACCGGCACACCGAAGGGTGCGCGCCGGCCGACACCACAAGGCTTCGGCACGATCGCCGCGATGTTGTCGCGGATGCCGCTGCGTCACGACGAGGTGATGCTGGTGGCCGCGCCCCTGTTTCACTCCTGGGGCCTGGCCGCACTCCAGGTCAGTGCCCCACTGCGGGCGACGGTAGTGCTGATGGAGCGGTTCGACGCCGAAGAATGTCTGAAAACCATTGCACAGCACCGCTGTACCGTCTTGATCGCCGTTCCAGTCATGCTGCAGCGAATACTTGAGCTGCCGGCCACCGTGACCAATCGATACGACACGTCGTCACTGAGGGTGGTCGCCAGCAGTGGTTCAGCGATCCCCGGAGCCTCCGCCATCAAGTTCATGGACACCTTCGGCGACATCCTGTACAACTTCTACGGCTCGACCGAAGTCTCATGGGCAACGATCGCCGATCCGGCCGACCTCCGTGCTGCCCCGACAACCGCAGGTCGACCACCGCTGGGTACCCGCGTCGCCATCCTCGATCAGGCCGGTGATCCCGTACCCATCGGCGCTATCGGTCGCATCTTCGTCGGCAACGACATGCTGTTCGACGGCTACACCAACGCGGCGTCGCCTGCGGTGAAAGACCGACTGATGGACACCGGCGACGTCGGATACCTCGACGCCGTCGGGCGCCTCTTCGTCGCCGGACGCGATGACGAGATGATCATCTCCGGCGGCGAGAACGTGTTTCCGCGGCCCGTCGAAGAAGCACTCTCGCTGCTACCGCAGGTCTCCGAAGCGGCGGTGATCGGCGTTCCCGATCCGGTATTCGGCCAACGCCTCGCGGCGTTCGTCGTCGTTGCCGAAGGGGCCTCGCTGGACCAGGACATGGTCAAGAACTACATCCGAAACCGCCTGAGCCGCTTCTCGATTCCGCGTGACGTCATATTTCTCGACAAGTTGCCGCGCACGACTACCGGCAAGATCATCAAGCGCAGTTTGCTGGACGAGCAACTGCCCTGAGCCTTCGGGCGTAGTCGCCTCTGCGATCGTCCGGGTGGCCGGTTAGGCTTGGGACAACCGGCGGGCCCAGAGTCCATCCCAGCTGGCCTGGCTATGGATTATTTGGAGGACTTGTATATGCGCAGGCGGCTGGCGAAACCGGCGCTGACGAGCATGACGATCGTCGCGGCGATGCTCGTCAATGGTTG
The DNA here is from genome assembly GCF_017876775.1 of Mycolicibacterium lutetiense. Classification (NCBI taxonomy): domain Bacteria; kingdom Bacillati; phylum Actinomycetota; class Actinomycetes; order Mycobacteriales; family Mycobacteriaceae; genus Mycobacterium; species Mycolicibacterium lutetiense. The sequence goes on along the minus strand of NZ_JAGIOP010000002.1, from coordinate 3,394,645 downwards.
TGGGGCACAGGCCTCGGGCATTCCCCCCGCCGAGAGCCTCGCCCAGGCACCAGTTATCGCCCCACAAGCCCCGCAGGCCCCGTTGGCGTCATTCGACGGACTCGACGCCCGCACCCGTCAAGCCACCGCCGACGCGGCCGAGTCCGGAGCCGACCTCGAGATCGTGGTGATGGACCGCACCACCGGCCATATCGTCTCCAACGGCGCCAAACAACCCTTCCCGATCGCCTCGGTGGTCAAGCTGTTCATCGCCGACGACCTGCTGCTGCAGGAGTCGAATGGCGAGACGAAACTGACTGCTGCCGACCGCAAGTCGCTCGACATCATGCTTCGCTCCTCCGACGACGGCGCGGCCCAGACGTTCTGGGATCGCAGCGGAGGCAACGCCATCATTTCGCGCATCGTGGCCCGGTACGGGTTGTCCGGCACCACCGCGCCCTACAACGGGCACTGGGACGTCACGCAGAGCACCGCAAGCGACCTGGTCCGCTACTACGACAAGCTGTTGGACGGCAGTGGCGGCCTGCCGCCCGAACAGGCCGACGTGATCATGACCTCGCTCGCACAATCCACACCGACGGGAACCGACGGATACCCCCAGCGGTTCGGCATCCCGGACGGGCTCTACGCCGAGCCGGTCGCGGTTAAGCAGGGATGGTTCTGCTGCTGGAACGGCGCCAACCAGTTACACGTGTCCACCGGAGCGATCGGACCCGAACGCCGCTATGTGATGGTGATCAGCTCCCTGGAACCCGGCGACGCCGCCGCCGCGCGCGACACCCTCACTCAGGCCGTCAAGACGATGTTCCCCGGCGGACACATCTAGTTCGGGTCTCAGGAGACCGTGACGTGGACATGGTCGAAGTGAGCTGCCACCCGCCACATCGTGTAATCGATACCGAAGCGTCCCGCCTGACTCTTGAGGTCGGCATTGATGGCATCCCCCAGCGCCATGTCTGACCCGATCATGATGTCCAAGGCCCGCCCGCTCGGGTGATCAGGAAGCGAATCCGGGCGCACGCCGCCGATCGACTTCACACCGGGGTAGGTGGCCTGGATGTAGTCCAGGATCACCCTCGACTTGGGGACCAGCCCACCCATCCCGACCGTGGGGATCGGCCCGAGCGAGCCCACCGCTGCCACAGCCTTCGCTGACGGAGGAGTCACCATCGCCTGCTGGGCGGGGGGAAGCATGGCCAAGCTCGCGTTGACCGCGGCCAATTTCGCCCGCAGCTGGGTCTGCTGGTTCTGCAGGTCCGCTCGCAGGGCAACCGCCGCGGCGACGGCCGACTTGGCGTCGGCCGCGGACCTTGCCGAGGCCGCCTCGATGTCCTGCGCCTCCTGGTTGACCCGGCGCAAACTCTGCATCTGCCCGGAAATCTGGGTGCCCATCGACCGCTGAACGACCAGCTTGTCGATCATGCTGGTCGGCGACCCGGCGGTCAGCATCGCACTGAAGCCGTCAGTTCGCCCGCCCATGTACACCGCGGCGACCATCTTGTCGGCGGTGAACTGATAGGTGGCCAGCTGCGCACTGGTCGCGTCGAGGGCGGCCAGATCGTCGGTGTACTTCGCGTCCGCCTCGCTGAGCAGCTTCCGCTTCTTGTCGAGATCCGGCTGCGCGTTGAGGATGGTCTCCGACAGCTGTTCAGCCTGGCGGGCCAACTCGTTGACATTTGCCACACGGTCCTGGTCGGTTTCGGCGTACGCCGCGCCGCCCCACACCGCACTGAGCGCCGTCAGTCCGACGATCGCACCGACTACCGGCTTGTAGGCAACACATTTCGGCACAAACGGGGACTGAAACTTCACGACTGCGCATCCTTTGACTGCTGTCGACATCGTCCCAGTCGAACTGCCTGTCTACGTGCCCTAGATCGCGAAAAGGTTGCGGAAACGGCATCGGCCTTGTTCAACCCGTGGGACTGAGAGTGGTCTGGCACGGAAGCCGACACCCTAACAGATCGAGTGCCGTCGCTACACCTCTACACCTTCTACACCTTCTGCGGCTTCGGCGGCTGCCACTGGCCGTCCAAGGCCTGCGGTTTGGGCAGATACATCCGCAAGACGGCCACAAACGGGCCCTCCGGTGCGGGCAGCCAATTGGCTTCCTCTTCCGCGCCGGGAGACTCGTGCTGTAGGTACAGCGTCACACCGCCGTCGGGATCTTTGACCAGGTTGGGAAGCATCGGGGAGTTGATCAGGTACCGGTCGATCGGATTGGCCACCAGCAGGTTCTGCGGCAACCTGTACATCGTCAACGACCAGAACGCGTCGACCGGCGGCAGCTGTCCCGGAGCGAACCGGTAGGTGTATCGACTACTGCCGTCAAGAGGTGCCCCGGCGGAATCGAAGAAGGCCGCGGGGTAGAGCGCCTCGGCCGCGGTGTTGCCGTAGATGCCAAGGACCGCACCGGCCATCCGGTACAGGTAGTTGCCCTCCAGATCGGCCCGGGTGCCGAAGAACTGGGCGGAGCCCACCTTGCCGGTGTCAACCTCGTTCTTCTTGAAGGCATCAAACTCTGCGAGGGCGTCGACCATGCCGTCCCGGATTGCCTGCTGATCCGCCGGACTCCGTCCGGCGAAGTCGAACTTCTTGCCGGCCTCGATGCCGACCGAGGCGAATCGGTCCCGCATCTCCTGTTCGTCCGGCAGCACCGGCGCGAACTGCAGGGCAAAGTTCAGCACGTCGAAGAACTCCGGCGAGGTGCGCTGCTCTGCGGCCGATAGCGGGGCCAGGAAGTCGATGACCGGTGCGGGCGGCGGTGCCGCCTGGTCCTGGAACCCCGACAACGGTTCGACCCCGAAGCCGGCCTGGATCTTCTTGACGTTGTCGATGTCCGCCGGGTCGAACAACTGGGTGCGGTAGAGCACCAGCCCCAACTCGGTGTCCGAGCGCAGCACCTCGTCGACCCCGGCGGGCTTCTTGCCCTGCCAGTTCGGACCGGCCAGCAGGTACTTCCCGCCGGCGTTGCCGGTGGTGCGGGTGCCGACGTAGGCGAAGTTCGTGGTGTAGAGATCCACGAACTGCAGTGAGAGGTAGCGGCTGTCCTCGATCGGCGGGACCGTCAACACCAGCGGTTCGCTGCGCAGATCCACGCCCAGCCAGGAGTACGGGGTGTCGGAGTTGGGTGTCTGCACCGCGGTGTCCGACGGGGTGTAGACCCGCGCAATGTTGTGGATCTGGTTCCAGTCGCCCTTGTACTCCGGGTTGTCCTTGTCAACGAAGTACGCGTGCATGACGCGGTAGTTGTCCACCATCGGAAAGCCGTAGACATAGGCCTCCTTGATGGTCGACCGGAGATCGGCGGCCGTCGCCGCGGAGGTCGAGGCGGAGGTCGACGCATCGCCGGCATCCTCGGGTGTACAGGCGGCGACTAGCAATCCGATCAGCATGATCCCGAGCAATCTCAACCGCTTCCACCTCTCCTGGAGATGGCGGCGGCGCCATCCTGCCGTGGCATGGAATCAACGTAGCGAACTGGTGCACTATGCACTGCAAATCGCCGCGGGCGAAGTCTCAATCACCGTTTCAAACAGTGATTGATTTTTCTACCGATCGGTGTTTCGATGGGCCGATGACACGCGTTGACTCGGGTACCAGGGAACGGTTGTTGACCGTGGCGGAGCGGCTACTGCTGGAGTCGGGGTACGACGAGGTTTCAGTCCGCGCGGTCTGCACAGCCGCGAACGTCAATCCGGCTGCGGTGCACTACCACTTCGGCTCGAAGGTGGGGTTGGTCTCGGCGTTACTGCAAGCCCGGCTGGGCCCCCTGTGGCAGGTGAGCTTGGCCGATCGCGCCGACGCCGAACACTTGGACACCGCCGAAGCGGTTCGGATCGTGGTCGATCCTCTGGTGGTACTGGCCGCCGACCCAGCAGGACGCCTGTACTTGAATCTGCTGTCACGGCTACTGCTGGCGCGCCAAGAGGTGAGCTGGACCCAACATTGGTTCTCCCTCACGCCGTGGGCAGAACTACTGCAACGCAACGTGCCCGGCCTGACGACTGCCGAGGCGAAGCACCGGTGGATGCTCGCCTTCGAGCTCATCTTTCTGCAGTTCGGTGACCCCCTCGCCGGCGATCGCAGATTGTCGAGCCGACAGGTGGACACGCTGTGCACCGTGATTTCGGCGGGGTTGTCGGCGCCGGCGGTGGCCCGATGACCGGCCAGGTAGCCGATGTGCTGGCGCCCGCGTCGCTCGGGCCTGTCACGCTGCGGAACCGCGTGCTCAAGGCGGCGACGTTCGAGGCGCGCAGCCCTCACGGCAAAGTCACCGACGACCTGATCGACTACCATCGGGCACCAGCGGCTGGGGGCGTGGGCATGACCACCTTGGCCTACTGCGCGGTCTCTCCCGAGGGGCGGACCGAGCGCGACCAGATCCTGATGCGACCGGACATCATCCCGGCGTTGACCCGGCTGACCGACGCCGTGCACGCCGAGGGCGCCAAGGTCAGTGCGCAATTGGGCCACGCAGGACCCGTCGCCAACGCGGCCTCCAACGGTGTTGCCGCGATGTCGCCGAGCCGGATGTTCAGCCCGCTGGGAATGCGGGCCAGCCGACGTCCCGACGCCCCAGAGCTATCGCGGGTGATCGCCGACCATGCCCGCGCCGCGGCGGTGGCCGTTGATGCCGGCTTCGACGCGGTCGAGCTACATTTCGCGCACAACTACCTGGTGAGCGCATTTCTCAGTCCACTGCTCAACCGACGCAGGGACAGTTACGGCGGAAGTCTCATCAACCGCGCCCGGCTGGCCCGACACATCGCGATCGCGGTACGAGAGGCGGTGGGAGACCGAGTCGCCGTGATCGCCAAGCTCAGCATGGATGACGGTGTCGCCGGCGGTTTACGTATCGAGGACAGCCTGCAGGTCGGCCGCTGGCTCCAGGACGACGGTGCGCTCGACGCCCTTGAGCTGACCGTGGGCAGCTCACTGCTCAACCCGATGTTCTACTTCCGAGGCGATGCACCGCGCAGCGAGTTCGCCCGCGCATTCCGGCCGCCCCTGAACTGGGCGCTGAACACCGCTGGACGGCCCTTCCTGCGGCGATACCCGTACCAGGAAGCGTACCTACTCGACCACGCCCGACAATTCCGCCGGGAGCTGTCAATGCCGTTGATCCTGCTCGGCGGCATCACCACCAAAGAAACCATGGATTTGGCCATGCGCGAAGGTTTCGAATTCGTCGCCATGGCGCGCGCTCTGCTCCGAGACCCACAGCTGCTCAACCGGATTCGGCAAGATTCCGATACCCCGTCGTTGTGCACTCATTGCAACAAGTGCATGGTGACGATCTTCGAGCGGACCCACTGCGTGCTCGCCACCGAGCCGGTGGTCCTTCCGGGCGCGGAGTTCGTCGGTAGGAGCAGCACGTTCGCTCACCAGCACCCGAGTTGATCAGGAATTTTGCCGCCCTATCGCGGTTCCGGATCCGTGCCGGCGGGCAGGCGTGCACTGATGGACAGTTTTGCCAACGGGGTCCTGGCGTGTCGGGTGGCTGCGTATCGTGACCACGATGGACACGCAGCCGTGCCGTGGATCCGGAACACGGCTTGACACGCTGAGCCGTCGGCGGATGCTGCAGCTCAGCGGCGGCCTCGGATTGGCCGCGACACTTGGCGCCTGTGCCGACAACACCCAACCGCTCTCGACGTCCACCGCGCAGCTGATGAGCACCGGCCGGCCGACGGTCGAGATCTGCAGGCAGGCGTGGGGTGCGGCGCCGGCGCGGCCTGGCGGTCGTCCGCACACGATTACCCGAATGACACTGCACCACACCGCCGTTGTTCTCGGCGACAATCGGCTTGCCCCCAGCCGGCTACGCCAGCACCAGCGCTTCCACCAAAACGACAAGGGATGGATCGACATCGCCTACCACGTCGGTGTTGACCGGAACGGCAACATCTACGAGTTACGCAGCCCGGAGATCGCCGGCGACACCGCCACCAACTACGACCCGGCCGGGCACTTCCTGGTCCTCTGCGAAGGCGACTTCGACCAGGAACCCGTCTCCCAAGCTCAACTCAACGGCGCCGCAACGGCATTCGCCTGGGCCGCCCAGCAATTTCAGCTCGCCAGCGGCACCCTCGGCGGGCACCGCGACTTCGCCGACACCGCCTGCCCCGGCGCCAACCTCTACGCCCACCTCACCTCAGGGGACCTGCACACCCGCATCGATGGGCTGCTCGCCGCCGGCCCTGTTGACCTGCAACGCCTCTGCGGAGAGGAAGCCGCCACCAAGGTGGCGGCAATCGAGGCAGGTCAGTAACAGAGCGCGACCGGATAGCGTTGCCTGCTAGGCCCGTTGGGCGGCGCCGGTGATCCCAAAGACCGGGCCTGCAAGCACCCGCGGCGGAACCTGTCCCGCGGTGACCTGGCCTATTCAGCCCCGGTGACGCATACCGAGGAGGCCGCTCAGTCGACTTTCGGGCAGTAGAAGCGGGACTGGCCGCGGTACTCCACCGGCGGCAGGTTGCGGGCCGGGGTCTGCACCAGCGGCGCGTCCACCGAAAGGCGGCCGGACGCGCGGTCCATTGCCGAGCGCTTGCGCGGATGCATCAGGGCGCGCTTGGGACCGTACTTCGCGACCAGGGTGATCACGTTGCACAGCCGGTCATGCCACCACTGTTGGCGCGGGGTCCAGCTGTACCCCATGAGCTCCCGCACCGGCGGGTCGTACAACGCCACCGTCATGAAGGTCAAAAAGCGCTGCATCACCTTGAGGTTCAGCGCCCACAACCGATCCGGAATCCATTGCAGCGAGGGATGCTTGGGCATGGTCGACAGGTCCATGACCTCACGGGCGGCCCAGGTGTTCTCCAGGATGTCGCGGCACATGCGATCCCAGTACTGCTCGAATTCTTCCCAGGTCTTGGGCACCGGCCGCATGCTCATCCCGTACATGCGGTACCAGGTGATGTGCTCATCGAAGAGCTGTCGCTTGTCGGCCTCGGTCAGTCCGCCCGCGAACTTCTCGGCGGCCAGCAGCGTGGATTTGAAGAACGTCGCATGCGCCCAGTAGAAGACGTCCGGGTTCAGCGCGCTGTATCGGCGCCCCTGGTCGTCGACGCCTTTCATGCCGATGTGGTAATCGCGGACCTCGGCGCCGGTCTGCGGAGCCCGGTACCCGTCGAACACCACCCCGCCGATCGGGTAGATCGAGCGCATCAGCCGCGGAATGCGTTCCATGAAGAAGATGGAGTGGTCTTTCACCGCAGCACCCAACTGCGGGTGCATGTTCTGCATCGACCCCGCCCAGGTGCCCTGGAACAGACCGGTCCACTGACCGAAGTACCTCCAGGTCAGCGAGTCCGGGCCGAGCGGGATCGGCGGCGCGTCGTAGCCGCCGGTGCTCACCGGACACCCCGCACCCAGCACTGCTTCACCGGACGCCGGGCAGGTATCCGACATTTCTTGTGTCACGGGCACGCACTCCAGTCCAGGTCGTCCATTTTGGACAACATACGTTGTCACCGCCGACTTTAGAAGCACCCGGCCCTCCGGTCAACGACGAGACGCTGGGCCGGCCCGGCCGCCGTCGCTGCATTTCGGCGCCAGAACCCCATCGCTGTGAGTGCAGCACCTTCTCGAAGACGCTCGATAACCCAACCCTGGATTCGAGATGCGGCTTCAAGGCAACCGGTGGGTCGACACCCGGGACAACGGCATCGCCCATTCATTCGACAACGACACACCTCACTGGCGTGACTCAAGGTGAAACCTGGGGCCGACCGCACACCTACGCCTGGATGCTGGGCAGAACTCCGCAGCCACTCCGAATGGGCGCCATAGACGCGGGTTCGACGGTCGTCAATTAATCGCCGGCCGCCGGCCAGCGCGGGGTCCTGACCACTCGAAGCGGCCTGGCTACTCGAGAAACACCACTTGGGTGGCCACTATGACGTGGCCCTTTCTGCAACAGTGTTCAAAGTCGAACTTGGCGTCTCCGACGTCGACCACGGTTACTACGCCGATCACACGCTGTCCGTGGCCCGATCTGCACTCAAAAGTGCTGGACGACAACGCAATATCGATACCAGAGCACTAGAGATTCAGGCGGCGTTGCGCACCCGACCAGCTTGCCGCACCGGCGGCTGTCACCGCGGCGTTCGGGTCGACCACCCGCGCCGCAGTCGCCATCATCGCCGAGTTGAACCACCAGATCGCCGCGCTCGAGGCCGAGTTGGCGACACATTTTGAGACACACCCGGACGCCGACATCTACCGCTCCCTGCCAGGACTTGGTGTCATCCTCGGCGCCCGGGTGCTCGGTGAGTTCGGGGACGACCCCACTCGCTACACCACTGCCAAGTCTCCGCCGGAAAATCGCCCGTTGCCCATCTCATCGGGCAAGAAACACGCCGTGCTGGCCCGCCACGTCCGCAACCGCCGCCTCTACGACGCGATCGACCAATGGGCCTTCTGCGCCCTGACTAACAGTTCCGAGAACCTACAAGTCCGAATTCCTACCGCGCCATATTGGTGAACCGCGAGAAGTGCAGCTGGTGCGCGACAGTGATATTCGCCGTCGGGCCGTTGCGGTGCTTGCCCAGGATGATGTCTGCTTCGCCACCGCGCGGGTCTTCCCGGTCGATCGCATCAGGACGGTGCAGCAGCAGGACCATGTCGGCATCCTGCTCAAGGCTGTTATGTAGGCTAACTAAATTTGCGACGAAATTGTGTGTACCGCTTACGGTTCCGTCGTAGACGTCTTGGTCACCGATGCTGGTGATCTCCACGATGGAATCCCAATAGACATCGCTTGTCGCAAGGTCGTGCAACTCGTGGTCATCCAACAGTGCTGCGGCTCGATGCAGACGCTGACGGCCGACTCCGCGCTTCCAGAGTGTCGACCCACAGAACTTTGTCTCCATAGCCGCCGCGAACTCACGGTGGCTCATCCCGTTACGCACAAGTGCTCGCTGAACTCTCTCCCAGACCTCCTTGGGAACGGTGTCCGACGACACCCTTCCCTGGATCTTCTTCAGATTCGTCAGCACCTCTCGCGCCGCGAAGAACTTGTCTCCATGCGCATCCACACCCTGCAAGAAAAAAATCTGGTTCTCGGCGCCCGGAATATGCAGATGCCAGATGTCCCGATATCCGGCCTTACGAGCCTTATAGATCCGACTGAAGATACCCAGACGAAGCAACAACAGCGCCACACCGTCGACAAGTGCCCGACTGGTGGACGCGTAATAGACACGGCCCTGGCTGAACTTTGCGTCCCACCGCACAGATCCGTCCGTCGCCCAAAGATGGCGCAAGAACAGCGCGATCTGATCGTTCGGCAGCGCGAAAATCTCTTGCGGGATGAACTTCTCGTAGCTGCGCTTGCCAAACAGCCCGAGCTTGTCCAGCCACGCGGCGATCGGATTGCGCTTGCCGTGGGTCAAATGGTAGGGCGCTGGCAGCCGCAACGTGGTGACGCGGGCCGCCGGGTAGTCGTCGCGGACCGCAGTGACACCGAAGTGCTTGGCGGCCTTGGTGACAGCAAGCAGGTTCTGTTCATCAATCGATGCGTAGCGGATCGGCTGGCGCTTCACGCACGAACCGTCACCGATCATGTGAGCCAACAGAATGATCTCGGACTCATCCATCGGAACGGTGCCAACGGGATCCGGAATACGCCGTGGCACCGCAACCCGACTTCCTACTGCCAACTCCTCCAACGGAATCCAACCGTCCAGCGTGTGGAACGGGTGGTTGGCCGTGGCCTCGACCTCGCGGCCGGAGGCGAGTCGAACCTTGAACACTTCTTTGTGCCCGCTGTAGAACACGTTGGTCATCGGACGCGCCACCATGTTCTTGTGCTCGTCGAGCGACCACACCAACGGCCGCTCCCCGGTCGCCATCAGCTCACCGAAGGTGACCTCAGCACCATTGTCGGCGCGCAGAATTCGCGTGTTCGCCGTCAAGCAGCCGGATTCACGAAGGTCAGAGACCTGCGGACGCTTGTCGGTGCGCTGCTCGGGGCCACGGTTGAGCTGGCTGATCGCGATCACCGGCACTTCAAGTTCCTTGGCCATCAGTTTGAGGCTTCGGGAGAAGTCCGAGACTTCCTGCTGGCGCGACTCGTACTTCTTGCCCGAGCTCATCAGCTGCATGTAGTCGACGACCACGAGCTTGAGATCCGCCTTCTGGGCCAACCGCCGGCCCTTGGCCCGGATCTCCATCATCGTCAGGTTCGGCGAGTCGTCGATGTAGAGCGGCGCCTCGCTGATCTCGCTCATCCGGCGGGCCAGCTTGGTCCAGTCGTCATCGCTCATCCGGCCCGAACGCATATCGGCCAGTTTGATTTTCGCCTCGGCCGACAGCAGTCGCATGACGATCTCGGACTTGCTCATTTCCAGCGAGAAGATGACGCTGGCCATCCGGTGCTTGATGGAGCACGACCGCATGAAATCCAGGCCCAGCGTGGACTTCCCGACACCGGGTCGGGCCGCGATGATGACCATCTGCCCGGGGTGCAGGCCGTTGGTGATCTCGTCGAATTCGGTGAACCCGGTCGGCACGCCACGCGAGATGCCGCCTGACGAGGCGATCGCGTCGATCTCGTCCATGGTGGGTTGCAGCAGGTCTTCCAGCGCGACGAAATCCTCCGAGGCGCGGCGTTCGGTCACGTCGTAGATCTCGGCCTGTGCCCGGTCGACCACATCGGCTACGTCGGCGCCATCGGCCCCGGCGTAGCCGTACTGGACCACCCGGGTGCCGGCCTCCACCAACCGGCGCAGCAGCGCCTTCTCGGCCACGATGCCGGCGTAGAAACCGGCATTGGCCGCAGTGGGCACGGTGGAGATCAGCGTGTGCAGGTACGGCGCCCCGCCGATGCGCCGCAGCAGACTACGCCGGTCCAACTCCGCCGCCACGGTGACCGCGTCGGCAGGCTCACCCCGGCCGTAGAGGTCGAGGATCGCGTCATAGACGTTCTGGTGTGACGGGCGGTAGAAGTCACCGGGGCGCAACCGCTCGAGCACGTCGGCGATCGCGTCCTTGCTCAACAGCATGCCGCCGAGGACGGCCTGCTCGGCCGCCATGTCCTGCGGCGGCTGCCGGCCGAAATCCTCCCCGGTCGGAGGGCCGTCCATCTCCGAATCCGAATGCCCCAGGTCGTCCACCACCGCCACGGACTTCCCACCCCCTTCCGGGCCCTGCCCGGAGGCATGCTCGAACGTCTATTCGAATCGGTACTGCAACTGTAGAACAGGTCTCCGACAAGACCTCGACGGAGTCGCGACGCACAACGCTAGACGTTGCTGGCGGCTCCCGGAACCACCCCTGTTGATGAACCTGTGGATGGCGTGGGGATAGGTGTCGGTCACGGTGTTGAACCTCTGGGGAGAACCTGTGGATCATTCCGGAGCGATCCGTTGTCTTCCCTGGTCAGGGTGCCATAGAGCCTGTGACTAGTTGTGTATGGAAAGTTCCTCGGCGTGTCGTGCCGGGTTGCCGTCCCGGGCGTGTTGTGTTGCGCCCAGGGACCGTGCCGGTTAACGCCGGGTGAGGTTCGCTGTCAAGCGTTGCCCGCAACGAGTTCGCCAGAGAGCAGCAACGCCCGGGTGGGAACCTGTACAGGTTCCACCCGGGCGATTGAGTGCTTGCGGAATGACTCCGCTACGGATTGCTCCGCGGCAGGCTTACTCCGCGACGACGTTCAGCGACACCTTGGCTTCCACCCCGGTGTGCAGCCGGACGGTAACCGGATGCGTGCCGACCGACTTGATGTGCGCCTTGGGCAACTGCACCGTGCGCTTGTCCAGGTTCGGACCGCCGGCCTTCTTGATCACGGCCACGACATCGGCAGCGGTGACCGAGCCAAACAGCTTGCCGGAGTCGGCCGCGGCCTGAACCGGCAGCGACACCTCGCCCAGGTTCTCCAGAGCGGTCTTGAGCTCGTTGGCGTGCTCGACGCCGCGGATGGACTTGGCCTCGCGGGCCCGGCGGATCTCGTCGGCCTGGCGCTCGGCACCGCGGGAGGCCACGATGGCCAACCCACGGGGCAGCAGGTAGTTACGGCCGTAGCCGTCCTTAACCTCGACGGCGTCGCCTGCGACACCCAGGTGTTCCACCTCAGCGGTGAGAATCAGCTTCATTGGTCTACTCCCTACCGCGTCGACGAGCCGAACGGCAGCAAAGCCACCTCGCGGGCATTCTTCACCGCGATGGCGACATCGCGCTGATGCTGGACGCAGTTGCCGGTCACCCGGCGAGCACGGATCTTGCCGCGCTCGCTGATGTAGGTGCGCAGCAGCGCGGTGTCCTTGTAGTCGATGATCTGCCCCTTACCCTTCTTGGAGCAGAACACGCACTTGCGTGTCTTGACCGGCTTTTCCGGTGCCGGCCGCCGCTTTGTGGACTTGGCCATTGGTTATCTCTTCCTTGCAAAATTTTCGATGTTGATCAGAACGGCGGCTCGTCGTCGGCCCCGTTGAAGGAGCCCGACGCGGGCGCGCTGCCCCACGGATCGTCTTTGGGCTCAGCCGGGCGCGAAGCCCCGCCGCCATTACTGCCGCCGCCACCGCCGAAGCCACCGCCCCCGCCGCCACTCCGGCTGGCCTTGTTGACCTTGGCTGTGGCGTAGCGCAGGGACGGACCGATCTCGTCGACCTCGACCTCCATAACAGTGCGCTTCTCACCCTCGCGGGTTTCGAAGGAACGCTGCTTGAGCCGGCCGGTGACGATGACGCGCGAACCCCGGGTGAGGCTCTCGGCCACGTTCTCGGCCGCCTCACGCCAGATGTTGCACCGCAGGAACAGCGCCTCGCCGTCCTTCCACTCGTTGCTCTGCCGATCGAACATCCTCGGCGTCGAGGCAACGGTGAAGTTGGCGACAGCTGCGCCGGACGGGGTGAAACGCAGTTCCGGGTCAGCGGTCAGGTTTCCGACAACTGTGATGGTGGTGTCACCAGCCACGAGATCCTCCTGGGATAGGCATGTCCGTTTGCGCGAAGCCTACGTAGCCCCGCCGACGACTGAGAGCCTTTAGTGCTTGTCGGTCCGCATCACCTTGGTCCGCAGCACAGACTCGTTCAGATTCAGCTGACGGTCGAGCTCGGACACGGTGGCCGGTTCAGCCTTGACATCGACGATGGCGTAGATGCCCTCGGCGTGCTTGGCGATCTCGTAAGCCAGCCGGCGGCGGCCCCAGATATCGACCTTGTCGACACTGCCGCCGTCCTTGCGGATGACGTTCAGGAACGTCTCCAGCGAGGGAGCTACAGTGCGCTCGTCGAGTGTCGGGTCGAGAATGACCATGATTTCGTATGGACGCATAAGGAACCCATCACCTCCTATGGTCGTTGCGGCCACGGCGTGTCCGTGGCAGGAGGGTCGCCTGCGTCGGCAACCGGCCTAGGCTACCCGAAACCGCCCTGATCTGCGAAATCCGTATAGGGTGAGCTGCTTGGTTGTGGATTCGAGGGAGATGCATGAACTATCCGAACGGCCCTTACGGGCAAGGGTTCCCGCAGCAACCTGGTCCACCACAACAGCCCGGATATCCGCCTCACCCCGGATTTCCCCAGCAGGCCGGTTACCCGCAGCAGCCCGGTTACCCACCGCAGCCAGGCTTTCCCCAGCAACAAGGCTTTCCGCCGCCTGGGTACCCGCCACAGGGTGGCTTCCAGCCCCAGCCGTACGGGATGCCCAGCCCTGAACCCAGTGGCGCCACGGGAACCATTGCCGCGGTACTCGCGGCGCTGGGCGCACTGTCCGGTCTCGGCGGCGGCGCGGTCGGGGCCTTCGCCCTCGCCGTCACGGGCTCCGACGCCGACCTCACCGGTGGGGTGCACGCGTTGCTAATTGTCTCGGTCCTGTTCAGCGTCGTCTTCGGCCTGATGATCGCCATCGGAGCCGTGCTGCTGTTCCAGCGAAAGATGCTCGGCCGCTGGCTCGTGGTCGGCGCGTGCGCCTTGGCGATACTGAGCACCTTGATCACCTTCGGTGTGGGTATTACCGCAGAAGCCGACGTTTACGGCTCCTACTCAGGTGGGGCTGTTTTCAACCTGTTCGGTCTCGTCTTCCCCATCGCGACGATCGTGCTGGCCATGCTGCCGCCGACGACCGCATGGATTCGGGCGAAGCCGAATCCGGTTGCACCCCAGTTCTACCCGCCGTACCAGGGCTGAGCGGGATCTGCGAATCCCCGGTGTCCGTCCAGCAACAACCACGATCGGAGCAGCAGCAGTGACCTCTCCCCAAGGATCCGAGAGTCAACACACCGAGCATCCGCTCGACGAATCCGAACCGGAGGGAACTTCGGCCTCACCTGGAGTTTCACCGAGCGGGGTCACGGCGATCATCACCGCTGTCCTGGCCGGGATCGGCGCCCTACTGACCCTCGGCAACGGCATCGCCGGTCTGTCGGCACTCGCCGCGCTGGCCGGTGACTCGGGCTTGCGAACTCTGGCGCTCAGAACCCCTGGGCCGCTCGCGCTGACGGTCCTCGCGACCCTGCTGAGCGTCACCTGCGGACTCTTACTCCTGGCCGGCACGGTGGCGCTGGTACGACGCAAGATGATCGGCCGGCGGCTCATCGTCATCGGCTGCGCGTTGATCGTTCTCGGCAGCCTGATCAGCCTCGGGCTCAATCTCGCTGCCACAGCGCGCTACGGAACCTTCGGCATCAGCGGGTTGGCGGCTTTGAGTCTCGTGCTGCCGATCGCCACGCTTGTGGTGGCGTTGCTCCCGTCGACGAAGGCGTGGATCCAGGCGCGTCCGGCCTTGTGACCCGTCGATTTCCACCTCAGGGTCGCGCATCACGAAATTCGCAGCCCTGAGGTAGAAATCGGTGCACGGCGCCCGCAGGCTCAGCCGCTGCGTCTACCTAGAGCCGGCCAGCTCCGGCTCCTGATCCGGTTTGGGCTCGACCCGAACCCGGTCGGCCGACGGGCGCAGCCAGTCCGGCAGCCAGCGTGGCGGATTGTCGGGAGCGCGATCGAACACCCCGCCGGTGGGGTCGTCGATGCGGCCGCCGTGCCGGACCAGGTCCAGTTCCGGCCGGTAAATCTGGCGAATCACCAACGCACACAGCATGATCACTGCGACATCGCGCAGCAACACTGTGGTGGTGAACCACTGCTCGGGTAGGCCTTTATTGGCTTCGCCGTACAGATAGAGCATGCGCGGCACCCACACCAGGGCGTCGATCGTCATCCACGCCAACAGGATTCGGCGGTGCGGCAGCGCCAGCACCGCCAGCGGCACCAGCCACAGCGAAAACTGCGGGCTCCACACCTTGTTGGTCAGCAGGAAGGCGGCGACCACCAGGAACGCCAGTTGCGCCAAGCGGGGCCGCTGCGCCGCCGTCAACGCGATGTAGCCGATCGCAATACAACACGCCGCGAACAACACTGCGGTGACGGTGTTCAGCACCGTCGGCGGCTGCCAGAAACCCAGGTCCGGATCGAAGCCCTGCCAGTCGCTGAACGACTTCACCACGTTGTACAGCGAGTCCATGTCGTCACCTCGACGAGTGTTGAGCCGGAAGAACTCTGACCACCCGCGCGGGAACAGCACCATGATCGGCAGGTTGATGACCAGCCACGTCACGACCGCGGTCAGCGCCGCCTTGCCGACCTCACGCAGACGTCCGCTGCGCAACCCCAGCAGTACCAACGGAATGAACAGTAGGAGCGGATACAGCTTGACGGCCACGCCGATACCGATCAGCGCCCCGGCCCATACCGGTTTTCGCCGGGCCCAGGCCAGCATCGCGCCCGCAGCAGTGGCGGTGGCCAGCGCGTCGAAGTTGGTGAATACCTGGAAGATCACGATCGGTGAACCGGCCACCAGCGCGGCATCCCACACTCGTCGGCCTGCCATCCGCGAGGTGGCCCAGATCGTCGCCAACCAGGCCAGCGCCAAACCGAACGCGGAGATGTTGAAGAACATCACCACCTCGGCCACGAGCGGGACCGACACCAGCTTCGCCAGCGCGGTATACGTCTTGGCCAGCGACATCGACGCGTACTGGTAGAGCCCGGTCAGCACCGGATACTCCATGTAGCGGATCGCCGGGCTGCCGTCGTACTGCATGCGCGGCTTGCCGGTGGCGTCGTTCTCGACCCAACTGGACTTGTAGGGGAACTTGCCCTGGTTCAACAACTCTGCGGTGTAGAGCGGAACCGTGTCGGAGTAGCACAGCTCGTAATAGGCGCGATTGTTCTCCCAGTTGGCCACCCGCTGGTCGGCGGTCCCGTTGCCGGTCGTCTGCAGGCACGCGGCCTTGGACGTATAACCCAAAGCCAGGAACACCACAGCGATCACGAACATCACCCGCAATGGGGTCATGAACCGTGAGCGCCCGATCAACGCGTGCCGGCCGACAGGTCCGCCGACAGTCTGCGACAGCGCTTCGGCCAGCCGATCGTTGCGGCTGGGAAGGTCGCGGTCGTCGGCACTCCGCCGGTCTTCTGCCGGCGGAGCCGGCGAATCCAGCCCTGCCGGCGGAGCCGGAGATACCCGTTCCGTCACGGAGGCGGCGGTGGCACCGGGACGCCCGGCTCACCGGGCACACCAGGTGCTCCCGGCGGCGGTCCGATCGGCACGGTCGTCGGGGGGCCGATCGGGATCGTGATCCCCGGGGCCACTTCGATGGTCGGCTGAATCACGGTCACCGAGGGCATCACCGCGATCGGCGGACCGGCCGGTGGCGTTCCGGGTGGCGGGGCGGCCGGAGCCTGGGGCACACCCGCATAGCCGCCGATCTCCGTCGGCTTCGGGAACGACTCGTTGTCGGTGCCTTTCAGCGCTCCGTCCATCGTGGCTTTCCAGATGTCCGACGGCAGACCCGATCCGTAGACCGGCCCGCCCGCCGGAGTCTTCAACGGCGTCACGCCGTCGGTGGTGCCCACCCAGACCGCGGTCGAGAGCGAAGGTGTGTAGCCGACCATCCAGGCGTCACGATTGTCACCGGTGTCGCCGAGCTGGTTGGTGCCCGTCTTTGAGGCCGACGCCCGCCCACCTGCCAGGTTGTGCCCGCGCGACCAACCGGCGATCGGCTGCATCGCCGACGTGGCGTTGTCCGCCACCGCCTTGTCGATGCGCTGCTCACCGTTGTCCTGGCTCGAGGCGTCGAACAGCACCTGCCCCGAGGAGTTCACGACCTTCTGCACGAAGTGCGGCTTGTGATAGACGCCGGAGGCGGCCAGCGTCGCATACGCCGAGGCCATGTCGATCACCCTGGACTGGTACTGACCCAGCACCACGCCGTTGTTGGGCGGGCCGCCCTTGCCGTCTTCGGACAGGGTGTGCTCGACACCGGGGAAACTCTCGGCGACACCGGCGTCGTGGGCGGCCTTCGCGACATCCTCCGGACCGTTTTCGAGCTTGAGCATCAGCCGGTAGTAACTGGTGTTCAGCGAGCGCTTGAGCGCCTCGGCGATCGAGCAGGTGCCGCACCCTTCGCCTTCGACATTGGTGATCTTGATGCCGTTGACCGTGACCGGACCGCTGTCCACCTGATAACCCAGGCCGATGCCCTGCTGCAGGGCAGCGACGAGCGCGAACACCTTGAACGACGAACCTGTCGGCAGACCCGCCTGGGCGAAGTCGAAGCCATTGGCATCGGAGCCGCCGTAGTACGCCTTGACCGCGCCGTCGCGCGGATCGATGGAGACCACCGCGGTCCGCATGTTGGGTTCCTGGCCATCCATGTACTTGGACACCGCATCCTCGGCGGCCTCCTGGGCCTGCGGGTCGATCGTGGTCGTGACCTGCAGGCCTTCGGTGTTCAGCGCCTGCTCGCTGATGTTGAACAGATCCAGCAGTTCCTTGGTGACCTGCCGCTCGATCAGTCCGTTCGGACCGGTCGTCTGGTTGGCCTGACGAGCCTGGTCCGGCGGCACTGTCGGCGGGAACACCTGTTCGGCCCGATCCTGGGCCGACAACGCACCCATGTCGACCATGCCGTCGAGCACCCAGTTCCACCGCTCGGCGGCGCCCTCCGGATCGACGGCGGGGTCCAGCGTCGACGGGCGCTGGATCAGCGCGGCCATCAGGGCGCCCTCGGCGACGTTGAGTTGTTCGACCGGCTTGTCGAAGTATGCCTTGGCCGCCGCCGCGATGCCGTACGAGCCGCGACCGAAATAGATCATGTTCAGATACGCCTGCATCACAGCGTCTTTGGACCATTCGCTGGCCATCTTGGTCGAGATGACCAGCTCCTTGGCCTTACGGATCAGACCGCCGATGCCCGAGCGCTCGTCGCCGACGAGCGCGTTCTTGACGTACTGCTGGGTGATGGTCGATCCGCCCTGCAGATCACCACCGACCAGGTTGTTCTTGATCGCGCGCAGCAGCGCGGTGAAAGAGAAGCCCGGATTGGTGTAGAAGTCGCGGTCCTCGGCGGCCATCACCGCGTTGCGGACGTGTTCCGGAATCTTGTCGATGCCGACGTCGATGCGGTTGCCTTCCGGCGGCACGATCTTGGCGATCTCGCTGCCGTCGCTGGCCAGGATCGTCGACACCTGGTTGGTGCGGATGTCACCGGGCTGCGGGACGTCGACGATCATGTACGCCATACCGAAGGTCACCAACGGAAGCAGGATCATCGCCACGACACCCGCGATCGACAGGCGTCGGATCAGCTTCCAATTGATGTGGAACTGCCGGGTCGGCCCCGACGCTTTCGGACCCGAGCCCGAGGGACCCGAGGGACCCGACCCACGGCCGCCGCCGGGCGGCGGAGGCGGAGATTTCGGTGGCGGTGGTTTCGGCGGCGGGCTGCCGCCCATCGCCGCTCTGACGACGTCCAGCGGGACCGGCCCGTCGTCACGCACCGGTGGCAGCACCGTGGTGAGCCGATCGTCGGGCGGCACCGCCGGGCGATTGGGTCGCCCGATAGGACCATTCGGCCGTCCCGTGGGCGCGTTCTCCCGAATCGGCGGCCGGGCATCCGGAGCCGGCGGCCGCTTCTCGCGCGGGGGCGGCGGGTTTTCGCGCGGGGGCGGCGGATTTTCGCGCGCGCCGAGGCGGTCAGCCGCATTACGGATGTCGTTGGCTGACCGGCTGTGGCGCCCTTCGCTATTCACTGGCGGTGCGCGCCGATTTGCGCGTGCCTCGAGTGCCACGTGCCTTCGGCGGCCGAGGCGCGCCCAGGACATATGACTTGACCAGATGGTTCCAACTGCAGGTGCGGCATACCTCAACCACATGGACTGCGAACTCGTCGTAACGAGTTGCCAACATCACCAGCTCCTCCGCGGTGCGCGCCGAGCCCGATACCGGGCCCAGATGATCACCGAAAACCCACGACACCAGCGTGAGCTGCTCTTTACGGCAGATCGGACACATCACCGAACTTTGCTTGCCGTGAAACTTTGCCGCGCGCAGCAGGTACGGGTTGGCATCACAGACCTCCGAGACGCCGGTGCGCCCCGAATAGACCTCAGCCAGCAGGGACCGCCGCCGAAGCGCGTAATCCACCACCTGTCTCTGCAATCGCACGATGACCAGAGTACGTCGACCCCCTCGGGACCGAGGCGTGACCGCGTCACACCTCCTACGATCATGTCCCGTGGCAACTCGACAGACCTCGAACACCCGGGCCAGGGACAGCGATCGCAACGACACCTGCAAGGTGCTCGACAATGCGCTCGGCGAAGGCCAGTTGTCCATGGAAGAACACCGCCAACGGGTGTCGGCGGCCACCAACGCCACCACCCTGGGGGACCTGGCCCGCCTGGTCGAGGATCTGCAGAACGCCAATGCGTCGGTGAAGATGCCGACGCTGACCAAGCCCCGCCTGCCGGGCATTCGCAAGCCCGGCGGTCCCGGATGGGGGCTGCGACTGGCGTCGGCCGCCGTACTGGTCGTGCTCGGCATCGGCATCGGCTGGGGCCTGTACGGAAACACCGCCTCACCGTTGAGTTTCAACCCCGACCCAGGGGCGGTGCCGGACGGCATCGACCCGGTGGTGCTGACCCCGCCGACCCAGCTGCAATCACTGAACGGGGTCAAGGGCCTGTTCGAGCAGATGCGCCAGAAGTTCGGCAACACCACGGGCTATGAGCTGCACATCGACCCCGACTCGGCCATGCTCTACCGACCGAACCCGCAGGACAGCCGTCAGAAGGTCTACTACCGGTACACCGGTGGCTGGGGTGATCCAGGCTCACCGGACACCCTCCGCGACGAAGACCGCCTCGTCGACCTCGCGGCGTTCGACCACGAGAAGGCACTCGCCGTTCTCCGCGGCGCGCCCGACACGCTCAACACCAAACGCGGCGACGTGAAGAGCGCCTGGCTGCGCATCACGCCGTCCGAGGATCCCTCGACTCCTGAGGCCGTCAACATCGCTGTCATCGTCACCAGCGACTTCGGCGGCGGGAACATCGACCTGTACCCCGACGGCACCGTCAAGGGGATGTACCGCCACAGCAGGTGAGCCGGCGGCGCCCGTCACGCGGGCGTGACCCTCGGCGCCGGCAGCCACTCCAGCGTGACAATCGCGGCATTCACTTGGCGCCTAATATATCGGCGCGATACAGTTTGGCGAGGTGTTGATCCGTCGTAGCGATCAATTCCATCTGATCTGTCGAAAGGGGTGTTTTCGATGCTGGAGCTCGCAGTCCTGGGCCTTTTGCTCGAGTCACCCATGCACGGCTATGAGCTGCGCAAGCGATTGACGGGTCTGTTGGGGGCGTTCAGGGCGTTCTCGTATGGGTCGCTCTACCCGGCATTACGTCGCATGCAGGCCGACGGCCTGATCGTCGAGGACGCCGCACCCTTGGGACCGACCAAGGTGCGTCGCGCTCGGCGGGTGTATCAGATGACGGATGCCGGCAAGCAGCGGTTCACCGAGTTGGTCGCCGACACGGGGCCACAGAACTTCTCCGACGACGGGTTCGGTGTCCACCTGGCCTTCTTCAACCGCACCCCGGCCGAGGCCCGGATGCGAATCCTGGAGGGGCGGCGTCGCCAGGTGGAGGAACGTCGGGAAGGTCTGCGTGACGCCGTTGCGCGGGCCAGCAGTTCATTCGACCGCTACACCCGTCAGCTGCACCAGCTGGGCCTGGAGTCCAGCGAACGAGAAGTGAAATGGCTCAACGAGTTGATCGCGGCCGAACGTACGGCCCAGGGGCGCTCGGAAAACATATGAGCACAGACCCGCACAAGGCCCCAGGCCGAGCACACAGAACGAGTAAGGAGATCGTCCATGTCTGAGCACGCAGGAGAAATCCGGGTCGCCATTGTCGGCGTCGGTAACTGCGCATCGTCCCTGGTCCAGGGCGTGCAGTATTACCACAACGCCGATGAGAACACGACCGTGCCGGGCCTGATGCACGTGAAGTTCGGCCCTTACCACGTGCGTGACGTGAAGTTCGTGGCCGCGTTCGACGTGGACGCCAAGAAGGTCGGCTTCGACCTGTCGGAGGCCATCTTCGCCTCCGAAAACAACACCATCAAGATCGCCGACGTGCCGCCGACCAACGTGACGGTGCAGCGCGGTCCGACGCTCGACGGCATCGGCAAGTACTACGCCGACACCATCGAGATCTCCGACTTCGAGCCCGTCGACGTGGTCAAGGCGCTCAAGGACGCCAAGGTCGACGTCCTGGTCTCCTACCTTCCGGTGGGCTCCGAAGAGGCCGACAAGTTCTACGCCCAGTGCTGCATCGACGCCGGCGTGGCCTTCGTCAACGCGCTGCCGGTGTTCATCGCCTCCGACCCGGTGTGGGCCAAGAAGTTCGAGGACGCCGGCGTCCCGATCATCGGTGACGACATCAAGAGCCAGGTCGGCGCGACCATCACCCACCGCGTCATGGCCAAGCTGTTCGAGGATCGCGGCGTCACGCTGGACCGCACCTACCAGCTCAACGTCGGCGGCAACATGGACTTCCTGAACATGCTGGAGCGCTCACGCCTGGAGTCCAAGAAGGTCTCCAAGACCCAGGCAGTGACCTCCAACCTGACCGGCTCGCTGGCCGGCAAGGTCGAGGACAAGAACGTCCACATCGGCCCGTCCGATCACGTCGCGTGGCTCGACGACCGCAAGTGGGCCTACGTGCGCCTGGAAGGCCGTGCCTTCGGTGACGTGCCGCTGAACCTGGAGTACAAGCTCGAGGTGTGGGACTCGCCGAACTCGGCCGGTGTGATCATCGACGCGGTGCGCGCCGCCAAGATCGCCAAGGACCGCGGCGTCGGTGGCCCCGTCGAGGCCGCGTCTGCCTACCTGATGAAGAGCCCGCCGAAGCAGATCGCGGATGACATCGCCCGCATCGAGCTGGAAACCTTCATCGAGGGCTAGCGTTTTCACTCTGCGCCCAGGGCGTGTGCTTCCCGCACACCTACGCCCTGGGCGCAGAGTCGTTTCCGGGTTAGGGTCCGGGGGTGGCCAAGCCCCAGATCTCCGATGACGAACTGCTCACGCTCAACGAGTTCGGGCTCCTCGACGAGAACGCCGAACAGATCGGGGCGAGTGCCCCACTGCCGCGGGTCGAGCGCATCGAGCAGGGGCCGATCAGCGCGCTGAAGTTCGGCACCGCCGCCCCGCGCATCGTGTTCCTGCACGGCGGTGGCCAGAACGCCCACACCTGGGACACCGTCATCCTCGGGCTCGGTGAACCAGCGCTGGCCGTCGATCTCCCCGGTCACGGCCGTTCAGCCTGGCGCGAGGACGGCGACTACGGCCCGAAACTCAATGCGGCAAGCCTGATCCCGGTTCTCCAGACCCACGCTCCCGATCCGCGACTGGTGGTCGGCATGTCCCTGGGCGGATTGACCGCACTGCGGATCGCGGCGACCGAACCGGCCTTGGTGCCCGAGCTGGTTCTGGTCGACGTCACGCCGTCGGCACCCGAGCGACATGAGCAGATGACCAAGGCCCAGCTGGGTGCCGTCGCGTTGGTCAAGGGTGACCGCAGCTTCCCCAGTTTCGAGGCGATGTTGGACACTGCCGTGGCCGCATCGCCCCACCGGGACCGGAACTCATTGCGGCGCGGCGTGTTCCATAACTCCAAGCAGCTCGACGACGGCACCTGGACGTGGCGGTACGACACGTTCCGCAAGGGCGACGGGTTTGACGGGCTGTGGGACGACGTTCCCGCGATCACCATGCCCACCACCCTGATCCGCGGCGCCAACTCCTATTTCGTCAACGACGAGGACGCCGAGACGTTCGCAACTAGCGCACCGGGCTTTCAGCGCACCCACGTCGTCGCCGACTCCGGCCACTCGGTGCAGGGCGATCAGCCGGCCGCACTCGTACAACTGCTGCGCGCGATCCTCGACGCCCCGCCCCCGCAGTAAGACCGGGGTGGTGAACCACCCGTGAGTACCCTCAGAAAATGAGCCATCCCCTCCGCATCGGCGTACAACTACAGCCACAGCACTCCCCCACCTACGGCCACATCCGCGACGCAGTGCGCCGCTGCGAGGACATCGGCGTCGACATCGCCTTCAACTGGGACCACTTCTTCCCGCTCTACGGCGATCCCGACGGCGCGCACTACGAATGCTGGACGATGCTCGGCGCCTGGGCCGAGCAGACCTCCCGCATCGAAATCGGCGCACTGGTCAGCTGCAACTCCTACCGCAATCCCGAGCTGCTGGCCGACATGGCCCGCACCGTCGACCACATCTCTGACGGCCGGCTCATCCTCGGAATCGGAAGTGGTTGGAAGCAAAAGGATTACGACGAGTACGGGTACGATTTCGGCACCGCGGGCAGCCGGCTGGACGATCTGGCCCAGGCGCTGCCGCGGATCGAGGCGCGGCTCGCCAAGCTCAACCCGGCACCCACTCGCAAGATCCCGATCCTCATCGGCGGACAGGGTGAACGCAAGACCCTGCGCCTGGTGGCCGAACATGCCGATATCTGGCACGCATTCGTCGACCGCAACACCTACCCGGGCAAGGCAGAGGTGCTCGCCGATCACTGCGACGCCACAGACCGCGATCCGTTGACCGTGCAGCGCTCGGCCGGCGTGCAGGAGGCGGGCGGTCTGGACGCCATGCTCGCCGAGGCCGATGCGCTGGCGGATCTGGGGGTCAGCATCGTCACCATCGGAGTCAACGGGCCCGACTACGACCTGACCGCTGCCGAGGCCCTGTGTCGGTGGCGCGACGGGCGCAACGCAAAGTCGAGAGGGTAAGCTGAGAGGACCTGCGTCACCGATCCGGGGGGGCCGTGAGAAAACTGACGCAGACAACCGCTCGGGGGGAGATACGCAACGGTGCCGAAGAACTACGGGGTGAAGGAAAAGGATCAGGTCGTCACGCACATCATCAACCTGGTGATGACGGGCAAGCTCCGATCCGGTGACCGCATCGACCGCAACGAGATCGTCCGCGACCTCGGGATTAGCCGCGTTCCGATCCAGGAAGCCGTGGTTCAGCTCGAACACGACGGCATTCTCTCGACGCGATATCACCGTGGCGCCTTCGTCGCGCGGTTCGATGAGGCGACCGTCGCCGAACACCACGAGTTGTACGGGACGCTTAATGGCATCGCCGCTGCTCGCTGCGCAGCCAGCCCCACTCCGCGAATTTTGGCACGCTTAGACGACTCGTTGCGAGTAATGCGCACAGCAAAGGATGTCAAGACGTTCCAGGAGGAGTGCTGGGTGTACCGCGACGCGATCAACGACGAGTACGCCGGACCACGCCTGCACGCCACCATCCGGGCCGGCAAAAGCTTCGCCCCCTCGGAATTCTGGACGAACTATCCGAAAGCCAAGGCCGAGTTCCTGCCCAGCTACGAAGCCGAGACCGCGGCCATCCACGCCCGGGACCCCGAGGGCGCCCGCCTGGCCTGCATCGAGCGCTCCGAACGGATGGCTCAGGTCATGATCGGTGAGCTGACTCGGCGCGGAGTGCTCGGCGACTTGCGGTCCCATTGAGCGGAACGGCTCATCACCTGGCGCCCTCCCACTAGGTTGCATCAGATGGACGCCAGACGACCGGCCGCGCTGCTGACCACCGTCCTGATGCTGTTCGGACTGGTCTGCGCGGCACCGGCCGGGGCGGACGTCGACCAATGCGCACCGCCCGGGGTGGACAGCGCCAGCGCACTGCCCACCAACCTGGCCGCCGCGGCCACCGGACCCGGCGCCGACAAATACACCACCGCCACCGTCGTACCCCTGGACACGGTGCGCCCCGAGAACCTCGGCCTGAGCACCCCCGGCGTCCTCACCGTCGGGACACTGTCGGACGCGCCGCCCAGCATCTGCATCAACACAGCCGGCCAGTTCACCGGCTTCGACAACGAGTTGCTGCGCGCCATCGCCGACAAGCTCGGCCTGCGCATCAACTTCGTCGGCACCGACTTCTCCGGTCTGTTGGCCCAGACCGCCTCCCGACGATTCGACGTGGCGTCCAGCTCGATCACCACCACCGACGCCCGACGACGCACGGTCGGCTTCACCAACGGCTACGACTTCGGCTACTTCTCCCTCGTGGTGCCCGCCGGTTCGCCGATCAGGGGGTTCGGTCAGCTCGCCGCCGGACAGCGCATCGGCGTGGTGCAGGGCACCGTGCAGGAGGCCTACGTCATCGACACACTGCACCTGCAGCCGGTGAAGTTCCCCGACTACAACACCGTCTACGCCAGCCTCAAGACCCGCCAGATCGACGCCTGGGTGGCACCGTCCCAGCAGGCCTCGGGCACAGTGCAGCCCGGTGACCCGGCGCAGATCATCGAGAACACCTTCAGCCTGGACAATTTCGTGGCGTGGGCGGTGGCCGAGGAGAACCGGCCGCTGATCGACGCGCTCAACTCCGGACTGGACGCTGTCATCGCCGACGGCACCTGGGCCAAGCTGTATTCCGACTGGGTGCCGCGGGCCCTGCCGCCCGGCTGGAAGCCCGGCTCCAAGGCCGCACCCGTCCCCCAGCTGCCCGATTTCGCCGCGATCGCCGCCGCCAAGGAGAAACCCGCCGCCGGAGCCCCGGTCGCGCCCAAATCGACACTCGCACAACTGGCCGACTCGTTCCTGGACTGGGACCTCTACAAGCAGGCCATCCCCGATCTGCTGCGCACCGGCCTGCCCAACACGCTGATCCTGACCGTGTGCGCCAGCGTCATCGGCCTGGTACTCGGGATGGTCCTGGCGGTGGCCGGCATCTCGCGTTCGCGATGGCTGCGCTGGCCCGCCCGCGTCTACACCGACATCTTCCGGGGCCTGCCCGAAGTGGTGATCATCCTGCTGATCGGGCTGGGCGTCGGCCCGGTAGTCGGATCGCTCACCGGGAACAGCCCCTACCCGCTGGGCATCGCCGCGCTCGGACTCATGGCGGCGGCCTACGTCGGGGAGATCTTCCGCTCCGGCATCCAGAGCGTCGAACCCGGGCAGCTGGAAGCCTCACGCGCCCTGGGTTTCAGCTACCCCTCATCGATGCGTCTGGTGGTCATCCCCCAGGGCATCCGGCGGGTATTGCCCGCGCTGATGAACCAGTTCATCTCGCTGCTCAAGGCCTCGTCACTGGTGTACTTCCTCGGGCTGGTGGCCAG
This sequence comes from Mycolicibacterium lutetiense, assembly GCF_017876775.1. NCBI lineage: Bacteria > Bacillati > Actinomycetota > Actinomycetes > Mycobacteriales > Mycobacteriaceae > Mycobacterium > Mycolicibacterium lutetiense. The sequence goes on along the minus strand of NZ_JAGIOP010000002.1, from coordinate 3,368,184 downwards.
CCAACGCGAACTGTTCCAGGTGGGCCGAGATCTCAACGCGCAGACCGGAAATCTGTCACCGCTGGTGGCGGCCGGACTGTTCTACCTGCTGCTCACGATCCCGCTGACCCATCTGGTGAACTTCGTCGACAACCGGCTGCGCCGAGGCCGCCCCCCGGCCGAAGAGGATCCCCTGCCCGCGGCAACCAACCAGGAGATGATCTGATGGCGGGCCTGGCGCCAGTTGCGCTGGCCGCCACGGACATCCATCTGTCATTCGGACCGAACCCGGTGCTGCGCGGAGTGGACCTGGATGTGCCTGCCGGTACGACGACGGCCATCATCGGCCCGTCGGGATCCGGAAAATCGACGCTGTTGCGCACCCTCAACCGCCTGTACGAACCGGACCGCGGCGACATCCTGCTCGACGGACGCTCGGTGCTCGCCGACAATCCCGACCGGCTCCGCCAGCGCATCGGGATGGTGTTCCAGCAGTTCAACCTGTTCCCGCACAAGACCGTTCTCGACAATGTCACCCTGGGCCCGCGCAAACTCAAGCGCCTCAGCCCCGAGCATGCCCGCGCCGTAGGCCTGGAGCAGCTGGATCGGGTTGGCCTGCGGCACAAGGCCGATGTCCGCCCCGCCATGCTCTCCGGCGGCCAGCAGCAGCGGGTCGCGATTGCACGTGCACTCGCCATGGCCCCGCAGGCGATGTTCTTCGACGAGGCCACCTCGGCGCTGGACCCCGAACTGGTCAAGGGAATTCTGGAGCTGATCGCCGACCTGGCCGCCGAGGGGATGACCATCCTGGCGGTCACCCACGAGATGGGCTTCGCCCGTTCCACCGCCGACTCGGTGGTGTTCATGGATCACGGCACGGTGGTCGAGTCCGGTACCCCCGACCAGATCTTCGAAGCGGCCGAGACAGATCGGCTGCGCCGCTTCCTGTCCCAAGTGCTGTAAGGACGCCGTGAATCCCCTGCATCAAACGGAACAAGCTGACAACCTGGCAGCCTCAGACAGGTTAGACTAGCGAATTATGATAGAGCCCGATTCGCAGGTCACCGAGCTGGCCGGAGAGTTGCAGCGCGTACTCTCCAAGGTTTTCTCGGTACTGCGCCGTGGCGACACCAACAAGGGCACGGCCGGAGAGCTCACCCTGGCTCAGCTCTCCATCCTCCTCACCCTGCTCGACCAGGGACCGATCCGGATGACCGAACTGGCCGCCCGTGAGCGCGTGCGCACCCCCACCACCACCGTGGCCATCCGCCGGCTGGAGAAGCTCGGGTTGGTCAAGCGCTCCCGCGACGCCTCGGACCTGCGCGCCGTGCTCGTCGAGGTCACCCCGCGCGGCCTGGTGCAGCATCGCGAATCGCTGGCCGCCCGACGGGCTGATCTGGCCGCCCGGTTGGCCAACCTGAGTCCGGACGATCTCGCGACGCTGGCCACCGCCCTGGCCCCGCTTGAGCGCCTCGCCGGCCAGGGCGATCAGGCCGCCACCCACGCCAAGTCCGAATAGCCGGGCTAGCCCAACCAGTCCAACACCGCGGCCGCGGTCCACGACTGCTGCATACTGCCCAGCGGCTCCCCGGTGAACGGCTCGTAGTACTCGGCGAAAGTCCCATCGCTGGCCTGCCGCAACCCTTCCCGGCGCAGCGTCGACGCCCGCTCGGCCCAGCCTCGCCGGGCGAAGCACCATGAAAACAACCACGTCATCACCGGCCATACCGGGCCGCGCCAGTACTCGCGCGACCGGAATTCGCGCGACACCGGTGACGTCGACGGGATCAGCGCGTACTTCAGATCCGGATGCCCGCAGAACCGCGGGCCTTCCAGCAGCCTCAGCAGGGCACGCTCACGGTCGTGCGGCAGCCCGCCGCACAGCAGCGGGGCGAACTGCGCGACGGTCTCGGTAGCCACCCACTTCTGCGCCCTGACGTCGTAATCCCTTGCCGCACCACTGCGTTCGTCGGCAGTCTCGACGACGCCGGTCCGGAACCGCTCGGCCCAGGCGTAGAGATCGCGGACATCGGCGTGCGGGCGCTTGTAATCCTCCCCGATCTCGGCGAGGACCTGACAGGCCACCGAGAAGATCGCCGAGACGAACACGTCCTCGACCGCGAAGCTCATCACCTTCGGAAGCAGATCATCGTCGTAGCGAACGGATTTCATCTCCTCGAGCAGCCACAGGTACCGGTCGTACTCGAGGTCGCTCGGCCGCTGGGTGGCATCGGTGATGATCGCGTTGTCCTCACGCTGATACTCCGGCACATTGCCGGGAATCACGTTGGCGTAGGCGCTGTCCCAGCGCGGCGAGTTGTCCATGCCGGACTCCCACCCGTGATAGAGCGTGATGCGGCCGCGACCGTCCTGATCCCGCGTCTCGGCCAGCCAACGGTGCCATCGCACCAGATCGGCCCACCGGCGATCGAGGAAGCTCTCCGCCACCGCCCGCGTGGACCGGCCCCGACTGCGGGCGTGGTCCAGGATGCGTTGCACCGCGATCGCATGCACGGGCGGCTGGGTGATGCCCGACGTGTGCCGAACCCGCGGCGCGTTGGCGGCCAGCGCCGAGGTGGCCCACCGGGCCGGGCCGGGAAAATAGCCGTCGACACCGTTGGCGAACACGATGTGCGGGATCATCCCGTTACGCCACTGCGCTGAAAGCAGGGTGTCGAGCTCCACCACGGCGCGCTCCACACTCAGGGGGGCCAGCCCGATCGACACGAATGCCGCATCCCAGCTCCACATGTGGGGATACAGCGACGGCGCGGCAGTGGTCATCACACCCAGGTCATTGCCGCGCAGCAGGTAGGCGGCGCGCGCGGCGAGCTGGGTGGGAGCGAAGCTGGGATCCGGTGGCATCCCTACCATGATGCGACCTTGCGCCCCGGTCCGCAGGTCGGCCCCCGCGCACTGCACGTCACAGTAACGTTGCAGTCGTGCCGACCGCATTGATCACCGGAGCCGCTGGCGGCATCGGCTCAGCCATCGCCGCCGCCCTTGCTCCCACGCACACCCTGCTGCTGGCCGGGCGACCGTCAGCCCGCCTCGATGCGCTGGCCGAACGTCTCGGCGCACCGACCTGGCCGCTGGACCTGACCGACGCCGATTCCATCGAATCGGCCACCGAGGTGCTCGCCGAACTCGACGTGCTCGTGCACAACGCCGGCGTGCTCTACCCCGGCCGGGTCTCCGAATCCATCGTCGAACAGTGGCGGGCGTCCTTCGAGGTGAACGTCACCGGCGCGGTCGCACTCACGCTGGCCCTGCTGCCCGCTCTGCGCGCCGTCCGTGGGCATGTGGTGTTCATCAATTCCGGTGCCGGACAGAAGGTTTCTTCCGGCATGGCGTCGTATTCGGCAAGCAAGTTCGCGCTGCGGGCATTCGCCGACTCACTGCGCGCCGACGAACCGTCCCTCCGGGTCACCTCGATCTTCCCCGGGCGCACCGACTCCGAGATGCAGCGCGATCTGGTGGTCTATGAGACGGACGGCGCCGGCCACTACGACCCGACGAAGTACCTGAAGCCCGAGACCGTCGCCGGGTTGGTGGCGACAGCCGTCACCACCCCGCCCGACGGCCACGTGCACGAGATCGTGGTCCGCCCCGGGTGATTTGGGTGCATTCAGCGGCGCTGACCGCCGGTGAATGCACCGAAATCACTAGACGACGAGGTTGACCAGCCGGCCCGGCACCACGATGACCTTCTTGGGCGTGGCGCCGTCCAGGAACGCCTGCACCTTCTCGTCGGCCAGCGCCGCAGCCTGGATGTCCGCGGCTTCAGCATCAGCAGCGACGGTGATCTTGCCGCGCACCTTGCCGTTGACCTGAACCGGGAACTCGATGGTGTCGTCCACCATGTACTGCGGATCGGCCACCGGGAACGGGCCGTGCGCCAGTGAGGTGTCGTGGCCCAACCGCTTCCACAGCTCCTCGGCCAGGTGCGGCGCCAGCGGGGCCACCATCAGCACCAGCGGCTCGATCGCGGCGCGAGCCGAGACGCCCTCCTTGGTGAGGTGGTTGGTGTACTCGATCAGCTTGGCCGCGGCGGTGTTGTTGCGAAGTGCCACATAGTCTTCGGTCACGCCGGCGATGGTGCGGTGCAGGATCTTGAGCGTGTCGGTGTCGAGTGCCTCGTGCTCGTTGACGTCGGTCGCTCCGGTTTCTTCGGAGACCACCACCCGCCACACCCGCTGCAGGAAGCGGTGCGCGCCGACGACATCCTTGGGCGCCCACGGACGCGACGCCTCCAGCGGGCCCATCGACATCTCGTAGACCCGGAGGGTGTCGGCACCGTACTCATCGCAGATCTCGTCGGGTGAGACGGAGTTCTTCAGGCTCTTGCCGATCTTGCCGAACTCCTGGTTGACCTCGATTTCGCCATCGGGTCCCGGCCAGAAGAACTTCCCGTCACGCTCGACGACCTCCGCCGCAGGCACATAGCTACCGCGGGCATCGGTGTAGGCGAAGGCCTGGATGTAGCCCTGGTTGACCAGGCGTCGGTACGGCTCGTTCGAGCTGACATGGCCGAGGTCGTGCAGCACCTTGTGCCAGAACCGCGAGTACAGCAGGTGCAGCACCGCATGCTCGACGCCACCGACGTACAAGTCCACGCCGCCCGGATCATTCGGCCCGTGCTCGGCCGGCCGCGGGCCCATCCAATAGGCCTCGTTCTCCTTGGCACACAGCTCTTTCGAGTTCTGCGGGTCGGTGTAACGCAGCTCGTACCACGAGCTGCCGGCCCACTGCGGCATCACATTGGTGTCGCGCGTGTAGGTCTGCAGCCCGTCGCCCAGATCCAGCTCGACATGCACCCATTCGGTGGCCTTGCCCAGCGGCGGTGACGGCTCGCTGTCGGCGTCGTCGGGGTCGAAGGACACCGGCGCATAATCCGGGATGTCCGGAAGTTCCACGGGCAAAGCCGATTCCGGCAGCGGATGGGCGCGGCCGTCGGCGTCGTAGACGATCGGGAACGGCTCACCCCAGTACCGCTGCCGGGCGAACAGCCAATCCCGCAGCTTGTACTCGATGCGGGCCCGGCCGCGGCCGTCGGCCTCCAGGTGTTCGATGACGGCTTCCTTGGCCGCCGCCACCGACAACCCGTCGAGGTAGCCGGAGTTCACCATGACGCCGTCACCGTTGTAGGCCGCTTCGGTGATGTCGCCACCGCTGACCACCTCGACGATCGGCAACCCGAATTCCGTAGCGAAATCCCAGTCCCGCTGGTCGCCACCGGGCACCGCCATGATGGCGCCGGTCCCGTAGCCGGCCAGCACATAGTCGGCGATGAAGACCGGAACCTGGCTGCCGTTGACCGGGTTCGTGGCGTACGCACCGAGGAACACGCCGGTCTTGGTCTTGTTCTCCTGGCGCTCCAGATCCGATTTGGCCGCGATCCCGGCGCGGTAGGCGGCGACGGCCTCGGCCGGAGTCTCGCCACCGAAGGTCCACCGTGAATCGGTGCCCGCAGGCCAGGAATCGGCGGCCAGTGCGTCCACCAGATCATGCTCAGGGGCCAGTACCAGGTAGGTGGCGCCGAACAGGGTGTCCGGTCGGGTGGTGAACACCTCGACATCGCCTGCGGCAGTACCGAACTCCACCGATGCTCCGGTGGAGCGGCCGATCCAGTTGCGCTGCATGGCCTTGACCTTGTCCGGCCATTCCAGCAGCTCCAGGTCGTCGAGCAACCGGTCCGAATAGGCGGTGATGCGCATCTTCCACTGCCGCAACCGCTTCCGGAACACCGGGAAATTGCCGCGATCACTGCGGCCGTCGGCGGTGACTTCCTCGTTGGCCAGCACCGTGCCCAGGCCCGGGCACCAGTTCACCATCGAGTCGGCGTGGTAGACCAGCCGATGGTCGTCCACCACGTCGGCGCGCTCGGCGGCCGACAGCTCACCCCACGTCCGACCATCGTCCAGAGTGCTTGCCCCGGAATCGAATTCGGCCACCAAATCGGCGATAGGCCGTGCCTTGCCTGCGGCGGTGTCGAACCAGGCGTTGTAGATCTGCAGGAAGATCCACTGCGTCCACTTGTAGAAGTCGACATCGGTGGTGGCGAAGCTGCGCCGCGTGTCGTGGCCCAGCCCGAGCCGGCCCAGCTGGCGGCGGAAGTTGACGATGTTGGCCTCGGTGCGGGTGCGCGGGTGCGTACCGGTCTGCACGGCGTACTGCTCGGCCGGCAGTCCGAACGCGTCGAAGCCCAGCGCGTGCAGCACGTTGCGACCGGTCATCCGGTAGTACCTGGCGTAGACGTCGGTGGCGATGTAACCCAACGGGTGCCCGACGTGCAGGCCGTCACCGGACGGGTACGGGAACATGTCCTGGACGAACATCTTGTCGGCGGGCAGCGGCGAGCCGTCCGCCGGTGCCAGCGAGCCCACCGGATTGTCCACGTTGAACGTGCCCAGCTCGGCCCAGGTCTGCTGCCAGGACTGCTCGATCTGACCCGCCAGCTCCGCGGTGTAACGGTGCTGCGGGGTGTCCTCTGACGGCCCTGACTGCGGGGTGGTGGCGCGTTCGATCACGCCGTTCAGGGTATAAGGCCACGGTTTGAGCAGCTCACCGCCCGTCTTTCGACGGCGAAGGCCACAGGTTGGTATCGGTTGCGTCGCGGCCCAGTCAGGGGTTGATTCCAGGTCGGTTGAGTTGCTGGTGGCGGGCGGTACTCCCTGGATAGTGTCGGCCTTCAGTGACGAGGTCCCCAGGTGGGGGCGATGGTTTCCGGGAGGAACAAGAGATGATCGAGTTGACCCGCCGGTGGCGGGTACTGGCAGCAGGCACAGCCGTCGGCGTGGCCGGGGTTGTCGGCTTCGCCGGTCAGACCGCCTCTGCCGAACCCCTCCTTCCGGTTCCCGGCGTCCCCGGTCCGGTGACGGTGACCCAGACCGTCACGGCCGTCCCCGCCGCAGCGCCGGCAGCACCAGCGGGACCGGTCGCCCCGGCAGCACCAGCGGTCGCCGCGCCCGTCCCGGTGGCCCAGACCATCGCCCCGGCCTCCACGGGCACCCTTGCCGAGTTCTTCAAGAGCAAGGACGTGAAGATGGAGCCTCAGGTCAGCCACGATTTCAAGGGGCTGAGCATCGTCCTGCCGCTGCCGTCGGGCTGGACCAAAGTGCCCGATCCCAACGTTCCCGACGCGTTCGCGGTGATCGCCGACCGCTCCAGCACCGACCTCTACACCCCCAACGCACAGGTGGTGGTCTACAAGCTCGTCGGCAGTTTCGACCCGGTCGAGGCCGCCAGCCACGGCTACGTCGACACCCAGCAGTTGCAGAACTGGCGCCCCACCGACATGGCCATGGGTAACTTCAACGGCTTCCCGTCGACATTCATCGAAGGTAGCTACCTGTCCGGCAGCCAGGTGCTCAATACGTCACGTAGGCACATCCTGGCCACCGCGGGCGCCGACCACTATCTGGTGTCGTTGTCGGTGAACTCCTCGGCCGCCAACCAGGGTGTTTCCGCGGCTGCCGACGCCGCCGATGCGATCGTGTCCGGGTTCAAGGTCAGCGCGCCGGGCCCGGCGGCTGCTCCGGCGCCAGCTACTCCGGCCCCGGCCGCACCCGCGCCGCAGCCAGGTTTGCCCCAGCTCCTGGGCTTGCACGGCTGAGGTACCCGAACCCGCCCCGACCTCGCAATACCGACCGGCGCCTCGTATTGTGTGGCGCATGCTGATCGCCGCGCTGCTGTGCTTGAGCGCCGCCGTCATCGTCGGTGTGTTCGGGCTGTGGTTGTTGACGAGGCCCCGCACCGGTGATCCCGTGCGCTCGGTCCTGAGGGCTGTGGCCCCGACCCAACTGGCCGCCGCGGTGATGCTCGCCGCCGGTGGAGCCGCCGCCCTGGCCGCCGCGCCCCAGACCGGCCTGACGGTCGTCGTGGTGTGCATCATCGGGGCCATTGCCACCGTCGCCGCCGGCTGCTGGCAGAGCGCCAAGGCCGTCGCCGCGGCGGAGGCCGTCGCCGGCTCCGGAGCGGACTGCGCCGGCTCGTGCGCCAGCTGCACCCTGTCTTGTCAGTGACCGACTGCAAGTAGCGCGCTAGTTGCGGCTGACGTCGATCGGATGGGTCGCCAGCATCGACATCGGCAACGGCTGACGACGCAGCACCCGGCTCCACAGATCGACCCGCGGCTGGGACAGCACATCGGACGGCAGCGCCGACAGCACAATCCAGTCGTCCCGTTCGATCTCGCCGTCGAGCTGGCCGATGGTCCAGCCCGAATATCCGGCGAATATCCGAACGCCCTCGATGATCGGGGCCAGCGTGTCCGGATCCGCGTCGAGATCGACCATCACCACGCGGCCCTGCACGTGCCGCAATCCGCGCACACCGTCGGCCTGCATGCCGACCCGCAACGTCGCCAGACACAGCGCCGAGTCCCGTTTGACCGGCCCGCCGATGAACATCGTCTTGGGTTTGGTGGTGAGCTTCGACCACTGCGGCAGCACGTTGTAGACCGCGGTCTCGCTGGGCCGGTTCAACACCACGCCGAGCGTGCCGCCGGCGTTGTGCTCGACGATGTAGATGACGCTGCGCCGGAAGGTCGGTTCGAGTAGATCGGTATTGGCCAGCAGCAGCGTGCCCGGCCGTACCCGCTGCGCCGCAGGCGCGATGAAATCCTCCGGCTCTTCTGACTGCGCCACGCCTACATCATGGCACCGCGATTGCCGAGACGTGGCGAACAAGCCCGGGCGCGGTCGGATTTCAGCCGGGCTTTGTACTGTTGATCGGGTGGTTCATGTTCGCGCTTTCCGTGCCCTCTGGCACTCGGTGCGTGGCATGACCGAATTCCGTCGACTGCTGGAGCTGCGCGCGGTAAGTCAGTTCGCCGACGGCCTCTTCCAGGCCGGGCTCGCGGGCGCGATCCTGTTCAACCCGGAACGCGAGGCCGACCCGTGGCAGATCGCCTTGGCGTCCGCGGTGATGTTCCTGCCGTACTCGGTGCTCGGGCCGTTCGCCGGGGCACTGCTGGACCGTTGGGACCGGCGCCTGGTGCTCATCGGTGCGAACGTGGGGCGGCTGCTCGTGGTCGTGGCGGTCGGCGGGCTGCTGGAGTTCGGCGCCGGCGATGTACCGATCCTGTGTTGCGCCCTGATCGTCAACGGTCTGACCCGGTTCGTCTCGTCGGGTCTATCGGCCTCGCTGCCCGATGTGGTGCCGCGGGAGCGGGTGGTCACGATGAACTCGGTGGCTACCGCGATCGGCTCGCTGGCGGCCTTCCTCGGCCTGGCGTCCATGATGCTCGCTCGCAAGCTGTTCGGCGCCGATGACGCCGGAGCCGCGGTGGTCATGTTCATCGTGGCGCTCCCGTTGGCGCTGGCGTTCTGGTTGTCGGTGCGCTTCGGTGCGCACGTGCTCGGCCCGCACGAGAGCAAACGCGCCATCCACGGCTCGGTGGTCTACGCGGTGGCCACCGGCTGGGTGCACGGTGCCCGCACGGTGTGGGCCGTGCGCCCCGTCGCAGGCACCCTGGCCGGGCTCGCCGCACACCGGATGGCGTTCGGGATCAACTCGCTGCTGGTGCTGGTGATCGTGCGCCACAGCGACAACCCGGATGTGGCCGGCCTGGGCCTGGGTGCCGCATTCGTGTTTGTGGCGGCCGGCGGCGCCGGACAGTTCCTGGCCACCGTGGCGGCCCCGGTGGTGATCGCCCGGTTCGGGCGCTACGCGACGGCCAACGGCGCCCTCGGCCTCGCCGTGGCGATCCAGCTGGCGGCCATCGGGCTGCACGTCCCGGTGATGCTGGCGTGTGGCCTGCTGCTCGGCGCGGCCGGGCAGCTGGTGAAGCTCTGCGCGGACTCGGCCATTCAGATCGACGTCGACGATGCCCTGCGCGGTCACGTGTTCACGGTGCAGGATGCACTGTTCTGGATCTCGTTCGTCGCGGCCATCGCGGTGGCGGCCGCGGTGATCCCCGCCGATGGACACTCACCCGGTCTGGTGGGCGCCGGTGCGGTGGCCTATCTGATCGGGCTCGGACTGCATGCCGCGGTGGCATCCCCGAACCGGGCTGACCGCCGGGTCTAGGCTGACCGCCATGGTGAGCGCCGGGCCGATCGTGGCCGACCTGTCCGCCGAAAGCGATGAACTCGACGCCCTGGTGGCCGACCTGCCGCCCGAACGCTGGGCCACCCCCACTCCCGCCGAGGGTTGGACCATCGCGCATCAGATCGCCCACCTGTTGTGGACCGACCGGGTGTCGGTCATCGCGATCACCGACCAGTCCGGCTTCGACGCCGTCCTCGCCGAGGCGATGCAGGACCCGACGGGGTTCGTCGACGCCGCAGCCGAGGAACTCGCGCTGACGCCGCCCGAGCAGTTGTTGGCGGACTGGCGCGAAACCCGAACCAGGTTGCACACCGAACTCGGGAACGTGGCCGAAGGCCGCAAGCTGCCGTGGTTCGGTCCGCCGATGAGCGCCACTTCGATGGCCACCGCCCGCATGATGGAGACGTGGGCGCACGGTCTCGACGTGGCCGACGCGTTGGAGGTGCATCGACCCGCTACCGAGCGGCTGCGTTCCATCGCCCACATCGGCGTGCGCACAAGGGATTTCGCATTCACCGTGCACGGGCTGACACCGCCGGCCGAGCCGTTCCGGGTGGAGCTCCGCGCACCCGACGGCTCGCTGTGGGAGTGGGGACCCGACGATGCGCAACAGCGCGTGACAGGTTCGGCCGAGGATTTCTGCATGCTGGTCACCCAGCGCCGGGCGCCCGCCGAGCTGGACCTGAGCGCCCACGGAGCCGACGCCGCCAAGTGGTTGACCATCGCCCAGGCCTTCGCCGGGCCACCGGGCGCCGGCCGAGGCTGAGCGGTTGACTGACAAAGTTTGACTCTGCGCTCAGGTCGCGAAAGTCCAAGAGGCCCACGCCCTCACCGCAGAGTCAACGCTCACGACACAGCGTCCGCGGCGCCATCTCCATCGGTGTCGGCCAGCTTCAGGTCCCAACGACCGTCGCCGTCGGTGTCGACGTACGCCAGATCCCCGGCCACTACCCGGTCGGCCAGACCGTCCCCGTCGGCGTCGATCAACCGGTCGTCGGATGCGCCGTCCCCGTCGAAATCGACCATCGGTCCCCCATCGGATTCGACCCCGTCCAAGCCGAACCAGCGCACCTGCCCGGACCGGTCCACGCGCACCGCCCAGACACCCGCACCGTCGTCGGAGAAATAGCTTTCGGCGTGGCCGTCGTCGTCGGTATCGAGCACCGCGCGCTCGGCAATGCCATCCCCGTCGAGATCGGCCATCACATCGTCGATGCGGCCGTCCCCGTCGACATCCAGGCCGATGCCGTCGAGGCTGCCGTCGCCGTCCACATCCACATCGGGCACACCGGTGAAGATGGTCGCGGTCCCGTCGGGGTCACCCAGGCAGTAGTCCATGACTGATCAGACGCACGATCAGCTCCTGGCGTTCCACCATTTCAGCAATTCCTCGATGGCCTGCTCACGGGACAGCGGTCCGTGGTCGAGCCGGAGCTCCTTGAGATGCTTCCAGGCCTCGCCGACCTGTGGGCCCGCCGGAATGCCGAGGATCTCCATGATCTCGTTGCCGTCGAGGTCCGGCCGGACCCGCTGCAGGTCCTCCTTGGCCGCCAGTTCGGTGATCCGGTTCTCCAGATCGTCGTAGTTGGCCTGCAGCCGTGCGGCCCGACGCTTGTTCCGGGTCGTGCAGTCGGCCCGGACCAGCTTGTGCAGCCGGTCCAGCAGCGGCCCGGCATCGGTGACGTAGCGACGCACCGCCGAGTCCGTCCACTTCCCCGTGCCCAGGTCATCGGCGTAGCCGTGGAACCGCAGGTGCAGGTACACCAGCTGCGACACATCGTCGACCATCTGCTTGGAGTACTTGAGCGCCCGCAACCGCTTGCGGGCCATCTTCGCGCCGACCACCTCGTGATGATGAAAGCTCACGCCGCCGTCGGATTCGTGCTTGCGGGTGCCCGGCTTGCCGATGTCGTGCAGCAATGCGGCCCAACGCAATACGAGGTCGGGACCGTTGTCTTCCAGATCCACCGCCTGCCGCAACACCGTCAGCGAATGCCAGTACACATCCTTGTGCTGATGGTGTTCGTCAATGGCCATCCGCATCTCGCCGACCTCGGGCAGCACCACGTCACCCAGCCCGGTCTGCACCATCAGATCGACCCCGGCCACCGGATCGGCACCGAGCAACAGCTTGTCCAGTTCGGCCGCCACCCGCTCGACGGTGATGCGCTCCAGCTGCGGGGCCATCTCCAGCATCGCCTCGAGCACCCGCGGCGCCACCGAGAACCCCAGCTGCGACACGAACCGGGCGGCGCGCAACATCCGCAGCGGATCGTCCCCGAACGACACCTCCGGCGCCGACGGCGTGTCGAGCACCTTCGCCTGAACCGCCGCCAAACCGCGCAGGGGATCGTGGAATTCGGCCGGACCGTCGGCCGTGATGCGCACCGCCATGGCGTTCACGGTGAAGTCGCGGCGCACCAGGTCGTCGTCGAGGTTGTCGCCGAACTCCACGGTCGGATTCCGCGACACCTGGTCATAGCTGTCGGCGCGGAACGTGGTGATCTCCAACCGGTGCTCACCCTTGCCGACACGTTTGCCCACACCCACGGTGCCGAACTCGATCCCGGTATCCCACAGCGAGTCGGCCCACGGCCGCAGGATCTTCAGCATCTGCTCGGGGCGGGCGTCGGTGGTGAAGTCGAGATCACTGTCCTCGGTCAACCGGCCGAGCAGTGCGTCACGCACGCTGCCGCCAACCAGGAACAGCTCATGGCCAGCCTCAGCGAACACCGCGCCGAGCTCGCGCAGCACCTCGGCGCGGCGGTTCAGCGCGACCAGCGCGCCGGCCAGCAATTCGGCATCAGTAACAACAGCGTCGGACACGTTCGATGAGCCTAATGCTCGCGGTGTGGTCACAACCGGCGAGTGCGGCCGGAAGCCAATCCGATGGCAGCTACTATCGCATGGGTGTCGGACGGCGAACAGGCCAAACCAAGACGGCGCCGTAGCCGGCGCCGTGGCCGTCGTCGTGCACAAAGACCGGCTGGGCCACCGCCCGGCGATCAGGCCAACGATGCCGAACGGCACGACGACAGCCCCGTCGAAGCTCCCGTCAACACCGCGAATTCGACCCCGACGCCGCGTGACCAGTCCAAACAACACAAGTCGCGTCCCCGCCGCCCACCGGAGAGGCTCCGCACCGTTCACGAGACCTCCGCAGGTGGCCTGGTCATCGATGGAATCGACGGCCCCAAGGACACCCAGGTGGCGGCGTTGATCGGCCGGGTCGACCGACGCGGCCGAATGCTGTGGTCCCTGCCCAAGGGGCATATCGAACTCGGTGAGACGGCCGAGCAGACCGCCATCCGCGAGGTCGCCGAGGAAACCGGCATCCGTGGTGACGTGCTGGCCGCGCTGGGCAGCATCGACTACTGGTTCGTCACCGAGGGACACCGGGTCCACAAGACCGTGCACCACTACCTCCTGCGCTTTCAGGGCGGCGAACTGTCCGACGACGACGTCGAGGTGACCGAGGTCGCCTGGGTCCCGCTGCGGGATCTACCGTCCCGGTTGGCCTACGCCGACGAGCGCAAGCTCGCCGAAGTCGCCGGAGAACTCATCGACAAGCTGCACACCGACGGGCCGGGCGCCTTGCCGCCGCTGCCCCGCAGTGCACCCCGGCGACGGCCGCAAACCCACTCGCATGCCCGTAGTCACCGCCGTGACGAATCCGCACCACCCCAGCCCCGCCGGCGCACGAACGGATGCGGACAGGGGCCGTGACCGCCGCTCCGGCGGTGCGCCGAGGGGTTTCCCTCCTTGCGCGCACAGTGGTGCTTGCGGCGGTGGTGTTGATGTTCTCGGTGTGGTGTACGGCCGCGCTACCCGTGCTCCTGCCCCGGGCGAGCGCAAGTGAACCCGGGGAGATGCCGTTCCTCCAGATCCGTATCGACCGCGTCACCCCGAACGTCGTCACCACCACCAGCGAGTCGGTGCTGACCGTCAGCGGGGCTGTCCTGAACGTCGGAGACCGGCCGGTGCGCGATGTGGACATCCGCATGGAACACGCCCAGGCGGTGTCCTCCTCGAGCCAGCTGCGCACCGACCTCACCGGGGATGTCGACCGGTTCGAGCCCGTAGCCGACTTCGTCACCGTGGCACCCGAGATGCTGCGCGGCCAATCCGTGGGTTTCACGCTGTCCTATCCGCTGCGCTCCGAAGGGCCGCGCTCACTCCACATCACCGAACCCGGTGTCTACCCCATATTGATCAACGTCAACGGGACACCGGATTACGGTGCGCCGGCCAAACTCGACGACGCCCGCTTCCTGCTGCCGATCCTCGGGGTACCGACCGACCGCTCCACAGACACCGGCCGCGCCACAGACGACGCCCCCGACTCGATGTCGGCCGCCGACACCCTCAATTCGGTGGTGCCCCCGGACACTTCACGGCCCGTGCGGATGACCATGCTCTGGCCGCTGGCCGACCGGCCGCGGCTGGCCGCGGGCGCCCCCGGCGGCACCACGCCGGTGCGGCTGGTCGACGACAGCCTGGCCACATCCCTGGGCCCCGGCGGACGTCTCGACACCCTGCTGGCGGCAGCGGACTTCGCCACCGGACCGACCATCGACCCCGGCGGCCAACTACGCGCCACCCTGTGCCTGGCCGTCGACCCCGACCTGCTGGTCACCGTCAATGCGATGACCGGCGGTTACGTCGTCAACGACGGACCCGACACCGGTCGCGGCACCCCGACGCGGCCCGGCGCCGGTCAGGACGCCGCCGTCGGCTGGCTGAACCGACTACGCGCCCTGGCCGGGCGGCTCTGTGTGGCACCGACCAACTACGCGCAGGCCGACCTGGCCGCGCTGGAACGGGTCGGTGATCCGGGTTTGAACGCGATCGCGACGAACGGTGCCGGCGACATCGTCGACCAGATCCTGGGTGTCACCTCGATCCGGGGTGCCAGCATCCTGGGCGACGGCCCGCTCACCCGCCCCGCCCTGGACCTGCTCGCGGCCCAAGGTCAGACGGTCGCCATCTCAGCTGCCCACAGCACCGCCCAGGATTCGGCGACCGGCGCCCCTGAGACTGCCGATGTCACGCCGCTGCGGTACCGGCCGGAGGTCGTGGCGGCCGGATTCGACCCGGCCGTCGGCGCCGCGCTGGCCGGTGCGGGCACCGACCCGGTTGCGCCGTCCTACCTGGACCCGTCCCTGGAGATCCCGGTCCGTCACGACTCGCAGACCGCGCGCCGCCAGGATGCGCTGGGCGCGCTGCTCTGGCGGGGGCTCACGCCCATCGAGGAACCCCGGACCCAGATCCTGATGCCACCGCTGGTGTGGTCGCTGGACGGCGACGACGCGCAGGCCATCCTCACCGCGGTGGCCACCACGATCCACGCCGGGCTCGCCGTGCCGCGCCCGCTGCCTGCGGTGATCGCCGAGAGCAACACAGTGCCGCTCGAACCCGTGCAGCCCGCGCCGCCGGATTCCCTCGGCAACCCGCGCAGCAACATCGACGCGAACCTCAGCGCCGGGATCGGCGCGGTGGTCAGCCGGCTGTGGGGACTGACGGCCGCGCTGACCACCGACGAGCGCACCGGGCTGACCGGCATGCAGTACACCGCGCCGCTGCGGGAGGACATGCTGCGGGCGCTGAGCCAATCGGTGCCGCCGGAGGCCCGACAGGGGCTGGCTGAGCAGCGGTTGCAGACCGTCGGTCGCAGCGTGAACGACATGTTCGGGGCGGTCACGATCGTCAACCCGGGTGGGGCCTACACACTGGCCACCGAGCGCAGCCCACTGCCGCTGGCCCTGCGCAACGACCTGCCGGTGCCGATCCGGGTCCGGCTGCACGTCGACGCACCGCCCGGGATGACCGTCACCGATATGGGCGAGATCGTGCTGCCGCCCGGCTACCTGCCGCTGCGGGTACCGATCGAGGTGCATTTCACCCAGCGGGTGGCGGTCGACGTCAAACTACAGACCGCCGACGGCGTGATGCTCGGTGAGCCCGTCCGGTTGTCGGTGCATTCCAATGCCTACGGCAAGGTGCTTTTCTTCATCACGCTGTCGGCTGCGGCTGTGTTGGTGGCGCTCGCCGGCCGCCGGTTGTGGCACCGCTTCCGCGGCCAGCCCGACCGCGCCGACCTCCTCCCGCCGGGCGAGCACGCCGACCCGCTCGAGGTCGCGATGGCATTCAACGACAACACCGGCGATGCGTCCGCCGCCCCACTTTCCCCGCCGGCTCCGGCGACGAGTCCGGACCGGCCCTGATGACCTCGCCCGACCAACCTGCGGCCCGCCCACCGGGCCCGCCGAGGATTCCGCACGCGACCGGCCCGATCCGCCGGGCCGGGCGCGCGGAGTTGTCCGACGCCGCAGTGGTGTCGCGGTCGTGGGGCATGGCCTTCGCCACGCTGATCTCCCGCATCACCGGGTTCTTCCGGTTCGTGCTGCTCATGGCCTTGCTCGGCGGCCCGTTGACCAGTTCGTTCTCGGTGGCCAACCAGCTACCGAACATGGTTGCCGCACTGGTGCTCGAAGCCACGTTCACGGCGATCTTTGTGCCGGTCCTGGCTCGGGCCGAACGTGACGACCCAGACGGTGGCACCAACTTCATCCGACGACTGGTGACCCTGGCGACGACGCTGCTGCTGGTCACCACCGTGTTGTCGGTGCTGTGCGCGCCCCTGCTGGTGCGGCTCATGCTCGGCAACGATCCCCAGGTGAACAACCCGCTGACCACCGCCTTCGCCTACCTGCTGTTGCCGCAGGTGTTGTTCTACGGCCTGTCGTCGGTGTTCATGGCGATCCTCAACACCCGCAACGTGTTCGGTCCGCCGGCCTGGGCTCCGGTGGTCAACAACGTGGTGGCGATCGTGACCCTGGGCGTCTTCGTCCTGGTGCCCGGGGAGCTCTCGAGCGACCCCGTCGAGATGGGCACGGCCAAACTGCTGGTGCTCGGTATCGGCACCACGCTCGGTGTCGTGGCGCAGGCTGCGGTGTTGTTCGCGGCGATCCGCGCCGAACGGGTCAGCCTGCGGCCGCTGTGGGGCATCGACGACCGGCTCAAGAAGTTCGGCGCCATGGCCGCCGCGATGGTGCTCTACGTTCTGATCAGCCAGATCGGCCTCATCGTCGGAAACCAGATCGCCAGCACCGCGTCAGCGTCGGGGCCCGCCATCTACAACTACACGTGGCTCGTGTTGATGCTGCCGTTCGGGATGATCGGCGTCACCGTGCTGACCGTGGTGATGCCGCGCCTGAGCCGCAACTCGGCCGCCGACAACATCCCGGCCGTACTCGACGACTACTCCCTGGCGACCCGGCTGACCATGGTGACACTCATCCCGATCGTGGCGATGATGACCGTCGGCGGGCCCGCGATCGGCAGTGCGCTGTTCGCCTACGGAAACTTCAGCGCCACCGACGCCGGCTACCTCGGTATGGCGATCTCGCTGTCGGCGTTCACGTTGATCCCCTACGCGCTGGTGCTGCTGCAACTGCGGGTGTTCTACGCGCGGGAACGGCCGTGGACTCCGATCCTCGTCATCGTGGTGATCACCACCGTCAAGATCATCGGCTCGCTCATCGCCCCGCACCTGACCGACAACCCCAACATGGTGGCCGGTTACCTGGGCCTGGCCAACGGTCTCGGTTTCCTGGCCGGGGTTGTGGTCGGGCATCTGCTGTTGAAGGCCCATCTGCGGCCGCGCGGCGGCCGGCTGCTGCGTGACGCGGTGATCCGCACCATCCTGGTCACGATCGCGGCGTCGTTGATCGCGAGCCTGGTAGCGCACGCCGCCGACCGGCTGCTGGGGCTGGATTCGCTGACCGAGCACGCCGGTGCCGCCGGTTCACTACTGCGCCTGCTCGTCCTCGGCGTGATCATGGTCCCGATCATTGCCGGCGTGATGGTCGCCGCCCGGATTCCGGAGGCGCAGTCGGCGGTGGCAATGGTCCGCCGTCGGCTAGGGCGGGCCCGTCCCGCACCGGAGCCGGGGGCCGGACAAGTAGCCATGGAAATAATTACGCCGCCCGTCGTGCCTCATCCTGCAACACCCGTCACGTACCCTGATCAGAGGAATTCTTCTCCTACTGAGTGGCCGTCAAGCCCGGCAGTCGCCGGCGGCGGGACTCCGGCAGGCGTTGCCGGAGCGGGGATGTGGAAAGGACCACCGGTGACCGACGAATCTGCGGACGGCCCGGCACTGGACGCCACCTCAAATTCCGGGATGACAACCGACACAACGAAATTACCGCGCCCAGCCGCCGACGAGTTCCATCCGGACGTGACACCCGCCGATCCGGCAGGCCCGACGGACGAGAGCACCAGCGAGGACACCGGATCCGGCGAGCCCTCCGCGAGCCGGTCCAACGGGGCGACCCGGTCGGCCACCGACTACGGCGGCGACCCGACTCGCGAGCCGATTTCGTTCGCCCTGCCGCACGAGGCCGCCCTGGAATCGGACGACGACGATGTGCACCTCATCCCCGGGGCGACCATCGCCGAGGGTCGCTACCGGCTCCTGGTTTCCCACGGCGGTCCGCCGCACCTGCAGTTCTGGCAGGCGCTCGACACCGCGCTGGACCGGCAGGTGGCGCTGACCTTCGTCGACCCCGATGCCACCATGCCCGACGCGCAGGTGCAGGAAATCCTCTCGCGCACCCTCAAGCTCAGCCGCATCGACGTCCCCGGCATCGCGCGGGTCCTCGACGTGGCGCACAGCGGATCGGGCGGCCTGATCGTCTCGGAGTGGATCCGCGGCGGCTCCCTGGCCGAGGTCGCGGATACCTCCCCCTCCCCGGTCGGCGCGGCCCGCGCCATCCAGTCGCTGGCCGCTGCCGCCGAAGCCGCCCACCGCGCCGGGGTGGCCCTCTCGATCGATCACCCCGGCCGGGTGCGGGTGAGCATCGAAGGCGATGTGGCACTGGCCTTCCCGGCCACCATGCCCGACGCCACCCCCGACGACGATATTCGCGGCATCGGCGCGGTGCTGTATGCGCTGCTGGTCAACCGCTGGCCGCTGCCGGAGTCCGGGTCGCGCAGCGGGCTGGACCCCGCCGCCCTGGATCCGGCCGGACAGCCGGTCGAACCGCGCGCCATCGACCGCGACATCCCTTTCCAAATCTCGGCAGCGGCCGCGCGTGCCGTCCAGCCCGGTGGTGGAATCCGAAGCGCTCCAACTCTTTTGAACCTGCTGCAACAGGCCACCGCGATCGCCGATCGGACCGAGCTGATGACGGGTTCGGTCGAGGAGAAGCCCGCCCCGGCAGCTCCGGTCCGCGCACACGAGACCCCCGACGAACACGAAGCCGCCGAGACCCGGCGCCGCAAGGGCATCATCATCGGGGTCAGCGTGGGCGCCGCCATCATCCTGGTGGCGCTGCTGGTGCTCGCCTCCGTCCTCAACAGCATCTTCGGGGACGTCGGCGGTGGTCTCAACCGCGACGAACTCGGCCTGAATGCACCGTCCTCGAGCAGCGAAGAGAACCAGGACGCGTCATCGGCTGCCACCGGAAGCACCGTGAAACCTGTTCGAGCGACGGTCTTCTCACCCGAAGGTGAAGCCGATTCACCGGCTACGGCCGGGCAGGCAATCGACGGCAACACCAGCACGGCGTGGTCCACCGACACGTATTCGGATCCCGCCCCGTTCCCCGGGTTCAAAAACGGCGTCGGCCTGATGCTGCAACTGCCGCAGCCGACCACGCTCGGCTCGGTCACCCTCAACGTGACCAGCACCGGCACGTCGGTGCAGATCCGCTCGGCCCAGTCGGCCAACCCGTCATCCCTGTCCGACACCACCGAACTGACTCCGACGACCCCACTGAAGCCCGGCTCCAACACGATCTCGGTGGACAAGGCATCGTCCACCTCCTACGTGCTGGTGTGGATCTCGACGCTGGGCACCGTGGACGGCAAGAGCCGCGCCGACTTCTCCGAGATCACCCTCAAAGCCGCCTCCTGAGCCGTCATCCCCAGCCCAGATAGGTGCTTGACCAGGCGTGATGACCCTCTGGGCAAACAAGTGTCCTGGCGGCTCCCCTTCAGCGTTTAAGTTCAGCGGGTGGGAAGGTTCGGGGGAACCGGTAAGCCGGTCACAGCGACGATCCGGGGGCGCCTGGAAGATGGGGCTGCCACGCGTTCCGATGCCGAACTGCTGGCCGCCCACGTCGCCGGGGACCGTTACGCGTTCGAGGAACTCGTGAACCGGCACCACGGTCAGTTACGTCGATTGGCATTTCTCACCAGCCACCACCACGAGGACGCCGACGATGCCGTCCAGGACGCATTGTTGTCGGCACATCGCACCGCCGCATCGTTCCGCCACGACTCAGCGGTCAGCAGCTGGCTGTACCGCATCGTGGTCAATGCCTGCCTGGACCGGGTACGCCGGTCACGCCACCAGCACACCGCCTCCGAACACGAGCTCGACCACCTCGACCACCTTCACGACCCGGCCGGCGACCCAGCGCCACGAGTGGCGACCACGATCGTGGTGGAGCGGGCGCTCATGCAGTTGCCGCTGGAGCAGCGCGCCGCCGTGGTGGCCGTCGACATGCAGGGCTATTCGGTGGCCGAGACGGCGCTGCTCCTCGGGGTGGCGGAGGGCACAGTGAAGAGCCGGTGCTCCCGCGCCAGGCACAAGCTGGCCGGCCTGCTCCAGTACTTTGAAACCGATGAACGGCAGCACACCCCGAGTGCCGTCGGACGGTCCGATTCCTGCTGAGCTGCTCGCCGACCTGCAGGCCGGGTTGCTCGACGATGACACCGCCGCGCGTATCCGCCGACGGGTGCGCACCGACCCGCTGGCCGGACCCGACGCCAAGAACGCCCTGGCCGCGCTCGACCGGGTACGTCGCGATCTGGCCGAATTGGCTCAGGACACCGCCTCAGCTCCCCCGGTACCCGCCGAGGTGAGCGCACGGCTATCCGAGGCGCTGCGGGCCGCGCCTGCCCCGCAGGCGCCGTCCGCCCGCCGCTGGAAGTCGATCGCCGCCGTCGCCGGGGCCGGCGCGGCCGTGGTGGCCGCCGTGGTGGGCGGGATCGTCCTGATGCGCCCGACGGGCCCCACCCCTTCGACGCTGACCAGCCTCGGCCGGATCACCGTCTCCCCGCCGCGCGCCCCGATCGGTATGTCCGAACCCCAGATCCAGGGACTGCTTTCCGTCCCGCCCGATCTGGGGCCGCTGACCGACCCCCGACGCCGCGGCGCCTGCCTTTCCGCACTGGGCTATCCGTCCGACGTCCCGATTCTCGGCGCCCGGCCGCTCGAGGTGAGCGGCCGCAAGGGGGTGTTGGTGCTGGTACCACCGAGAGCCCCCGCCGACCCGGACTCCATCGCGGGGTTGGTCCTGGCCACGGACTGCGATGCCGCTCATGCCAGGTCGCTGGCCGACACCGTGGTCAAACGTCCGGTGAGACGTCCGTAGGCTGTCCTACGCGCCAGGTGGGAACACATCCGGCCTAGGCTGACGTTGCAACCCGTGCCGAGTACGGCAGAAAGGCCTACATGTCCTCCTCAGCGACGGTCCACGACGTCATCATCATCGGTTCCGGCCCCGCCGGTTACACCGCAGCCATCTACGCTGCCCGCGCCCAGCTCAAGCCGCTGGTGTTCGAGGGCACCCAGTTCGGCGGTGCGCTGATGACCACCACCGAGGTGGAGAACTACCCGGGGTTCCGCGAGGGCATCACCGGTCCCGAGCTGATGGACGAGATGCGTGAGCAGGCCCTGCGCTTCGGTGCGGATCTGCGCATGGAGGACGTCGACGCCGTCGACCTCACCGGCCCGGTGAAATCGGTCACCGTCGACGGCGAGACCCACCAGGCCCGGTCGGTGATCCTGGCCATGGGTGCCGCCGCGCGGCACCTCGGTGTACCCGGCGAGGAAGCCCTGACCGGCATGGGTGTGAGCACGTGCGCCACCTGCGACGGCTTCTTCTTCCGCGACGAGGACATCATCGTCGTCGGTGGCGGGGACTCCGCGATGGAAGAGGCGACGTTCCTCACCCGGTTCGCGCGCTCGGTCACCCTGATCCACCGTCGCAACGAGTTCCGCGCCTCCAAGATCATGCTGGAGCGGGCCCAGGCCAACGAGAAGATCACCTTCCTGACCAACACCGAGATCACCCAGATCGAGGGCGATCCGAAGGTCACCGGCGTGCGGCTGCGCGACACCGTCACCGGCGAGGAGTCCAAGCTGGATGTGACCGGTGTGTTCGTGGCGGTCGGTCACGATCCCCGATCGGAGCTGGTACGCGGCCAGATCGACCTCGACGACGAGGGCTACGTGCAGGTCGTCGGCCGTACCACTGCGACCACGCTCGACGGGGTGTTCGCCGCAGGCGACCTTGTCGACCACACCTACCGCCAGGCCATCACCGCCGCGGGCAGCGGCTGTTCGGCCGCCATCGACACCGAGCGTTGGCTCGCCGACAACGACTGACCCACAACACATTTCGACCCGACAGGAGAGCTACATGAGTGCGGACAGCGCAACAGTAACGGTCACCGACGATTCTTTCTCCGCCGACGTTCTGACCAGCAGCACACCGGTACTGGTGGATTTCTGGGCCACCTGGTGCGGGCCGTGCAAGATGGTGGCCCCGGTGCTCGAGGAAATCGCCGGTGAGAAGGCCGGCGAGCTGCGGGTCGCCAAGCTCGACGTGGACGCCAACCCGGCCACCGCGCGTGACTTCCAGGTGGTGTCCATCCCGACGCTGATCCTGTTCAAGGATGGCGCGCCGGTGAAGCGCATCGTCGGCGCCAAGGGCAAGGCCGCCCTGCTGCGAGAGCTTGCCGACGCACTCTGAGTTCACCCACACCGCACTCACCCCGGATACGCCTGGCGTTTTCCGGATTGTGGTCGAGATCTGAGATAATGCTGGCTAGCTTGCCCGGCAGACGGCCGGAAACCAGCATGGAGGGGCCGAATGTCGAGTCTGCGTCGCGGTGACCGTGGCGGAGCAGTCACCGAGATCCGGGCAGCCTTTGCCGCGTTGGGTTTGATCGAGAACCCCGACGACGACCTGAGCACCGGTAGACATGTTGCGCTCGACGCATTCGATGACGAGCTCGACGTCGCCGTCCGGGCATTTCAGCAGCACCGAGGCCTGTTGGTCGACGGAATCGTCGGAGACGCCACCTATCGCGCCCTGCGCGAGGCCTCATACCGGCTCGGTGCCCGCACTCTGACCCACCAGTTCGGTGCACCCATGTACGGCGACGACGTGGCGACCCTGCAGGCCCGCCTCCAGGACCTCGGTTTCTATACCGGCATGGTCGACGGGCATTTCGGCCTGCAGACCCACAACGCATTGTCTTCCTACCAGCGTGAGTACGGGCTGTACCCCGACGGTATCTGTGGACCGGAAACGTTGCGCTCGTTGTATTTCCTGGGTTCGCGGGTGACCGGTGGGTCACCGCACGCGATCCGGGAAGAGGAGCGGGTGCGAATCTCGGGTCCGCAGCTGTCAGGTAAGCACGTCATCATCGATCCGGGCCGCGGCGGATCTGATCACGGGATGATCATGAACGGGCCCGACGGGCCGATCAGCGAAGCAGACATCTTGTGGGACTTGGCAAGTCGGCTGGAAGGCCGGATGACGGCGATCGGCATGGAGACGTTCATCTCCCGGCCGGCAAACCGGAGCCCACTCGACGCCGACCGTGCCGCCACCGCTAATCGGGTCGGTGCAGATCTGATGATCAGCCTGCGCTGTGAGAGTCAGCGCTCCCCCTCCGCGAATGGCGTGGCCTCGTTCCACTTCGGGAATTCCCATGGTTCGGTGTCGACCATCGGCCGCAACCTCGCCGACTTCATTCAGCGGGAAGTGGTGGCGCGCACCGGATTACGTGACTGCCGGTCCCACGGTCGGACCTGGGATCTGCTCCGGCTGACCCGGATGCCCACCGTCGAGGTCGACATCGGCTACATCACCAATCCGCATGATCGCGGGCTGCTGCTGTCGACCCAGACACGTGATGCGATCGCCGAAGGCATCCTCGCAGCGGTCAAGCGTATGTATCTGTTGGGCAAGAATGACCGTCCGACTGGCACTTTCACCTTCGCCGAGCTGCTGGCTCACGAACTTTCGGTAGAGCAGCAGGCCGGCCGCGGCGCGTGAGCGCCAATTCAGCCTGAGCGCGTGAGCGCCAATTCAGCCTGAGCGCGTGAGCGCCGGCTCTGCCTGAGTGCGCGTACACCGGTTCGCCCACACTGTTGAACGACCACGGCTTCCATTCCTTGCGTGTCGGCAACGTCGTCGACGTGAGCTGGCCACTGGCCTCAGGTCGCCGGACCCTCGTCCTGTTTTGATGAGAAGTGCTGGGTTTTGCCACAATTGGCTGGTGGGAGAACAGGCCGATCGCCTTGCGCGTGGCGAGTGGTATCTGGATGATGAGGTTCTGCAACAACGACGTCGGGACTGCTGGTCTCGGCTCGATTCCTTCAACGGAGCCGCCGCCGGTGACGATGCCACTCGCGCGCAGGTCCTCTCAGATCTTCTCGGCGAGCTCGGCACCGGAGCGGTCGTCGTGCCGCGGTTTCAATGTAGCTATGGGGCGAACATCCGACTCGGAGCGCATGCGTTCGTCAATGCCAACTCATTCTTCATGGATGATGCGGCCATCGTGATTGGGGCGGACGTCAGGATTGGGCCTGGTGCGCAGTTGATGACGGCTTTGCACCCTGTCGATGATCATCGTCGGCGCCGTGAAGGGTGGGAGCGAGCCGCACCGATCGTCATCGGTGAAAACACATGGCTGGGTGCCTCGGTCACCGTAGGTCCTGGGGTCTCGATCGGCCGCAATACAGTCATCGGTGCGAGCAGCGTGGTGTTGCGTGATCTTCCTGATCACGTCGTTGCCGCGGGGTCACCAGCGAGGGTGATCCGCAGTACCCCACCCGAAGTGGATGCCGGCCCACCGCTCGAGCAGTGATCTGGAAGCCGTGTGCCCTATCCAGCGAGAACAGGCCCCAGCTTGGACGCCGGTTCAGCTCGAGCACTCGCCGTATACGTCGACTCTACTGAGGGACAACGGTTTTCGCCCCGACGCCGACGCTGGACATCCCAGCACCGATCGGAAGCTCGAGGCGAGCATTCTCCAAGAGTCGCTCGAGTGCGGCTTCGACTTCGGCCTTCCAGCCGAGGCCCTTGTCGAGCTCTAGGCGCAACCGTGGGAAGTAGGGGTGCGGTGCCACGACCGTGAAGCCGACGTCTTCGAGAAAATCCGACGTCAGCATGCACTCATCGACCGCGCAGTCCCCCAGCACCGCGACCGCCGCGGACAACTCGTCGGGCAGCTTGTCGCCGTCGGCCAGCTCGGTGACAGCCGAGGTGTAGCCGAACGCCTCCAATGCCCGAACGCCTCGTCGCACCAGATCGTTGACCACCGCAGCCAACAGACTCTGCGACACCAACTGGCGGTCCTCGCCGCCCTCGACACCGATCGCGGTCAACAGGATCGCGTCGGCGCTCACCGGGGCGGTCGGAAACAGTCGGGCTCGCGGTACTGCACCCGGGGGCGCATAGAACGCAAAGCCCAGGCATGGATCGTCGATGACGGCTGGGGCCGTCCAGTCCTCCCCGGCCCCTGACATCCCCGACTCAGCCGCATCGAACGCGGCCACATCAACGGGACCGGCCAGATCGATCCCGGCGTCGGAGCCGGCGGCGGGTTGAGTACCGGGCTCCCCTTCCGGTACGTCGGTACGAGCTGTGACCGCGAGTTGACCGCACGAGCCCCACTCGAGCATCACCATCGAGAGCCAGGCTTCTTTTTCGAATTCGGGGTCGGTCAGATGGTCGTCACCGACCGTGGACGGATCGACTTCCCAGAACACACAGCGCCGCGCATGTTTGGGCAACTGCTCGAAGCCCTCGAGCCGAAGCGGTGTTATTCGTGCTGTCACTGAGGTCCCTGGCTTTCACACGGTGTGCGTGGCTGCCCTTCAAGGATAGGAGAGTCCGCCGGGGTCGGCCCACTGCACCCTGAAAATCTCATCGAGTTCCGCCTTCGAAGTGAAATGCTATGCCGCACAGGTGCTTTGCGAAATGGAGCGTTCACGACTGCTGGCCCTGATCACTGATCTGTCACAGTGACGGAACAACCTGGTGTAGTCGGTCGTGGGTTTTCAGTGCTCTTCGGCGCTCATAATTTCGACAATGCGTTGTAGGTCGTCGACCGACCCGAACTCGACCACAATCTTGCCTTTTCGTTTGCCGAGACTCACGGTGACCCGGGTATCGAAGGCTGACGAGAGCTTTTCAGCAACGTCCTGAAGACCCGGCATCTGGATCGGCTTACGCCGCGGGGCCGGCGGCGCGGTGTTGCCTTCGCGGTTGGCCAGTGTCACGGCCTCCTCGGTGGCGCGCACCGACATACCCTCGGCGATGATGCGGGCGGCCAACTCTTCCTGCTTCTCCGCTCCCCCCTCCAGGGCGAGCAGTGCACGTGCGTGGCCTGCGGACAGCACGCCGGCCGCGACCCGCCGCTGCACGGCGATCGGAAGGCGCAGCAGGCGGATCATGTTCGAGATCAATGGCCGGGATCGACCGATCCGGGCGGCAAGTTCATCGTGGGTGACGTCGAATTCCTCGAGTAGCTGTTGGTAGGCCGCGGCCTCTTCCAGCGGGTTGAGCTGTACCCGGTGGATGTTCTCCAGCAGCGCATCGCGCAACATGTTGTCGTCACCGGTCTCGCGGACGATCGCCGGGATGGCCTCCAGACCGGCTTGCTGGGCAGCTCTCCAGCGTCGCTCCCCCATCACCAACTGGTAGTGGGATTCGCCGTTCTCCTCGACGGCGCGGACGACAATCGGCTGCATCAATCCGAATTCGCGGATGGAATGCACCAGCTCGCTCAGCGCCTCCTCGTCGAACACCTGGCGCGGCTGACGCGGATTCGGCTGGATCAGGCTGGGATCGATCTCGCGGTACGTCGCGCCGGCATCGCTGGCGAGGACCGGGTCGAAACCGTCGCGGGCAGGGGACGTCGTGGCCGAGTCGCCCGGTCCGGGCGAGGGCCCGAGCAGAACGTCGGCTGCGGATGCGCCGATCTTGGGGCTCAGGACGTCGGTGCCGTCCTCAGCGGGACCGGTCGGAATGAGCGCTGCCAGTCCCCTGCCCAAGCCACTCCGCTTCCGTGCCGGCTGATTCATGGTCGTCTCCTGCTCATTGCTGCCGTCCGCTGTCTGTCTACTGGCCTTGGTTACTGACGCCTACGCGCGGGGCGGTACGCCGCGCTCTGCGATCTCACGGCTCGCGTCGAGGTAGCTCAACGCACCGCGGGATCCCGGATCGTAATCGAGAATCGTCATCCCGTACCCGGGGGCTTCCGACACCTTCACGCTCCGCGGGATGACCGTGCGCAACACCTTGTCGCCGAAGTGCTCCCGCACATCCTCGGCGACCTGATCCGCCAGCTTGGTCCGCCCGTCGTACATCGTCAGTATCACGGTGGACACCGACAGCTCCGGGTTGAGGTGCGCCTTCACCATCTCGATGTTGCGCAGCAGCTGTCCCACACCTTCCAGCGCGTAGTACTCGCACTGAATCGGGATGAGCACCTCGGGTGCGGCCACCAGAGCGTTGATGGTCAGCAACCCCAGGGACGGCGGGCAGTCGATGAAGACGTAGTCGAAGTTGTGGTTCGCCAATGCCGCGAGCGCCGACCGCAGCCGACCCTCACGAGCCACCATGCTGACCAATTCGATCTCTGCACCCGCCAGGTCGATCGTCGCGGGAATGCAGAACAACCGCTCGCTGTGCGGGCTCTGCTGAAGCGCTTCCTCCACCGGGATCTCTCCGATGAGCACCTCGTAGGAGGACGGGGTCCCGGGACGATGCTCGATACCCAACGCCGTGCTGGCGTTGCCCTGCGGGTCGAGATCGATCACCAACGTCCGCAGCCCCTGCAGCGCGAGTGCCGCAGCGACGTTCACCGCCGTGGTCGTCTTGCCGACGCCGCCCTTCTGGTTGGCGATCGTGAACACACGCTGACGCGCCGGCCGGGGAAGCTGCCCGTGTGAGGTGTGTAGCACGCGAGTCGCCTGCTCCGCCTCGGCCGCAATCGGGGTGTCCATACTGGCGTCCGTAGACCACGGAGTGCCGCTGTTGTTCTTCCATGTTTCACGTGAAACGGTTTCACGTGAAACGGCGGGTGTACCACCCACGCCAGCGGTCGCCCGCCGATCTGAACCCATCCTCATCTCCTGCCTTTCCCCCGCGACCCGGAGGCTCTGCCCGTTGACCGGCTGGCCGGTCTCGCCGCCTCGCGTCGCACGGCGACGACGGTTACGGGCGGGTTCAAATAGTTCACGCCACATTTCACCACCCTGGCATCGACTGCACCCAGGGAAGCCATCACACGCCGGTGCTCTTCGATCTCAGCCTCGGCTCGCTCGCCCTTGAGGGCGAG
This sequence comes from Mycolicibacterium lutetiense, assembly GCF_017876775.1. Taxonomy (NCBI): domain Bacteria; kingdom Bacillati; phylum Actinomycetota; class Actinomycetes; order Mycobacteriales; family Mycobacteriaceae; genus Mycobacterium; species Mycolicibacterium lutetiense. The sequence goes on along the minus strand of NZ_JAGIOP010000002.1, from coordinate 3,339,774 downwards.
CATCCTTCCATCGACGCGAAGCAGCGGCATGCTCCATCGCGTCAACTTGTCCAGCGAGGCGACCGCTCGCGAGGTCACCACATCCAATTCACCAACGGATTCACGAACCTCTGAATCTTCGGCCCTACCGCGAACCACTGCGACATCGAGTCCCAATTCATCCACGACCTCACGGAGAAACTCGCTGCGTCGCAGCAGCGGTTCGATCAACGTGACGTGGATATCGGGGCGGGCAAGGGCCAACGGGATCCCCGGGAGGCCGGCGCCGCTGCCGATGTCGCCGACGCGCTCATCGGGGCCCAGAAGCTCCCCGAGAGCGGAGCTGTTGAGAATGTGTCGATCCCAGAGCCGGTCCACTTCCCGCGGACCAATCAGACCCCACTCGACACCGGCACCGGCCAATATTGCCGCGTACCGTTCGGCGGCCTCCAGACGATCTCCGAAGACCCCCGCCGCGGCGTCCGGTGCCGCGGGGACCGGTCCATGTTTCACGTGAAACATCCTCCGAACTCCCTACGGCACCGTCGCCGCAAAACGAACTACACCGTTGTAACTAGAACTCAGCCAAGCAGAACGACGACGCGACGCGATGGCTCCACGCCCTCGCTCTCGCTGCGGACCCCATCGACCGCCGCCACTGCATCGTGAACGATCTTGCGCTCGAACGGAGTCATCGGTGCCAACTCCTCGCGCTCACCCGACTCCAACACGCGGCGGGCCACCTTGTCACCCAGTGCCGCAAGCTCGTCACGGCGACCGCGTCGCCACCGCGCGATATCCAGCATCAGGCGGCTGCGCTCACCGGTCTTCTGGTGTACCGCCAGCCGGGTCAGCTCCTGGAGGGCATCCAGCACCTCACCCTTGCGGCCGACCAGCTTGCTCAGATCGCCGCCACCGTCGATGCTCACCACGGCCCGGTCGCCCTCGACATCCAGATCGATATCGCCGTCGAAGTCCAGCAGGTCGAGCAGCTCCTCGAGATAGTCGCCGGCGATCTCGCCTTCCGCGACCAGTCGCTCCTCGAGGTCGTCCTCGCTCTTCGGCGCGGACTGGGTGTCCTCCTCCAGCTCTGCGCTGGGCTCGGTCGTCTGTGCGTCCGTCATGTCGTCTTCTCCCTACTTGTAGCCAGCGTGAGAACTGGTCACCGTTTCCGCTTCTTGGGGCGTGCACCGGGCTTGGGCGTGCGGTTCACGCTCGGGGCTGCCGGTTCACCTGCCGCGTCCTTCTGGTCTTTGGTCGGCGCTACGTCCGACTCCGGGTCGGCATCCTCCGTGGCGGCCGCCGCACTCGCGGCTTCCGCCTTACGTGCGCGATTCGGTTTCGCACCGGGCGCCGGCGCGTTCGCCGATCGACGTTCGAGCGCCTCGACCTTCTTGGCTTCTTCTTCTTGCTCGATCTTGCCGAAGACGTAATGCTGCTGGCCGTAAGTCCAGATGTTGTTGGCCAGCCAGTAGATGATCACGGCCAGCGGCAGGAACGGTCCACCGACCACCACGCCGAGCGGGAAGACGTAGAGCGCGAGCTTGTTCATCATCGCGGTCTGCGGGTTCGACGCCGCCTCCACACTCTGGCGAGCCACCGAAGCCCGGCTGTTGAAGTGCGTGGCGATGCCCGCCAGGATCATGATCGGGACGCCGACCACGATGACCGACACTCGGTTGAAGTACGTGAACGCCTCGAGTCCGTGCTGCTGGATCATCGTCGCGCCCAGCGGTGCACCGAACAGGTTCGCGTCCAGGAAGTGGCCGACATCGGTCGCGCTGAAGACGTAGTTCGCCAGGCTGCGGTTCTCCTCCACCGACAACCCGAGCCGGCCGATGCCGGTCTGAGTCCGGTTGAAGGACATCAACACGTGGTACAGGCCGAGGAAAACCGGCACCTGCGCCAGCATGGGCAGACAGCCGAGGATCGGGTTGAATCCGTGTTCGCGTTGCAGCTTCTGCATCTCCAGCGCCATGCGCTGGCGGTCCTTGCCGTACTTCTTCTGCAGCGCCTTGATCTGCGGTTGCAGTTCCTGCATCTGCCGCGTGGTGCGGATCTGCTTGACGAACGGCTTGTAGAGGATCGCGCGCAAGGTGAAGACCAGGAACATCACCGACAGCGCCCAGGCGAAGAAGTTCTCGGGGCCGAGGAGGAAGGCGAATGCCTTGTACCAAACCCACATGATCGCCGACACCGGGTAATAGATGATGTCCAGGCTGAACCAATTAAACACGCGACTTGCTCTCCCCTCGCTTCGCTGGGGTATCCCAGACAAGGTTTTCGGCGGCGGCGATCTCGCCAGAGACGGTCTCGTCAGAACTGACGGACTCGTGATCGTGAGGGCACCGGTCGGGGATGGGATCCCATCCCCCCGAGTGCCACGGTCCGCATTTGAGCAGTCGGACCATCGTCAGCCACGCACCGCGGAACAAGCCGTACTCGGTGAGGGCATCGACCGCGTATTGACTGCAGGTCGGCATGAACCGGCACGACGGCAGTCGGAGCGGAGAAATGGTGTGGCGATAAAGCTGAATCAGGAAGATCGCACCGCGGGCCGCACCGGCGCCCGCCCTGCGGATCATGGTGACGTCCTGCGCCGCGCCTCGAGACGCTCGAGGGCGCGGTGCAACTGCTTCTCCAACTGCGGCGACGGCGCGTCACTGCTGCCGGCGCGGGCCCGGATCACCACGAGATCCGTGGCATCCAGATGCGGTATCACGGTGCGGGCGGCATGACGCAGCCGCCGGGACACCCGATGACGTTCCACGGCGTTCCCGACGGCTTTGGACACGATCAGACCGACCCGCGGGCCGGTTGCGTCCGTCGCCTCGTGGAGCGCGTGTACGACAACATCAGGTTGAACCGCACGCACGCCACGACTGACGGTGGCACTGAACTCCGCGGACCGCCTCATCCGGTATCGGGCCGGAAGCACCGCGCTAGATCCTGGGTCGAATCACGCAGTAAGCGCGCGACGGCCCTTGCCACGACGGTTGGCGACGATGGCGCGGCCGGCGCGGGTGCGCATGCGCAGCCGGAACCCGTGCACGCGCGAACGGCGCCGGTTGTTGGGCTGGTAAGTCCGCTTGCCCTTGGCCACGGCAATCTCTCCTTGTTCCGTTTGGTACCCGCACCCGCCGACACCGAAGTGCCGTCGAAAGCGGTTACCGTGCAAGCTCTGTTTAAGCTCGTCCGTCGTGCTTTACTAACCGGCGCATTCTCCGGAACCTCCCGGGCGCAGCCGTATCGCCACGTGCGGGCGACTGCTCGAGGGTACTGATGAGATTTCCCGCGGTCAAACCTGCGCCGACCCGCTTACCTGACCAGTATCCGATGTTGCAGAACTGTTGGCACATCGAGAGAAAACTGTTAGCTTCTGGCAATGCCGTTCCGAGCCTGGACCGGCCCGGGAAAATGAAATGAGAGATCGCGGCTCGGCGCACCGGCGCAACATGTGACGAAGCCGACCACGACGCTCTCGCAACAGACAACAGAGCGACGGCGACTGTCCTTTCTCCACAGGCTGTGGATAAATATGTGGACAGTTCGTCATCGTTCCTTTTGGTCGTCACCGGGTCGACCTCGAAGTCACCTCAAAAGGGGGAACAGTCGTTGTCAGCTGACCCCGATCCACCGTTCGTCGCTGTCTGGAACAGTGTCGTCGCTGAACTCAACGGCGGCCGCGCCGCAGACGGTGATCCGGCCCTCCCGCCACTGACACCTCAGCAAAGGGCCTGGCTCAAGCTGGTGAAACCCCTCGTCATCGCCGAGGGGTTTGCTCTGCTCTCCGTTCCAACCCCGTTCGTCCAGAACGAGATCGAACGGCACCTTCGCGAGCCGATCATCAACGCACTCAGCCGCAAGCTCGGTCAGCGGGTCGAGCTGGGCGTCCGCATCGACACTCCGTCCGAGGAATCCGAGGAATCCCCCGCCGCGGCGCCTGATTCCGGCTCCACCGCTGCCGCGCAGCCAGACGCATCGGTGTCAGCCCCGGCGGCCGACACCGACGAGATCGACGACGACAGTGCCGCCAAGGCCAGCGCCGAAGAGACCTGGCCGACCTACTTCAGCAGCCCGCAGCGTGATTCCACGGTCGCCGACGACAGCGCCGTCAATCTCAACCGGCGCTACACCTTCGACACCTTCGTCATCGGTGCGTCCAACCGCTTCGCCCATGCCGCCACCCTCGCCATCGCCGAAGCGCCGGCGCGGGCCTACAACCCGTTGTTCATCTGGGGCGAATCGGGCCTCGGCAAGACGCATCTGCTGCACGCCGCCGGAAACTATGCGCAACGGCTCTTCCCTGGCATGCGGGTCAAGTACGTCTCCACCGAGGAGTTCACGAACGACTTCATCAACTCGCTTCGCGACGACCGCAAGGCCTCGTTCAAGCGCAGTTACCGCGACATCGACATCCTGCTGGTCGATGACATCCAGTTCATCGAGGGTAAGGAAGGTATCCAGGAAGAGTTCTTCCATACCTTCAACACCCTGCACAACGCCAACAAGCAGATCGTCATCTCCTCGGACCGGCCACCCAAGCAGCTGGCCACCCTCGAGGACCGTCTGCGCACCCGCTTCGAGTGGGGCCTCATCACCGATGTGCAGCCACCCGAGCTCGAGACCCGCATCGCCATCCTTCGTAAGAAGGCGCAGATGGACCGCCTCGACGCGCCCGATGATGTGCTCGAGCTCATCGCCAGCAGTATCGAACGCAATATCCGCGAGCTCGAAGGTGCGCTCATCCGCGTGACCGCTTTCGCCTCGCTCAACAAGACCCGGATCGACAAGTCTCTGGCCGAAGTGGTGTTGCGCGATCTGATCGCCGACGCCACGACCATGCAGATCAGCACTGCGGCGATCATGGCGGCCACTGCCGAATACTTCGAGACCACGGTCGAGGAACTGCGGGGGCCGGGCAAGACCCGGGCACTCGCGCAGTCGCGCCAGATCGCCATGTATCTGTGCCGTGAGCTCACCGATCTGTCCCTGCCCAAGATCGGCCAGGCGTTCGGGCGTGATCACACCACGGTCATGTACGCGGAGAAGAAAATCCGCGGCGAGATGGCCGAGCGACGTGAGGTTTTCGACCACGTCAAGGAACTCACCACCCGGATTCGTCAGCGCGCCAAGCGCTGAACCCGCCCTGAAATTCCCATCCGGACCGGTGCTCGAGCGCCGTGTGCCGGCGGTCGATCCTGCGCTGCCGATCCTGCGCTGCGGGCGTCTCGGTGTCTCACATCGTGGGCTCTTCACGCCCGTCTGACAAAAATTCTTGTCACCACTTTGGCCCCGGAACCCATCCTTTGTCACAGCCGACGGCTGTGGATGGTGGTGTGCATAACCTGCGAACAACCACGGGATGAATGACAAAATCATCCACACGATGTCATTTGTCCACACTCGAGAGCCGGTCGACGCACCGGTGTCCACAGTCCACTCACATTGCGACACACCTGAGGTACTGGGCAAACACCACTTCATCCCCAGTTTTCACAGTGCCTAATACTGTTACTCATATATCTTCTAAGAATTCTTTCTAGAAGACAGTCCTGGGGACAGGGGACGAAACCTCTCGGTTGTCCGGGCTCGAGCAGCACGGGCACATCCCGGTGTCACCCCGGTCGATTAGCTTTCAAGTTGATGCGGAAAGCTCTACGGTGGTTCATCGGCAGCGGTTTCCAGCTTTGTCATTCAGCGTGATGCTGCGCGACGGTGTTCTGGGAAGATGCTGGTAGAGCTCATTATGGGGATCATCGAAGGGGCGCAACGCACGTGGCGACGACGACGGCTGGGCTGACCGACTTGAAGTTCCGCGTGGTGCGTGAGGACTTCGCGGACGCGGTGGCCTGGGTGGCCCGCAATCTGCCGAGCCGGCCCACCATCCCGGTCCTGGCCGGGGTGCTGCTGACCGGCACCGATGAGGGTCTGACCATCTCCGGGTTCGACTACGAGGTTTCCGCCGAGGTGCGTGTTAGTGCTGAAATCGCTTCTCCTGGAAGCGTTTTGGTATCCGGACGGTTGCTGTCTGACATCACCAAGGCGTTGCCGGCCAAGCCGGTGGAGCTCAGCGTCGAAGGCACCCGGGTGGCCCTGACCTGTGGCAGCGCACGGTTCTCGCTGCCGACCTTGGCGGTCGAGGACTATCCGGCGCTGCCGACCCTGCCCGACGAGACCGGCGTGGTGTCGTCCGATCTGTTCGCCGAGGCGATCGGGCAGGTTGCCGTCGCTGCCGGCCGGGACGACACCCTGCCGATGCTGACCGGTATCCGCGTCGAGATCTCCGGTGAATCAGTGGTTTTGGCAGCCACCGACCGGTTCCGGCTGGCCGTGCGTGAATTGACCTGGGAAACCGGTTCGACCGACGTCGAGGCCGCCGTGCTGGTTCCGGCGAAGACACTGGCCGAGGCGGCCAAGGCCGGCACCGACGGCAACCAGGTGCACCTGTCGCTGGGCTCCGGCGAGTCGGTCGGCAAGGACGGGCTGCTCGGTATCCGCAGTAACGGCAAGCGCAGCACCACCCGCCTGCTGGATGCGGAGTTCCCGAAGTTCCGTCAGTTGCTGCCGAGCGAGCACACCGCAATCGCGACGATCGGCGTGGCCGAGCTCACCGAGGCGATCAAGCGTGTGGCGCTGGTGGCCGACCGCGGAGCGCAGATCCGGATGGAGTTCGGCGAGGACCTACTGCGTCTGTCGGCCGGTGCCGACGACGTGGGGCGCGCCGAAGAGGACCTGCCGGTGGAGTTCGCCGGCGATCCGCTGACCATCGCGTTCAACCCGACTTACCTCACCGACGGGTTGAGCTCCCTGCACTCGGACCGTGTGACGTTCGGTTTCACCACGCCGAGTCGCCCTGCCGTGTTGCGTCCCACGAGCGAGGATGGTGGGACCGGTGGTGGTTCGGGTCCGTTCCCGGCCGCCAAAACCGATTACGTCTATCTGTTGATGCCGGTTCGCCTTCCTGGCTGACCGGCGGGGTCGAGAAAGGGCGCACATGCAACTCGGGTTGGTCGGCCTGGGCAAGATGGGCTTCAACATGCGCGAGCGCCTGCGCGGGGGTGGCCACGAGGTCGTGGGCTACGACCCCCGTCCCGAAGTCAGCGATGTGGCCAGCCTGGCGGACCTGGCCGGTGCCCTCGAGGTGCCGCGGGTGATCTGGGTGATGGTGCCGTCGGGCACGGTGACGCGCGAAACGATCGGTGCCCTCGCTGATGTACTCGGCCCCGGCGATCTGGTGATCGACGGCGGCAACTCGCGGTACACCGAGGACGGTCCACACGCGAAGTTATTGGGAGACAAGGGAATCAACTTCATCGACGCCGGGGTGTCGGGCGGCGTCTGGGGTCTCGACGAAGGGTACGGGTTGATGGTCGGTGGCAGTGACACCGACGTGGCTCGAGCCATGCCGATCTTCGACACGCTGCGTCCCGAGGGTGATCTGGCCGACGGTTTCGTCCACGCCGGTCCGGTAGGTGCCGGTCATTACGCCAAGATGGTGCACAACGGCATCGAATACGGCCTGATGCACGCCTATGCCGAGGGCTACGAGCTGTTGTCGGCCGAGGAGCTGATCACCGATCCCCAGGCAGTGATCCAGGCCTGGACGAACGGCACCGTGGTGCGGTCGTGGCTGCAGCAGCTGCTGGCCAAGGCGCTCAAGGAAGATCCCGGATTCGCCGCGATCAGCGGGTACACCGAGGATTCCGGGGAAGGCCGCTGGACCGTGGAAGAGGCCATCAGCCACCGGGTTCCGATGCCGGTGATCGCCGCGTCGTTGTTCGCCCGGTTCGCCTCGAGGCAAGAGGACTCCCCCACGATGAAAGCAGTGTCGGCGCTGCGCAATCAGTTCGGTGGCCACGCTGTGCACCGGATCAGTGAGTCCGGATAGGTCGGGTTCCGATGTATGTGCGCCGCCTGGGGCTGACCGACTACCGGTCCTGGGCACACGTCGAGCTCGAGCTCGAGCCCGGGCGGACCGTGTTTGTCGGCCCGAATGGTTTCGGCAAGACGAATCTCGTTGAGGCACTGTGGTATTGCGCCACGCTTGGGTCCCATCGGGTGGCTTCCGACGCACCCTTGATCAGGGCCGGCGAACAACGGGCGATCGTCTCGAGCATCGTGGTCAACGAAGGCCGCGAGTTGGCGGTCGACCTCGAGATCACGAATGGTCGGGCCAACAAGGCCCGGCTGAACCGATCACCGGTGCGTTCCCCCCGCGAAATCCTCGGGGTCCTGCGCGCGGTGCTGTTCAGCCCGGAGGACCTGGCACTGGTCCGTGGCGATCCAGGTGAACGGCGTCGCTATCTCGACGAGTTGGCAACCACCCGCCGACCGGCGATCGCCGGTGTCCGGGCCGACTACGACAAGGTGGTCCGTCAACGCACCGCCCTGCTGAAAACTGCTGCGGGAGCGCGCTATCGGGGTGATCGCAGCGCGCTGGACACTCTCGATGTGTGGGATGGGCACCTGGCCGCCCACGGTGCAGCACTGATCGCCGCACGCATCGCGCTGGTCGAGCAACTGCATCCCGAGGTGCAGAAGGCCTATCAATTGTTGGCGCCCTCGAGCCGGCCCGCAATGATCCGGTACCGCTCCAGTGTGGAAGCCATCGCGAACGCGCCCGGGCTCGAGTCCGTCGAGTTCTACGAGGCGGCGCTACTGGACGCACTGAGCCGGCGTCGTGACGCGGAGTTGGATCGCGGGGTCTGTCTGGTCGGCCCGCACCGCGACGATCTCGAGCTGTGGCTGGGCGATCAACCGGCGAAAGGCTTTGCCAGCCATGGTGAATCGTGGTCGATGGCGCTGGCGCTGCGGTTGGGCGCCTACGAACTGCTGCGGTCGGACGGGGTAGATCCGGTGTTGTTGCTCGACGATGTCTTCGCCGAGTTGGACACCGCCCGTCGTCAAGCTTTGGCGGCGGTGGCCGGCGAGGCCGAACAGGTTCTGGTCACCGCGGCGGTCGGGGAGGACATCCCGCAGGACTGGGCGGTCAACCGCGTCGAGATCAGGATGATCGAAGGGGATCAGGGGCGGATATCGATGGTGCAGTCATGACGGACGATCCCTCCGAATTGCCGGACCCAGCATCTTCAGACCCGGCCCCCGCGGTTCCTCCCGAGGACCTCACGCGCATGCGCGGTATGGATCTGGTGCGGCGGACTCTGGAAGAGGCTCGCGGTGCGGCACGCAGCCAGGGTAAGGACGTCGGTCGGGGTCGCCGCACGCCGGTGCGGCGTGCGGGAGGAAACACCGGCCGGCGTCGCAGCTGGTCAGGCCCGGGTCCCGATGTCCGTGACCCACAACTGTTCGGCACGGCGACCCAGGACCTGTCCAGGGTGAGAGGTTGGTCCTCGAGGGTCGCCGAAGGTTCGGTATTCGGTCGGTGGCGGGCCGTGGTCGGCGATCAGATCGCCGACCACGCCAATCCCACCGGCCTGAACGAGGGCGTGCTGACCGTCTCGGCGGAGTCCACGGCGTGGGCCACCCAGCTTCGAATGGTGCAGTCCCAGCTGCTGGCCAAGATCGCGGCGGCCGTCGGCGACGGGGTGGTGACCTCGTTGAAGATCGTGGGCCCGGTCGGCCCCTCGTGGCGAAAAGGCAAGTACAACGTGCCGGGAGGGCGCGGTCCCCGCGACACCTACGGCTAGGCGCCGACGACACTGCGCTGAGAGCTCCGAGACGGCCGAAAGCCATCTCCTGGAGCGTCCGGAGGCTCCGGTGCCCGAGAAATTCCGCGCACGGCGCAGTTAGGTAGGTGAAAACGCCGCTACAGAGTCGGCCCTGTCCGCCCTGACCGGTAGACTGTGACGAGATCTGCAGGGCGGCGATGCAACCGCTTCCCGCGAACCCCAAGGAGACGCGTCCGACGTGGCTGCCCAGAATCAGTACGGTGCCGATTCGATCAAAGTGCTGGAAGGCCTCGAAGCCGTTCGCAAACGGCCCGGTATGTATATCGGCTCCACCGGTGAACGCGGCCTGCACCACCTGGTGTGGGAGGTCGTCGACAACGCGGTAGACGAGGCGATGGCCGGGTTCGCCAGCAAGGTTGACGTGCGAATCCTCGAGGACGGCGGCGTTCAGGTCACCGACGACGGCCGTGGCATCCCGGTCGCGATGCATGCCACCGGAGTCCCGACGGTCGACGTGGTGATGACGGTCCTGCACGCCGGTGGCAAGTTCGAAGAAGGCGCCTATCAGGTGTCCGGCGGCCTGCACGGCGTCGGCGTCTCGGTGGTGAATGCGCTGTCCTCGCGGCTCGAGGCGGACATCCGCCGAGACGGGTACGAGTGGTTCCAGACCTACGACAACTCCGTCCCGGGGACCCTGAAAAAGGGTGAGAAGACCAACGAGACCGGCACGACGATCCGCTTCTGGGCGGATCCGAATGTATTCGAGACCACGGTCTACGACTTCGAGACCATTGCCCGGCGTCTGCAGGAGATGGCCTTCCTCAACAAGGGCCTGACGATCGAGCTGACCGATGAACGGGTTACCCGGAACGAGGTCGTCGACGAGGTCGTCAGCGATCACGCCGAAGCGCCGAAGTCCGCCGAGGAGAAGGCGGCCGAGGTGGCCGCACCGCAGAAGGTCAAGCACCGGGTGTTCCACTACGCCGGCGGTCTGGTCGACTTCGTCAAGCACATCAACCGCACGAAGACCGCGATTCAGCCCAGCGTGATCGATTTCGAAGGCAAGGGCACCGGTCACGAGGTCGAGATCGCGATGCAGTGGAACGCGGGCTACTCCGAGTCGGTCCATACCTTCGCCAACACCATCAACACCCATGAGGGCGGCACCCACGAAGAGGGTTTCCGCGCTGCGCTGACCACCGTGGTGAACAAGTACGCCAAGGACAAGAAGCTCCTCAAGGACAAGGATCCGAACCTCACCGGCGACGACATCCGTGAGGGTTTGGCCGCGGTCATCTCGGTGAAGGTGGCTCAGCCGCAGTTCGAGGGTCAGACCAAGACCAAGCTCGGCAATACCGAGGTGAAGTCTTTTGTGCAGAAGATCTGCAATGAGCAGCTGAACCACTGGTTCGAGTCGAATCCCGCCGAAGCCAAAACTGTGATCAACAAAGCAGTTTCGTCGGCGCAGGCGCGTATCGCCGCCCGCAAGGCCCGCGAACTGGTCCGGCGCAAGAGTGCCACCGACATCGGCGGCCTGCCCGGCAAGCTCGCCGACTGCCGCTCCACCGACCCCACGAAGTCCGAACTGTATGTGGTGGAGGGTGATTCGGCCGGCGGCTCGGCCAAGAGCGGCCGGGACTCGATGTTCCAGGCGATCCTTCCGTTGCGCGGCAAGATCATCAACGTCGAAAAGGCCCGCATCGACCGGGTTCTGAAGAACACCGAAGTCCAGGCCATCATCACCGCCCTGGGCACCGGGATTCACGACGAGTTCGACATCGAGAAGCTGCGGTACCACAAGATCGTGCTGATGGCCGACGCCGACGTCGACGGTCAACACATCTCCACCCTGCTGTTGACCCTGCTGTTCCGGTTCATGAAACCGCTGGTCGAGCACGGCCACATCTACCTGGCCCAGCCGCCGCTGTACAAACTCAAGTGGCAGCGCCAGGAACCGGAATTCGCCTACTCCGACCGTGAGCGCGACGGCCTGCTCGAGGCGGGCAAGGCCTCAGGCAAGCGGATCAACATCGACGACGGTATCCAGCGTTACAAGGGTCTGGGCGAGATGGACGCCAAGGAACTCTGGGAGACCACCATGGATCCCTCGGTGCGGGTGTTGCGTCAGGTGACCCTCGATGACGCCGCCGCGGCCGACGAGTTGTTCTCGATCCTGATGGGTGAAGACGTCGAAGCCCGGCGCAGCTTCATCACCCGGAACGCCAGAGACGTTCGCTTCCTGGACGTTTAACGATATCCACCGGCTAGATCAACAACCGAGGATCACATGACTGACACCACGTTGCCACCCGGCGACGAAACCTCTGACCGCATCGAACCGGTCGATATTCAGCACGAGATGCAGCGCAGCTACATCGACTACGCCATGAGCGTGATCGTCGGCCGCGCCCTGCCGGAGGTGCGCGACGGCCTCAAGCCCGTGCACCGCCGCGTGCTCTATGCCATGTACGACTCCGGCTTCCGGCCGGACCGCAGCCACGCCAAGTCGGCGCGTTCGGTTGCCGAGACGATGGGCAACTACCACCCCCACGGTGACTCCTCGATCTACGACACCCTGGTCCGGATGGCCCAGCCCTGGTCGCTGCGTTATCCACTGGTCGACGGCCAGGGCAACTTCGGTTCGCCGGGTAACGATCCCGCGGCGGCCATGCGGTACACCGAGGCCCGGCTGACGCCGCTGGCCATGGAGATGTTGCGTGAAATCGACGAGGAGACAGTCGAATTCATCCCCAACTACGACGGCCGGGTTCAGGAACCCACGGTGCTGCCGAGCCGGTTCCCCAACCTGCTGGCCAATGGCTCGGGCGGTATCGCCGTCGGTATGGCCACCAACATCCCGCCGCACAACCTGCGGGAGTTGGCCGAGGCGGTGTACTGGTGCCTGGAGAACCACGAGGCCGACGAAGAGGCCACGCTGGCCGCGATGTGTGAGCGGGTCAAGGGTCCCGACTTCCCCACCCACGGCTTGATCGTCGGATCCCAGGGCATCCACGACGCCTACACCACCGGCCGCGGTTCCATCCGGATGCGCGGTGTGGTCGAGATCGAAGAGGACAGCCGGGGCCGTACCGGCATCGTCATCACCGAGCTGCCGTACCAGGTCAACCACGACAACTTCATCACCTCGATCGCCGAGCAGGTGCGCGACGGCAAGCTGGCCGGCATCTCCAACATCGAGGACCAGTCCAGCGACCGCGTCGGTCTGCGAATTGTGGTGGAGCTCAAGCGCGATGCCGTCGCCAAGGTGGTGCTGAACAACCTCTACAAGCACACCCAGCTGCAGACCAGCTTCGGCGCCAACATGCTGTCGATCGTCGATGGGGTGCCGCGCACGCTGCGGCTCGACCAGATGATCCGGCATTACGTCGCACATCAACTCGACGTCATCGTGCGTCGTACCCGGTACCGGTTGCGGAAGGCCAACGAGCGGGCCCACATCCTGCGCGGTCTGGTCAAGGCACTCGACGCGCTCGACGAGGTGATCGCCCTGATCCGGGCGTCGCAGACCGTCGAGATCGCCCGAGCCGGACTGATCGAGCTGCTCGACATCGACGAAATCCAGGCCCAGGCGATCCTGGACATGCAGCTGCGCCGGTTGGCTGCCCTCGAGCGGCAGAAGATCGTCGACGATCTGGCCAAGATCGAAGCCGAGATCGCCGACCTCGAAGACATTCTGGCCAAACCGGAACGACAGCGGGCGATCGTCCGCGACGAGCTGGCCGAGATCGTCGAAAAGCATGGCGATGACCGTCGGACCCGCATCATGCCGGCCGACGGAGAGGTCAGCGACGAGGATCTGATTGCTCGTGAGGACGTGGTCGTCACGATCACCGAGACCGGGTATGCCAAGCGCACCAAGACCGACCTGTACCGCAGCCAGAAACGCGGCGGCAAGGGTGTGCAGGGCGCGGGGCTCAAGGCCGACGACATCGTCAACCACTTCTTCGTCTGCTCCACCCACGACTGGATCCTGTTCTTCACCACGCAGGGCCGGGTGTACCGGGCCAAGGCCTACGAGTTGCCGGAAACTTCGCGCACCGCGCGCGGTCAGCATGTGGCGAACCTGCTGGCCTTCCAGCCGGAGGAGCGCATCGCCCAGGTCATCCAGATCAAGAGCTACGAGGATGCGCCGTACCTGGTGCTGGCCACCCGCAACGGTCTGGTGAAGAAGTCGAGGCTGGTCGACTTCGACTCGAACCGCTCCGGCGGCATCGTGGCGGTCAACCTGCGTGACGGTGACGAACTGGTCGGTGCGGTGCTGTGCTCGGCCGAGGACGATCTGCTGTTGGTGAGCGCCAACGGCCAGTCGATCCGCTTCTCGGCAACTGACGAGGCGCTGCGGCCGATGGGTCGTGCGACCTCGGGCGTGCAGGGTATGCGGTTCAACGAGGATGACCGGCTGCTGTCCCTCAATGTGGTTCAACCGGACACGTACCTACTGGTCGCAACCGCGGGTGGCTATGCCAAACGGACCGCGATCGACGAGTACACGGTCCAGGGCCGCGGCGGCAAGGGCATCCTGACGATCCAGTACGACCGCAAACGTGGCAGTCTGGTCGGAGCGCTCATCGTCGACGACGACACGGAGCTGTACGCCATCACTTCCGGTGGCGGAGTCATCCGGACCGCCGCACGTCAGGTTCGCAAGGCCGGGCGCCAGACCAAGGGCGTTCGCTTGATGAACCTGGGCGAGGGCGACACACTGATTGCGATTGCGCGCAACGCCGAGGAGGACTCGGAACAAGATGAGGCTGAGTCCGACGAAGAGTGACGCTGGCGCCGAGGCCCAACCAGGACCCCGGCCTGAGCTAAGGAGCTGTTAGGTGAGTTCACCGAACGAGCCGGGGCACCCGCGAGCGGGCGACCGGTCCGGCAGTTCCAACGGCTCAGGTGCCGGGGCCGCAGGTGCCGGGGCCGCAGGGGCCGAGGCGAAACCGCCGGCGAGCAAGACGGCGGGGACGCAGGCCCGCGCTTCCGGCGGTCAGATCACCGAGACCGGTGAGGTGCCGCCGTGGCAGCGGGGCACCCCCCGGACCTCGCCGCAGTCGGCCGACACGCGCGAGGAAGGTGCCCGCCCGCCGGGCGCCCACTCCCCCGGCGTGGAAGCCCGGCTGCAGCGCTTCGTCTCCGGCACGGAGACGAAGGACACCGAGCAGTCCGCCCGGCCGGCACGCCCGGCCCCGTCTGCGCCGTCGGCCCCACGCAACGAACCGGTGCGGCCCGAGGCCTATGCGAGCGAGATCCCGGATCTGTCCGGGCCGGCCGCGCGTGCCCCGCAACGCAAGACGGCCGCTGACGCGGCGGCGGCCAGGAGCTCGAGCAACAGCCCGACCACCCGGATCCAGGTGGCCAACCGCGGATCGCATCAGGGCCCCGTCCGGGCCAGCATGCAGATCCGCCGGGTCGACCCGTGGACTGTGCTCAAGGTCTCACTGGTGCTGTCGGTGGTGCTGTTCTTCGTGTGGATGATCGCGGTGGCATTCCTCTACCTGGTCCTCGGCGCCATGGGTGTGTGGAGCAAGCTCAACAGCAATGTCGGCGACCTCCTGACCAGCGCCAGCGGCGCCTCAGGAGGCGAATTGGTGTCCAGTGGAACGATCTTCGGCGGGTCCGCGCTCGTCGGCCTGGTGAACATCGTCGTGCTGTGTGCGTTGGCGACCATCGGAGCTTTCATCTACAACCTGACAACCGATCTGGTCGGCGGCGTCGAGGTCACACTGGCTGACAGGGATTGATTTGGGACTCTGCACTCCCGTGCGGTAATCTCGGCGCTCGGTCGATCCCAATATTCGGGCCTATAGCTCAGGTGGTTAGAGCGCTTCGCTGATAACGAAGAGGTCGGAGGTTCGAGTCCTCCTAGGCCCACGACACCCGGTGTAACCGGTGATCATCGAGAGGTTGTGCCATGCGGTTCTTGCTCGTTGCCGGCATCGCAGCCGCCGCGGTGATCGTATGGCGAACACGACACGGTGAAGAAGTTTGGCATGACTTGGCAGATGCGCCACCTCGGCCAAATGAGGGGCCTTAGCTCAGTTGGTAGAGCGCTGCCTTTGCAAGGCAGATGTCAGGAGTTCGAATCTCCTAGGCTCCACAAATAAATCAGCAGGTCAGAGCGGTTCCGGTGTTAGCTACCGGGGCCGCTCTTCTCGTTGGTGGACACACCTTGGACACACTTTCGAGTTAAAAGCTGATTGATCGCGATACCTACCGCCTCAACATCGGACCCGTACAGGTGGCCATAGCGGTCCAGCGTCAGCCCCGCGGACTCGTGTCCCAGCATGTTCTGCAGCGCCTTGATATTCGCGCCGGCCTGGATCGCCAGAGACGCCGCGGTGTGCCGTAGCTCGTGGATCTTGAAGTTGTACACAGTGACGTCTTCCCCGGCCCCGTTGCGTTCGGTGCGCGGGAACAGGCCGGCCGCTGCCACGGCATCAGACCACCACCGGCGCCGCACATTGCTGCCGCGCATGTGGCCACCCTCGGAGTCGGGGAACACCAGCGCATCCGGATCGACCTTTTTACTGGATCGGATGAAAAGGTCCGCGACGAACGCTGGGAGGCTCACTGTGCGGCCCTTGACGCTCTTGGTTGTGCCGATCTCGAACGACCCGTCGACGAGCGTCACTGAGCGCGTGAGGCGGATCGTCAGCCGATCAAGGTCGACGTCGCGCCAGCGGAGTTCGGCCACTTCCCCGAACCGCAGCCCACACGTCCCCAGCACGTACACCAGCGGCCGATGATCCCCGGCAGCGTCAGCCAGCGCGTGCAACTGCTCCAATGTCAGGAACCGCTGCTCGGTAGACGTCACAGGCGGCAGCTCCACGCCGTCCACAGGATTCAATGCCAGCCGATTCTCGGCAACCGCCATCGCGAGCACCTGGCGAAGCACCCCGACCGTCTTGTGCACCGATGCCGGCGCCAGATCGACACTCAGATCGGCAACCCACTCCCGCACCCACCGGCGCGTGATGTCACCGAGCGCGATCCGGCCGCGCTTCGCCAGCTCTCCCTCGACCACGATCTTGTACCGGGCCCGGGTCGACGGCTTCAGCTTGTGCTTGGACTCCAACCACTCCCGCGCATACTCCCCCAGCGTCACGCGGCCGGCCGCCGGCGCCACGTACGCACCGCGCCGCTTGTCCACCTCGAGCTGGTTCGCCCATGCCTCGGCGTCCCGCTTGGTGGTGAACCCACGCTTACGGGTTTGGCGTCGGTCTGGCGTGCGGTAGCGAACGCAGTAACGCGTTGCACCAGAATCAGTTTCGTACTTCTCAATCGTCGCCATACGAAGGACCTTCTAGGAGGACCGTAACGGGTCTGTCGAGATCTTGGACCGACTCACCGCCGTGCCGATTGGCTATACGGCGCTCAACCTCTGCCAGCTTCCACGATGGCAACGCCCTGGCGAAGAACTCGGCCAGACCGCCCTGGCGTGGAAACGGCCACTCAGCGATCAGCCACTCCCATAGTGTTGCTGCCTTGAACTCGGCATTGCAGACTGCCACCACGTCGTCCACCGCAACTCCAGCTGGCATCAATAGGGTGACGGGTGAAACCCCAAGCGCCGCAGCCAAAGCCACCAAATCATCGGCATCTACGCGGCGTTCATAGCTCTCGATCTTGCGCAGTCCCAGCGTCGGAATCGGCCGGCCGATCTCATCCAATTTTGCTGCCAGTTTCACGTACTGCATGTCTCCACGTAGTCGCTTGATGTTGTCTGCAACGGTGCGACCCGTACGCCCTAACGGGTTCTTCTTCTGCGGCTCTGCCATGTCGCCAGGCTAAGCGATGGAAATCATCTCCGCAACGATGCCCTTGACAGCTTGACCGTTGATGACGCATGATCACCGGTGTAGAGATTGAAACCATCGCTACACCGATCTAAGTCAACTCCATACAGGGCACGGACGCAGATACGGGGCCAGTAGCGCGGGCCCTACACCGCATCGACAGCCGTCAGCGACGGGGATGCGAGGGAACAGAACCCGGGCCTGACCAAAACCACCGAGAGGAGGAAGACATGACCACGCCGTTCGAAACACTGACCTGCAAGCAGGTCGCCGAAATCCTGCACACGTCCGAAGCTGGATTGGCCCAGATGAGGTACCGCGGCAACGGCCCGAAATTCGTAAAGACAGGCTCCCGCAAGGTTTTTTACACCCAGCAAGCTGTCGCCGATTTCATCACTGCCAACACCGTGCAGCGCACCGACGACCCGCGAGGCGCTGCCTGATGTGGGCGCAAGCCGACCACGCCGACCTGGGCCTGATCCCCGACAGCGATCACAGCGAGGATCTGCGCCCCAAAAAGAACGACGACCCCAGGGCTGCCACCCCGAGGCCGTCAAAACCAACCCTCAACAGAAAGTAGGTAACCCCATGATGACACAACAACCCGTCACCGATGTACCGCTGCCCGCTGGTACTACCTGCTGCGACGGCTGGCAGCACGACGAGGATCGGACGTACCGGATCCTTTCGGGCGTCGACCGCCGCATCCCCGGCGTTGGGATCATCGGCACCAGCGCCGTGCAGTTCACCGACGGCAGTATCGACACCGACCGCGACGGCGGCGAAGGACCGCGCATCTGGCTCAACCTCGGCGGCGACTCCGTGACAGCCGCCCAGGCCCGCAAGGCCGCGCAGTCGATCCTGGCCGCTGTCCAGGAAACCGAGCTCTGGACTGCTCCAGAGTCTGCTCGGACAGCAGCGCTGGCGCTGGACACCGCGGTCAACGTGGTCGACCTGGTCCGGCACGACCTGAACGCCACGCTCCGCGAAGCCTCCACCATGCCGCTGTTCGCCGTCAGTGACCTCGTCGCCGCACTTGGTCATCTGCGGCAGGCGGCAGTGCTGATCGACCGGTGCGCCGACCAGCTCGAAGCTACCGACGCGGAGGCCGGCCGTTGACCGACCAGACAGTGAGGACCCGCGCCGACCGTGGCGCGGGTTCTCCCGCATCCCAACAAGTCTCGTGGTGGCCCGTCCACGAGTTCATCACCGCCGCTGTCGCACAAGCGAACTACGGCCCGCTCCCCATCGCCGGCACCCCGGCATGGTGCGAACTCGCAGACGGAGACCCGCGCAAGCTGCTGGCGCTCGCCGTCGCCGGAGATCATCACGTACTCCGCGTAGAGACCGCCCAGGCCGCGATGGCCGACGCATCACGCGAGATCTCCGCAGCCGCCGACTGGACCGCGATGGCCCAACGGATCCGCAACCACAGCCGCAGCGCCTACATCCCCCGGAGGAAATCAGCGTGACAGAAGGGTCACTGGCACTGTCCGGCGCGACGCCCAAAGACATGCCGACTAGAAACTTCAAGCCGCCCCGAGAACGCAAACGAACCCGAGGAGGCGTCATCCCCATGCGGGAGCCGAAGAACGGACTGCCGAACGGATGGATCTTCGCATCCGAGGCACCGCCATCACGCCCCGTTGACTGGCTGGAAGAGAACAAGCTCGCCCGCGGACATGTCACCTACCTGTTCGGTGAGGAGGGCATCGGCAAGAGCACCTGGTGGGTCTACGTCGTCGCTAAACGCACCCGCGCAGGCGAATACGTGGTCGTCATCATCACCGAGGACGGATGGGAGGACACCGCGCGGCCGCGCATGGAAGCCGCCGGCGTAGACCTCACGAAGGTCATCATGCTCAACGTCGCCGAAGATGCCGACGAGTTCGAGATGGGCATTCCCGGCCCGGCGTGGCTCACCGAACAAGAGTTGCCTCCGGTGTCACTGGTGGTGATCGACGGCCTTGCCGACGCCACTGCCTACGTCAACGGCAGCCTCCCGAAGGCCACAGAATGGCGCCCAGTCATCACCGGCTGGAAGCGGTACGCCGCACGCCACCACGCCGCCGTCTTGGCCCTCGGGCACACGAACCGCGACACGCTCAACGGCACCCGTGGTGCGGTCGGCCTGTCCGGGCAGATCCGTCAAGTTGTCCGACTCAACCTAATGGCGCTACGGACCGAGGACGACCGTCTCGCCATCGGTGTCGAGAAGTCCAACATCTGCCGCACCGATCAACCCGTCGACCTCTTTGAGATCACCGAGGCAACATCGGCCGGCATCAGCGTGAACATCTGTCGGCCGTGCGGACTCGGTGACGCTACCGCCAAGGAACTCTTTCAGGTCCTGGCAGCACAACCACACGTCACCGAAGGCGAAGCCGAACGTGAACGACTGGACGGATGCCTGGCCGATCTGATCGACCTCCTCAAGGGCCGCCAAGGAAACGACCGGTGGGCACCAACGACGGAGATCACCGACCTCCTGGCAAAGGGCAAAGGAACCTCAGCAACACGGTGGAGTCAGTCGCAGATCGACCGCGCCCGGACCCGCGCCATCAAGGAAAACCACATCGAAACCGACCACCCGAAAGTACCGGGACCGCACTACTGGCGTGCGCGGTTGCGCGATTGGGACTGACCTGCGGAAACGCCTGCGCGGTTGGGTGCGCGGTTGGACTCAACAACGCACCAACCGCGCAACGCAAAACCCCAGGTCAGTCCCAATCGTGCACAACAACGCAACCGCGCAAAACATCAATGTAAACCGAAGGGAATCAAACACCATGTCCGACAACACCATCCAGATCCCCGTCATCGAGCCCATCGACGGCACCGTCTACATCACCGACGTCTATCACGACGAAGGCCTGGTCTACGTCACCATCGCCGGCCCCCACAAGGACCAGCCGGTCATCATCATGTTCGACCGCGAAGACCTGCAGGCGATCGAGACCGCACACGAAGATCTCAAGCGCGAACTACGGCCTCGGGCACTCGACTTCTTCAACACCACCAAGGGTGAACCCGACCCCAATCCCGCCGCGGTCCTCGACATCCTCAACGCGCCGAAGCGCAACGGCCGGTTCATCCACGACCGCGTCGAATACCGCTACGACACTGGCCGCACCGAATGGGTTGCATGGGGACGCACCGACATCGACGACCAGGACGGTGCCTGGTGACCACACCCAACGACATGCCCGCCAACACCGACGCTCTCAGGCTGGCCCGGATCAACCTGCGCAGCCGCCTCCAGAAGCTCGCCAGCGGCACCGCAAACATGGACGTCGACGCCATTGAGATCTTCCACCGCAAGCTCGACCAGGCACGCAACGAGATCCGCAACGCCGAGCGCCTGCGCAACGCCGAGCAGTTCGACACGAGTAGGAACTGGTGACCTCATGACCATCGGCAACGACACCATCACCCTGATCCAGCACGTACAGATCGGCGTCGACGAGTTCATGGTGCCCATCTACGACAACGTGGAGACCACCATCACCGGCTGCTCATTCCAAGCGGGACAGCCCACCGAGGACACCGCGCTCATGACCACCATCGTCAGCGCCACAGCCCGCGTCTACATGCCCGTCACCGCAGTCACCCGGACCATCAAGTCCACTGACCAGATCAAGCACGCCGGCCTGACCTACCACGTCCGCGGTCCCATCGTCATCCCCACCGACCTCGCCGGCCGCGAGGACCACGTGTGGTGCATCGCCGAATGGACCGCCGGCTGATGACCCTCACCGCCTGCCTCGACTGTGGCGAACCATGCAACGGGCCACGCTGCCCCGACCACACCATCACCCGACCCGACACCAGGACCAGACCCTCAGCATCCGCACGCGGCTATGACGCGAACTGGACCAAACTGTCCAAGCAAGCACGCCGTATGCAACCGTGGTGCTCGCACTGTGGCGCCACCGAGGACCTGCAGACCGACCACACCCCAGAAGCCTGGGCACGCAAGGCCGCTGGCCTGACCATCCGCCTGCAGGACGTCCAGGTCCTCTGCGGACCGTGCAACCGCGCCGCCGGCGCCGCACGCGGCCAGACAGCCACCAGGGGGATGCCCCCGGGGGTACCGCCACAGACCCCCCGTCTCCTAGGCAAAGTTTGTGTCTCACACCGGGGCCAGACATGAAGGCGGGGCCAAAGGGCCAGGTCAAGGCCGCTCCACTGGACCTGTCGAAGCTGCCTACGGAGCGCGCCGAGCGCCGGCTGACGTTCATCCACGACTACTTGCGGGTGCCCAAGGGTGTGGGTGCGGGTATGCCGGTGACGCTGAGGGGTTTTCAGACCGAGATCATCCGGGGTGCATTCGCTCCGGGTATCCGCACCGGCCTGGTGTCGGTGGCTCGTGCTAACGGCAAGACGGGCCTGGCCGCCATGCTCGCTGTGACTGAGTTGTTCGCCGGGGATGCCAGTGCCGAGGTTTTGGTGGTCGCCAGCGATCAAAGGCAAGCAAATATCACGCTGCGGATGGCGCGGCGCATGATCGAGCTGACACCGGAGCTGGCCGACCGTGCGCAGATCTACGCGGACCGGATCGTGGTGCCGCACAACGATGCAATCCTGTTGCCGTTGCCGGCGGAACCGGGTGCCTTGCATGGTCATGATCCGTCGCTGCTGATTGTCGACGAGTTGCACGTGGTCAGTGAAGCGGTGTGGGAGGCCGTGACGTCGGTGTCGGGTAAGCGGCCGGAGTCGCTGACGCTGGCGATCAGTACGCCGTCGTCGTCGCCGGATTGCATCATGTGGCGTCTGGTGGAGCATGGCCGCACGGGTGACGATCCGGCGTTCTATCTGCGTGAGTTCGCCGCCCCAGACGGGTGCGACATCGGAGACCGGGAGGCGTGGCGCACCGCGAACCCTGCGCTGGCGTGTGAGGACCCGTTCCTGGCTGAGGATGGCCTCGAGGCTGCCCGCCGAACGTTGCGCGAGCCGGTGTTTCGGCAGTTGCGTCTGGGCCAGTGGGTGACCGGTGTTGAGGCGTGGTTGCCGTGGGGCGCCTGGGATGCCTGCGTAGACCATGTTGCCGGCGCCGGCAAGAAGGGTCAGCGTGTGGTCCTGGCGTTCGACGGGTCCGCGTCGGGCGACTCCACCGCCCTGGTCGCCTGCACTCTCGACGGGCATCTGTTCGTTGAAGGCTTGTGGGAGAACCCCGGCGATCCGCGCTGGCGTGTACCGCGGGAGGACGTGGCCCGAGCTGTCGACGTGGCGTTCGCCAAGTACGACGTCGTAGAGCTGGCGTGCGATCCGTGGGGGTGGCGCAGCGAGATCGAGGACTGGGCCAAGCGGCACGGTGAGCGTCGGGTGATCGAGTGGAACACCGCCCACGCGGCCCGTATGGCGCCGGCCACTGACCGCCTGTATCAGGCAGTCGTCACCCAGCAGGTGACACATGACGGCGATCCGAGGATGGCCGCGCACTTCGCGCACTGCGTGGCCAAACCGACCCCGCAGGGCGATCTGGTCAGCAAAGACAAGCGCGGGTCGCCCCGCAAGATCGACGCCGCCGTGGCCGCCATCGTGGCCTACGACCGTGCGGCATTCCATCAACAACGAAACCGTAAGCGAGTGAGGAGTTTTGCATCATGACCCTGTTAGGTGATCTTCTTCAGCGGCTCAATGAGCCGGTGGCCCGGTACGCCGATCTAGACCGTTATTACCAGGGCCGGCAACCGTTGGCGTTCCTGTCCCCGGAGGCCAAGGTGGCGCTGGGCAACAGGTTCGGCATCATGTCCAGCAATGTTCCGCGGCTGGCCGTGACGGCGTTGGCCGAGCGGCTGCGGCTCACCGGGTTCGCCGGGGACGCGGGACTGTGGGCCGATTGGGTCCGCAACGACCTGGACCAGACCAGTGGTGTCGCGCACCGTGAGGCCCTGCTATTGGGTGACTCGTATGTGATCGTGTGGGCCGACCAGCTCGGCCGCCCCCAGGTCACTGTGGAGTCGGCGAATCAGGTTGCCGTTCTGACTGATCCGGGCAGCCGGGAGACATACGCGGCGATCAAACGGTGGGAGGACACCAACCTCAAGACCACCGAGGCCGTGATGTATCTGCGGGACAAGATCATCCGGCTACGCGCCGATCAACAGGGTGCCGTGGCCAACGGGTTCAAGCAGGTCGACGAGATCCCCAACCCGCTCGGTGTGGTGCCGGTGGTCAACCTGCGCAACACCGACCGCATCATCGGCGACTGGGGAGGCTCGGAGATTGACGACCTCAAACCCCTGGTCGATGCCCTCAACAAGTCGTTGGCGGACATGATGGTCACCTCGGAATACGTTGGTCGCCCGAGGAGGTGGGCGACAGGCATCGAGCTATCTGAGGAACCCGTCCTCGATGCCAACGGTGATCCGGTCCTCGACGGCGACGGCCAGCCGGTGATGACCGAGGTGAACCCGATCCCGGAGGGGCACCGGGCGATGATCTCGGAGAGTGATGCCGCCAAGTTCGGGCAACTGCAATCAGCGGATCTCGGTGGCTACGAGGCCAGCGTGCGGGTGATCCTCGGTCAGATCATGGCCGTGTCGACACTGCCGGCGCATTACGTCGGAGTGTTCACCGATAACCCGGCATCCGCTGACGCGCTGCGTGCTGCTGAGGCCAGCCTGACGGCCCGAGCTGAGGCGCGACAGGCCACGTTCGGGCGGGCCTGGGAACAGGTGGCCCGCCTGATGATCGCCGTACGGGATGGCAGCGACCCCAACCAGATCGACGACATTCGAGTGCACTGGGCTGACGCCGCGACCCGTAGCGTGGCGCAGGAGGCCGACGCCGTGGTGAAACTGTTCCAGGCCGGCCTACTCCCGCAGTCCTACGCGCTGGGCAAGCTCGGCTACTCCGACGACGAGATCTCCAAGATCATGGCGCAACCGGCCGTCATGAGCACGGTGGCGTGATGCGCATCGCCGCCAAGGAAGTCGAACCCAAGATCGTGGTCATGCCCGACACCGCGCGGCCGGTCCGGATGCGCACCGGCGCATTGACCTACATGTTCACCGAGGCCGAAGCAATCGAGCTGGCCGACAAGCTCGTTGACGCCGTCGACGAGATCCGCACCCATGACAGGAAGGCAACACCATGACCGAACAGAACGAGGACGCAACCGTTTCCGGTGACGCCACCGAAAACGAGGATGGCGTTTCAAACGCGACCCCCGAGGGTGTCGATCTGACAGACACCCCTGAGGGTGTGAGTCAGACGCATACCCCTGACGACGCCGAGACGTTCCCGCGTGAGTATGTCGAGAAGCTGCGCACCGAGAACGGCAAGTACCGCCAGCGTGCCGGGGAGGCCGACACCCTTGCCCAACGGCTGCATTCCGAACTGGTCCGGGCCACAGGCCGATTGGCCGATCCGACCGACCTGCCGTTCGACGAGGGCCACCTTGCCGATCCCGACAAACTGGCTGGTGCGATCAACGAATTGCTCGAAGCTAAACCGCATCTGGCTACTCGCCGGCCATCTGGGGACATCGGTCAGGGCCAGCGCGGTCCGGCCACTGGGTCGTTCTCGCTACTCGGGATGCTCAAAGAGCGAACCTGAGCGCGCTACACTCAACCCTGTACGGGCCTGGAGCCCACACGACTGACGTCCTGGCGACGTGTCGATACCCCAATCGGATCAACACGTCTCTAGGAGTCAATCGTGGCAATCGAAGTCACCTCGGGTAATTCCACCCTCATCCAGTCGCAGGTCGCCAACCTGCTCGTCCAGCCCCTCGAACAAGCCAGCACGTTCCTTGCGGCCGGCCCCGTCGTCCTCGACAGCTCCAGCCCCGTCCGAGTGCCGCGCATCGTCAACGGCGTCACCGCCGGATTCGTCGCCGAGGGCGCCCAGATCAGCGACGGCGACGTTGCTTTCGACGAGGTCACTCTGTTGCCCTCGACCATGAAGGGCCTCAAGGTCCTGGTGAAGCTGTCTAACGAGCTGATCCGTACCTCGGTGGTCGGCCTCGAAGCGGTACTACGGACCCGCCTGGTCACCGACGTGGCCAACGCCTTGGATGCGGGACTGTGGGACGGCGCTGGTACGACCAACACCATCAAGGGCATCCTGCGTCAGACCGGCATCGCGACCGGCGTCCTGGACCTCACCGACCCCGATTCCCTGATCGACGGCCTCGCCGTGGCCCAAGGCAACAAGGTCACTCCGAGCCACTGGGTGATGACCAGCGCATCGTTCGCGGCCCTGCGCAAGCTCAAGGTCGGCACCTCCGACGCCCGGTATCTGTTCGACCCCAACACCATCCAGAACGGCACCGAGCTTCGGATTCTGGGCCTGCCGGTGATCCTCACCGACAACATCCCGAACACCGGCACCGCACCCGGCAAGGCCCGCGTCGGCCTGGTGGACATGTCCAAGGTGGTCGTGGCGCGTGATGTCAACGCCGAGGTGAAGATTCTCGATCAGACCTGGGGCGACTACGACAGCATCGGTATCCGCGTCGTGTCCCGCTGGGATACCGCCCTGCTGCAAGCCAAGGCCGTCACCCTGCTCACCGAGGCATAAGGGTGCCCGTCGATCCGACCACGGTCACCTCCCTGCAAGCCGGGGAGGTGGCCACGGTCGTCCCGATCGTCACCACGATGGCCAAGGCCTACACCCGCGGCCGCGGATTCACCGGCGCCGAACCCAACACGGAGATCGCCGCCGTCATCGCCACCGCCTCAGCACGGCTGGCGGCCAACGGCACCGGCCTGGCATCCAAACGGGTCGACGATGTCGAGTACCAGTTCAGCCTGACGTCGTCGTTCGGCTGGACCCTGGCCGAGCGGATCGTCCTGGACCGCTACCGGGTCAAGGCCATGTAGACCAGGCGGTCCGGCGTCAAACCCAGACCTTTCTGGTCTCCTTTCCGAATGGGCAAGGCGGCACCACGACGGCCAGAGGAATCAGGCAAGAGTGTCGACCTGCGCCGGACCGCCCACATGGCCACCTGCTGGCCACAATTTGGCCTCAGTTACAGATAACTACTGTGAACTACTGTCATGTGTTTTCGCAGTTCGAGTTACTTCTAACCCCTTGAACTGCACCATGATTCGCCTTTGCAA
Organism: Mycolicibacterium lutetiense; assembly: GCF_017876775.1. Classification (NCBI taxonomy): domain Bacteria; kingdom Bacillati; phylum Actinomycetota; class Actinomycetes; order Mycobacteriales; family Mycobacteriaceae; genus Mycobacterium; species Mycolicibacterium lutetiense. The sequence goes on along the minus strand of NZ_JAGIOP010000002.1, from coordinate 3,313,281 downwards.
GGCAGATGTCAGGAGTTCGAATCTCCTAGGCTCCACAAGACAATTCATCAGTTTGAAGCGGTTCCGGTGTGGTCACCGGGGCCGCTTTTTTCGTCGGCGGGCGCGAGCTGTACAAGACCCTCTGAAGAGCTGTGCGACCGGTAAGCTGCCGCTGTCCGTGAGCGGGGCTGCAGAACCTTCCGCCACGGGGACGCTCCAATCCAGTTGTCAGCACCGCCGTGGGGAAGTGAGAATTTTGGTGATACGTGCAGTTGTCGTGGGCCTTGCCGTTTTGACGGTTGCCGGTTGCGGATCGGAGAGCGAGCCGGCGGCGACGTCGAGTTCGGCCGCCGCTGCGTCGTCGGTGGCACCGGTCAGTGCCGAACAACAGATCCGAGACCTGGTCGCCCAGGAAGAAACTGCGCTGGCCGGGTTCGATTTCAACAGGATGGCGGGGCTGACCTGTCTGCAATACCGCGAGGCGGTACGGAACCAGGCAAGCACGCTGTTTCCCCCGCTCAGCGCGGCCGGCGCCCCCGGGGAACTGGCGGGCGCACCCGTCGAGCTGCTGAGGAGCGGGTTCAAACGGCAGCACCCCACGGCATCGGACGCCACCATCAATCAACTGGTCGACGCATTGATCCAGTACGACGAGCCGGCGTACCAGGCGGCCAACCTTGAGATCCTGCGGCAGACGTCGAAGGTGACGATCGACAAGGTGGAGAACATCAAGGTCACCGGCGACAAGGCCACCGCCGACCTCACCACGACATGGGTGCTCGGCGAGAATCCACCGGCGACCGACACGCAGCCCAACGCTTTCGTCAAGGAAGACGGTCACTGGCTGGATTGCCAGGCGCCGTCCGTGCAGTAGCCCGCCCGGTCAGGGCTTCGGGGTGACCTCGACGCTGGGCGGCAGCGGTGAGGGTTCGGGCCGGCTGGACCGTCGCACGATCGAGAACGCCACTGCGCCGCCGGCCAGAGCCGCTGCCGCGACCCCGGCGATCAGCAGTCGGCGGTGGCATCTCTTGGGCTCTGGGGTAGTCGCTTCCTGCAGCACCTCGGGCAGCGCGGCCACCGCTTCTGCGGCTGCGGCGAGTTGACGGCGTAGCTTGCCCGACTCGTAGCGCTTGCGCAGGCCGGCCGCAACGGCGGTTGCGGTGTCGGCGCTCAGGCCCACCACGCCGCGGGTCACGTCGACCGGACCGACAGTGCTGTATTTCAAGCCGCGGGCTAGGCGCTGACGGGGGGCCAACCGGGTATCGACGTTCGCGGTCATCTGGCACCTTTCTCGGTACTGGCGGGGCATGGGCGACGGACCTGGATGGGCCGCTTGCTAGCTGAGATCCAGACTGCCATCTCTGGGCGAGTCTGGGGCCCTTGGTGGGGTATCTGACCGTTGCCGCGAGCCGGGATGGCAGACTGAGTAGCCGTGACGAGCCCCATTCAGACCGCGACGGCAACACTGCACACCAACCGCGGCGACATCAAGATCGCACTGTTCGGAAACCACGCTCCCAAGACCGTGGCCAACTTCGTCGGCTTGGCGCAGGGCACCAAGGACTACACCACCGAGAATGCCTCGGGCGGTACGTCCGGTCCGTTCTACGACGGCGTCATCTTCCACCGGGTCATCGACGGCTTCATGATCCAGGGTGGCGACCCGACCGGCACCGGCCGTGGGGACGCCGGGTACAAGTTCGCCGACGAGTTTCACCCTGAGCTCCAGTTCGACAAGCCCTACCTGCTGGCCATGGCCAACGCCGGGCCGGGCACCAACGGCTCACAGTTCTTCATCACGGTCGGCCAGACGCCGCACCTGAACCGGCGCCACACCATCTTCGGTGAGGTTGTCGATCCCGAGTCGCAGAAGGTGGTCGACGCGATCGCGTCCACCGCCACCGATCGTTCTGACCGCCCGACCGATCCGGTCGTCGTCGAATCGATCACCGTGTCGTAACGGGTATCCCCCGCACATACCAATGCGCGACGCCCCCGGGATCCGGGGGCGTCGTGTGTTGTGTGGGGTGCTTCCTTTACCGGGTTTACCGGGCCGCGAATCCGGCCTGGGTGAGCGCGTCGAGGACATCGAGCGGGTCTGTTCCCAGATCCCACCGCGTGAAGACCACGAGCCGGTCATCGACCGTGTCGATCTCGAGTAGTCGGACTGTGCGGGCGATGCGACGGAACTCGGTGATCCGAATCTGTCGGATCTCGTCACGGCGGTATGTCCGGGTCTGCCACCAACCGGCAACCGTGAGACTGTCTTGGTTCATTGCCAGTTTGGGCCGGGCCCGCCACGACAATGTTGCGAACGTGAGCAATCCCACGCCAGCTATGCCGGCAAGAACACGTCCGGGCGGGTCTGTGATCACGGTCACAGCTGCGATAGCCAACGCCAATCCGGCTATGGCGCAACCTGCGACTCCAGCGGCCGGTGGGCTCCATCGAGTTTGCTGCACGGGTTCTTCACACCCTCTTACCGCGGCTAATGGAGTTATCCACAGGTGCTATCCCCAATGGGGATGAATCACAACGATGTGATTGAGCATCGTCGGGGTTGCTGAGCCGGTAACGCTGTGAACGTAAGATGAATTCATTATCGTCTGGTCTCCGGTCAGCGCCAGCGCATCGTGAGCAACAGCCCGGTGATCATGAAGGCAAATGCCACCGCGTAGTTCCACGGACCCAGGTCAGCCATCCACTGAAGGAAGGACGGGGTGTCGATCGGGTTGGTCGCGGCCAGCTGGAAAACCAGCAGCCACAACAGACCGAACAGCATGAGACCGATGAACAGCGCGACGAACCACACACTCGACGGTCCGGCTTTCACCTTGACCGGAGTCCGGCTCACCTGCTTGATGGTGAAATCGTTCTTCTTACGGACTTTGGACTTGGGCATGGGTACCTTCACGGACAGTCGGCGTCACACGGTGCGACGATGAGGCAGGATGCCTCACGAGCCTAACGTAGCTGCACGTCCAGGAGAGACTGCGATGGACCAACCGGATCGATCCCCTTGGCGCTTCGGCGTCCCGGTGGTCTGCCTGGCCGCCGGATTGCTCCTGGCCGCCACGCACGGGGTCTCCGGCGGGGACGAGATTCGCCGCAGCGACGCACCCCGCCTCGTCGACCTGGTGCGCGAGGCCCAGCAGTCCGTCGACCGGCTCACGGCCCAGCGCGACGCGTTGGCCACCGAGATCGACAGTCATCACGGCGGATCACCCAGCTCACACGCGGCGCTCGAAGCCATCACCCGCCGTTCGGCGCAGTTGGCCGTCGAGGCAGGCTTGGTGCCGATGCGCGGGCCGGGCCTGGTGGTCACGCTCAACGACGCCCAGCGCGATGCCGAAGGCCGCTTCCCGCGGGATGCCTCCCCCGACGACCTGGTGGTGCACCAACAGGACATCCAGGCCGTCCTGAATGCACTGTGGAGCGCGGGCGCCGAGGGCATCCAGATGCAGGACCAGCGCATCATCGCGACCTCGGCACCCCGCTGCGTCGGCAATACGTTGTTGCTCAACGGCCGCACCTACAGCCCGCCCTACGTCATCACCGCGATCGGCGACGCCCCGACCATGCAGGCCGCGTTGGCAGCCGCCCCGTACGTAACCCTCTACAAGCAGTACGTCGTGCGGTTCGGGCTGGGCTATGCGGAAGAACCACGCGCCGAGGTCGACCTCACCGGGCACACCGAGCCGCTGCGGATGCGCTACGCGAAACCCGCGGGCCCTGTCGGCTATTAATCCCATTTTTTTGGGGCCGGTAGCCTAAGTCAATGCAGGTTCTGGTCGTCGACAACTATGACAGCTTCGTGTTCAACCTGGTCCAATACCTGGGCCAGCTCGGGGTGGACGCACAGGTGTGGCGCAACGACGATCCGCGCCTGGCCACCGCCGCCGACCTCGCCACGGTGGCAGCCGATTTCGACGGCGTGCTGCTGAGCCCCGGTCCCGGCACCCCCGAGCGAGCCGGCGCGACGATCCCACTGGTCCACGCATGCGCTGCGGCCGGCACTCCCCTACTGGGTGTCTGCCTGGGCCACCAGGCCATCGGGGTGGCGTTCGGCGGCACCGTCGACCGCGCGCCCGAACTGCTGCACGGCAAGACCAGCGTCGTGCACCACGGCGGCGCCGGGGTGCTCAAGGGTCTCCCCGACCCGTTCACCGCAACCCGTTACCACTCGCTGACGATCCTGCCCGAGACCGTGCCGGATGCCCTCGAGGTGACCGGGCAGACCGACAGCGGCGTCATCATGGCCGTACGCCACCGTGAGTTGCCGATTCACGGCGTGCAGTTCCATCCGGAGTCGATCCTGACCCAGGGTGGGCACCGCATGCTGGCCAACTGGCTCGGCGTGTGCGGCGCCGCCCCGGAAGAGGGCCTGGTGGCTGCGCTCGAGGTCGAGGTGGCCCGCGCCGTGGCAGCCGCTACGACGCGAAGCTCAGCGTGACCTTCGCGCCGAAGTTCACCGCGGTGCCCGCAGGCGGACTCTGGGTGACGACGGCGTTGGTGCGCTGACCGCTGTCGCGGATATCAGGCCCCTTGTCCAGCACCCCGGTCCAGCCGAGAGACGTCAGTCGCGGATAGACGTCGTCCCAGACCTGGCCGACCAGGTTGGGCATCACGAACTGGTTGCCCTTCGACACATGGATCTGGATCGGAGTGTCCTTGGGCACCGACGTGCCGGCGGCCGGCTCGGTACCCACCACCTGTCCGGGGGCCGCGGTGTTGTCGACGTCGATGACCACCGTGTTGACGAAGCCCGAGGCGGTCAGGATCTGCTTACACACATCGGCGCTCTGGCTCTTGCAGTCGGGAACCGACGTGTCCTCCGGGCCCGAACCCACGACGAGCGTGATCTCGTAGATGATCCCCGCCGTCTGGTTGGCTGGCGGGTTGGTGGCGAGCACGCGGCCCTTCTGATCCGGCGTCGACGGGCTCGCCGACTCCTTGATCTTCTCGAACCCGGCGTCCTTGAGCTTCTGCCGGGCCTGGCTCGGGGTCAGCCCGGCCACATCGGGCACCTGGGCCTGCTGCGGCCCGGCGGAGACGTTCACGGTGATCTCGTCACCGGCGGCCGCCATGCCGTTGGCTCCCGGGTCGGTGCCGATCACGAAACCCGGGGCCACCTTGTTGTCGGTCTGGGGCTCGGTCCGGGTTTTGAAGCCCCGATTCTGCAGCGTCGCGACGGCATCGGCCGAACGCTGACCGCTCACATCGGGCACCTGCACGTCGCGTGACCCGCCGTTGAGCATGTTGATCGCCACCGTCACGACCACGGTCAGCACTGCCAGTACCGCTACCGCGATCAACCAACGGGCCACCGAGCCACCGCCGCCGGCGGGACGGGGCACCACCAGGTTCTGGGTGGGTGCACCGCCACCCTGGGTCAACATCGGCCCGGAGTTCATCATCGACGTCCGCTCGGACTCGGTGAACACCTTGGGGGCTTCGGGGGCCTCACCGCTGTGCACCCGGATCAGATCCGTGCGCATGTCGGCCGCGGTCTGATAGCGGTTGTCGGGGTTCTTGGCCAGTGCCTTGAGCACCACAGCATCGAGTTCCGGGGAGATGCCGGTGTGTCGTTGCGACGGCGGGACCGGATCCTCGCGGACATGCTGGTACGCCACCGCGACTGGCGAATCGCCGATGAAAGGCGGTTCCCCAGTGAGCATTTCGTAAAGCACGCAGCCCAGCGAATAGACGTCGGACCGGGCGTCGACGGTTTCCCCGCGAGCCTGCTCGGGCGACAGGTACTGCGCGGTGCCGATCACCGCGGCGGTCTGGGTGACGCTGTTACCGGTATCGGCCAGGGCCCGCGCGATACCGAAGTCCATCACCTTCACAGCGTTGGCCTTGCTGATCATGATGTTGGCCGGCTTGACGTCACGATGCACGATGCCGTGCTGGTGGCTGAAGTTCAGCGCCTGGCAGGCGTCGGCGATGACCTCGATCGCGCGCCGCGGTGGCATGGGGCCGTCGGTATGCACGATGTCGCGCAGCGTCACACCGTCGACGTACTCCATGACGATGTAGGGCAGCGGCCCGTTGGGTGTCTCGGCCTCGCCGGTGTCATACACCGCGACGATGGCGGGATGGTTCAGCGCGGCCGCGTTCTGCGCTTCGCGGCGAAACCGTAGATAGAAACTGGGGTCGCGGGCCAGATCGGCGCGCAGGACCTTGACCGCGACGTCGCGGTGCAACCGCGTATCGCGGGCGATGTGAACTTCGGACATGCCGCCGAAGCCGAGGATTTCACCGAGCTCATATCGGTCGGAGAGGTGCTGTGGCGTGGTCATCGCAGTATCTGTTCCGGTGCTTTAGGGCCGATCTGAACGTCGGCTCCCTCAGGCACGATCAGGTGGAATGCCAGGTCCGGCAACGCTGCCGGCGTCTGATAGGGCGTCGTCTGGGTCACCGTGTCGGTGACCGTCGGCGGTGGTGACTGCTGCTGATCCTTGCGGTCCTGAGCGTTGAGAACGATGAGGATGGCAATGACAATGGCCAGCGCTCCGAGTACCCCGGCGGCCCACAGCAGGGCCCGTTGACCCGACGAGAACGTGCGCCGCGCAGGCGGCGCGGGCCGATGGGCGGCAGTGGTCGGCCTGGCGCGGGTGGCCGTGACCGGGGTGCGGCCGGTGAGCTCGGCGGCGGCGCGGGCCTGTGCGGCCGACGGAACCGCGGCCGGCGCGGCGCGGCCGAGGGTCGGGGCCTGGTTGGGACGCGGGGGACGGCGGCCGGAGCGCACCGCGGCAACCGCGTCGGCGAACGGCCCGCCCGACTTGTAGCGCATCCCCGGGTTCTTCACCAGGGTGATCTCGATCAGCTCGCGGACATTCGGCGGCAGATCGGCAGGCAGCGGCGGCGGCGTCTCTTTGATGTGCTTCATCGCGACGGTCAGCGCACCGTCGCCGGTGAATGGACGCTTACCCGAAACCGATTCGTAGCCAACGACTCCCAATGCATAGACGTCGCTGGCCGCGGTGGCATCGTGGCCCAGGGCCTGCTCCGGGGCGATGTACTGGGCGGTGCCCATCACCATGCCGGTCTGGGTGACCGGGGCGGCGTCGACGGCCTTGGCGATACCGAAGTCGGTCAGCTTCACCTGGCCGGTCGGGGTGATCAGGATGTTGCCCGGCTTGACGTCGCGGTGCACCAACCCGGCGGTGTGGGCCACCTGCAGGGCGCGTCCGGTCTGCTCGAGCATGTCCAGCGCATGCCGCAGCGACAGCCGCCCGGTGCGCTTGATCACCGAGTTGAGCGGCTCACCGTTGACCAGTTCCATGACGAGGTATGCGGTGCGGCCCTCGCCGTCCATATCGGTCTCGCCGTAGTCGTACACGCTGGCGATGCCCGGGTGGTTGAGCATGGCCACGGTGCGGGCCTCGGCCCGGAACCGTTCGACGAACTCGGCGTCGGTGGAGAACTCCGCCTTGAGCACCTTGACCGCGACACGTCGGCCCAGCCGTGAGTCGACGGCCTCCCAGACCTGACCCATACCGCCGGTGGCGATCAGTCGCTGCAGCCGGTACCGCCCGGACAGCGTTACTCCAACCCGCGGACTCATGGCTCGACTCCCTTGCAGGCTCGGTTGACACATCCCGAGCCGATGATTCGCTCGCAAACGGAACCGATGCGCGATCCGCCCTCGGCTCCTCGCTGGGCGCTCATGAACCCTCCCGCAACGCCGCCGCAATGGTGGCGCGTCCGATCGGGGCGGCGAGTGCGCCGCCGGTGGCCGACAACCGGTCCCCGCCGTCCTCGATCAACACCGAGACCGCGATCTTGGGGTCGCGGGCCGGTGCGAATGCGATATACCAGGCATGCGGCGGAGTGTTACGGGGATCCGTCCCGTGCTCTGCCGTACCGGTCTTCGAAGCGATCTGCACGCCGGCGATGGCTCCCTTCTGCTGAGTCACCTGCTCGGCGGCGACCATCAAGTCCGTAAGTGTAGCGGCGACCTGGGGTGACACCGCCCGGCGTTCTTGGGCGGGCGCGGTGGTGGCGATGGTGGTCAGGTCAGGTCCTTTTAGGCTATCCACAAGATACGGGCGCATCGCGATGCCGTCATTCGCAATGGTCGCGGCCACCTGCGCGTTCTGCAGGGGCGTCAACGCGACATCACGCTGCCCGATGCTGGACATACCCAATGCCGCCCCATCCGAAATCGGTCCGGTGGTCGATTCGGCCACCTGCAGCGGAATGGCCGCCGGAGGTTCGTCGAGGCCGAAGGCACGGGCGGTGGACTTGAGTTTGTCGGCGCCGGTGTCGAGGCCCAGCTGGACGAAAGCGGTGTTGCACGACTTGGCGAACGCCTCGCGCAGCGACGCGGTGGGACCGGGACCGCAGCTGGACCCGGCGAAGTTCTCGAGCGTCGCGGTGCTGTCGGGCAGCGGAATCCGCGGTGCCGCCGTGAGCTGGGTATCCGGGGTGGCACCGGCCTGAAGGGCAGCCGCCGTGGTGATCACCTTGAACGTCGAGCCCGGCGGGTACGTCTCCGAGATGGCGCGGTTGAGCAGTGGGGACTGCTCGTTGTCGCGCAACTGCTCCCAGGCCTGGCTCTGGGCGTCCAGATCGTGGGTGGCCAGCTGGTTGGGGTCATACGACGGAGCCGACGCCATGGCGAGGATCTTGCCTGTCGAGGGGTCCATGGCCACCACAGAGCCCTTGCAGGGGCCGTCGCAGCCGTGCTGCAGCGCATTCCAGGCCGCCTGCTGGACCTGCGGGTTGATCGTGGTGTCGACATTGCCGCCGCGCGGGTCTCGACCGGTGAAGAAATCGGCTAGCCGACGGCCGAACAGCCGCTCGTCGGAACCGTTGAGGACGGCGTCCTCGGCCCGCTCCAGGCCGGTGCTCGAATAGCCGAGCGAGTAGAAGCCGGTGATCGGGGCGTAGACCTCGGGATCCGGGTAGACCCGCAGGAAGCGGAACCGGCCGTCGGTGGGCTCCGAATAGGCCAGCAGCTGGCCGCCCGCGGTGATCTGGCCCCGCTGACGCGAATACTCGTCGAGCAGCACGCGTTGATTGCGCGGGTCCGCGCGTAACCCGTCGGCCGTGAATACCTGGGTGATCGTGGCGTTGGCCAACAGCAGCACGATCAGCACCATGATCGTGACTGCCACCCGGCGCAGGGAGGTGTTCATACCTTCTCGATCACCTCGGTGCTGGCCGCGGCGATCGGGGTGGGGTTCGGTGTCGGGGTGGTGGTGATGGGTCGGCGCGCGGCGTGCGAGATGCGTACGAGGATGGCCAGCAGGATGTAGTTGGCCAGCAGTGAGGATCCGCCGTAGGACATCCACGGGGTGGTCAGTCCGGTCAAAGGGATCAGTTTGGTGACGCCGCCGACGACGATGAACAGCTGGATGGCCAGGGTTGCGGCCAGCCCGGCGGCCAGCAGCTTGCCGAAGCTGTCGCGCACCGCGATCGCGGTGCGCATCCCGCGGATGACGAAGATCGTGTAGAGCATGAGAACGCCTGCGAGCCCGACCAATCCGAGCTCTTCGCCGATCGCGGCGATGATGAAGTCGGTGGCGGCGGCGGGCACCGTGCCGGGTTGCCCGTTGCCCAGACCGGTGCCGAAGATGCCACCGGTGGCGAAGCTGAACAGGGACTGCACCATCTGGTAGCCGGCCCCGTCAGGATCGGCGAACGGGTCGAGCCAGGTTTCCACCCGCACCCGGACGTGGCCGAAAACCTGGTATGCCACAACGCTTCCCGCGGCGAAAAGGGTTAGACCGATCACCACCCAGCTCAGCCGCTCGGTAGCCACGTAGACCAGCACGAGAAACGATGCGTACAGCAGAAGTGAAGTGCCCAAATCCTTTTCGAAAACCATCACGCCCACCGACGCGGCCCAGGCCAGCAGCAGGGGAGCCAGGTCACGGGGCCGCGGCAGGTCGAGTCCGAAGACATGTTTCCCCGCACTGGTGAACAGGTCACGCTTGTCCACCAGCACCGCGGCGAAGAAGATCAGCAGCAGGATCTTGGAGAACTCGGCGGGCTGAATCGAGAAACCGGGAAACTGGATCCAGATCTTGGCACCGTACTGCTCGGAGTACCTCGCCGGTAGCAACGCCGGAATGACGAGCAGCACAAGGCCGGTCAGCGCACAGATGTATCCGTACCGGGCCAGCATGCGGTGATCGGTCAACAATGCGACCACGACGGAGAACCCGATCACGCCCACCAGCGTCCACATCATCTGCTGGCCGGCGGTGCCGCCGAGCCCAGCGGTTGCGGTTTCACCCTTGGCCAGGTCCAGCCGGTGGATCATCACCAGGCCCAGCCCGTTGAGCAGCGCCACGACCGGCAGCAGCAGGGGATCGGCGTAGGGCGCGAACCGGCGGATCGCCAGGTGGGCGATCCCCATCAGGGCCATGAAAGTGACGACGTAGCCGACCAGGTCCCAGCTCAGACCCTGCTCCTGGTTGGCCTCGACAATGAGCAGCGCAATGGTGGTGATGAAGGCTGCGAACCCCAGAAGCAGAAGTTCCGCGTTGCGCCGATTGGGTAGCGGCGGCATGACGGTAACCGGCGACTGGGGCTGGGTCGTCATGACACAGCTCTGCAGTTCGTTCCTGGTTCTTGTGGTAGCGGAGGCAACGGGGTGACCGTCGGCGACGGTGTCGGTAGAACCGGGGCCGGGACAACGGTGGTCCCCGGGGCCCCGGGCGCCGGCGATTCAGCAGCAGGTGTCTCCGGTGCCGGCGGCTCACCGCCGGCTGTCGGCGTCGGTACCGGCGCCGTAGCCGTGCCGGACGTCGGTGACGGAGACGGAGACGGAGATGGCGGTGGGGTGGTCTTCGACGTCGTCGGCGCCGTGCGCGGTACACACACCGGCAGGACGGAGCCGTGGGCCAGATCATTGATCTGCTTGATGGCCTCGTCCTGCGTACCGCCGGGCAGGCCCGCGGTCACCGAGGTGCGCTCGGACGGACGCAGGTCGTTGACCGCCATCAACCGGCAGTCGAGGCCGCTCTGGTCCTGATCGGCGCTGATCAACGACAGTTCGTTGCGGGCGTTGAGACAGCCGAGGCGGTACGGCTCCTGTAAGGAGATGCCCAGAAACGAGCCCTGGACCCCCCGCATGATCGACACCGTGCCGTCGCGTTCGGCGACGTAGTAGTTGTTGCGGATGATCTCCCGCCCGATCGCCAGCCCGGCGAGGAGCACGAGCACGAGGAGCACGGCGGCGATGAGGATCCGACGCCGCGACTTGGGCTTGCGCGGGGGCTCGGCCGGCTGGGGCACCACTCGCTTGGGCTCGTTGCGGCGCGGGTTGAACGCTGAAGCCCGTCCGGCAGCCGTGTCCGGCGGTGTGCTCTGGTCGTCGTCCCCGGACACCGCGCCGGCCAGGATCGGCTGGGTCTGCCCGTAGTCGTAGTCGACGACGTCGGCGACCACCACGGTCACGTTGTCCGGTCCACCGCCGCGCAGCGCCAACTCGATCAACCGGTCGGCGCTCTCGGCGACGTCCTCGATCTGGAGGGCCTCGTGGATGGTCTCCTGACTCACCGGATCGGACAGCCCGTCCGAGCAGAGCATGTAGCGATCGCCGGCCTTGGCCTCCCGCATGATCAGGGTCGGCTCGACCTCGTGGCCGGTCAGCGCCCGCATGATCAGCGAGCGCTGGGGATGGCTGTGCGCCTCCTCAGCAGTGATCCGGCCTTCGTCGACCAGGGTCTGGACAAAGGTGTCGTCCTTGGTGATCTGGGTGAGCTCGCCATCGCGGAGCAGATAGCCCCGGGAATCACCGATGTGGAGCAGACCGAGCCGGTCGCCCGCGAACAGGATCGCGGTGAGCGTAGTGCCCATGCCATCGAGTTCCGGATCGGCCTCCACGTGTGCCGCGATTGCGGCATTGCCCTGGGCGACAGCCGCGTTGAGCTTGCCCAGCAGCTCACCGCCGGGCTCGTCGTCGTCGAGATGCGCGAGCGCCGCGATGACCAACTGTGAGGCCACTTCACCTGCGGCGTGGCCGCCCATGCCGTCGGCCAGCGCCAGCAACCGAGCACCGGCGTATACCGAGTCCTCATTGTTGGCGCGAACCAGTCCGCGATCACTGCGCGCGGCGTATCGGAGTACGAGGGTCATGGTGTGTCTCGTGCTCCTCGCATGCGCGCGGTCACGGGCGCAACTCGATTACCGTCTTACCGATTCGGACCGGCGTCCCGATCGAAACCCTTACCGCTGTTGTCACCTTTGCCCTGTCAAGGTATGTGCCGTTGGTCGATCCTAGGTCCTCGACGTACCACTCCGAACCTCGTTGTGAGAGCCGGGCGTGGCGCGTCGAAGCGTAATCATCGGTGAGCACCAGAGTGGAATCGTCGGCGCGGCCGATCAGTACCGGCTGGGCACCCAATGTGATGCGGGTACCGGCCAGCGCGCCCTCGGTGACCACCAACTGCCGCGCGATATGGCGGCGGTCCCGATTCGGTAGAAGCGAGCCACGGAGAGCCAACCCCCGGCGCACCATCACCGCGCCCGTGGGCGCATAGATATCGGTCCGCAGGATGCGCAGCACCGACCAGATGAACAACCACAACAGCAGAAGGAATCCGACGCGCGTCAGTTGCAGCACTAACCCCTGCATCTGACGTCCTCTCCGTATCCGCCCCACTGGTATCGCTCAGCTACCGTCGGCAACGTCACGATACTTGGACAGCCTTCCCCGTGAGGGCGAAGCGGGGTGCTTGCCACTCAGGTGTGTCCGGTCTGGCCAGGTTCAGTGCACGCGCACGATGATCTCGGAATGGCCCAGCCGGATCACGTCGCCGTCGGCCAACTGCCACTCCTGCACCGGTGCATTGTTCACCGTGGTGCCGTTGGTGGAGTTGAGATCTGACAGCAATGCGACCTGACCGTCCCACCGGATCTCGAGATGCCGACGCGACACCCCGGTGTCGGGCAGACGGAACTGTGCGTCCTGACCGCGGCCGATCACGTTGGCACCTTCGCGGAGCTGGTAGGTGCGGCCACTGCCGTCGTCCAGCTGGAGGGTGACCATGGCGCCGCCTGCGGCATAGTCACCACCGCCGCCGTAGCCGCCCTGCTGGGCGCCGTAACCGGGCTGGCCGCCCTGCGGTGCGCCGTAGTCGCCACCGCCGTAACCACCCTGCTCGCCGTAGCCGGGCTCCGGGTAGCCGCCGCCCTGCTGGGGCTCGGCATAACCGCGGCCGTAATCCTGCTGCTGGCCGTAGTCCTGGCGCCCGTACGCCTGGCCGCCGGCGCCATAGCCACCCTGCTCGGGGTAGCCGCCGCCCTGGCGGGGGTCCTGACGTCCGTAGTCGTCGCCGTAACCGGGCTGACCACCCTGCGGGGCCTGGGGAGGCTGGTAGGCACCGCCCTGCTGGCCGCCGTAGCCACGGTCATAGCCGCCGCCCTGCTGGCCGCCGTAGCCGGCGGGCGGGCGCTGCTGATCGTAGGACTGCGGCGGGTAGCCGCCCTGGTCCGGATAGCCGCCTTGATCGGGGTAGCCAGCTTGGTCGGGATAGCCGCCCTGATCCGGGTAGCCGCCCTGGTCGGGGTACCCGCCCCGGTCGTATCCGCCGCGCTGCGAAGCGTGGCCGCCCTGATCTTGAGGGGGGTAACCGCCCTGCTCCGGCGGGTACTGACCGGCACGGGGGTCATCCTGAGGCTGCCCGTAGCGGTCGTCGTAGTAATCGTCGCCGGGCCGCCCTTGTCCCTGGCCGCCGCGGTAATTCGGGTTATCGGTCATAGGTGGTTCTCCTGATTCTGCAATGAACGCATGGTCGCCGTGGGCTCGCGCGGATTCGCCAGCGGTCGAATCGGGGTTGACCGCGCCGTGTGCGCGGAACTGTCCGGTGTGCAAGTTCGGTGATTGCTCGAATCTAACGACCACATCACCATACGTTTGCCACCCCTGATCACGAATGAATCCCCCCAGATGTCTGGCGAACGCCGTCGAGGTCAGGTCAGTATCGGCGCTTACCTTCTGATAGTCAGTGCCACTGAGCGTAATTACGTAGTCGTTCGGTGCCAAAACTCGTCCACCGGCCACGGTACGGGCTCGGGACTCGGCTTCCCGGCACAACGCCGTCTCTACTTCCTGAGGCACTATCGAGCCGCCGAAGACCCGGGCGAACGCATCGCCGACGGTCGACTCGAGTTTGCGTTCGATGCGGTCGACCAGACCCATGTCACCGCCCGCCTCTACTCGTTGTCGTACGTCGTCTCGGCACGGGCGGACCCGTGCTCCCGCGTGTCGCTCTGGCCACACTGCTCACAAGCATGGTATCGGCCAGGTGCCGTAATGCGGGACCAACAGAACTCTGAGAATTCGATCGTTGCAGGTCAGTGATCTGATCTAGATGAGGTTGAGGACTCTCTGGCGGTCTGAAGGCCGCCCGATCGGCCCGCTGATCGCGCGGTTTGGGAACGACGCGCTCCCAGTGTTACGCTCCCTCGGTCATTCGGGCGAGTGGCGGAATGGCAGACGCGCTGGCTTCAGGTGCCAGTGTCCTTCGGGACGTGGGGGTTCAAGTCCCCCTTCGCCCACAGATGTGGTGAGTCGGGTCATGGGTTACACATGAGTCGAGTCATCGGTTACAGAATTCCCCGGTCTTTTGGCCGGGGTTTTTTGTTGGTTGGGCCAGTAGTTGCGGTCGGGGTTGATCCGGTGGCCAGCGATGAGGTGGTATCCGGTTTTGCTGATGATGGTGACGTTGGTGGTGGTGACCACAATGAGTACCGGGGTATGGGCATGGCGGCGTCCGATGCCCAGGTGGTGTAGTCGGCTGCCGTGGCGCAGAGTGAGTTTGCCGAATTGATCGACGGTGTCGTGGCGGATGCGGAAGTGTTCGATCATTGCGTCCGGGGTGGCTTTGGGTCGGCCGGTGTAGGCCTGCGCCGGTGTGGTGGCGGCTGGCAGGGCTCGGTGGGTGCGTTCGGTGTTGTAGATGATGCGGAATTCGTCGAGCAGGTGTTGCAGGTCGGCCAGGGTCGATGGTCGGGGGCGGGCGGCCAGCCAGCGTTTGAGGGTTTGGTGGAAGCGTTCGATTTTGCCTTGTGTTTGTGGGTGGCCGGGGCGTCCGTTCTTTTGCGTGATGCCCAGGCTGGCGATAAGTCGTTCGAAATCGTTGTGGCCGTGGGTGAATCGTGAGGTGTAGACCGATCCGTTGTCGGTCAGGGTGGATGCCGGCGGGCCGTAGATGTCGATGAGGGTGGTGAAACTGGCCACGATGTCGGGTCCGCTGACGCGGGTAAATGCGGTGCAGTACAGCAGGTATCGGGAGTGGTCATCGAGCCAGTTGAGGATCTCGATGTCGGTGCCGTCTGCCAGGGTCCAGTGGGTGAAGTCGGACTGCCAGCATTCGTTGGGTTGTTCGGCGGCGAAGCGGTGATAGGAGCTGCGGGGCCGTTTGTGGGGTTGCGGGGCGATCAGTCCGTGATGGTGCAGGATGCGTCGGATGGTGGAGGTCGAGGGCACCGGTAGCTGTTGTTGGGCCAGGTGTTCTTGCAGGGTGATCGGGCCGGCGTCGAGGCCTTGTGCGGTGAGTTTTTCGCGCAGCAGCACGATCGCGGTGATGACCTCATCGCTGACTGCACGGGGGTTGCTGGCGGGGCGCCGAGAGCGGGGATCGACGGCTTCCAGACCGCCTTCCCGGAAACGTTTGAGCAGTCGGTGGATGTGTTGACGGGACATCCCGTAGGTACGGGCCGCGGCGCTGACCGACAGATGACCGGAGACGATTTCCAACACCACCACGCGGGCTTTCGACATGAATCATGACTGTCACCTATGACGCGACTCATCGAGGTGCCATCGCAGGTGTCACCCATGTCCCGACTCAGGTGTCACCTATGTCGTGAACTCACACACCCCTTCGCCCACAGAGAGCGGTTCTACGAACTGCGGCCACAAAGGTCACGAACTCAAAAGAGTTCGTGACCTTTGTGTTTGGGTGGACTTGGCAGTGTCGAGGGGCCGCAGCACATATGTAGGGATCTGGCTACGCCACGACCTATGTCAGCCGCTTGAAGCCGCATTCGCCGGCTGGAAGCGCGTCGTCAGTTGCACGCGTGGCAGGCACCGCGCAAACCAGCCGACAGCCCGGATTTCGGTACTGTCCGGGAGGTGTCGTCTGCCAGGAGGATGGGACCAGTGTGAGCTGATTTTGACAGGGTGATGGGACCACCTGGATTGCCAGTTATGGGACCACCGGCGCGTCGCGTCGGTGGTCTCTTCATCTGTTCGTTTGATCGCCGTGACGGTCCAAGTCACGGAGGCGGCGGGCATGGCTTTTCGGGAGGTCAGTGTGAACGAGATCAGGGAAGTGCTGCGGGTGTGGCTGGGGGTCGCCGGGCTACCGGCACCGGGCTACCGCACGATCGCCGCGCATTGCGGCGTGGACCGCAAAACGGTGCGCCGCTACGTCGAGGCCGCGCAAGCGGCTGGTCTGCACCGCAGCGACGGCGTTGAGGCCGTCGATGACGGGTTGATCGGGGTTGTCGCCGACGCGGTGCGCCCGGTACGCCCGGATGGCCACGGCGCAGCGTGGGAACAGCTGCTGGGGTTCGAGGACCAGATCACCGCGTGGGTGGCCGGCGATGGTGAGCAGCGTCCGTTGACGATCACCAAGATCGAGACCCTGCTGGCCCGTCAGGGGTGCGTGGTGCCGTATCGGACGTTGAACCGATTCGCTGGTGAGCGTTGCGGTTTCGGCCGCAAGGACACCACGGTGCGGGTCGCCGACGGGGATCCCGGGGTGGAATGCCAGATCGATTTCGGCTACCTCGGGATGCTCACCGACGCCGATGATGGGCGGCGCCGCAAGGTGCACGCGCTGATCTTCACCGCCGTCTACTCCCGGCACATGTTCGTGTGGCTGACCTACTCGCAGACCCTGGTGGCGGTGGTCGCTGGCTGCCAGGCGGCGTGGGAGTTTTTCGGCGGCGTGTTCGCGGTGCTGATCCCGGACAACCTCAAGCCGGTGATCGCTGCCGCTGATGCGGTCAATCCCCGGTTCACCCAGGGGTGGCTCGACTACGCGGGCCATGTCGGATTCCTCACCGATCCGGCTCGGGTGCGCTCCCCCAAGGACAAGCCGCGAGTGGAACGCGCAGTGCAGTACGTCCGCCGAAACTTTTGGGACGGTGAAACATTCATCAGTATTGAGCAGGCGCAGCAGGCTGTCACCGTGTGGTGTCTGCGTACTGCCGGGACCCGTATCCACGGCAGCACCTGTGCACGGCCGGTGGAGGTGTTCACCACCGAGGAGCAACCGCTGCTGCTGGCGGTGCCGGGCGCCTACGACGTGCCGGTGTTCAAAGCGGTCAAGGTGCACCGCGACTTCCACGCCGAAGTCGCCAAAGCCCTCTACTCGCTTCCCGAGCAGTGGATCGGCACCACCGTCGACGTGCGTGCTGACGGTGAGCTGGTGAAGTTCTATCACCGCGGTGTGCTGGTCAAAGTCCACCCCCGTCAGCCTCCGGGTGGCCGCAGTACCGACCGTGCCGATTTACCCGAGCACAAAGCCGTTTACGCGCTGCGGGACTTGACGACGCTGATCGCCACCTGCGCCGCGCACGGCCCCAATATCGGGATCTACGCCGAACGCATCCTCGACGATCCGCTGCCGTGGACGCGGATGCGCACCGTCTACCGACTCCAGGGTCTGGTGCGTCGTTACGGCGCGCAACGCGTCGAGCAGGCCTGTTCGGTGGCACTGGATCTCGATGTCGTCTCGGTCAACAAGATCGCCTCGATGCTCGAGCGTGCCACGGAGAACACGATCCCGGTACTGCCGCTGGCCGTCGGCCACACCGCTACCCGGTTCTCGCGTGATCCCTCTGAATTCAGCACCACCTCAACATCATTGACCGTGATCGCCAATGCCGACTCCGAGGGGATCTGCTGATATGACTACCACCAACCGCGTGGCCGCAGACCCGGTGGGCGCTGACCTGCTCCGACTGCTCAAAGCACTCAAACTCGGTGCCCTGGCCGACACCCTGCCCGAACGGGCCGCACTTGCCCGCCAGCACAAACTCAGCCACATCGGATTCCTGGAAACACTGCTCGCCGACGAGGTATCCCGACGCGAATCCCGTTCAGCCGCCCTGCGGGCGGCCAAAGCCGGACTCGACCCGAGCATGCGCTTCGACTCTTGGACCGCACAACAGGACCTGCGCTACGACCGCACCCTGCTCGGCGACCTGACCTCGCTACGATTTCTCGACGCCGGACAGTCCGCAATCATCCTCGGGCCCGTCGGCGTAGGCAAAACACATCTGGCAACAGCCCTGGGACACATAGCCATTCGGCGCCGCCACAGCGTCCTGTTCGCCCGATCCGACAAACTGTTCACCCGGCTACGCGCCGCCCGACTCGACCACACCGTCGACGCCGAGATCCGCCGGCTGGCGGCCGTCGACGTCCTGATCATCGACGACTTCGCGCTGCGCTCCCTCGACGCCACCGAAACCAGCGACTTCTACGAAATCGTCGTCGAACGCCACCAGAACAAGACCACCATCGTGACATCAAACCGGGAACCCGCCGAATGGTTGACCATGACCGCCGACACCCTGCTCGCCCAATCAGCCATCGACCGACTCACCGCTGCGGCCCACACCCTGGTCATCGAAGGACCGTCCTACCGCCAACGCACTCGACCCGGCCAGCTTGACCCAGAAGAACCCGACGAGCATCCTCGATAACGCGCCACGGTGGTCCCATCCCCCTGGCAATCAGGTGGTCCCATCACCCTGGCAAGCGACAGGAGGCCTTCGTCACGGCTCGCCGTGATGCCGAGTGGCACGCGACGATGATCAACTGTGTTCGTACACCCGTTGGGATTGCGCAAACTTCCAGGATCGACGTGCCTTTGGTGCCACTGAAGCACTGTTCATGCCCGGGATGGGACTTTATGCGAGTCCAGTGGCGTGGCGGCGGTGACCATCCGCCGAGTGCGGAATCGAAACCAGCTGCCGAGGCGTAGCGCTTGACGGGATCCCGCGCGATGGATTTGTTGATGATGTCGCGCAGGCCTTGTGGTACGTGTGGAGCCACGTTCCAGAGGTCAGGTTGGGACGCTTTCCAAATGTCGCCGTATGACGAAGCTGCCGGAACGGGCTGAGCGCCAGCGAGCATCCAGAACAGAGTTGCACCGAGGCTGTAGACATCTGCGGCGATGCCATAGACACGCGCCGTCCTAGGGTTGTGCCCCGGTGCGCCGATGCGTGCGACTTCGGGAGCCATCGTTGGGATGCTCCCCGCGGCGTCGGCCAGGCCGTTTTCATCCTGGAGTTGCGCGAGCCCGAGGTCTCCGACTAGAAGGTCCTGACGACTGTCGATGAAGAGGTTCTCGGGTTTGATGTCGCGGTGCAGCAACTTCTGATCGTGGATACGGGCGACGCCCTGATATGCCTGCCGAGCCCAGCGGACAGCTGTGGCGATCGGGATCCCGACGCCGGGCTGGATCTTGTCGGCAATGGTGCCGTTTGTCGCTAGGTTTGCCACGACGTACGGAGCGCCTTCGGCGAGGTCTGCGTTTGGATCAGGCCGGTCAGATCCTCAACACCGTCGCGACTGCGGGTCCAGATCGCGTGCTCGATCGCGTCGAGCACCAGCTGGGTTGTCATGGTTGTGGCGGTGCGCCAGCCGACGATCCGCCGAGCATAGGCGTCGATCACAAACGCCACATACACCCATCCCGACCATGTTGAAACATATGTAAAGTCCGCTACCCACAACATGTTTGGCGCATTCGGCCTGAACCGACGACCGACCAGATCATCGGGCCGGGCCGCTTGCGGATCGGCGATCGTGGTGCGCTTGACCTTCCCGCGCCGCGCCCCGTGCAGACCGAGTTCGGCCATCAGCCGCTCCACTGTGCAGCGGGCCACCTCGATACCCTCATGCCGGCACTGCAGCCAGACTTTGCGCGCCCCGTAGACCGCATAGTTCTCGCGATGCACCCGGGCGATCTCGACCTTGAGGTCCTCATCACGGGCTTGACGTTTGGTGGATTCTGCCGGCGGGCGCAGGCGTCATAGTAGGTGGACGGCGCGATGTTGCAGCCATGCGCAGACAGCACGCGGCAGATCGGCTCAACGCCGTGAACCTGTTTGTGGGTGTCGATGTGGTCGAGGATCACCGATTGCGGCGGTCGAGCTCCGCCGCGAAGAAAGTCGATGCAGATTTCAGGATGTCGTTGGCTCGCTTGAGTTCTCGGTTCTCAGCACGAGGTTTGCGGAGCTCTTCGGCCATGTCGCTCGTTACCCCGGGGGCGGCCGCCGGAATCGATCTGATCGCGACGCACCCAGCTCAGCAAGGTCTGAGCCGTGCCGATACCCAGCTTGGCTGCCACAGACTCAATCGCCGCCCACTCCGATGAGTACTCGCTGCGGACCTCAGCGACCATCCGCACCGCACGCTCACGCAGTTCAGTCGGATACTGCCTCGAACCTGACATGACTGCATCCTTCACAAGAGATGAAGTCTCCGGACTCACCGGGGTGATTCACCCGCCCGGCCCGCAAGCGGCCCGGTTGGGTCCGAGTCCCGTGGTTCCCCAGCCAACTTGGCCGGTCACTGGCGATGGCGAAGGAGCGCATCCAGCGTCCTGACCGAGCAGATCGCTTTTTGCGCTAGACAACACGACTTCGCTTGAGTCCTCCCAAGAAAGTTCCGCGCAACCTGAGCACCTCGGGGTGGTTGTCGGGCAAGCCATGATCGAGCCCGTCATGCAATCGTTCGATTTGAACGTCTTCCCAGCGTCGAAGCGCATCTACCTCGGTCTTGATCGCTTCCAGTTCCCGGCACTTCGCCTGTACCTTGCCGCATGAACAGTGATCGGGTGAATCGCCCCGGGTTTGATGCACACGTGGTTATGGGTGTGCAGCCTCTGGTTGGGCTGTGTTTGTAGCGTAGTAGATGGCCTCGTATTCGGTCGGTGGGATGCGGCCCAGGCGGTGCATGAGCCGATCGGTGTTGTACCAGTGCACCCAGTCGGCGGTGAGCATCTCGACGTCGGCCAGCCGTTGCAGCGGGCCCCGTCGGAATGGCGAGTCGTCGCGGATGGCTTCGGTTTTGTACAGCCCTATGGTCGTTTCGGCCAGGGCGTTGTCGAAGGCGTCCCCGACCGTTCCGATTGACGGGATCAGCCCCGACAGGGACAGGGTTTCTCCGAACCGCACCGAGGTGTACTGGGCGGGTTCAATCGGTCGTTGCAACACCGGGTTGTTGGAGTGAGTGTAGCTGTTGGGCAAAGACTTCGGCGGGAGTCTTCCAGCCGAGGACCTTTCGGGGTCGGTTGTTGAGCGTCAGTGCGACCGCTTCGAGGTCTTGAGCCGACCATCGAGATAAGTCGGTGCCTTTCGGAAAGTACTGACGCAGAACGCCATTGGTGTTCTCGTTGGTAGGCCGCTGCCATGGCGAGTGCGGGTCGGCGAAAAACACCTTCGTTCCGGTGTCGAAGGTGAACTGGGCGTGCGCGGCCAACTCTTTGCCGCGGTCCCATGTCAACGTCTGACGCAGCTGCTTGGGTAGCTGTGCCAGTGAGGCGATCAGGGCAGCGTTCATCGCCTCGGCGCCGTAGCCGCTGAGCGCCGGCCCGTTCTTCACCGGCGGCGCCAGACCCCACCCCTCGAGGCGGGGAAGGTGAACCAGCATCACCGAGCGGCTCTTGCGTTCCACCACGGTGGCAATCGCCGAC
Source organism: Mycolicibacterium lutetiense (assembly GCF_017876775.1). NCBI lineage: Bacteria > Bacillati > Actinomycetota > Actinomycetes > Mycobacteriales > Mycobacteriaceae > Mycobacterium > Mycolicibacterium lutetiense. Next base: position 3,291,619 of record NZ_JAGIOP010000002.1, on the reverse strand, counting down.
CGGCCCGCACCGATGATCAAATCACCCTCCCAATGCCCAGGAACTGCGCGATCGGCGGCTTCGGCAGGGCGTTTGCTGATCACGACGTCCGCGGTGACATGTCCCTGCGGTTTGTTCTGTGTCCTGGCCCGCGGGACCCGCAGCGCACGACCGGTCCGCAGGCACGCGACCAATTCCCGTTTGAGCGCCCCACGCCCCTCGATGAACAAGGACTGATAGATCGCCTCATGGCTGATGCGCATGGACTCATCATCGGGGAAATCCAGCGGTAAGCGGTGGGCAATCTGTTCCGGGCTCCATGCTGTCGACCACCGTCGGTCTTGTCGGTGCGGCTTGTTGCGGCCGTTCCAGGCCTTGGTCTGCGGACCTGCGACGGCGGTGCCGTCGGGTCCGCGGACACTGCCATCGAGCCGCTGCTGCACGTACTCACGCAGCTGCGGGTTGACTGCCAGTTTCGCGGGTTTCGGGCGCTTTGCTGCTTGCTGGGCCTTCCACTGCGCCACCCCTGCGCGGTACACCTGCGTGCCGCTGCGGGTGGCTGCGTTGCGCCGCAGTTCCCGCGAAACTGTCGAGGGGTCACGCTTGATCTCGCGGGCGATCTCACGCACCCCGGCGCCCTGGGCGCGTAGCAGTGCGATCTCCTCCCGCTCGGCGAACGACAGATACCGGCCCGTGGGCTCATCCAGACTGATCGGCGTCATGCCGCCAGCGTGGTGGAACCACCTGGTCGCCACCGGTGTCGACACGCCGACCTCTGCGGCTGCGTCGTCGGTGGAGACACCCTGGGCGATCAGCCGCCAAAACTGACGCTGCACCGACCGCGACGGGTCCGGGCGCCCTGGTGAGCGCATCGCAGGCCGCAACGCACGGTCAGCCGCCCACTGCCGTCGCCTACCAACCGATTCCGCGTCCTTACGCTTGGCCACACCACACCTCCGTGATCAAGGTGTTGCGACGACCAGTTGAATCCGCCCTGCGACCCCGCATCACTATGATGAATAGTGTTGCCCAGCAACGGATTGCCCTGACTCATTCTGAGTAGCGCGGCGTGCCGGATGGCTTGGCGTACGAACCGATCCTCCTTGCTGGCCGAGCACGTCCAGCCCACGATCCGCCCCGCGTAGGCATCGATGGCGAACGCGGTGTAGACGAACACCCCAGAGGCGAGTCGCACGTAGGTGAAATCGGCGACGAGCAGCATGTTGGGGGCGGGCACCCGGAACCGGCGTTTGACCAGATCCGCAGCGCGGGCTGCGGCCGGGTCAGCGATCGTGGTGCGGACCTTTTTGCGCCGGGTCACCCCCTGCCATCCGTTGGCCCGCATGAGGCGTTCCACGGTGCAGCGGGCCACCGTGATGCCCTGGCGTTGCAGGTGAGCCCACATCTTGACCGCGCCGTACAACGACTCCGGCTTGCGGCGGCCCGCCTCGTCGGGCTCGTAGTAGCCGGCCATCACCTCGGTGATGACGGTGTCCCACAAGGCCCGCGCTGACGGGGGCCGCGACAGCCAGGCGTAGAAGGTTCTCGGAGCGATCTTGCAGCCGTGCTCAGTGAGCACGCGGCAGATCGGAGCGACCCCGAACCGAGCACGATGCTCGGCGATGAACGCACAGATCAACGGCGTCGCGGGTCGCTCTCCCGCGCGAAGAAACTTGTTGCCGCCTTGAGGATTTCGATCGTTTCCTCAAGCTCACGATTCTTACGCTTGAGTTCCCGGTTCTCGCGCGAGATGTCGGTGGATACCCCGTCGCGGACCCCGGTATCGACCTCAGTTTGGTTGATCCACCGCCGCAGCGTTTCGTAGGACACTCCCAACCGCTTGGCGACCGCGGTGATGCAGGCGGTGCGGGTGTCGTACTCCTCGAGATGGTCAGTGACCAACCGGACCGCTCGGGCCTTGAACTCCTCGTCGTATCTCTTCGGCATGATGCGAACTACCTTCCCTCGAAAGAAGGTGTGCATCAAACCCGGGGTGATTCAGGGTGACTTGTCACTCGCGTGATGCAGGTTGTCGATCTGCCAGATAGCGGCCAAGGCAAAGTCACGAGCCCGATATGCACGGTCACGGTTCTCCCGAGCCAACGAGATAGCTTCGTCCGCAAGCCACCGATCGACAGCAGGATCCGCCCCGCCATGGAGCGCCGTCCGAAGCTGCGCAATCTTCTCGTTGAGAATGCCGATTTCTTCGTTATGTCGGCCCTGCATATCGCGCACGCCGGCGCGATACCGCTGGGCCTCGCTCTCACGTTCGTCCTGCGCAAGACGCAACTCCGAGAGGTAGAGTCCCGCATGGTCACGTAGCTTTCGCTGTTGCTTTTCGGGACTGCCATTGTGGGGCTCACAGCCCCTACAGATCACCCGGTCGTGCTTGGTCTTGAAAAAGAAGTCGCGCGGGAGCTTGCAGCACTCGCACTCAACCGTCATCTGTTTGAACGTTGCGTACTTGTGCACCTCGGACGCTCCTGCCTCAACCGGGCCAAACCGCGCCACCGATTCTCCCACCCCGGTCCGACAAGCCCGGTTCACAAAATGCGTACCGGGCGGATCGGTGCGCTCTTACTTCGGGGTGAACGATGGCTTGGTCATGCCCGGGATGAAGATGTTGACCGGCTTGTAGTCGGTATCTCCCGGGAATTTCACGCCGATGACTCCGCCCTTGCTCAGGACTGTCCACACGAAGTGCAGCACGTCGACACCGACGTTGTAGATGTCGCTCTTGGACATGTGGGTGGCGCCGATGATCTCGTCTAGGAGTCCGTTGGTGCTGGGTCGCTGTGTCACCGACACCCGCTCGATACGGTTCTCCTCTTTCACTGACACGGGGATATTCCTTTTCTGGTTACCAGGTGGGGCTCGTTGGTTCCTTCTTAGGGACGAACCCCACCTTGCGGTGTGGTGGGTTCCCCACGTCCTACGGTGAGGAATCTCCTTTGCGAAGCATGTAGATGAGCAGGCCCAGGGCGATCAGTGACACGACGGTCACCATCGCAGTAAGTGCGACGATCGCTGCCGTAGGCAACCCTGCGTAGCAGGAGATCGCGATCGCTGCGACCGGGGCGACTGCGGCGATCGCGCCGATAGTCAGTCCGGTCAGGCCGTTGAGGTGGCTGGCTGGGGCGCTCGCGTGGGCCTTCACCTTGCTCTTGTCGATCTCTATGTTGATGTTTGCTCGGCCCTGTTGGGGCGGCTGTTCGTTGAGGTAGTAGGCGGGTACTGGGGGGATGTTGGTGGTCGCCTTGCGCTTGGCGTGCTTGACCGGCTTTTTCTTCGTCACGGGCCTGTGCCTTTCATGGTCCGCTAGAAGAAGAACGAGTAGTCGCTCGTGTAGTCGCCCCGGTGATCTGGTTTGATCACCGCGCTGCGGCTACAGCCAGCTGTCAGGAATTGGACCCAGCAGCTGACTTCTTCTTCGTCTTCGGGTGCAGCGAATGCTGGCCATGGTGTTCTCCTTCTCCTACTGGGACCCGAACTCTCGGATCTACCAGAACCCTTACGTGGTCGGACTTCCGGCCACAAACCCATCTTACATCAAATTGCTGCACTAGTGCAGCCTGGATGCGAACCATGTGCAGCATCGCGGCGCGGGGGTGCAGGTGTTCGGTCATGACGGTGACCTGTTCCCGGTTTGCCGGACGCTGGGAACAGGTCAGCACGGGCCGAGGAGCTTGTCGGTGGAGCATGCTGGACTTACTTCGGAGACCGACTGCGGACTGGCCGCGCCGGGCTGATACAAGGAGACGTCAGGTGAGTAGTTCAGGGAAGTTCGTCCCCAACAAGGCCGGCATGGCCAAGCTGCAACGTGACCTCGAGAAGCAATTCTCGGCGGGGATCCAGATCCCCTTGGGTGGCACCGAGTCGGACGCCATCGCCGAGGTCAAGAAGCAGATGAAGGGCATGGGAATCACGCCCAACGACGCCGAGGTCCGCAAGCTCGTTCAGAAGCACCGAGGCAGCTGACGGTGGGCAACGCCGACCCAGTTCAGCTGGGTATCGAGACTGCAGAAGCGCTGCAACAGGCACTCGCTGAGCTTCTCCCCGACGCGATGAACGTGCAGATCGCAACAGTCAACGCGAGTCCCGATCAGTTCGAGATCCTCGGGCTCCGCGCCGACCTGCCCGATGGGTCCACGGTGCAGCGATCCCGAATCGTGATTCCCCGCGGGCGTTAGCGACCGCTGGTCGCCGAGTAGGTCATGAGGCCGGATCAGAATTCGTCTCATTCCGACGGCTGCAAGAGGACTTGGCTGCTGTACCGGCTGGTTACTGCTGTCACTTGCTGGTTGCCCCGGAGGTAGTCCGCGAGGGCAGGGTCGATGAATCCAGCGAGGGCAATGATGTTGTCCAGGTTGTGGTTTGGGCTGAGGGTGAAGATGTGTTCGTGGTGGGCTATCCGGTTGCGAAGTAGCTCGAAGGTGCGCAGGCGGTTACGCAGTGGACCAGCCGACGTCATACCTGGTCCGTAGTGCGGGAAGGCCTTGTGGAGGAATGGCCGCCAAAGCTTTGTGAAGTAGTCGTAGACGTTCGCGTGACGACGAGGGATGCCTTCACCGACGAGGGACACCCAGAACCCGAGGCTGAGATCGGCGACGATGTCGCCGCCGGTGGGTTCCACGCGGGGCTGACCGGCGGGGTTGTTCCTGCGCTCGAACGCGTCGATCGACTTCTTGACCCTGTCGAGTTCTTTGTCGGTCAGGTGGATGCGTGGGCGGTCGGCGAGGACTTCGGCGTGCCAGCCGTCTTCGCGTGTGACGCCGAGGTGGGAGCAGAGCTGCGAGTCGATGGCGTTTCGGATGGCGACTTCGACGAGTGCGATTGATGGCCAGTAAGCCGCGGAGAGGTCGCAGTTCCACATGTAGAGCCGCGCCGCGCGAGCTGTATCGCCGCGGGCGGCCGCTCGATACCGCTGGTAGCGGGCAGGGGAGATCAGCTCTTCAAGGGGGAGTTCGTGGGCGTCCATCGTTCAGGCCCTAGAAAGCGTTTTGCCCTGAGGGGCCAGACACACCATTGCTGGTGCCGGGAATGCCTCAGGGCTTACGTCGTTCACTGTACACCCGACACGGGGGTTTGGTGATGTGACGGCTGCCATTCGTTGCGTCCCCAGACGACGGGAAGTGCCACTCGACCAGTGGAAAGTAGGCGCTGCGGCTGTCATGCACTGGCGATCTTCGGAACGACTCGGAGCCGGCGCTTTTCGATGCGACCGAATGGCGGCACCAACGTGTAGTTGTAGACCTCGGTCGTCTGGATCTTCTCCAGCGGAGTGGGCTTGTAGCTGATGGAGAGGTTCAGCAGACTGGCGTCGCGCAGTTCCGCCAGGCCACGCTGTGCGCTGGATTCGCTGATCCCGTACCACTCAGGCACCCGCTCGCCGGGCAGGATGAAGCCCGGCGGGAGGGTGGAGCTGACCAGCAACATCGCCTTCCCGGCCAGCGTCAACGTGCGGTACCAGGCCTGGTCGTCGGTCCAGTACTCGAACGGGAGCTGGAAGTAGCGATTGGCGACGTCGCGACCAGACGGTGCGGTGTAGTCCTCGCGGCTGCCGTCCTCCCGCAGCGACGTGAAGACCGCCCTGCGACCGGTCTTGCCGCGGGTAATAAGGCCGTACTTCTGGTCGAGTCGCCGCCAGGCGCGCGAGATGACGGCGGCACCGTGGTCCTGGTCAGTTTCGACACCCAGCATTCGGGCCCAGACCCGGGAGAGAAGGGGCCGGCTGGTCCAGGGTTCCGCCGAGACCAGGGCGCGGTGCAGCAAAAACAGATCCAGTGCGCGGTCGTCCTGTGCGCGAACCATCTTGTGGAGCGGGCCGGGGACGGGATGCTTTTGATCGCCCCCTTGAACGAAGCTGTTCCGGATGTTGACCCGCTGCGAGGTGCGGGCAGAGGCCTTGAGCAGCGCCTCAATGGCGGATTGCTGGCCGGGGATAGGTGCGTGGTTCACGGACTCATGATGCCAGTGCACCGCGCGTCAACCTCCTGGAGGGGACACTGATCCTTGCCGCGACAGAAGGAGCTATAAAAGATCATCTAATACCCATCTGAATACATGTCGAAGTACATGTCGAATCACCGGAGCCACTTGCCGGTTGCCCTTGTTTTTCATCATCACGACCTGGGGTCCTTGATGGTGGCGCGGTGGGGTGATTGCCCACTTCCTCGTTTCGGGGTCAGGTCTCGTCGAAGAAGCGTGCCGCCTGGTCGCGAATGCGTGCGAGCCGCTTTGATACGGCGCTGTGGCTGCTGTAGCCGAGGATCTTGCCGACGTCGGTGAGAGAGGTGACTCCGCTGCGCAGGACGACCACCACTTCGCGGTCGCTGCGGTTGAGCAGAGTCAGGAAGTCGCTGCATGCGAGCTGGCCGATGACTTCGGTCTCAGGCCCGTGAACCGGAGTGGTGTCATCGAGCTCGACGAAGGTGACGGTGACCTTTGAGCGCTTGTGGTTGAGCGTGCGATCGAAGTCCTCCTTGGCGTGTGACCACCGGTCGGAGAAGTCGTCGTGGACCCGGTAGGAGCGCACGGCGTCGAGAATGTCGCGCAGCCGGCCAGTTTTGTCGGCGGCGTCGATGGTGCGCTCGACGAATTCGGCGGCTTCCTCTTCACCGGCCCACAAGTCAGAACCCACGCGGGGGCCGCCGGCGGTGACGCCTTCGAGGATCTCGCCGTTGCTCAGCCGTACCGGACCACTAGGGCCATCGGTATCGACGATCGGCCAGGTCCGCATCTCGTCTTCCATGGCCTCGGTAACCGCGGGCACCCAGAAGTCGAGGTTGTGCGCCAGGATGCGGATCGGGTCGTCCTTGGTGAAGGCGATCTGCGGTGAACCAGGCATGAGGTGACGCCAGATCGTGGCCCCCCACGCCCGCGATAGCCGCTGGCTGAAATCAACGGGCAGGTAGGGGTCCGGGTTGGTCAACTCCGCCCAGAACGGCCATTGACCGGCAGTGAGCATCGGCAGGCCGAACCGGTCCAACGTGGCGCGCGGGAGCAGGTGAAACAGGGGCGCATAGTCGTAGTAGCGGGTCTGGGTGCGGGGAATGAACACGATGTTGTTATCACCGAGATCGGCGATGCGCGCCAGGTCGGGAGGCAATCTCGCGTAGTCGTCGGTGCCCGCGTCGACGTCGTCGTGAAAGAAGCGGCGCCGGTATTGGGCGGCCTCCCACAATCCATTCCACCGAGCCACGGCGAAGATCCTGGTCCCACGGGTTTCGAGGTCGGTGGTGCTGCTTGGCATGGGGACGCTGACGTATTCCGGGTGATCCGGCGTGTCCGGGCGAATGACCGCCTGGAAGAACGCCATCCCAGCAGACATGTTCCACATGCGCGGATAGCGGTCTGGGCGAGCGAGTTCTTCGTCGGGGGTGAGAAGAACGTTCCGGCGAGTGTCGTAGTCGTCGCTGTAGTCGGGGGTGGTGTCGTTAGACATGGTGGTCATACCTATCTCACGACACTGCCGCGCTAATCCGTTCCATTGTCAGGCAGATGATTTCGCTGGGCGTGACGAGGCTGCGGTAGACGCTGTATCGGGAGATGCCGATATCCAGGAGTGTCTCTTTTCTAGAGAACCGAGACGGGCTCCAAACCGCCGCTCCCCCGGCGCATCCCGCCAGGTTGCGGTGTCTCGTTTCTTGTCTCACACCATCTGTCTCAGATCCTGGTTGTCGGTGCGCAGTGGGACAGTGTCGCAATGGCAGCAATTTTGGGCTACGCCCGCGTCAGTACCACCGGTCAGGAACTCGATGCACAACTGGCGGCGCTTGCTGCTGCCGGCGTCGACGACGTGGATCGGGTGTTCACCGACAAGCTCTCAGGCGCGGTGAACACCGAGCGGCCCGGCCTGGCCGCCATGCTCGACTATGCCCGCGCCGGCGACACTGTGATCGTCGCCGCGGTCGATCGCCTTGGCCGCTCGGTCGCTGAGGTCACCCGCACCATCGCCGAACTCGGCGAACGGCGAATCGTGTTGCGCGCCTTGCGTGAAGGTATCGACACCGACACACCTACCGGCCGCGCTGTCGCCGCGATCATGGCCACACTGGCCGAGCTTGAACTGGAGCTCGGCCGTGAGCGCCGCGCAGCATCACGAGAATCCCGGCGCTCCCGCCAACTGCCGGCCACCAAGCCGCCCAAACTCAGCCCCGATCGGCAGGAACAACTTCGTCGCTTGGCCGCTACGGGTGAGCCCGTGCGAGAACTCGCTGCGGCCTTCGGTGTTGGACGCGCCACCGCGTACCGCTACCTCAGCCTCGCAAATCGACTAACCCCAACGAAAGGACCATGAATATGACATCGCCCAAGCCTGCCCCGAATCCTCGCGATCACAGCCTCGGCGGGTGTGAGCAGGCCAAAAAGCCCGGCTGCATCTGTGGCTGCCACGGAGCATCGCATCAGTCCACGGTGCTGCGCGAAGCGGTCCGCACCGGCAACGACTTGCCCGAAGAGCGGGACCGGACAGAGCCGCTGACCAGGGGCGAATTCGATGCCCTCCTGACCACGGTGTTCGGAGAAAAGTTCACTTCACTGGACGCTCCGATAGACCAGGCAACGCGCCGTAAATGGAATCCTGACGCTAAAACCGGTGGCCAGCGTAGCCAGCGCGAACAACGCATCGTCGATGTCACTCTGCGCGACGTCCTTGCGTTCACCTTTGAGCTACCCGATGAGGCCAAACAATCGTGGCTGACGGTCCTGGACGCGCTCACCCTCAAAAGCGGGTGGGAGAAGTTTGCCGTGCAGCTCGATGACCTCGGCCTGAAAACCACCCCCCAGAGCGGATACTTCTGGTCCGCGCTGCTGGCCGCTCTTTCGGCGACCGCGCCGCGCATCAAGCTGACCGAGTTTCACCCCGACCTCGTTTCCGAAGATGTCGCAGATGCGATCTGCCGCGTCATCACCGATCGCGAAAGCCATGCAAATAGCGAAGTCCCCGAGTTCAACGTGTTCGGGATGTGTTGCATGCCCCGCGATAGCAAACCCAAATCCATCCTCGAAACCGCGCACCCAGACGCGGTGCGCATCGGGGCAGACCTGATCGGCCAGGCCGCCAACTTGGCTGCCGACCAGGGCCTCACCCAAGGCGGATTTCTACTACTCGCCCAGATCGTCGGCTCGGCTGTCTCCGCTGACTTGTGGCACCAGCCTGCCTCGGTGCGTTACCTGCTCATCCCCGCCGTTACCGGCTTGCGCACCGCCGCCAGCCAATACCGCGCGGATGACCTCCGGTTCAATCTCGACGGCCAAACACTCGACACTGACGACGCCAAAAAGAAAAAGAAGCAGTCCAAAAGGAAGAAAGCTGCCGAGACTGAGTCCCCCGACAGTCCCGATCGCGGCGAGTCCCTCTCCGTGGAACAGCTCATCGCCGAAGAACTCGGCGTACGTTGGCGTACCCGACAGCACTGGGGACCACGCGAGCCCGACCAAAACCAAGGCTGAGCCCGAGCGCGAAAAGGCATCGCGAAACCGTTCAAACAGCCTCGGTGTGCACAAGTGCGAGGTTTTAGCTGGGCAGACGGAGATGGGGTGGCGGTTGCGGCATCTTGGTCCGATGCCTCCGGAACTGCAGCGCCGATAACGGGGACATACGTCAACAATTAACGACGCCCGTACTACCGCTGGTCAGGTTGCCTCACCGAGATCGTTGACCTGTGAGCATCGCGCCACGAGTGTGCTCAGTCGGGGGTGGTTGAGCAGAGCGTCGAGCACCTTGGTCACGGGCACGCCGAGTTCCTCCAGTGCGACGAGGTAGGTGACGAGGTGAACCGACTCAGCGACCGAATGGAGTTCGAAGCTGTCGCGAAGCGGGCGCCAAGTTTTGGTGCCGCCGTGTGCGACATGGTTGCGAGCCCACACCGCCCAGCTTGCCCAACGAGCGGTGTCGAGGCCGAGCGCCGCTTGCACATCGGGGGCGAGCCTCTCGTGTAGTGCCTGCAGGCGTGCGTTCAACGTCACGTCGCTTCCGCCGCCAAGGCACCAGCGGTGGAAGCCCTCGGCCGCTGCCAGCGCCTGGCTCACGTACTCCTCAACCATGCGGGATGAATGTCCGCACAGACCCACGACGACACTCCACGCGTAACTTGCCTGGTTTCCTTCGGTGAACCGCCGCCGCGTCAGGAGGTACGACTCGAGGGTGACATCGGCGAGGGTGAACACGATGGATGCCGGCTTGTGCAGATCATCGGGCCGAGCGTTTTGGCCGGTATGTATTAGCAGCGAGACGCTCTCATCGCTGATGGTGTGAAGGGTGATCTGCGAGGTGCCGCAGGACTCGAATGTAGCTAGTTGAACGAGGTCATCCACGGCCGACATCCGCTCCACGAAGTCGGTCATTGACCCGGAGGCCCTGCCGGGCAGCTCAATACAGGCGTGAGCGCCGACTTGTAGCCGCACCTGCGGTCCGCCCCGGAATTTGGTCGTCATCATTTCGAGTTTCAGTTCCGGCATGGTCTCTGTCGCTGGACTCATCCACGGTCGCGTCGCCGTGGTGGCGATCGAATACGACGCCTCTGGGATTTCAGCCCGCGCGTACTCAGCACGGTAACCGCCGACGACCGGGAGATGTACGGCATCAACAGTGTGCCGTCGGGCTGCTTTTTGCCCGGATGTTCAACGCCTTCGATCGGCGACCATTGCGGCGCGCAGAATCGGCCGTCGTCGGTGAGGTAGTACAGCTCGTCGATGGTGATGGTGGCTTTCACCAATGCTGGCTCTTGCGGGCTGATGATGTGCGCACCGACGCACATCCACGAGGAATGCCAGAACTCCTCACGCACCGCGCCGCCGAAACCCACCGTGTGGCTGCCCCGCTGAGCATCCCAGATGGAAATCTGTTGTCCAGCAACCGTTTCACCGCAGATGGTCCCAGGTCGAACGTCGCCCACGAAGTCAGTAGCGACCCATCCGCCGGTAGGATTCTGGCGGAACTCGGGTCCCGGAGAGAAGCCACCGATCAGCTCCAGGGTCGCACCGTCATCGGGTTCCCAGGTCAACACTCCCGGCACACGATTACTCGGATCCTCGGGAAGGTAAAACCAACCGGTGATCCGTTGCAGCTCAGACTGTCTCATGACCGGGCTCCGTATGTCGGAATGGGTTCCCCCATTGCTGGTGTGTGTAGGCCGTATCGGTCTGCCCACAGCGACACCGTCGAGTCCAGATGGTCGGGGTAGTTTTTGCGGCGCACTCGGGCTCGGGCGGGGTGGGTCGCCTGGGCCTCGTAGAGCGCCACCGCGCACTCGGTCATGATGACCGCCGCAGCAAGACTGTCAGCGAGTTGGGTGAGGACGTCCTCTTCGGTGCCGAGATAGGCGGTCATCCATTTGTATCCGTGTACGAAGCTCGATCCGACGGTGTAGAAGCGCTCCGCCCCGATCGACATCCCGTACGGCAATCCGTCAGCATCAGTGACGTGCGGGGGAGGATTCTGGTCAATCCACTCCCCGGCCCAGCGGACAAAGAACTCATAGTCTGGGGGCGGCCGCTGTCGGGCCGCCTTCGGCAACGACGTCAGGAAGTTCAACCGCTCTCGAAACTGCTGCTCGGTCTCGGCGAAACTCTGGCGCGCGGCGTCGCGGCGCTCGTCAGTGCGAACCTCGAGAAAGCGCGTCTCGACGGCGATGTACTTCCTCTGGTAGCCGATCTCACGTTCGGTGTAGCCCAGCGATCGGGCGCGCCGGACGGCGCGGTTGGGATCAGCGAGAAGCCAGATGGTCTTGGCGGCGCTTTCGATGGCGCTGCGGCACAGGATCCCCGTCGACAGTGTGCTGGTGCGCTTCTGTTCCAGTGATGCTCCGAACGCCTGGGACGCCCCCACGAGACACTCGGCCGCGTTCATCACGGGAAACCGCGCCGTCGAGCTGACGAAGTTCACGCCAAGCTCGGGCAAGAAGTGTCTGTCGTCGAGGTCGAGGCTGCTTCCCCTGTCCGGAACGAACCGGGACGGATCACGGGACTTGCTGCTGCCGTCGGCGCGGACTTGGTGCAGCAGCGCCCACTCGCCCATCCGCCAGGCCCGAGCGGCGCGGTCGGCGTTGCTCCACATCAAGCCCGCCATCCGCAGCAGGCGTTCCCTCGGGTCGGTCGTCACAGCCAGTCAGGCTATTCCCTGGTTAGCACTCACGGTCTCACGACTAGCGGTGGCTCGCAGCTCGCACCGGCCAACGAGATTTAGACCGGACAGCGGAAGCGCTGCTGGCAGCTGGATTACTGGCGCGAAATGACTGCGATGGTTTCGCGGTGGATAGCGTCGGTGGTTTATCGATGTGCTGAAGCGGGGTCGGTGTTTGTGGGCTGCGGATTCGGCCTGCGCGCTTCCCGCGCTGTGGACCCCGATGGCATGTTCGTCGCGCTGGAGACGGTGGCGTAGGAGGTCGGCGCAAGTGCTGTCGGGTGGGAGTCGTCGGAGTCGAACGAGCCGCACAACGCGGGGGCCAATGCGAGATTGTTCTCGCGGCCGAGGACCAGTGAGCGAAGCTCCCTGTCGGTTTGGGTGGGGATCAGGGTTGCGGGTCCGTCTAGCGGGAGTTCAGCTACGACGCGGAGCCTTTCGCTTCAGTGTCAGGAGGTCAAGACTTGGGATGTCTTGCGCGAAGTGCTCGAGTACGTCGTCAAGGGGGCGGAGGTACGTATTGGCAATGACAGCTGATGCAGTCGACCTCTGCGGTAGGCCATGATCGCTGTTTTACCCCTGGCCGTCCTCCCCGGCCAATCTGCGATGGTGCGGTTCGACGGGAATTCTCAGTGATGCTCAGTCGCCCTTCGCGAAGGCCCACTCTGTCCTCCTCCATGCCCCGAAGCCAAAGGGCGTGGACTCGGGAGAGGTCGAGATGTGGTCGGCAACGGGCGAATTGGCAGACGCAATGACGCCCTTACGCGCCTACATCGACAATGAGAAACCAACGGATATGACTGACTTCCATCATCACTGGGATCAAGGGAGGGCGTGGTGGAATCAGGCGGTAGAGACAGTTTGGGGTCAAACGCAAGTGAAGGCTCCCACGATCGCGAACACACCAACAGCGCCTCTGACCACCCCCTGATCGACCCACGGGGCTGGCATCTTCCAGAATTAGAAGTGAGAGCGCCGATGATCAGTGCGGTCGCAGACGACGGATACGGTTAGCGACCGTGAAATCCCAACGGCACCACTTGCCCGCCCTTCTCAGCCTCGCGTTCGTCGCGTTGGCGGTAGGCGGCTGCGGCTCTACGGCAGGCACCATGGCCACCGTCACCGAGACAGTCACGGCAGCGCCGGTCACCGAGACCGTCACTCAGACAGTCGCCGATGCGGTTGCATCGGATGCGCCTGCAACACCCGCGGCTAGCCGCGCCGACCCGTCACCCTCCGCGGCTCGGGCACAGGGGTCCATACCGCCGACCTGTCCGCAGGCGGCTACACCGCGACATGGTCAGCCACCGAGTCACCAGGCGGATTTACCGCCGTACCGGTTAACGCCGACGGCAGTCTGGACTACTCAGCACCAAATCGCGTGATCATGTCGATTGCCGGGACCGGAAACGTTGCGTTTCACGCCACCGGGCCGACCACCTTCCAGATCGGTGGTGCGGAGGGTCCGTGGACTCTGACATTCACACCCATGGGCTGACCACGCCGGCCTCATATATCCACGTCTCGATCTAAACAATCGAGATGCTTCTCCTCGCTAAGTTCAGCCCTGATTTTTGGCTGCGTTGAGGTCGTGCCGCACCCGTATCGGGGCGTCGAGGGCGATCCGATCGAAGAACGTCATCGACGGTCTCGCTGAGCTGCGTGGGGTGTTCAATTTGAACACTTGCGCTCGATTAGCGCATCATCCATGATTCTCATCAACCGCTAACCCCAGCTACCTTAAACAACACGTTCGGTAGGGACGCATTCTGGAGGAGAAATGGCAAAACACGGACCACAGAAATGGTGCCCCAAATGTGAAACCTGGCGTGTCATTGAGGCCGTAAAGCTGACGGAACTCGGCGAGGAGTATCACCAGCGTATAGAGCTAAGGCACGAGAATATTCGGTACTTCCGCCGAGGTCAGCAGTGCCAAACCTGCTACCACTGCTGGCTATCAGCAGAGGTTCCCGAGCGACTTATCGACGAGCTCGTTGAACGAAGGATCGCTCTTCGCGATATCAAGAAGAACGCCGAAGCGTTTTCTAAAGAGTCGGAAATTGCGGCCGAAAGCCTGGCGAGGCTAAGTAAATCTTTGAGCGATTTAACAGAGTTGAAATAACGCAAACTTGAGGCTCGCGCCCCGTCCTGAGGCAGTTTGGCTGAGATTTCTAGAAATCCAGAACGAAACAACAGAGACAGCGTTGGAACCAATGCTTCCTGGCTGCGTTGACCCAGTTTGTGAATTCTCGTTTCTTGTCTCATAACTCGCGTCTCAGATCCTTGCTGTCGGTAACGAACCGCGCAACAATCGCTAGCGCGGCTTGATCCCCGGTTACCTCGCCGCGGCACAGCGCTTCGATGAGCTCCCTTGTGAATGGATGCAGTCGCTGGCCGGCGAGACCTATCGCGGCCTCTGCGATGGCAGCTGCCTCGGGCGATTGATTGCTCACTCGATCATCATGGCCCAGTATCGACGCGCCTGGGGTTGGTTGCTGCCCGGTGCGACTAACGGGTTGCAGGAACCAGCCTGGCAATGCCGTCGAGGCGCATTCTCACAGTCGAATGGGCCGACAGTCCGGTCGGTTAGTCGTTCTCGCGCAGTGTGCCGCGGAAGGTGCGCTCCGGGCGCCCTGCTTCTTGCCATTTGTTGTAGGCGCGTTCCATGTGGCCGTACACGCGCGGGATCTCGATGCCGCTGCGTCGGGTGAGCGCGAAACCGATGAGTTGGGTCGGCTGAATGAAACCTTCGCGGAACGGAACGTCAATGCCGGGCAGCGGAGCGCCCTGTTCAGGGGCGTTTTCCTGAGGGGGGATGGCGACCCAGGTTCCTTCGAAGGCCCGGCGGAAGGTTTCACCGATGTAGTACACGAAACGCATTGTGCGGTGGACATTCTCGTCACCGGTGTAAGCGGAGCGGTTGCTGTCGTAGAGGTCGGTCAGCTTGGCTTCGGCCAGGGCGAGACTGTCTTTGGTGAACATGCTGTCGCGCACCTCTGGCAGGTCGTTGATGGGGAATTCGATGCCCATCGCGGCGTCCTGCATGTTGAGCCAGCCTTGAAACTTCTCATCGGACTGCGCGTCGCGAAACGCCTTCGTCAACTGAATCGGCACGTAGTTGAATGTGCTGCCCATACTTGCCTCCCCGTCAGGGTAGCCGGTTCACCCGGAACTGGTCTGGGTACTCGTCTTGCAGCCGCTGCAGCTCGGCCAGTTCTGCCTCGCTGTACGGGTACTTGCTGTTGATGTTGTAGGTGACGTTCAGGCCCACTTGCAGAGCTTCCTCATCTGCGCGCAGTTGATCGAAATCAAGTCTGCCGCTCTTATTCTCGACCACTTCGTCCGGTATCCCATCGACCAGGTGAGCCCAGTCCCATCGCCGGCCGGGCACAATCTCGGCATTGCCGTACTGATGGCGCCAACCCTCTTCGGAGTCGTACCCCATGATGTCGGCGACGAGCTGGTCATACCACCACCCATTGGACGCATTCTCCAGGAGCTGATCGTAGGCCTTGCTCCATCGGTCGATGTCCCAGTCGCCGCCGCGTTCGAGGTAGCGCTGCCAGGCCGCCCATTTCGCGCGGTCGAAGTAGCGGACAGTCGGTTTGAGCGTGCCGTCGGGTCGCTGTTCGTACCCCACGGCAGGGATGAGGGCTTCTTTGTCGAGAAGTGATTTCATCACCGGGTCGAAGATCGGCGAGAAGGTGTTGATGAGTGACGCGGTGGTTTGCAGGGTGTTGATGTAGCCGCGGATATTGTCGGAGGCGCGTTGTATGAGTCGCCGCGCCACGGCGGCCTCGGCTCGGATTGAGATTCCACCGGTGACCCCGGCAGCAACGACGGACACGGTTCCGGTGCCGCCGAGCATGAGTGCGGTGAATCTGACCTGCCTGTCGATGGACTGGCGCATCGTTGCCACCCCGCCGGAAAAGCCACTGGTCAATGAGCCCAATAGGCGCGCATCGGCGGCCAACGCGTCACCGGGCGCACTGACTTTGATGACGGAGTCATAGAAAGCTGTCGCGTCGGGTAACGACGGATCGGGGCGTTTCGTCAGCCGCACGACCCCGTCAACCGCGTCGGTGATGTCTCCGGCGAAACGGTTCCACGCATCGGTGGCGGTCTGGAGCTTGTCGGTGTTCGCGTTGGGGGTTTCGCGGCCCAGCATCTCCAACAGACCCGGAAGCAGTTCATCTAGACCAATACCGTTGCCGCCCACGGAGGTTTGCATCGTCAGGGTCAACTGGGTGATGGCCGGCTCCGGCGGCAGGTTCGCCGGCACGGGTAGGCGGCCCCGGCCGTTGCGGAACTCGACCCAGGCGTGGTTCACCCCGGCCTGATAGATCCGGCCAGCCAGCGCCGACCACGCCTTGGTGAGCGCCACCGCACCCTGCACCGTGCCGGACGCACCGGCGTCGTACTTCGATCCCCACCCTGTTCCGATCGGGTCATTGCCCGCCATGTGCAGAGTTGCGAAGTCCGCGGTAGCTGCGACTGTTCCAGCGGCGCCTGCCAGTTCGGAAGCCGCGCGCCCCAGAACCTCGGCGGTGGTGAAATACCAGTCGGGATCGACGACCCAAACGCCCACGTACGTTGACCCGCTCTATCCCTGCGCCATGCGCAGGTTGATTTCCATGACTTCGCGGTAGCCCTCTTCGGCCGCGCCCGTCCACGCCCTGAAGTCGGCGATCGAGTCGTTCATGTCACGTAACGCGTCGACCCATTCGCGGTGGCGGCGTTGGTAAGCGGCGGCGGCGGTTCCGTCCCAATCTGCACAGACCTGGGCGATAAGACCCTCTACGTGGGCCAAACTCTCGGTGGCTCTGGTCAGGAAATGCTGCATTTGTTCTTGAAGATCGTGCAGTGCATCGACATCCACGGTGTAGCCAGCC
The DNA here is from genome assembly GCF_017876775.1 of Mycolicibacterium lutetiense. Lineage (NCBI taxonomy): Bacteria > Bacillati > Actinomycetota > Actinomycetes > Mycobacteriales > Mycobacteriaceae > Mycobacterium > Mycolicibacterium lutetiense. Next base: position 3,274,624 of record NZ_JAGIOP010000002.1, on the reverse strand, counting down.
AAGTCACACCTGTCTCGACCACGTAGCGCGCAACATTTCTGCGCTGGATTCGTCTTCGTCGACGTAGTGGTTGACGCTCAGTGCCACCAGGCTGGCTATCACATCAGCGTCCTCGACGATCGATTGAGCCGTCTCCCGGAACTCATGCCACTCGTTGGCGAATACCGATGCGGCTTCGCCGCGCCAGGAGCCTTCAACTACCCGGTCAGCGTGCGAAGCAAGCCGACGTAACCCATCGCGCAACTCGTCAGCGATCGACTGCAGTTGATCTGAGGCGCTACTCAACGTGTCGGTCTGAACCCGCAACCCATGATCACTGCCCCCACCAACAGTATTTGGCACAGCACATCCCCCTTCGCCGAAAGCAGCCTACAAGCAGGACGAAGACGCTGCTTGCGCGAAAATTTCAGCCGTGACACCGACAGCCTCGCATCTGCGGAACCCTGCATACCGGGGACCCAAGCCAACCGAGAGCTTCTCGACACTGGCGGCACACAGATCGCACTGACTCGTCAAAGGACGCTCACTGCCTGTGGCGAACGGTTCGCGCCAAGAGGAAGGGGTTGCCACGCCAAGCCCCGCGCTCAGGCCGAACAGCGCCATTTTTGGGTGGGACCCCAAGAGGGCACTCGAGGGCGACTATTTGCAGTTGTCCCGCGTCCTGCGCGGCCGGTTTTCACCTCGCTAACGGCGCTTCGGTTCAAGCCACCCAAGGGGTCCCACAGCCGATAGTTTAGTCCAAGTCAGTCCAGCACGTACAGACTTGGCAACGGGTCGGGAGGTTGGGCTGTCGGAAGAGTGTGGCGGCCACGGCCTTGCTGGAAAATGAAGACCCATCAGGGGATTGGCGCCTGGCCACGACACGCCGTATTGCGGCATACCTCCAATCCCGCCCCGAAGCGATGCGAATGGATTCCGCGCCGGAACCCAATTTCCGCCGAACTGGTCCAATGAAAACAACTGCTCTGCAGGCAGTTTGCGCAATATCTGGACCTAGAAATCAACTGCCGATATTGCGGCATCAAAACTGCTGCGGCACAAAGTGTCTGGCGGCTAACGATTGGAAGGTCGCGGAGGGTGCCAGAGAATTCGCTTATATTCAAGCTCGACATCTTTCGGATTCTTCCGGGCACAACCGGGTTTCTACGAGCAGAGGTGATGTCGATGGCACGACCAATCATGAGGCGGCGCGAGCGAGTGCGCGTCGAGTTCGGTCTGTCGCCGCAGCTCGCTGAACGTGTGTACGACTACGCCTATGCCCAGGGCCTGACGTTGGCAGAGACTGGTGAACGTCTTCTCGCCCAAGCCCTTTCCAATGCCGCCGACTCGTCTGCCGACCCCGCCTAGCTGCGCCCCAGACACTTCGGGCGTCGAACCTGCAGGAGGTTCATCATGTAACCGCTGAGATAGGGCATCGCACCCAAAGCGGACCGAATCGGTTGGCGTATCCGACCCAAAAACGCCAAAAGCCGGGCTGGCACCCGGCTTCGACGTACACAAAGAGTTATCAGGCTCTTAGAACCCCCCGTAGGAGGGATAGGTGTATTCCAGCGTGTCTGCAAGCCTGTGTCAACAACCCGCGCCGCCGATGTCGCCACCGCGATCCAAGCCAGTCTCAGGACGCTCGTTCCGGTCGACGTTTGGTAGCCGCGATACCTGGTCCGGCATGGTTCACCGCAAGAACTCTGAGAATGCAGGTCGCCTGTGTAGGCAGTCCCCGCGCCGCAGCGCCGCAGCTGTATTTGGTGGTTGCTGATGGCGCGGTGGAAGAAGATGACCATCGCGCGCAGCACGCCGCGATGTGCCGAGTCGAAGCCGACCGAAGAAGCCTGCGCGAACGCACCGGTGAATACCAGCGTCACGGTGGCGCGCTCGTCGGTCAGGGAACTACCAGCGCTGCCGCCCACCGATGGGGACCGCCGGACGCGGCTACTCCGTCAGACGGTCGCAGCAGACAACCCTGAGATGGCGACGGCGGCAATTCAGGCGGCCGCGACCTTGAGATGCCAGCTGCCGTTCACCACGGCAGAGCAAGATCGCAAGACGGTGGGTCACATCGCGCGCTTCCTGGTGTGGGCGGCGTTTGGGGATGTCGTGGATCCGATCCGCGCATTCACCAGGGCCAACGTCGATGAGTATTTGAGGGTCACCGCAACGGAGAGCCGACGTACGCTCGATCAACGGCGCTACGTGCTTTACGGGACTGGCCGCCGTCTGCATCCTCGGCAGTTTCCGGTCGCACAACCGAAGAATGCGCCCCTACGGCAACACCACCCAGTTGCCAGCCGCTCAGAGATCGAACGCGCCCAAATGATCGTCCCGAGGCTGCCAATCCGACTTGGGCAGCGCGCTCAGGCCCTGATCGACCTCTGCTACGGGGCCGGCGCCCGGCCGGCGGACCTTCGCACGTTGAGGGGCACAGCGATCACCAGCCTGCCCGTTGACGGTCGGGCGGTCAGTGTTGTGACGCTGCCGAACCTGGGTGGGGGTGTGCGGGAAGTACCGGTCGTCGACCGCGAAATCGGCGGGCGCCTGCTGGGGCTGGCGGCCCGTGTCGGTGACCGGCTGGTACTCGCCCCTCATGCCGAGATCGCGGAGCGCAACATCGTCAACCGGATCAGCGAGCAGCTGCGCGCCCTAGGACATTCCGGCCTGGATCCGGTCGCATTGCGGAACCGGTGGGTCCTTGACCTGGCCGAACGGGTCCCGGCCCTCCTCCTACAGCAGCTGGCTGATCTCTACGAGCTGCGAATTCTTGGCGAGGAACGTTCGCTCGTGACCCAGTACAAGCTGCACCACAAAATCACCATCCTGACGGAGGCACAGCGATGATCCACACTCGCCCGCAATTGTGCCTGATCGCCGACGATATCTTCACCACCGCCTCCGAGGCGATCGCGAAGTCCGGTGCGGCACACACCATCGAGGCTGCTTGCCACGAATCGTCGCGAGGCGGTGGACGGAAGAACCGCGGAATCGAGTACACCGTGACGGCGGTGCTGGTGGCCCTGCTGGTCCGGTTCCTCATGGGACGCGACATAAGTCTGGTCGGCGCGATGGAGACAGTCGGCGAACTCAACGTTGACCAACTCGCTGCAGTTGGCATGGCGCGACAAGACGTCACAGCAATCCGTATCCAGACTGGCACCGAATACAAACGCTTTCATCGCTTCTGGAATCAGCGCCTGCTGCCGCTTGACCCTGATTTCGATCTGCCAGCCAGACGCATGACGAACGCCGAACATGAAGCGCGGTTGAACGCCCGCACCAATGACGAGCGACGACGCAGCGAGATAGCAGACCAACTGTTGACCACAGTGATCAACGATCTGCTCGCTGGTTCGATACGGGTAGCGGCGCCAGCCAATTGCGAGGGTGACCTCGTGGTTGATGAGACCATCATCGACACCGCCGCACCCGACGGAATGCTAGGCAGCCGACCCGACCGGTACAGGGGAGCCTCGTCGGTTGCACGGTACTGGGCTCGTGACAAACGCGGCCGAGTCAAGATACCCGGCGGTCCCGGCGAGACTAAATCCAGTGGATTCGGCGTAGGCGCTACCTTCGTCTCCAGAATCGGGCGCCGCGACGCGCTGCACTCCGAGCCGGCGCTGTTTGTGGGCATGGCAGTGCATGCTCCGACCAGTGGCAGTGTGCAGGGTCTGGCAATCGCCCTGCATCACGCGCGCCGTACAGGGGTCGATTGCCGGCGTGGCGGTCGACGCAGCCGCAGGCCTTCGCTGACCGCTGACATGGGCTACAACCCCAAGAGTGGGTTCGCCGAGCTCATGCTGGAAACCGGCTACTCGCCAGTGGTGCGCTACCCCAAACACTGGAATATCGAGTACCCCAGCGCGCTACCCCCTGGCGCTCCCGAGGGCCCCGTACCTGGCCCGCTGCAGTACGCCGGTGCGTTCTACTGCCCAGCGGTGCTGAAACGCATCCACGGGCATCGCACGCCCAGCACCCGGGAATTGCTGAGTGCGGACAACTTCGGTGCACACGACCGCCGGCTACAGAGCATCTACCCGTTCTTGATGGGGCTGCACTCGCGGCCAGCAATGGCAGATTGCCGATTCGGCCGACCACGCCTGAACGGCACGCCTCCGCAGCGCGTTAAACAGCGACAGGTCTGCCCAGCAGCACTCGGAACGGTCATGTGTCCGCTGAAGCCGGAGTCGATGCAGACCGAAACCCCGGGGCTGCCCCTGGCTGAACCGGAATGGCCGGCCGAGGCCATGGCATGCTGCTGCAACTCCAGCGTGACCGTCTACTTCACTCCAGACCAGCTCAGGATGGCCCAAGGCGACCTCATCCCTGGATCCTGGGAGCACACCCTCTACTACGAGGCTGCCAGGGCACTCACCGAGCAGCGATTCAACCTCCTCAAAACAAGGCACGTCGGAGGCCTCGCTTCGATGAAGACAGGACCGCGTCGAACACCGATGATCAAAATCTTGATCGCCCTGGCCGCGGTGACCGTCAACATCGGCGCCCAGCAGAACCACGACCCCAAAGCCACGCGGTCCGAAGCCATCGACATCCGGCTGCGCCAACTCGCCGAGGATCTTGGCTATCCGCCCACACCGATGCCGTCTCGCAGCTGACATCTCGGCACCCAGGTAGACGGGCTGAACTCCATCGTTCAGCCCGTCTACCTGCGCATACAGGCCAAAGTCTGTGGAATTCTGCGAGCGGATTCAACTTGGCACGGCAGAGAGCCTGCAGGAGGGGCCGAACTGCCAGAAAGAAATTCGGCAACCAGCGCTTTCGCTAGCTCCACACGTCCACCTACAGGTGTCCAGCCGCTGTCATGACGCTGGCGATCGGTGATCCGAAAAGGCAGTGGAAATTCTGCGGAAATCCAGTGGAATGACCCTTCAGAAAATGTGGCAGACCAGCACGGACGAACCGCTCACAGAGAGCGGTTCTACGAACTGCGACCACAAAGGTCACGAACTCATTTGAGTTCGTGACCTTTGTGCTTTGGCGGTTCTCCCGTCGGGAGTCAACTTCTCGGCGGTGGTCTTCCGAGGACGAATTCTGGTGCGCCGGTGATGATCCGGTCCGGCCTAGAATCAGGTAGTGAGCAGCCCGTTGATCGTTGACCCTGCGGCGTTGACGAGTACCGCTACCGCGTTCAATCAGGCAGGTGCGGGGCTGGCCGGTCTGGACGCCGATGGCCCGCTGGGGGAGGCCGCCGCGGCGGTGCCGCAGCTGGCGACCGCCGGTGCCTGCCGACAGGCGCAGGCCGCGGTCGCGGCCGACACCACGGCGGTGGCCGAAGCGGTCAATTCCTTTGGCAGCAACCTGGATAGCGCGGCGAGCCAGTATGAGGCGCAGGATCAGGCGTCGGCAGCCTCGATCAACAAGGTCGAGGTTCCGGGCGGTTAGTCCTTCAGCTGGTGAGTTCGGCGCGGATGTCCTGTTCGTCGGCGTTGTGGTCGCCGGCGTTGCGGCACTCGCCATAGATCTCTATGTAGCCGCGGTCGGGATGGTCGGGATTGGCCGCGACGATGGCCATCACCTCGCCCAGCTTCATGGACCGGCCGTGCGGCTTCTTCCCGGCTGGTGCGCCGTTGCTCCATCCGTCGGCGACCATGGCCGCGATGATGTCGTCAAGGTAGGCCTCTTTGGCGATGCCGGCCGGGAAGGTGAATCCCATCCCGACCTGCCCGCGGAACGGGGCGACTTCCTGATCGGTGCAGGAGTCGAATTCAAAGGTCGCGCCGCGCAGTTGCAGGCCGACCGCGTGGACCAGCCGTTTGGCCGGGTCCACTACCTGTGCGCGGGTCTGCTCGTCGCTCATCTGCGGTCCGTCGAGGTCGGCTGAACGCTCGGTTCCCATTGCGCATCCTCCTAGCAGTAGTACGGCGGCCACCGCGGCCGTTCCCAGCGCCATGATGCGGCGCGCACGGTCAGTACTGGTGGTCTTTGGTGACGGTGCCACGGTCGCCTTCCGGGTCGTTGATGGCTGGGGTGCCCGGGATGCGCGTGTCCCAATCGGGCAGGTCGATCGGTGGGAGTCCCGGCAGATCCAGTTTGTCGGGCAGGCCGATATGCGGCTGGCGGCGCCCCTCGGCGGTCAGCCCGTTGTCGGCCAGCGTCGAGGCCTCGCCGTTGGCGATGTCGGTCATGGCGCGCAACGATTCGCTGCCCACGTCGTAATAGCGGGAATGATCACCGAAGTCCGGAAGGCCGCTGCGCCCGGGCACTTCGGCGTCGAAGCGCACCGAGCCGAAGCCGTCGCCGGCGGGGTCACGGCCGAGCCCGGCCTCCGCACCCAGCGGGTAGTGGAGTTCGCGGTTGATGATGTCGGGGAGCGGGCCGGCCTGGCCCAGCCAGGACACCGGGTCGCTGGAGGAGGCGCCGACGTACACCTTGCCGTCCTCGGGCAGGTTGAAGTCCGCGGCACTGTGGGCCAGATCGGTTCCGGGGCTGCCGATCAGCACGGCGTTGTCGGCCTTCATGCCACTGCCGGCGAACGCGTCGGCCACCGTCGTGGCACCGTAGGAGTGCCCGATGACGGTGACGTTGGACCCGGCACCTTCATGCGTGGCGGCCAGCCCGTTGACATCTGCGGCCAGCAGATCACCGCCTGTTCTGGCCAGGTCGGGGGTGGCGATGCGGAGGTCGGTCGGACTGTCGGGGGCGTCGTAGCCCATCCAGGCGATCACCGATGTCGACTCGTCAGGGTTGCCCAGGCGCATCTGGTCATACAGGTTGGTCGCGTTGTCGCCTTCCAGCCAGCCGTCTTTGACGCTGCTGCCGGTACCGGGGACCACGACGGCGGTGTTCTGCGCCTTGTCCGGATTGCCGATCGCCACCGCGGCCTTGCCCTGGCCACCGAACGCCAGCGGATCGTAGGCCCACAACATCACCGGGCGGTCCTGCTTGCCTTCGGCGGCCATCTTGTCCAGACCCTTCTGGGTCTGCACGGCATTGCTGTAGCGGGTGGCATCCGCGGGCGTCAGCCCATAGTTGCCCGGGTTGGCCAGCACCTCGTCGGTGGACACCCCGTACTGGTTGGCGACATCGGTCACCCGGGCCAGATCATCGTGCAGGACAGCCTGGTTCACCGAATCGCGCACTTCGGCTGGGATCCCGTTGAGATTGCCCAAGTCCGCCGGGTGCTCGGCTACCAGCTGGCTCTTTTCGAACTGGCTCAGCGAATCCCACCACTTCTCGACATCCTCGGGGCTGGTCCCGGGCGCGGGAAGCCGGCGTGGATCACCGAGGGTGCCCGGCGGTGTCTCGGGTACCGGTCCGGCGATCGCCGTCTGGATGGCGGCCGCCGTCTGGGCGTCGATCTGAGCGAACGCCGCGAGCAGCTTCTTGATGATGGCCGTCCACGCCGGGGCCATCAGCCGCAGGATCAGCGGAAACAGCGGTGGGGTGGCGGTGCCGTCGTCGGAGATCTGCCAGCCGACCGCTCGCAACATCCCGACGGTGGCGAGCAGCCCGTTGCGGGTGAAAGCCATCTGTGTGCCACCGGCATTGAGCGCCTGCTGCAACGCGGACAACCGGGCCCGCAGCTCCTCCTGCCGGTTGAGGTTCTGCTCGGCCTTGATGATCGCGGCCGACGCCGCCTGGCCCTGCCACGACGCCCGCATCTGCGCCAGTGCTTGACGTTGCGCGGCCATCGTCGTGTCCAACGTGGCGATCTTGGTACCGAGGTCGGCGGCGGCAGCGACCAACTGCTCAGGTTGCGACGCCTGCACCGTCGACACCGTCACCGACAACTCCGCCCCCTATCTCTGCATGTGATCGTCGCACGGGAAGAGGAGCCACGCGCGCACCAATTTGAAGCTCGGAGGCCAGCGGATGACCTACTTGCGTTCCAACAGCTCCAGCAGATAGTCGCCGTACCCGGACTTGGGCAGTTCTCTCGCGCGCGCGGCCAGTTGGGCGTCGTCGATATAGCCCTCCCGCCACGCGATCTCCTCGGGGACACCGATTTTGAGCCCCTGGCGGCGTTCGATGGTGCGAACGTAATCACTGGCGTCCAACAACGAGTCGAAGGTGCCGGTGTCCAGCCACGCGGTACCGCGGGCCAGTACCTCGACGGAGAGCCGGCCCTGGCTCAGGTAGGTCTGATTGACCCCGGTGATCTCGTATTCGCCGCGGGCCGACTTACGCAGCGACCGGGCGATCTCGATGACGTCGTTGTCGTAGAAGTACAGCCCGGGCACGGCGTACTGGGATTTGGGGACGGCCGGCTTCTCCTCCAGCGACAGCGCTGACCCGTCCGAATCGAATTCGACGACGCCGTAGGCCGTCGGGTTCGCCACCCAGTACGCGAATATCGCTCCGCCGCTGACATTTCGGAACCGCCGCAGGCTTGTCCCCAGACCCGGGCCGTAGAAGACGTTGTCGCCCAGGACAAGTGCGACGGTATCGGTGCCGATGTGCTCGGCGCCGATGATGAAAGCCTGGGCCAGGCCCTCGGGCTTTTGTTGGACTGCGTAGGTCAGGTTGACGCCGAAGGCCGAACCGTCACCCAGAAGCCGGTGGAAGGCTGGGGCGTCGACCGGTGTGGTGATCATCAGGATGTCGCGAATGCCGGCCATGATCAGAGTGGACAGCGGGTAGTAGATGAGCGGCTTGTCGTACACCGGCAGCAGCTGCTTGCTGACACCCGTCGTGATCGGATGAAGTCGTGTGCCGGAACCGCCGGCCAAGATGATTCCGCGCACGCCTGCCTACACTCCGACGGGATTCAACCGGTTGCCATGGCCCAACACGCCCGTCACCATAGCGTGTGTGTCAGCGCGGGTCCGACGAATCGGACCGCCTCAGTGCAGTACATACGACGTCATCGACAACGACCCGTAGGTGTAGCCGGTGATCAGGGTGTCCACCGACCCACCGGAATCGGCTGCGGCACCGGCGAGCCCGGCGAAGTACAGCATCGGGATGAAGTGGTCGGGGGTGGGAACGGCGGCCGCGTAGTCCCGATGTGCCTCGAGGGTGAGGACATCGGCGGGGGAGTGGGTGAGTTGGCCGTGGGCGGCGTCGTCGAACCGCTTGGCCCAGGCGAAGCCGTCCTCGGGTTGGCCGGGGTCCATGCCGGCGAGGTTGTGCACGATGTTGCCGCTGCCCACGATCAGCACGCCGCGTTCACGCAGCGGTGTCAGCTTGGCGCCGAGATGCAGGTGGTACTCGGCCGGTTCGTTCGCGTTGATCGCCAGTTGCACAACAGGTATGGACGCGTCGGGGAAGGCGTGTACCAGCACCGACCAGGTGCCGTGGTCGATGCCCCAGCTGTCCACGTCGGCACCCACCCAGGTCGGCCTCACCACGTCGCTGATCTCCTCGGCCAGCTCGGGTAGCCCCGGCGCCGGGTACTGGACCTCGAACAGCTCGCGCGGGAATCCGTAGAAGTCGTGGATGGTGCGTGGGCGCGCCATCGCGGTGACCGCGGTGGCGTTGATGTACCAGTGCGCACTGATCACCAGGATCGCCCGCGGCCGCGGCACGGTCTGTCCGAAGCCGCTCCAGGCCGCGGTGAACCGGTTGGACTCCACAGCGTTCATCGGGCTGCCGTGGCCGATGAACGCTGCGGGCATGGGTCCGGTCATGCCGGGTTCTCCCAATGATCCATGCAGACCAGCTCTTCGACCGGGCGTCGTCGCACCGGCCCGTGGGAACCTCGAGGCCAGCCCACCACCACGTGGCCGGCCAACATCCAGTCCTCGGGCACCCCGACGGCCTCGCGCAGCAGTTGTTCACCGCCGTAGGACGCCCAGCTGGTCAGGCATGCGCCCAACCCCTGGGCGCGCGCCGCGAGCAGGAAGTTCTGCATTGCCGGAAAGATCGATCCGCCGAGCAGCAGCTCGGAGGCGGTGGGGAAGTGCTGCTGGGTGAACAGCACAGAGGTGAACTCGCCTGCCCGGTCGTGCAATTCGTAGGTGGCCCGGTTGGTCCTGGCGCGCCGGCTGGTGTCGTCCGCGGCGGGTCGGGTCATGCGGTAGACGGGTTCGATGACGGCCAGGGCCTGCGCCGCCGCCTTCGCGACGACTGCGCGCTGTTCGGCCGAGCGCAGTACGACGAACCGCCAGGCCTGGGCGTTGGCTCCCGACGGCGCCCACACCGCGGCCTGCAGGCAGCGGGTCAGCGTCGCGTCGTCGACCGGATCGGCGGTGAATCGTCGGATGGTCCGCGCGGTGGACATCACTTCCCACACGTCATCGCTGGCCGCCGAGCTGGCAGAAGGCATGTGCCGAACTTATGTCGTGGCGCGTCACCCCGTCGCATCGGCCCGGCTCGCCATGTGGCGGTGGCGCGGACCCCGCTGCGGTAGCGTTTCTGGGTGTGCAGGCCAGTGTGGGCCTCACACCTCAGGAGTTCGCGCTGTTCGAGCTGCCGGAGCAGGTGACATAGCGCTCATGTCCGGTGGGGATTTGGTGTTCTGATGCCCGATCTGTATCCCGTCGACGATCCCGACGACGAGGATCCCCGGCTGGCGCCGTTGCTGGCCTGGCGTCAGCAACTGGTCGATTCCGGCGCGGTCGCAGCCCGCAGTTTCAAAGAGGCCCATCTGCGGCTCGTGCTTCGGTCCGGGCGCACCGATGTTGAGCAGATCCGCGAGATGCTGCCGGGGTCGGTCGCCGAGCACGCCGACGAGATGGCCCGGTTACTCGCCGAGCTGGAAGCCCGAGCGCCCGGCAGTTCGCCGCAGAAGTCACCGTCAGCAGCCGGTGACGTGCACCCGATCGCGTTCCGCCACGGTGAGTCCCGCCCAGGGGTCGTCGAATTGAGTTGGCCGGACTATCAGGCCAATGGGGGAGTGGTGCTGTACCGGGTGGTCAGCGCCGAGGAACGGGCGCCCCGATCGTCGGAGAACGCCGATCTCGTCGCCGCGACGCCGTTGTCGGCAGCCAGCGACGACCGGCCGTTGACCGGGCCCGTGCGCTATTACCAGGTCTGGGTCATCACCGGGACGTCCCGCGCCGACGCCCTGAGCACCCGGCCGGTGCTATATGCCGGTGGGGTACTGGTCGCCCCGCCCGCGGAGGTGTCCATCGGAGAGGACAGCGGGCTGGTGATCGGGAAGTGGACGGCACCGCACGCGGTGAATTCCGTTCACGTGTACCGCATCCCGCTCGAGGAGGCCGACGGGTCCGCGATCGACGAGTCGCGCTACCGGATCCTGGCCGAAGGTGAGCACAGGACCGGTTTCGTCGACTCGGGGGCGGCCCGGGGTATGCGCTATCGCTACCGGGTGCGGTGCGCGGTCGACGTCGACGGGGGAGTGCAGCTGTCCGAGCCGGTCGACGCCGACGTCGACGTGTCAGCGGTGCTCGCCGCGGTCACCGACATCTCGGTGGACACGGCGTTCGACGGCGAGTCGTTCGACGTGTCCTGGGCGTCTCCCGGAGCGGAGGTGGCCCTCTATCTGAGCCAGACCGGTCCGAGCGCCGGTGGTGTCGCCACCGAACTTCCCGAGAACGCCCTCGAGCAGGTGGGATTGGCCCCAGACCTGCGGTTGCGGCTGCCGGTGGCCCAGCAGGCACAACTCGACGGCGGCAATCGCACGCTGATGAGCGGGGTGCCCTGGCCGCAGGGGTGGAGCCGGGCCTATGTGACGCCGGTGACGATCCTGGCCGGGCGGGCCGTGCTGGGCCGCACCGTGTCGGCGGTACACACCGGAGCCATCCGCGATGTCGAACTTGTCGAGTACTGCAACAAGCAGGTGCTGACATTCGAATGGCCGGCCGGCGCGGCCGGCGTGGTGGTGACCCTGGCACCCACGGGGCATGACCCTCGGACCGGCCTGACCGGAAGGTCCTTCGAGATCTCGCTGGAGGACTACGAGAAGTACGGCGGCATGCACCTGACCGGTGCGCTTCCGGTGGGCGGATGTTCACTGCACCTGGCGCCGGTGGCGTTCTCCGGTGGGCGACGGGTCACCGGACCGGTGGCCAGCGTCGAGTACCCGGGCATGTTGAGGCTGCAGTACGCGGTGCGGATCGGGCGCGACGCGGGCGGCTTTCCCACCACGGCCACCATCGCGGTGCGTTCGGAGTACGAGGTGCCGGGCTCGCCGGCGTTCGTTCTGGTCAACAATCCGCAGCGGATGCCCCTGAGTGTGCACGACGGTCAGCCGGTCGACGTCGCCCCACTGGACGCACAGGGGCAGCTGGCGGACCACCCGTCCAAGCATCTGGACTGGACGGCGGCGACGGCGACGGGTGCCGGTGAACTGTGGGCCGCCAACGTCAGTGGCCTGCACGGCTGGATCCGGCTGTTCCTCGATATCGCTGATCCGCTTCAGCTGCGCACGGTCGCACTGCTGGACCCGCCGGTGCAGACCTTGCAGCTCACCGCGACGGTGTTATGACGTCGCGTTACGGCCAACTCGCCTACACATCGTTCGATGCCGTCGGGACCGTCGGTGGCTGGCAGCTCAAGGAAACCAGCGGTGGGCTCACGCCCGCGGAGACGCAGGCGTTGATGGCCGGGGTGCATACGGTCTTCCGTCCGGTCGGGCAGACGCCTGATTTCCCCACCCCCGAGCAGCTCGAGCAGGGACCGCGTCGGCTGGCGTACCGCGATGTTCCTGACGGCGCCGGCTACTGGCACACCTTCCCGGCCGGGTCGGACAGTACGGGCCGCCCGGGCAACGTGTTCGCCCACGTGTTGTTGGATCGCGCGCCCGACACCCACCCACGCTGCCGGGCCATCCAGCGGTGGCGGTCACCGCACTGGCTCCAGCCCTACGGCGCAGCCGCGGTGGCCCGCGCCGAACTCCCCGGGGATCTGCCGCAACTGGGCGAGGCGGTGACCAAGGACAGTGTGGTCGCGTTCGCGCTGGATCCCACCACCTGGCGGTTGGCCACGCTGTTCGTGCTCTTGGATGCGGTGGCTGCGGCGCTGGGCGGTGGGCCGCCGGTGGTGCTGGGCGTGGAGTCCCCGGACGCGGCGGCGCAGTGGATCGGTTTGGTGAGTTTCCTGATGTCGCCGGGAACCGCGGCGAGGCTGAGCTTCTCCACGTTCGATCGTGCTGAGCAGGTTGCGTTGCACGGCGGTCAGGTGCTGAGCGCGGTGCCGATCGAGGATCTTCCGGCGATCGAACCGGGCGCGGTGGTGATCAGCGAATCCGGGACCGTGTCGCTGGGTGAGCTCGGCGGCGATCCGCACTGCACTGCGGGCGGGCACCGGATCGAGGTGACCCGGTGGTCGGTGATGGCCCAGGTGGTGCTGCTCGACATGGCCTCGGCGCGCGGTGTTCTCGATGACATCGACACGTTGTCCAGCCAGGTGCGCGATGACGGGCTGCATCCGGCCTGGCCGGTCGCGATGGCGGTGGCCGGGCGCCCGGAATTCGCCGACGCGCAGGCCGAGGCGCATGAGGTGATCGCCGCGTATTCCCCGGCGGGTGCGCTGGTCGGATCCGAGGCGGCCCACGTCATCGCCGATGTGCTCTCGGCCGCGGTAGGTGTGACCACGTCCGACGCCTGGCAGGCGCGGCATGAGTTGCCTGAAGGGGCCGGAGCAACGTATGCCGACGCCATCTACTTCGCCCGCGCCATCGCTGACGACGGCTGGATGGCCCAAGACGGACCAATCCCGTTGGGGCCGAGAATGTTTCACGGGAAACCAACACCTTCGTCGCTGCGGGCGGCCATCGGTCCGGCTCTGGACCGCGCACGGCAGCAAAGTGCCGACCGGTTGCTGAGGGTTGTTGACCTGCTGTTGCGGGCGGGGGTCGTCGATGACCGGTTGCAGGCGGCGCTGGTTGACGATGTGGTGCCCGGACTGGCTGATCCGGGGGTGCGGGGGTTGATCGGCGCCGCCGATCGGCTGTCGTTGGGCGTGTGGTTGCTGCGCAACGGTGACGCCGACGGCAGCACCATCGGCGACGACGTACTGGACTGGCTCGCCGAGGCCGGCCCGGTGCCCGATCCGGCCGAACTCGTGCACGCCCAGCCCTGGGATTCGGTGTGGATCCGCGCTGCGCTGCGCGGGGTGCGGTCGCGTCGGCACGGGGCCCGACACCCGGGTGATGCCGGGGCGCAGTTGTGGTGGCTGCGGGTGACCGATCCGGAGAATTTCGGCGCCGCCGCGGCGGCCTCGGTCTGGGATCCGTCGGATCTGCTGCTGGCCGTCGGCGCCGAACCGTTGCCGGGCCGGGCTGCGGTGCGCACGCTCGTGGGTGCCGCGGATTCGGCCGCGCTGCACGAGTTGGCCGCCAAGGTGATCAACGACAACGATGACGGCGACGGTGTGGTGGTGGCCTGCGCGGCGGTCCGCCACATCGAGCCCCGCGACTGGCTGCATCAGCGTTACCTGCACACCCACCAGAGCCCCTATACGCCGCTGTGGGATCAGGCACTGGCCGAGGTGGAACCGGAGTCGGTCCACCCGGATTTCTCGGTGCGGCTGCTGGCGTTCGCGCTGTTGGGCGTGCTCGCCGGGCAGCCCTATCCGCAGGTCTGCAACGCGTTGGCAGCCGAGACCGGTTGCGGCACACGGGCGGTGGACCGCGTACTACCGTTGGTCGACGGCGGCCAGTTGTCGCCGGTGACGGTGGTGGCGATCAGCCTGTTGCGCACCGCGGCAGCCGAGGCCACCGGCTATGCGCTTGCTCCGGTGGATCAGCTCGCGAGCACGCTGGCCGGGAAGCTGGCTGCCACGATGGGGAGCGCCGAGGCTGAATCCGTGGTGGTGTTGATGGCGCAGTTATCGGGTGATTCCTCTGAGGGGACGATGCGCGGGTACCGGAAGATGGTGAACAGGCTGGTGACACGGCGGGGCGAGCATCCGTCGTTGGCGGAGCGACTGAGGGGGAGCCGGGGCTGACATGAGTAAATGCCCGCGTTGCTTCACCTTGTTGAGTCCCAACAACCATCTGTGGACGCTGCCTGCCCAGGCCGGCGGTACCCGCTACCGCGACGACGTCGCCACCGCCTACGTGGGTGCGCCTGCCGATTGCGGTCCGCTCTACACCTGGACCCGAAGCCCCGGCTACAACGGTCCGCCGCCGCCGACGTCGGAGGCGGCCCGGGCACTGCAGGGCGCCGCGGTGGAGATCTGCCCGGTCTGCCACTTCACCCTCCCCGACGGCTTTCGGGAAGGCCACGCCATCTGCATCGCGCTGGCCGGCGCGCGGGCGACGGGCAAGAGTCTTTACATCGCCGTGCTGATCAAGCAGTTGGAATTGCTCTGCGAGCGGTTCGGTGTGGTGTTGGAACCGGTCACCCGGGCCACCGTCCAGAACTACGCCACCAACTACGAGGGGCCGCTGTATGTGCAGCGGGGCCTGTTGCCTCCCACCCCGACGGTGCATACCCAGGCACCGAATCAGCGTGAGCCCCTGGTGTTCTCGATCGGTGTCTGGCACGGCGTGCGCCGGTTCCTGGTACTGCGCGACGTGGCGGGTGAGGACCTGGAGAACGGTGACCTGCGCGCACCTCCCTTTCAGTTCTTCGGTCACGCCGACGCGGTGTTCTTCATGTTCGACCCGCTGCGGGTCAAGGCCATCCGCGATCAGTTGCAGGATCTGCTGCCGCCCCAGCCGTTCAGCGGTGGGGAGCCGCGTTCGGTCCTGGGCAATGTGCTGTCGGCGGTCAACCAGGGTCAGCCCAAGCTGGCGGTGATCCTGTCCAAGTTCGACGTGCTGCGGGCATTGCGCGACGTGCAGGGCGCGGAATGGGCGCTGGTCATGTCCAACGGAGGTGCGGCGTTCCTGCGGGACACCTCCGACGGCAAGCACTACGACGACGCCGACGGTCAACTGCTCGACCAGGAGGTGCGCAGCCTGCTGGCCCGCCTGCACGGCGGCTCGATCGTGGCGGCCGTGGAGAACCCGTCCGCGGGTGCGCGGCTGGCGAGCCGGTACTTCGCGGTGTCCGCTCTCGGACATCCGCCCACGGGAAACCGCTTGCATGCCAGGGGTATCGCGCCGTTCCGGTGCGTGGATCCGGTGCGTTGGGTGACTTCACAGTTCGGCGTGCTGTAGCAGGCCGATGGGGTTACCGACCGCGTTCGCGGGTGGCTGTGCGGCCGTGGCTATGGTGGGCTGACCGATCAGAAAGGTGACAGGTGGGCAAGAACGAGCGCACGAAGATCGTCATGGGCGATGACGAGATCGCCGAATTCATCGAACGCAGCCGGACCGCGACGATGGCCACGGTGCTGCCCAGCGGCCGCCCACACCTGGTCGCCATGTGGTACGCGGTGCTCGACGGTGAGATCTGGTTCGAGACGAAAGCCAAGTCGCAGAAGGCGGTCAACCTGCGTCGCGATCCGACGATCACGGTGATGATCGAGGACGGCGACACCTACAACACCCTGCGCGGGGTGTCGATCGACGGCACCGCCGAGATCGTCGACGATCCGGAAACCATTCTGCGCGTGGGCATCAGCGTGTGGGAGCGCTACACCGGCCCCTACACCGAGGAGATGCGCCCGTTCGTCGACCAGATGATGAACAACCGCATCGCGGTGCGGGTGGTGCCCAGCCGGCTGCGCAGCTGGGACCACCGCAAGCTCGGGCTGCCCGAGATGCCGGTGGGCGGCAGCACGGCCGAATACCTGAATTCCTAGCCTGCCGGGCGCGGCCGGGGCTTGAGTCGCCCGTTCGGCAAGGGCGGTGCGGGTAGCCGCGCGATCTTGCCGGTGTAGCCGCGCACATCACCGAAACGTGCATCGTTGCCCTGCCAGAGTTCACGGTAGGTCGCGATGTCGTCGTGGCTGCGGCCGACGAAGTTCCACCACATCACCAGTTCCTCGGTGAACGGTGGCCCGCCGAGCAGGAGTGCCCGGGCAGGGCCGCCGCCGTGGTTGGCCAATTGCAGCTGAGTACGCCCCGGGGCCTGGTAGCCGAGATCGGCGACCGCCAGCGTGGTGCCGCACACCTCGATCGCGCCGTGATCGAGCAGTACGCCGTGTTCGAACTCCGGATCGACGTCGAGGGTCAACTCGGCACCCGGCTCGAGGTCGATCTGCGCGCCCAGCAGCGGCGTGAAGGTGCGCACCGGCGAATGCGACTGGGCGAGCTCGCCGAGGAACACCCGGATGGTGGCGCCACCGACAGACCGGGGCGGCGGTGCGTAGTGCGCGAAGTCGCGGTCGGTGTCGCGGGCCGCATCGGGCAGGGCCACCCACAGCTGGACGCCGTGCAGGATCGGCGCCTGGGGCATTGAGACCTCCGAATGGCAGATCCCGGCGCCGGCCGTCATCAGGTTGAGCTCGCCCGGGCGGACCATGGCGTGGACCCCGGCGCTGTCGCGGTGTTCGATCAGGCCTTCGAAAAGCCAACTCACCGTTTGCAATCCGGTGTGGGGATGGGGCGGCACATCCATGCCTCTGCCGGTTCCTACGTCGTGGGGACCGTAGTGGTCGGCGAAACACCAGGCCCCGATCATGGATCGCTCGCGTTGCGGCAGGGTGCGCCGGACCAGGATTGCGCGCGGTCCGCCCAGCGGCACCTCGCGCGGGTGCAGCACCCCGGTGAACTCCGAGTTGGCGCACGTGACTTCGGCGGGCGCGGTATCGGTATTGCTCATGAACCTCACGGTAACCGTGTTCAGGCAAACCGAAGCGCGGTTAGCATGACCGGCATGACCGGGGGATTGACTGCCGAAGATGTTCGCAGCACCGAATTTTCGAAGCCGAAGCTGGGCAAACGGGGCTATGACAAGAAGTCGGTGGACGATTTTCTTGCGCTGGTGGCCCGGCGGCTGGACGGGCGTGGGCACCTCGGTGCCGATGATGTTCGAAACATCGCGTTTCGGAGTCCGCCGATTTTTCGCCGTGGCTACAACGAAGACGAAGTAGACGGGCTGCTCGACGCGGTAGTCGCCACGCTCGAGCAGTAACCACCGGAGACGTTGGGGGACGGTGCCGTCACTGCGCCTCACGGCGAGTGGTCGCTCGAAGCGACGGTTCTGGTGTTGGGGCCCGGGGCAATGCCCGGCACCGTCCGCGGGTGTAACGACACACCCCGGGCCCCTATTCCTCCCCCAGTGGAAACTTGCCCTCGCCCTGCCGGCCCCTCGAATCGGCAGGGAAAGGGCGAAACAAGATTTTGAATTGCGCCGATTCTGGGATCAGGCGGCTTCGGGGAAGACCAGGCCCAGCTTGCGCACCGGGTAGCCGTTGCGCTCGGCGAGCGATCGCAGCTGCTTGAGCGCGAAGCTGCGGCCACGGCCCGCTTCGGGAACCATGATGCCGGCCCAGAGCCCTTCCGCGCGGGGAAGTTCGCAGGCCTCGCGAGCACACAGCCAGCGCCGGGGGCATTCCCGGCAGATGACCTTGGCCTGCTCGTCGGGGGTGGAGGTCCACCGCTCCGGGTTGCTGGTGCAAACGCCGAGCGGGATGCCGTTGGCCATGAGTGCGTTCATGCTGCTGCTCCTGTAAGGGCTCCTGTTGCGGTGTGTACCGCGTTGAGGGGAACGCTATAGCAAGAACCGTAGCGATGCAACAGTTTGGTTGAAACTGCAGCAGTGCAGCGCTACGGAAGTTTGCATTGGTAATGATGCGGGACCACCAGCGGAAAGCGTCGATGTATCCAAAATCGCACGTCAGGGCGCTTAGGGTACTTCGATGTACCCGTAGCAGAGCTGCGGTTTGTCCCGCCGAGAAGCCGTAGCATCGAAGTTGTTTGCTGCGGATGCGAAAAAACCAAGGCGTAGCGGTGCTGCGGTCTGGGGTTAGGATTGAGGGGTCCCGGCAACCGCTCCAGCACCCGCGCTGAAGCTGAGCACATCGGCGAGGAACAGCCCCGTATGACCGACGCTGAGTACGATCTCGCCACCGGTGAGTTCGATGTCGGACTTATCCGCGCTGGTGCTGCCGCCGCAGCCCGGCGCCGGGAACTCGATATCAGCCAGCGCAGCCTTGCCGCCGACGGAATCATCAACGCCGGAGCGCTCATCGCGTTCGAGAAGGGTCGCAGTTGGCCCCGCGAGCGCACCCGGCTCAAGCTCGAAGAGGTGTTGCGCTGGCCGCCAGGCACGATCGCCCGGTTGCGTCAGGGTGGGTCGGTACCCGATCCGACGATGCCTGCACCGGCCCACATCGAGCCGCCCACCGTGGTCACCGCACAACCGTCCGCCGTGCGGTTGGCGACGACACCGCCGGCCAGCGAAGAGGTACCGCTGATCGCCCAGGCGGTCCTGACGGCAGTGAACACCCTCGAGTCGACGATCGCGACGTTGCCCGCCGTCGGGGATCCGGAGTTCACGCCGCGGGTCACCTCGGTCCTGGCTGACCTGCGTCAGCTCGAGGCGGTGGCAGCCCGTGCGGCGCGGCTGAGCATGGTGACCCCGGCGCTGATCAAGGCGCTCAGTGCGGTGCGGCGCCAGATCGATGAGCTGACCACCCTCGCCGCCACCGCACCCGGCGCCACGCTCGGGCAGCGCCTGTATGCCGCCCGTCGGCAGTCGAATCTCACGATCAGCGAAACTGCAACGGCCGCCGGCGTTTCCGAGGACATCGTGGCGCGCGCCGAGGCGGAATATCCGGTCGACGCGTCCGCGGTCCACGCCCTGGAGGGGCTCATCGGCGCAATGCGCTGATCAGCCCGGCTGGCGGTCCCGCCGCTCGTCGTGCGTCGGGAAATGCTCGGCAAGAGCCGCGGCGATCTCCAGGAACCGGCGCCGGGTCGGGGTCGACATCTCCCGGGGATCGACGACGCCACCGGGGCGCAGATGCCCGTCGAACGGCACCTCGATCACCCGCTGGCCCTGACCCGAGAACTGTCCGGCCAGGATCGTGCGTGTGCGTTTGTCGGCGTGGCCGTCGGAGTCGTTGAGTACCACGACGGTGCGCTGCAGCAGTTCCGTCATCTCGTGGGCGGCCAGCCAGTCCAGCGTCTGTCCGGCGGTGGCGGCGCCGTCGACCCACGGGGACGACACCACGATCAGGCCGTCGAGGTCGCGCAGCACTTCCTGGGTCACCGGTGAGTCCATCGTCGAGCTGCAGTCCACCACCGAGATGGAGAAGTGCCTGTCGAGCCGGGTGGTGGCCTCGCGGTAGATGGCCGCGTCCAGGACGCGGCGGCGGGCCGGGGTGCCCTCGCCGGCCAGCACGAACAAGCCGGCGGCGTTGGTCCCGACGCGACTGCGCACATCGGCGAACGAGTCCAGGTGTTTGTCGTTGGCCAGCTCCCAGTACGAGCTCTGGGCCTGGGGGTCGACGCGGCTGCCGAGCTTGCCGAAAGACGTGTCGGCGTCGATGGCCACCACGCGATCGTCCTGGCGCAACTGGGCGAAGATCGATCCGATGCTGGCCGAGACGGTGGTCTTGCCGACCCCGCCCTTGCCCATCACCCCGACTTTGTAGTGGCCGCGCAGGAGGCCCTTGATCTTGGCCTCCAATTCGGCGACTCGAAGGTCTTCCGACGACGGGCCGGGATTGATCATCCCGAATGTGGCCCGGTACACGAGCAATCGCCACCCGCTGCCCGGCGGCTGACGCTTCGGCGGAACGAGGTCGTTCACCCGGATGCGGTCGGCGTATGACCCGGCGGGCCCTCCGGGCGCGGCGGCCGCACCGGGATCCGGTGCGAATCCGCCTTCGGCGGGCCAGGGTTGACCGGGTGGCGGTCCGTACGGCTGCTGCGGCGGACCTCCGGGGCCGGGCGGACGCTGCGACGGAAGCTGCCAGCCGGGCGGGTTGTGCTCCCACGCATCCGGCCGGTGTCCGGGCTGGCCCATGTTCGGTGGCGGTGCGGGCGGTGCAGGCGGAGCCGGAGGTGGGGGAGGCGGCACTTGCTGCTGCGGCGGGGCCGGCGGTGCGGGCGGCGCCTCCCGGAAAGTGTTGCGGGCGCGCTCCGCGTCGCGGTCGACGGGTACCACTTGCGATGGTCCGGGATCGTTGGAGTCGGAACTCGCCGGAATCTTCGACGGCACGAAATCCACCGGGGGCCGTCCAGGTATCGACGGCGGCGGCTCTGGTGGCTTGCGGCGGGTCGGCCGGGTGTCGGGTTCGAAGTGTGATTCCTCCGGACCCGTCCAGCCGAGCTCTCTACGCAAGGTGTCGTCGGGGTCGGGCACGCCTCAATCTCCTCCGGAACTCACACAAGGGAACTTTGTCCGTGTTCAAGTATCGACTACAACCGGTCCGGCTTGCAGGTTCCGCCCGTAATCCGGCGGAACTGACGCCGCAGCAAATTTAGGCGGCAAATCTCCTAGTGGGTCGCAAAGGGGCCCGACGGTGCCTCGGGCGGTACCCCGAATCGCCCTTGCGCCGGCGTCCCGGAGATGCCGCGCGGACGTCCGGCCCACCTCCACCGATGCCGCTGGAAAACCGGCCCCTCGCAGGCAATAGACCGTGGTCGGAGGAACTTTTGGGGCGGCCATCCGGGGGCCGTCTGAGGCGCGAAATTGGTGCGATGACCGGGTCGAATGCGCTGGTAATCTCGGTTCCGGCGAAGGGGACACGGGGCATGGGACTGCTGGGGGAGATTGCCGATATCGGCAAAGGCGTGATCGAGAGCAACCTGAAGTGGACCGAGCGTGCCGCGAAGGTCGGCGGCCAGATGGTCGATCTCAGCCAGCAGGCCGCCAGCTTCCTCTCATCGCAGCTCGGCCCGCGTCTGATCAGAGGTGCTCGGTCGCCGATCCTGGTGGCCGGTCAGCAGACCATCGAGTCGATGAAGCACAGCACCGGAGTCGGCGATCCGGAGGACGGGCAGCGTTTCGGTGCGGGGGCGGACACGATGGGCGCGGTCGGGCAGGTGCTCGTGTCGGCTTTCCCCGACGACAGCTGGGACAGCAGCGGGGCCAGCGCCTACGCGGGCCGCAACACCGAACAGGTCGGCCGGGTCCAGACGATGCTCGGGTTGGACAACATGGTGGCCGGGGTGCTGTCCACCGAGGCCGGCCAGATCGCGGCCACCCGGGACAGCCTCGACGAACACTCCGACTGGTTGGGCGCGATGAGCCTGCTCACCACGAGCGCCGGAATCGTTCCTGGTTTCGGGACGGCAGCGCAGATGGCCGCCGAGTTCGCGATGGTGGCCAAGGCCGTCGGCGACTCGAACAGCGACCTCAAGACTCTGTGCGGCCACATCGACGAGAACGCGGCCGTATTGCAGACCGCGGCGGCGCAATACGAGAGCCTGGCCGGCGACGCCAGTGCCACCGGTGCGGAGTTCGAGCCACCGGCCGGCGATCCCGAGGTATCCACTGCACCGGGAGATCCGCAGGCCACAGATCCGGGTGTCCCCACCGGCGGTGGCGATGCCCCGTCGGGCGGAGGCGGCACTGTCCCCTCGGCCGGCGGTGGGGGCGGTACTCCGTCGGGCTCCTCGTCAGCGCCCGCGATGCCCACGAGCATGTCCGGTACGGGCGCCCCGTCGTCCGATGTGGCCGCGAATGCGGCCGGCGCCCTGGGCGGGATCCTGGGCTCGCTGGTGAGCCCGCTCAGCGGAATCCTCGGCGGGATCACCCAGGCGTTCGGACAGGCAGCGCAGGCGGCCACGCAGGCCGGGACCCAGGCGGCGCAGATGGCCGGGCAGGCGGGTGGCCTCGCCGATGCCGCCGAGCTCGACAAGGCGTCAGGCACCACCGGTCTCGATGCCGACGACCGAGACGGCCGGGACGACGAGGATCGGGATGGCCGCGACGAGCACGACAAAGACGACAAGGACGCCGCGGACCGCGAGAAGGACGGCGACGGCGAGGAGCAGGCGGACGAGCCCGAAGAGGGCGAGGTCGGTGGCGTGCCTGACACCGATTCAGCGGGTGGGCCGGCCGACCCGCTGGGCGCCGGCGCGGACGACGAGGCCGCCAAGACATTGCCTCCGAACCTGGAGGCCATGGCCGCCGGCGGCGCCGCGGCGGGTCCCGCTCCGGTGCACGTTGGGGCCGATTTCGAGCAGGGCCAGCTGTATGTGGCAGCGGCGGCTACATTAGATCGCGGTGTACCCGGGTCTGCGGCCGTGGTCGACAGGTAAGAATTCGGGGACAGGGATCGAGGGGAATTGCATGGCGGGTGAGTTGCGGGTTGCCACCGCGCATTTGTACGAGCTATCGGCCAAACAGGGCCAGGCTGCGATCAGTCTGACCGTGGCTACCGGCGTGGTCGAAGGTGTCGACAGCGCGGTTCGCCTGACGCATGGGCCGATTTCGTCGTCGACGGCTTCGGCCGTAGCGGCCGCGCTCAACGCGCGTCGTGTTGCGGGAGCCGGTATGGCCAGTGTGTCGCGCGAGCTCGGGGCGAAGCTCTCCCGTGCCGCGAGCCGGTATGACCGGACTGATTCGACGATGTCCGGCGCCCTCCGTGGGACCGTTCGGTAGCGGGGGCGCGGACGATGACTACTCCTTATGGAGCCGACGCGAATGTTCAGGCGATCGACGATGTCGTCGGGGTCGAGCTGACCATCGACGGGATGCTGGTGGTCGCCGACAGGCTGGGGTTGACCGATTTCCCGCCCTCGATGGGAATCCGGCTGAACATTCCGCAGCCTGATCTGCGCAACATCGTGTGGGAACAGGTGACCCGTGACCTCACGGCCCAGGGCGTGCTGGATGTGTACGGCACCCCCCACCCCGAGGTGGCGGCGATGCTCGACACCCTGAGCCGGCCCGAGCGGACCCTGGAGGGGCGCTGGTGGCGCCGCGATCTCGGCGGCAAGATGATCCGATTCGTGGTGTGCCGCAAGGGTGGTCGGCATGTGGTCGCCGCCCGCGACAACGACATGCTGGTGTTGCAGCGGGTGGCTGCGCAGGTGGGTCTGGCCGGCATGGTGATGACCGTGCTCGGCGAAGGCCAACCGGCCAGCGTGGAGCCGTTGACCGGAGTCGCGGCGACCCTGGCCAATTGCAGGACCGCTGACGAGCTGACCGGCTACGGAATCCCGCCGACCTCGGCCCGGGTCTACGCGAACATCATCTCCGAGCCCGAGAGCTGGGTGGAACTCGTGGTGTCCGAGCGGAATCCGGGCGGCACCACCGCTCAGGTCGACGTGGCTGCGGGTGTGCTCGACTCGAAGCAGGGACGCATCGTGTCCATTCCGCGCCGGGTGAACGGGGAGCTCTACGGCAGCTTCCTGACCGGGACCAAGGACAACCTGCAGCGGGCTTTGGACGGTTTGATCGAGTTCCTACCGTCGGGTTCGTGGTTCGACAAATCTGAGTCGGACAGCTCCTACGGGTACTGAAAGAGGCCGCCACGGTGGGTGACTTTCCGCCACATTCTCCGGACGACGATGACGACTATGACGGCCTCTCGGCGCTGGATTCCTCGGACTCGGATGACGATTCGAACGCAGCGGGCCTCGATGCGCTCGGGACGTACGACGACTTCGTGCCCGCCGACGATGCGGTATCCGGCGACGGGTTCGAGGCCATGGTCGTCGGCGAAGACGAAGAGCTCACGTTGCCGCTGTTCACCGTCACCAATCCGCCCGAAACCGTCACGGTGACGGCGTTCATGGATGGCCGGGTGCATCAGATCGAGTTGGCGCCGAATGTCACCAATCT
Organism: Mycolicibacterium lutetiense; assembly: GCF_017876775.1. Lineage (NCBI taxonomy): Bacteria > Bacillati > Actinomycetota > Actinomycetes > Mycobacteriales > Mycobacteriaceae > Mycobacterium > Mycolicibacterium lutetiense. Next base: position 3,250,187 of record NZ_JAGIOP010000002.1, on the reverse strand, counting down.
GACCGAACGGGATCTGGCCGAGGAGATCCTGGTGATCGCGGGCCTGGCTGCTCAACAGGCCAAGTCCGCCCAGTACTCGTTCATGCTCGCGGGAATGCGGGAGCATGGACACGACGACGCGGCGACCCGCGACTTTCTCACCCGCGACCTGGATCTACCTACCCCGGAGCAAGCAGATGATGCTCGGGCCCAGGTCTTTTCGACCCGCTATGGAGGCGACGATGGCTGACCACCTTGCTGGAATGTTCGGTAGCGCGGTCGGCATGCTGTCCGGCTCGCCGGCCCGCTCACTCGAGATATTCACCGAGATCACCAATTACGACGAAACCGCCTGTGATGCGTGGGTGGGTCGGATCCGGTGTGGTGACACGGACCGGGTGACGTTGTTCCGGGCCTGGTACTCGCGCTCGAACTTCGGCCAGTTGGCCGGCGCGGCCGAGATCTCGATGAACAGTGTCGGGGCGCGGATCCCGATCGGCGGCATCTTCGGGAAGGAGATCTCCTACCCGATCAACTCGCCGTTGGCGATCACCCTGGGCTTCGCCGTGCAGGAGGCGAACGAGGGCAGCTACGCCGACGCGATGGAGGCCTTGGAAGACGCCCCCGCGGGCGGGTCCGAACATCTGGTGGCCTGGGTCAAGGCGGTGGTCTACGGTGCGGGGCAGCGCTGGACCGACGTGATCGAGCAGGTACGCGGCGCCGATCAGTGGCCGGACAAGTTCCTGGCCGCCGCGGCCGGTGTGGCTCATGGGGTGGCGGCGGCCAACCTCGGGTTGTTCACCGAAGCCGACCGACGCCTCACCGCTGCGGACGGTACGCCGGCCGCGGCCGCCTGCTCACGGCCCATCGCCTGGTTCCTGGCGATGGCTCGGCGCGCCCAGGGCAACGAAGAGTCCGCCCAGGTTCTCCTGGAGTGGTTGCAGGCGAACTTCCCCGAGCCCAAGGTCACTGCGGCACTGCGAGATCCGGCCTATCGGCTGGAGACCACGACGGCCGAGAAGATCGCGGCCCGCACCGATCCGTGGGATCCGTCCAGCGTGGTGGCCGATACCTCCGGGCGCGACAAGCTGCTCGCCGAGGCACAGGCCGAGCTGGACAAGCAGATCGGTCTGAGCCGGGTCAAGGAGCAGATCGAGGCCTACCGGGCCGCGACCCAGATGGCCAGGATTCGCGCCGCCCGCGGCATGAAGGTGGCACAGACCTCCAAGCACATGATCTTCGCGGGCCCTCCCGGCACGGGTAAGACGACGATCGCGCGGGTGGTGGCCAACATCCTGGCCGGCCTCGGGGTGATCGCCGAACCGAAGCTGATCGAAACCTCGCGTAAGGATTTCGTCGCGGAGTACGAAGGCCAGTCGGCGGTGAAGACGGCCAAGACGATCGACCGCGCCCTGGGTGGCGTGCTGTTCATCGACGAGGCCTACACCCTGGTGCAGGAGCGCGACGGCCGTGCCGACCCGTTCGGCACCGAGGCGCTGGACACCCTGCTGGCCCGGATGGAGAACGACCGTGACCGTCTGGTGGTCATCATCGCCGGGTACAGCAATGACATAGACCGGTTGTTGGAGGCCAACGACGGCCTGCGTTCCCGGTTCGCCACTCGCATCGAGTTCGACTCGTACTCGCCCGACGACATTGTCGAGATCGCCAAAGTCATTGCCAAGTCGAATGATTCGTGGCTCGACGATGATGCCTGCAAGCGTGTTCACGAGGCGGCCTCACTATTGGGCCAGCGCAGGCTCAACAACAAGCCCGCGCTGGACATCGCCGGCAACGGTCGCTACGCCCGGCAGCTGGTGGAGGCGGGTGAGCAGAACCGCGACATGCGGCTGTCCCGGTCGTTGGACTTCGAAAGTCTGGGTGTCGAGCAGCTCAGTGAGGTCAACGGAGATGACATGTCGGCGGCGATCGCGGCGGTGCACTCCCGCCTGAACGTCGGCGAATAGAGGTGGCAGGCTTCCGGCTCACCACCAAGGTCCAGGTCAGCGGCTGGCGCTTCCTGCTGCGCCGCGTCGAGCACGCGATCGTGCGTCGGGACACCCGAATGTTCGACGATCCGTTGCAGTTCTACAGCCGTGCGGTATTCGCCGGTGTGGTGGTCTCGGTGCTGATCTGCCTCGGCGCCGGGATGATGGCGTACTTCAAGCCGCTGGGCAAGCAGGGCAGTGACCAGCTGGTGGTGGACCGCACCACCAATCAGCTCTACGTGATGTTGCCGGGCAGCGGCCAGTTGCGCCCGGTGTACAACCTGACCTCGGCCCGGTTGGCGCTCGGCAACTCCGGTACCCCGTCCGCGGTGAAGTCCGAGGAACTCAATCGGTTGCCCAAGGGGCAGCCGATCGGCATCCCCGGCGCGCCGTACGCCACGCCGACCGGTGTGCCCGCGTCGCGGTGGACGCTGTGCGACACCGTGGCCAAGCCGGACAGCTCGGCACCCAAGGTCGAATCCTCGATCCTGATCAGGTCGCTGACAATGGATTCCGCGGTCGGTCCGATGCGCCCCAACCAGGGCATGCTGGTGTCCTTCGAGGGCGGCAACTGGCTGGTGACCGCGGATGGCCGGCACAGCATCGACCTGTCCGACCGGGCGGTGAGCTCCGCGGTGGGCATCCCGGTCACCGCGAAGGCCACGCCGGTCTCGGAAGGGCTGTTCAACGCACTGGCCAACCGGGGGCCCTGGCAGCTGCCGGGCATTCCGGCCACCGGCGCTCCCAATACTGTTGGGCTGCCGGAGAATCTGGTGATCGGTTCGGTGTTCCAGACGGCCACCGAATCCGATCCGCAGCATTACGTGGTGTTGCCGGACGGGGTGGCCCGCGTCAACAACACCACGGCTGCGGCCCTGCGGGCCACCAACTCCTACGGTCTGATGAAGCCGCCGTCGGTGGAGGCCAGCCAGGTCGCGAAGATCGCCGAGCGGGTGTACGGCTCGCCGTTGCCGGACGAGCCGCTCGAGGTGCTGCTGCGTCAGGACTCGCCGGTGTTGTGCTGGGCCTGGCAGCGTGAACCCGGCGATCAGGCGCCCAAGACCACCGTCATCGCCGGTCGTCGGCTGCCGATCCCGTCGTCGGCGGTCGGTACCGGGATCGACCAGATCGGCGGTGACGCAACGGTGTACATCGAAGGCGGCCAGTTCCTGCGGCTGCAGTCGCCGGACCCGCGGGTGGGCGAGAGCCTCTATTACATCGACCCGCAAGGAGTGCGGTACGGCATCGCCAATGATGATGCCGCCAAGAATCTGGGCTTGTCCGGTGCGGTGAATGCACCGTGGCAGGTCGTCGGGCTGCTGGTGGAGGGCCCGGTGTTGTCGAAGGACGCGGCGTTGCTTGAGCACGACACGCTGCCTGCCGACCCCAATCCGCGCAAAGTGGAAAGCAAGCAAGGCCAATGACGACGAAGAAGTTCACCCCGACGATCAAGCGGGGACCGCGACTGACACCGGGCGAGATCAATGTTGCCCCACCGGATGACCTCGGGATCGATATCCCGCCCTCGGGTATGCAGAAGGCCATGCCCTGGGTCATGGGTGGCTGCATGCTCGGCATGATCGCGATCATGATCTTCACCGGCGTGCGCCAGCTGTCCCCGTACATGCTGATGATGCCGTTGATGATGATCATGGGCACCGTCGGCATGATGGGCAGCGGCGGGGGCGGCGGCAAGAAGGTTCCCGAGATCAACGCCGACCGTAAGGAATACCTGCGGTACCTGGCCGGGCTGCGTACCCGTGTGACGTCGTCGGCGTCGGCCCAGGTGGCCTTCTTCGGTTACCACGCACCGCATCCCGACGATTTGTTGTCGATCATCGGCACTCACCGGCAGTGGTCGCGTCAGGCCAATTCCGACTTCTACGCCGCGACCCGGATCGGCATCGGCGCCGAGATCGCGGTGGACCGGCTGCTCAAGCCGAACACCAGCGGCGAGTTGGCCGGTCCGCAGGGCGCGCCGCAGCCCCACCTGGAGCCGGTCAGCCACATGTGGGTGACGAAGTTCCTGCGAACCCACGGCCTGATCCACGATTGCCCGAAACTTGTTCAGCTGCGGACCTTTCCGACGATTGCCGTGGGCGGCGACGCGGCGGGGGCCGAGGGGCTGCTGACCGCGATGGTCTGTCATCTGGCGGTGTTCCATCCGCCGGACCTGCTGCAGATCCGGGTGCTCACCGACAACCCGGAAGATCCGAAGTGGGCGTGGCTCAAGTGGTTGCCGCACGTCCAGCACCAGACCGATACCGACGCGGCCGGCCCCACCCGCCTGGTCTACACGCGCCCCGACGGTCTGAGTGATCTGACCGCGCGCGGCCCGCACAGCGCCGACGCCGCACCCGGCGGTCCGTACGTCATCGTGGTGGATCTGACCGGTGGCAAGGCCGGCTTCCCGGTCGACGGCCGGGCCGGCGTCACGGTGCTCACCCTGGGTAATCACCGGGGTTCGGCGTACCGGCTTCGGGCCGATGCCGACGGAACCGCCGACGACAAGCTGCCGAACCAGAACTACCGCGAGGTGACGCGGGTCGTCGACCGGATGACCCCGGCGCAGGCCGGCCGGATCGCCCGCAAGCTGGCCGGCTGGTCGATCACCGGGACGATCATCGACAAGAACGTCCGGGTGCAGAAGAAAGTCTCCAAGGAATGGCACCACCTGGTGGGTGCCAAGTCGGTCGAGGAGGTGACCCCGGCGCGCTGGCGGATGTTCACCGATACCGACCGGGACCGGCTCAAGATCCCGTTCGGGCACGAGCTCAAGTCCGGCGAGGTGATGACGCTGGACATCAAGGAAGGCGCCGAGTTCGGTGCCGGCCCGCACGGCATGCTGATCGGAACCACCGGTTCGGGTAAGTCGGAGTTCCTGCGCACCATGATCCTGTCGCTGGTGGCCACCCACCACCCCGACCAGATCAACTTGCTGCTCACCGACTTCAAGGGCGGTTCGACCTTCCTGGGCATGGAGAAACTGCCGCACACCGCGGCCGTCGTCACCAACATGGAAGAGGAAGCCGAGCTGGTCGGCCGGATGGGCGAGGTGCTCACCGGTGAACTCGACCGGCGCCAGCAGATCCTGCGTCAGGCCGGTATGCAGGTGGGTGCCGCCGGTGCGCTGTCCGGTGTGGCCGAGTACGAGAAGCACCGCGAGCGCGGTGCGGACCTTCCGCCGTTGCCGACGTTGTTCGTGGTGGTCGACGAGTTCGCCGAGTTGCTGCAGAACCACCCGGACTTCATCGCGCTGTTCGACCGCATCTGTCGCGTGGGCCGATCACTGCGTGTCCACCTGCTGCTGGCCACCCAGTCGCTGAACACCGGCGGCGTGCGGATCGACAAGCTCGAGCCGAACCTGACTTACCGAATTGCGTTGCGTACCACCAGCTCTTCGGAGTCCAAGGCGGTGATCGGTACGCCCGAGGCGCAGTACATCACCAACAAGGAGAGTGGTGTGGGCTTCCTGCGGGTGGGTATGGAGGATCCGGTGAAGTTCAGCACGCTCTACACCGGGTCCAACTACGTTCCCGAGGTGGAGGAGTCGGCCGACGGTGAGGCCAGGCCACGCTCGCAGCGTCAAGCCCGGGTGCGGATTCATCAGTTCACGACGACACCGATTTTTGATACGGCGGTGAGCTCATGAGTACAGATGCCGAACCGAGGGTCCTGCGCGAGGTCGTCCTCGGGCAGTTGGGCACCGGTGAGATCCGCGCCTACAAGATGTGGTTGCCGCCGCTGACCGATCCGACCCCGGTCAACGAGTTGATCGAGCGCGACCATCAGCGTCATCCGCTGCGCTTCGCGCTGGGAATCATGGATGAGCCGCGTCGGCACCGGCAGGACATCTGGGGCGTCGATGTCTCGGCGGCCGGCGGCAACATCGCGATCGGCGGTGCCCCGCAGACCGGCAAGTCGACCTTCCTGCAGACGCTGATGTTGTCGGCCGCGGCCACCCATTCACCGCGAGAGGTGCAGTTCTACTGCATCGACCTCGGTGGCGGTGGCCTGATGTACATGGAAGACCTGCCGCACGTGGGTGGCGTGGCCACCCGTGCCGAGCCGGACCGGGTCAACCGGGTGGTGGCTGAGGTCAAAGCGGTTCTCAGGGCCCGTGAGCAGGTGTTCAAGCAGTACCGGGTGGGCTCGGTCTCGGCCTACCGCGAGATGCGGCAGGATCCGAACAACCCGGCCGCGCAGGATCCCTTCGGTGACGTCTTCCTGGTGATCGACGGTTGGCCGGCGTTCGTGGCCGATTTCCCCGACCTCGAGCCCGCCGTGCAGGACCTGGCCGGCCAGGGGCTGGCGTACGGCGTGCACGTCATCATCTCCACCCCGCGCTGGACCGAGCTCAAGTCACGTGTGCGTGACTACCTGGGCACCAAGATCGAATTCCGGCTGGGCGATGTGAATGAGACCCAGATCGACCGCATCACCCGCGACATCCCGGCCAACCGGCCGGGGCGGGCCGTTTCGCTCGAGAAGCATCACCTGATGATCGGGGTACCTCGACTGGACGGTGTCCCCAGCTCCGCCAACATCGTCGACGCGATCACGGCGGGCGTGCGGGAAGTCGCCTCGCGGTACACCGACCAGGCACCGCAGGTCCGGGTGCTGCCGGAGAAGGTCTACCTGCATCAGCTCGACCCGAACCCGCCGGGACCCGACGCCGACTACCGGACCCGCTGGCAGGTGCCGCTCGGGGTGCGTGAGTCCGATCTCGCGGTCGCGTACAACCAGATGAACATGACGCCGCATCTGCTGATCTTCGGCGCTCCGAAGTCGGGTAAGACCACCATCGCGCAGGCGGTGGCCAAGGCGATCTGCTCCCGCAACAGTCCCGATCAGGTGCGGTTCATGCTGGCCGACTACCGGTCGGGCCTGCTCGACGCGGTGCCCGATTCGCATCTGCTGGCCGCCGGCGCGATCAACCGCAACAGCGCATCGTTGGAGGAGTCGATCAAGGCGCTGGCGTCCAACCTCAAGAAGCGGCTGCCGCCGCCCGACCTGACCACCGCCCAGTTGCGGGCCAGGTCATGGTGGAGCGGTCCGGACATCGTCCTGCTGGTCGACGACTGGCACATGATCGTGGCCGCGGCCGGCATGATGTCGCCGATGGCACCGTTGGGGCCGCTACTGCCTGCCGCCGCGGATATCGGCCTGCATGTCATCGTGACGTGCCAGATGAGCCTGGCGCACCGGGCCACGATGGATAAGTTCGTGGGCGCCGCCTATGGCGCCGGTTCGCCGACCTTGTTCCTCTCGGGCGAGAAGAACGACTTCCCGTCGCGCGAGATCATCGTCAAGAAAAGGCCGCCTGGCCAGGCGTTTATGGTCGCGCCGGAGGGCAAGGAAGTCATTCAGGCGGCCTATGTCGATCCACCGGAAGAATAAGTGTGCGCAGCACCCCAAAAGGGCAGTTAGTATTTAGGCAACGCACTCAGCAACGCTGGCGGCGGCCCGTCAGCAAAGGAATCGGGGGACAGATTCCTTGACGACTTGGCAAACTTTCTGCCACGTCGCCTCTGGGTGCTTGTCCCTGGTTATTTGTAATCGAAACAGGGGAGCAAGCAAATGCAACCGATGATGCACAACCCGGGCGCCGAAGGTGTTGCGGCACAGGTGATCGCAAACGCGGCCCGCGGTCTGGCCGGCGGCACCACCGCTACTGCGGCCGTCACCGCCCTGGTTCCGGCCGGCGCTGACGAGGTCTCGGTAATCGCTGCGATGGCCTTCGCCAGCGAGGGAGTCGAGGCTCTTGCCGCGAATTCGTTCGCCCAGGAGGAACTCACCCGGGCGGGCGCGGCGTACCAGGAGATCGCGGGTATCTACAACGCGGTCGACGCAGCTCAGGCCACCACGCTTTAGCATCTCGCAGGCAAATTCGTCAGAGATAGGTTCGTCCAGCAATGGTCATGGCACCACCGGTTCCGCCGACCTGGTTTGCATTGCCGCCAGAGGTCAACACCGCGCGCTTGATGTTGGGTGCCGGCCCGGCCCCGATGCTGCAGGCGACAGCGGGCTGGGAGGGTCTGGCCATCCTGCTGGAGACCCAGGCCGACGAGCTGGCCGGGGCGCTGAGCGCCCTGACCTCGGTGTGGAATGGCGCGGCAAGTGAACGCGCCGTCTCGTCAACCATGCCGATGATCATGTGGCTGCGGACCATGGTGCTGCAGGCGCAGAAGCGGGCGTTGCAGGCAAGCGCCCAGGCGAGCTCGTACACCCTCGCTCTGACGACTACTCCGCCGATTCCGGAGATCGAGCAGAACCACGTCACGAACGCAGTCCTGAACGCCACCAACTTCCTCGGCATCAACACCATGCCGATCGGGTTGAACGAGATGGACTACTTCGTCCGGATGTGGAACCAGGCTGCCGGTGCGATGGAGGCGTATCACGCCGAAACCACCGCCAACCTGCTGTTCGAGCCGATCATGCCGATGCAGCCGATCGTGATGCCCGGGATCGGTGAGACGACCGCGGCGGCCGCGGTGGCCTCGACGGCGCCGCGGACGGTTCAGGGCCTGATGCGCAACGCGATCATCGAGGGTGTCAGCGCCAAGGCCACCATCGAGTCGGTGGCACTGAACGCGGGGCGGACTTCGGCCTGGGTCAACCATGCCGAGCAGCAAGGGGTCGGGGCCGCCAACAAGGGCGAGAACGCCGCGCGGCAGGAGCAGAACCCGAGCGACAAGAACCCCATGCAGCAGGGCATGCAGATGGCTATGCAGATGGGTCAACAGGCCGGGCAGTTGGCCGGCCAGCTCCCGCAGATGATGCAGAGCCCGATGCAGATGATGACCCAGCCGTTGCAGCAGGTCACCCAGATGGTGAGTCAGTTCGCCGGAATGGGCGGCAGCGACAAGGGCATGCAGATGGGCCTGATGGGGGCGATGCCGTTCTCGAACCATCCGCTGGCTGGGGGCGCCGGTCCGAGTTCGGGCGCGGGCCTGGTGCGTGCGGCGTCGCTGCCGGGTGCGCTCGGATCTCCGCCGCGCACCGCGCTGCTGTCCAGCATGTTGGGCATCAGCGGGGAGGCCAAGCCCTTGTCCGGTGGGGCTCTGGGTGCTGGGGGTCCGGTGGCACCGGTCTCCAGCGGCGCCGGTGGAGGCGGGGCACCGATGACCGGTGCCGGGCACAAGGACAAGACGAGCAGCGGCGGGACCAAGGACGGACTGGTCTCACCGACAGCGCTCACCTACGACAATGACGATTCAGATGACGGGGACGACGACTGGTAGTGCGTCGTCCACAACCAAGAACTTTCCGGCCACCCGGTCGGAGGACTCGCCAAACTTCTTTCTGGTGAGGACAAGGAAAAATAAGGGGAATCCAACATGGCACAGATGAATACAGATGCCGCCGTCCTCGCCAAGGAGGCTGCTAATTTCGAGCGCATCTCGGGTGAGCTGAAGAGCGTCATCGCTCAGGTCGAGTCGACCGGCGGCGCCCTGGCTGCCCAGATGCAGGGCCAGGCCGGCACCGCCGCCCAGTCCGCGCTGCTGCGGTTCCAGGAGGCTGCTGACAAGCAGATCCAGGAGCTTAACGACATCTCGACCAACATCCACACCTCGGGTACCCAGTACACGAGCACCGACGACGACCAGGCCAGCACGCTGTCGTCGGCGATGAACATCTGACCTAACTCACCTCAAGAACGGAGACAAACACATGACTGAACAGGTTTGGAATTTCGCCGGTATCGAAGGCGGAGCCAGCGAGATCCAGGGTGCCGTCGGCACCACCGCCGGCCTGCTGGACGAGGGCAAGGGCTCGCTCGCCACGCTCTCCTCGGCGTGGGGCGGCTCGGGTTCCGAGGCCTACCAGGCCGTTCAGACCCGTTGGGACAGCACCTCCAACGAGCTGAACACGGCGCTGCAGAACCTCGCTCAGACCATCAGCGAAGCGGGCCAGACGATGGCCCAGACCGAGGCCGGCGTCTCGGGGATGTTTGCCTAGTACGACGCGGCAACAAGCATGCTTTGGTGGGCGGGTGCTCGGACCATCTGGTGATGGCCCGAACCCGCCCACCATTTGCGCTTGGGTGTAAAGATCTAACTATCTGTTTTGACTATCTGAGGGGTCCCCATGTCGGCCGACTATGACCGGCTCTTCCACTCGTCGGAACCGGGTAAACCGGTCGACGACGCCACCGCGATCGTGGATAGAGATGCCATCTTGAAGGCCGCGGCCGCGGGAGCGCCGCCACCGCCGGTCCCGGTCGCAGAGACCAGTTCCACGAGTGTGCCCGTGGCACCTACGGCCCCCACCCAGACTCAGGCTGCCCCGCAGCCCCGCCACGCGGAGACGGCGCCGCAGATGCCGGCGCCGATGGCTCCGCCGCCGGCGAGTGCGCCGCAGTGGCCGAATAATTCCATGTTGCGGGCCCCGCAGCAGCAGATGGGCCATGGCGCACGCCACGAGCAGCCCATGGCCCAGCCCGGTCCGGTTGCGCGCGTCGCGCCCGGCCCGGCGCCGTCGCAGTTCGCCGATCTAGATCCCGAGGTCAGTGGCCAGTGGCGAGCCGGGCAGGCCATTCCCAGCCCGGCCGCGCCCGGGCCCACCTCGGCCGCCTCGATGGGCAACCACCGCGCGATCGACGCGCTCTCGCATGTCGGGGTGAAGACCGGGGTGAAGATGCCGTCCCAGCGCGGATGGCGGCACTGGCTGTATCTCACGACGCGGATCAACCTCGGTCTGTCGCCCGATGAGGTCTACGAACTTGAACTGCAGGGCCGGATCCGGCGTAATGCCCGCGACTCCTACCAGATCGGCGTGTTCGGTCTGAAAGGTGGCGTCGGCAAGACCGCGGTCACGGTCGCGCTGGGATCGGCGATGGCCAAGGTCCGCGGCGACCGCATCCTGGCGATCGACGCCGACCCGGACGGCGGCAACCTGGCCGACCGCGCCGGCCGGCAGTCCGCGGCGACGATCTCCGATCTGCTCGCCGACCAGGAACTGTCGCGCTACAACGACATTCGTGCCTACACGAGCATGAACGGGTCGAACCTCGAGGTGCTGTCCTCCGAGGATTACAGCGGTGCGCAGCGTGAGTTCAACGACGACGACTGGAAGAGCGCCACCTCGGTGGTGTCGCGCTACTACAACCTCGTGCTCGCGGATTGCGGTGCCGGCCTGTTCCAGAAGGCGTCTCGCGGCGTGCTCTCCAGCGTGTCGGGCATGGTCATCGTGGCCAGCGCCTCGATCGACGGCGCCCGGCAGGCCGCCATCACCATGGACTGGATGCGCCAGAACGGCTACCAGGATCTGCTCGGCCGGTCCTGCGTCGTCATCAACCACGTGACGCCGGGTAAGCCCAACGTCGACGTCGAGGATCTGGTGCAGCAGTTCGAGCGCCACGTACCTCCGGGCCGGGTCATCGTGCTGCCGTGGGACAAGCACATCGCCGCGGGCACCGAGATCCAGCTCGAGCTGCTCAGCGATACCTTCGAGCGGCGCATCACCGAACTGGCCGCTGCCCTGTCCGACGATTTCGACAGGCTTGAACGTCGGTGACCGCGACCACTGCGAGCGCCGATACGTCGAGCGCGAAGCCTGGAAGGCCGTCCACCACCAGGGTCACCATCCTCACCGGTAAGCGGATGACGGATCTGGTGTTGCCCGCCGGCCCGGCAATCGAGACCTACATCGACGAAACCGTGAGTGTGCTGGGCGAATTGCTCGAGGACACTCCGAAGGACACCCTCGACGGGTTCGACTTCTCCGAGCAGGGCATGTGGGCGTTCGCCCGCCCGGGTGCGCCGCCGTTGAAGGCCGACGAGTCCCTGGACGATGCCGGGGTGGTCGACGGTTCGCTGCTGACGTTGGTTTCGGTCAGCCGAACCGAGCGGTACCGCCCGCTGGTCGAGGACGTGATCGACGCGATCGCCGTGCTCGACGAGTCTCCGATATTCGACCGCACCGCCCTGAATCGCTTTGTCGGCGTGGCCATCCCGGCAGTTGCCACGGTCATCACCGCCATGTCGTTGGTGTCGTGGGACGGGGCCGGTCAGGGCTGGTGGTGGGCGCTGGCGCTGGGGTTGTTCGGCCTGGGCCTGCTCGGCGGCAGCTTCGCCGCGCAGAGTCGCTACCAGAATCTGGATCTGGCCGAGAGCCTGCTGCTCGCCGCGACGATTGTGCTGGCCGGTGCCGCGGCGCTGGCCGTGCCGTTGCCCTATGACGCCGATTCCCTTGGCGCGCCCCAATTAGCCGGTGCGGGTGCGGTGGTCCTGTTGTTGACGTTGGCGACCCGTGGTGGGCCGCGCGGTCGGGCTGATGTGGCCGCATTCCTGGCCGTGCTGGCGGTCGCTGTCACAGCTGCTGCGATCGCGGTCGGGTACGACGGAACGCCGTGGGTGCCCGCCGGTGCCATCGCATTCGGTTTGATCGTGGTGACCAACGCGGCCAAACTCACTGTCGCGGTTGCCCGTATCGCCCTGCCGCCGATCCCCGCGCCCGGTGAGAGTGTGTCCAACGACGAGCTGCTGGACCCGGTCATCACCCCGGACGAGGTGGACGAGGCCTCGCCCACCTGGAAGGCGATCATCGCCTCGGTGCCGGAATCGGCAGCGCGGCTGCAGGAACGCAGCCAGCTGACCAGCCAGCTGTTGATCGGCTTCCTGTCGGCCGGTTCGCTGGTGCTGTCGGTCGGCGCGATTGCCGTTGTGGTGCAGGGACATTTCTTCGTGCACAGCATGATCGTGGCCGTGCTGGTGGCCGTGATCTGTGGTTTCCGATCGCGGCTGTACGCCGAGCGGTGGTGCTCCTGGGCACTGCTGGCGGCGGCGGTCGCCGTGCCCACCGGTGTGATGGTGCGCTTGTGCCTGTGGAATCCGGGTAGTGCCTGGCTGGTTCTGGCGGTCTACACCGCACTCGGACTGGTCGCGGTGATTGCCGTGGGTGCCACTGACGGTGTCCGTCGGGTGTCGCCGGTGACCAAGCGGATCCTCGAGCTGTCCGACGGCCTCGCCATCGCCGCAGTAATTCCGCTGCTGCTGTGGATCGCCGGGGTGTACGACCTGCTGCGGAACCTGCGGTTGCACTAGCGAAGTCGGGGCTCGGCGGGCGGTGGGGACCGGATGCGTTGGACAGTTCCGGTAGTCCGTACCGCCCGGTTGGTTGGCGCAGGCATTGACCAGCCGTACTCGCGAGGTTTTGGCGGCGGCCGGTCCTCCGGCAGTCGTGCCTGCGCGGTCACCTGTGACCGCCGGTTGATCCTTCAGTCTTGTTGTGACCGAAGGTGTTGTCTGATGTGAAGGTGTGCTGATGACGGTTCCTCCCCAGGGCTCTTACGGTTCGCAACCTCCCGGTGGTGGTGGGCCACAGTGGGGTGGGCCGCCGCCGCAAGGTCCGGGGGCTCAGCCGCCGCATGGTGGGCCGGGGCAGCCGCAGTACGGTCAGCAGCCCGGTGGCGGGACGTGGCCTCAGCAGGGTTGGACGGGTGCTCCGCCGCCACCGAACAACGGTGGTAAGGGTAAGTGGATCCTGATCGGCCTGGCCCTTGTCGCGATCATTGCGGTGAGCATTGTCGGCACGGTTCTTGTGCTGCGTCCCGATTCCGGTGCCGGTAACGGTTCGTCCAACACTGCGGACGGTGCTTCCGAGTTCGCCAGTGCCAACGACACCGGACCGGCCAACATCATCACCGAAGACCCGACGTGCGAAGCATGGAGAAAAATTTCGCACGACATGGATAGCGTTTCCAACGCAATCAAATGGAATCAGCAAGACTATGCGGTGCCAGCGACAGAGTGGACGTCGGAACAACGGGCGGCATTCGACAAAAAGGGCGCCGCGTTGGCAGATGCACTCAAGAATGTGGCTAACATTGCCAAGCAAACACCGCATAGGGTGATGCGTGAACTATACGGTCAGTACACGGCCTATTCTCAAGCGGTCATCAACGCAATCCCAGCCTACTCGTCAACGGACGGGAACATTGTTGCGGCATCCAACAAATTCTTTGGTGTACTGAACCATGTGTGCGATGCCACCTACTACCGTGCGGCGCAGCAAGCTTCCCCTCTGATTGCCGAGCCGGCGCCTCCCTCGGCGCCTCAAGCGCCGAATAGCGATAGAGGACCAGCGGAAGAACGTTTTCTAAAGACTAACAACGGCAGCTGTGGTGATTGGGTTGCTATGGCTGAGCGCTTCAATACCGAATCGACGGCTTGGCGTGACCTGGACCCCAACATCCGCGCGACGGAATGGGCTCCGGAGCAGAAAGCAGTTGTTGACGCGGTGATCCCGGTACTGAAGAGATACGCCGATGACATGGAAGATATTGGTCGACAAAGTAATAACCCAGTCTGGGAAGACTTTGCAGTGCTGGCGGCGCAATATATGCGTGCTTATGTCCAGGTTGCACCTACTTACACCTCAAGTTATGGGTTGTTGTCACTAGCTTCCACTAATCTATCTGTTGCAATCAATTGGGCGTGCAAGGCGGCATCGTGAACGCGGTTGTCAACTCCGCGAACAACGGTCCAGTTTTGTATGACGATATTTCGGACCTTTTCGTGCTGGCTGATGGAACAATTACCAGCCGAGCGGCGAGTATGCCGATGTGATGACCGGTCCGGGAGCATGCAGTGTTTCTTGCCGTGGGGCCGGCGATCCAAGTTGCCAGCAGAGAGCGTCAGTTAGCCGGGCTGGGTGATGGTGACGGGTCGTCAGAACCCGATGAGTCGCCCGACTTCCCCTGTCCGGGTGGAATCACAATTTGGAAGTCGACGTTTGTCCCGTTGACCTCGGTGGCAGTCACCGTCGCGTGATAGGTGTCCTCCCCAACAGTCACCGTGCATGTTTGGGTCGCATCCACCTTGACAGGCAGACCACCGTCGCAATCAACGGAGTCGATTGGGTCGTCGGACTGGGGCTGAAGCTGCTTCTTTGCGGCGGCCTCCAACGCCTTCTTGCTCACCTCGGGCACTGCTGGTGCGGTTGAGGTGGCAGACGACGAAGATGCCGACGACGAGGGTGCAGACGACATCGTGCCGACCTCGAAGCTGCCGGAACACCCGGCCAAAACCCCGATCGCCGGAAATGACGCAATGGCCACCCATCGCGTCATCGATTGCACAACCACATCTGCCCCCTTGAATCTTTGACGCCCGCAGCGATCGCCGCGGGCGTCCGAAGAGTATGGCAGGCTGACGATTCGGGGCTGGGATCGCCCGTAAGTGGGCAGCAGGCGCGGCTTAAGTATTCGGAGTCCGGCACCTCAGATAGTCAGTCTTTTGCTGAGATGTTTGGTGCGAGGGCAACATGTCACACATGTCTGGGCTTGTGAGCCGGGATTCGCTTGCCACAAGAAGAGTGTTGGTAGTCCTATCGAGATACGCGAGATAAGTCGTGAATGCGGTTGTCAATCCCGCGAACAACGGTCGGGTCTTCTTTGACGATATTTCGGACCTTATTCGTGCTGTCTGGTGGGGTAATTAGTAAGTCGAACGGTCCGTACGCGGGAACCATGCTGGGTCCGGGTGGATGGCCAGACTTCGACGAGTCGGTTTCGACCAGTGACGAGACATACCTGGGGACGGACGCTTCAACTTTGATGCCGAGGTCGATGACGAGCCCATGGGATAGCAGCACCTATGCGTTGGATGGCCATCGCGCGCCGAGCTCGGGCCGATTGGGGTGGCAAGCGCCCGGGCCTGGGCACTGCTGCGTGCCGGTGGCGCACCTAGAATTTGTGCGTTCGGCGCTCCTTGAGCTCGGGTAGCATTTTGCTGAACTACTGGTAGAGGGGGCCCTCGACGGTCGCCGCTGGAGGCTACGTGTCCGGCGGCCGTAGCCGCGCCGTCGCGCTTCGGGTCTGGCGGGCGTTTCCGGTGCCCGGTGGGTTGGGAGCGGTGGGCGCTCTCGCGTCTAGTTGATGGGGTGTGCGGTGTCTGGTGAGTTGCGGGTCAATATTCCCGAGCTGCGAGTTGGCAGTTTGGGCTTCATGGACGCGGCTGAGTCCCTTCCGGAGGCACCGACGTCGTTTCCCGCGTTGGGTACTGACCCCTTGGCGCAGGCGTTGACGACGCGCACCAATGAGGTGGAGGCTCCGCTGTCGGACTCACTGCCGACGACCAGAGACAGCGCGAAGACGACGGCGACCAACATCGGTACTGCAGCTGACAAGTATGAGCAGACCGATCAGAAGGCCCAGTCTGACGTCAATGACCGGTTGGCGGAGTTCGATTCGCAGTATGGCTCCTCGAGCACGAGTGGCGGGTCCACGGATGCGATGGGTCAGTTCGGTCAGTTGATGCAGATGCCGATGCAAATGGCCCAGCAGGCGGTCCAGGTGCCGATGCAGATGGCTCAACAGTTGGGCCAGCTTCCGCAGACCGTCATGCAGAGCGTGCAACAGTTGGCGCAGATGGGTGGTGGGCTCGGTCAGGGCGGCGCGGGCGCTGATGCGGGGCAGGCGCAGTCCGCGGAGAAGGGCGAGCAACAGCCTTCGGCTGACGAGGCGGGTCGTCAGGATCCAGACGAGCGCGATGAACGGGATGAGCGCGACGAGCAGCAGCAGGACGAGCAGAAGCGCGAGGGCGCGGCCGCACCCGATAGCGGTGCGCAGCGGGCGCCCGCCACTTCGCCGTCGGCTCCTGCAGCGCCATCTGGCCCGGCGGTAGCGGCGCCGCCGGCCGCGCCGCAGCGACCGCCGGTTGATCCTTCAGTCTTGTTGTGACCGACAGTGTTTTCGATGTGAAGGTGTGGTGATGACGGTTCCTCCCCAAGGCTCTTATGGTTCGCAACCTCCCGGTGGTGGTGGGCCACAGTGGGGTGGGCCGCCGCCACAAAGTCCGGGGGCTCAGCAGCCGTTGGGTGGGCTGGGGCAACCGCAGTACGGTCAGCAACCCGGTGGCGGGCCGTGGCCTCAGCAGGGTTGGACGGGTGCTCCGCCGCCACCGAACAACGGTGGTAAGGGCAAGTGGATCCTGATCGGCCTGGCCCTTGTAGCGATCATTGCGGTGAGCATTGTCGGCACTGTTCTTGTGCTGCGCCCCGATTCCGGTGGCGGTAACGGTTCGTCCAACACTGCAAACGGCGCTTCCGAATTCGCCAGTGCCAACGACACCGGACCCGCCAACATCATCACCGAAGACCCCACCTGTGCAGCATGGGGCAAAATTTCCGATGACCTAGTGGCGGCATCGAAAGCGGCCAAGTGGAATAGCCAGGACTATTCGGTGCCCGCGACCGAATGGACGTCGGAGCAGCGGAATGCATTTGAGCAGCAAGGTGTCACGTTTGCGAACGCGATCAATAAGGCAGAAAATCTTGCCAAGAGGACACCGCACCGTGTGATGCGTGAACTTTATGGTCAGTTCATCGCGTATGCACAAGCGGTAATTGACGCTATTCCAACCTATAGTGCTACGGACCAACCCAATGTTGTGGCGGCGAATAAGTTTTTTTCGTCGCTGAATGAAGTGTGTGATTCTATGTATTTTCGAGCAGCGCAGGAAGCCGTGCCGTTGATTGCGATTCCATCCGCTCCTTCAGACCCACAGGCGTTGAACCACGAGGTGTTGTCGGGCCCGCAACGATTCCTCAGCGACGGTAACGACGTCTGTAGCAACTGGATCGCTATGGCTGAGCGGTTCGACCTGGACACAGAAGGCTGGCGGGCGATTGACTCGACGATTCCGGCAAATAAATGGACTCCGGAACAAAGGTCGATCATTGACAAATCGGCTCCAATCATGGCGGCTAGTGCCGATGATATGGAACGGATGGGTCGGAAAAGCGACAATTTGGTCTGGGAAGACTTCGGAGTATTTGCAGCTCAATACAGGCGCGCGTATGTTCAGTCAGTTCCCTCCTATACTCCAAAATATTCACATCTAGAGGCGGCGGCATCCCATTTATCAGTCGCGATCTATTGGGCGTGCAAGGCGGTATCGTGAACGCGGTTGTCAATCCCGCGAACAACGGCCCGGTTCTGTTTGACGACATTTCGGATCTCTTCGCGCTGGCCGGCGAGGCAATTAGTAAGCCGAGCGGTCCGTACGCCGGAACTATGCTTGGTCCGGGCGCATGGCCGGAGTTCGATGAATCGGTTTTCGATCAGCGACGAGACATGCTGGCCGGAATGAGAGTGGCAGTGGCCCTTTCTCGCATGGGCTGGGATACGACACACGCGAACATATTTAATGGTGAACTCGTGTGGGTCGGAGACGGTGCTACAGCGGCGGGGTCGAAGAGTCAGCAGCACAGCGAGTCGATGCAGCAGATCGAACAGCAATTTGCTGACGCCATGGAATGGTGTGGTACGGCGTTTGCGACAACCAGGATGGCCAAAAAGGCGATTTTCGATTTCGTTGAGCTCAAATTCAAGGAGATCACTGATCTCTTGGACAAGGCGAATGAAAAGGGTGAGGACGCTTCCGACAAGGCTCAAAAGATTGCCGATCAGGCATATCTTGCCAACAAGCAGTTCCTCGCTGGCCTTGCTGCCGGACTGAGCGGAAAAGCCGAAGTAGACGCGTGTTCATCGTCTGATAGCCCCGCCGCCGCGCCACTCGACAACGGCACGGGATCATCTGGCGCGGAATCATCTGGCTCGACGGAACCCGACGGTGAAACCTCTGGTCCGGGTGGGCAGCCATCTTCATCGCTGATGAGTAACGAAACTGACAGGGAGCCGGGCGAAGACGACGCGGCGTCTGATGAATCTGCCGACGCGGAGGTGGCATCGGATGCGGGGGCGAACAGCCTGCGTGACCAGGGTGTGAGTGGCGGCGCGGCGCCTGCTGAATCTGCCGACGCGGAGGTGGCATCGGATGCGGGGGCGAACAGCCTGCGTGACCAGGGTGTGAGTGGCGGCGCGGCGCCTGCTGAATCTGCCGACGCGGAGGTGGCATCGGATGCGGGGGCGAACAGCCTGCGTGACCATGGTGTGACTAGCGACGCCACGCCGTCGGTGGGCATTGCACCTGGTTTGACCCAACCCGGCACCGGTACAAAGGCGCCCACACCTTCGGTGCCTACCGCCTCCGCTCCTTCCGCACCGTCGGCGCCGAGCGCCTCGGGCGCGGGTGGTGGGTCTGGAGCCTCCGGCGGCGGAAGTGGCTCGGCGAGTGGTGGATCGCCCTCGTCCGCGAGCCCAGGTGCCGGCGTGGATCCGTTGAAGGCCGGGGGTCCTGACCTGGGGGGCCGTGCGGATCCGTTGCAAGACTTCTCGAAGGGATTTGCGGATTCGTCGGGGACACCCGTTCATGCCGCTTCCTCTGGCGCACCACCGCCGTTGGCACCGTCGCCGACGGTCCCGGCCGGCGACACGGCGCCGGCGAGCACCGGTGCGGCCCCGATCGCGCAGAGCAGCGGACCCACCCCGACGGCGCCGGTGCAAGCCTCTCCCTCGGGTGGCTCGATGGGTGGCGGAATGCCGATGGGATCCTCGCCGCTGGGTCCGCCGCCGACGGCTCCTCCGGCTGGCCCGGTGCCACCGTCGGCCGCGGCTCCACCTCCTGCTCCGGCCGCGCCGGCCAGCGTCGCCGGTGGTGCGCAGGTAGCGCCGATTCCGGTGTCAGCCGCGCGGGCCGAGCGCGATGCCGCGCAGAACGCGGCGAAGCGGAGTTCGGATCCGCTGGTACTGGCGCGCCGGATCGCTGCGGCGCTCAACGCGCCGGACATGCTCAATGTCGAGGACTACGACTTTTACTGGATCACTGCATTGACCGCCGAAGGACAGATTGTGGTGGCCAATAACTACGGGTTGGCCTACCTGCCCGCGCAGGTGCGGTTGCCTGAGCAGGTGAAGTTGGTCAGCGCCGACGAGTCGATTCCGGCCAGTGAGCGTGCTTCGTTTGCGACCTATCCGATGGTGGCTGTTCAGCGTTGGGCCCAGCATCACGACACGACGCTGCGGGCCGTGATCGGCGGTGAAGAGCACCTCGCGAAGTCGGACGCCGGTGCCCACAAGGTCGTGCTGACACCGGAAGACATCCCGGCGAAGGGCCAGATGGCGGGCCGGGACCGTCTGCAGGTGATCGCTCCGCAGATCGCCATGCGGTTGGCAGGGTTCAGCGACGCCGACCTGATCAACATCCTGCCGTCGGCATCGGCCGACACCAGCCCACCCGAAGACCGTCGGACGACGTTGTGGGAAGAGGTGTGGGAGCCGTTGTGCAGTAGCGCCAACGACCGCGGGCAGGTGCACTTGCAGGCGTTCTTGGCGTATGCAATCCACGCTCAAGAGTGGGCCGTGTATGAGGCACACGCCGCAGCAGACGGACCCGATCAGCGCCGGGCCGCCGCCGATTTCATTTACTGGCAGCATGTGGGGCAGTTGATCGCCGACGGACTCGATGCGTAGGACGGGTGGTTCAGGTCCCAGAAGACGCGGCAGCGTCGGCACCGGCGAGGCATCCGGGCAGCAAAAGAAGTGAACGCCGTCACCTCGGTCTGCCCATATGATTACTACGGGAAATCGATGCTGCGCGTCGCCCGGACGGCAAGGCCGTTCGGCCGAAATCTTGGTTTCGTCACGGATGCCTGCGGCCGTACGTCGGCGGCATCGACATAGGGAGGATGAATAGCAGTGACCGAAGGGGTGGTCGGGTGGTCGTCCGACGAGATGAAGAAGAAGGCCGCGGAAATCACGGCGGATCGGGCGGACAAATCACCAGTACCCCTCCCGGCGCCACCGGACGCGCTGCAAATCACCACCGCCGCGACGAACCAACTCAATGCGTCTTCCGACAGATTGGAAAAGACTTTCAGTGCCGCTGACACCGAGGCGGGGCGTATGGCAGCGGCCCTACGAGCTGCGGCCGACGCTTTCGACGAGGTTGTCAGTACGTCGAAGGAAGAATTCGACAAGAGCATGAATAGCGACGGTGCCCGGCCTTCCCAACGTTTCGAGACCGTGGTTCCAAGCGGGGTGATGGAACCTGCGCCGGCCACCGTGCCGAGCAATTATCCTGCCGCGGCACAAACGGGCAACTTCGCTAAGTGGCGTGAGACTGCGAAAACGATCCATGACACCAATACGTCTGGGCTAGAGGAGTTCAGGGACCGATGGGGGACAACCAAAGGTTGGCTCGACAAGCACAAGGACAAGTTCGTAGCGCCGAAGGGTAATGGCACTGCCGCCGACGCCTACACCGAGGCGATGGAGCGCCTGCGTGAATGGTGGGAGCACATGGGCCCGGAAGCCGAGCGAATGATCGAGCAGGCGCAAAATTTCATCGACGCGCACCGGGATCTTGTCACTGAGCACCCCACAATGGACGATGTCGCCACCTATGAGAAATTGGAACCGGGCGGTCTAGTCAGCCTCGTTATAGGCGCCTCACCCGTGGCAAGCATAGGAAAAGCCATGGGAAAAGGCGCGCTGAATGCGTATTTTCAGCAGCGTTCGGAGGCGGCGTTGACGAAATATGCAGGTCGCGTCGCTTTCCAAGAAGTTAGGCCCGGCATGCCGCCGTCAATTCGCGGATTGTCGTCAACGAATCCCAGTCAACAGCCACCTGTTGGAAACCCGCAGATAGGTGGTGCCCCCGTACCCACCACCGGTGGAGCCGATCCCAGCATTCCGAAGATTCCCGAAATGCCTTCGATGTCGCCCGCCAGCGCTGATCCCGGTGCGGGCCAGGAGTCGGGGGGTTCTCCGAGCGGTGGTGGCTCACCGAGCGGTGGTGGCTCACCGAGTGGTGGTTCCCCATCCGGTGGCGGCGCGCCGAGCGGAGGCATGCCGAGTGGCCTTCCGAAGGGGCCCGAGGGCATGCCGGAGATGCCCGGCGTCGGGGAACCCAGCTTGAAGCCCGCCAGCGCCGGAGGCGGCGGCGGTATGGGCGGTGGCGGCGGGGGTATGCCGTCGATGCCGCTGGGCCCCGCCGTCGGAGCGGACTCGGTGGCGCCATCTCCCGCGGCCGCACGTGGCGGCGGCGGCGGAGTCCCCGGCACCTCGGGCGGCGCCGGCATGGGCGGCATGGGTGGCGGCATGGGTGGTATGGGAGGAGGCCACGGCCAGGGTCAGGGCAAGGAGAAGCGTCGCAACGCGAATCTCGCGGAGGACGAGGACCTCTACAAGGAGGACCGTGCGTACACCGAGGCGGTGATCGGTCGCCGTGCGCGTAAGGACACCAAGGACGGCAAGTAAACCACGTCAGAAGGCAACGGCTCGCCGACGACACATAACGTGTCATCGGCGAGTTTCGTTGTACACGAGTCCTTTTCCGCCTGAGTAATCTGGTTCGCGGACTACCGTTGCTCGCTGAGTAATTCACGCGGTGTACGGCCTGACTTAGGACATTTGGCCTAGTACCCCGGTTTGATACCGAGGTGGGCCAGGATTTCGCGTTGGGCGGTGGGGACTTCCGGTGGGAAGGTCTGGATGGCACCGTTGATGCTGATGGTGGCGCTGCGCAGCGGCCGGAGCTGCTTGACGACCTTGCCGATGGACAGCCCGGTACGTGCCTGGATGGCGTGGGAGACAGCCAGGGCGGTAAACACGATGGTCAGGTGCGCCTCGATGGCGTCGCGGGTGTAGTGAAACATCGGCCGGGCACGGAGGTCGCTTTTGGACATTCGAAACGATTTCTCGACGTGCCACAGGTCGTGGTACTTGGCGATCACCTCGCCGGCCGGCATCAATTCCCCCGGCACGTTGGTGACGTAGCCCTTGAGTCCGACCAGGGATTGCGCGCGAGCCAGGCTGGCCTCATCAAAACTGCGGTCATCGCCGCGGATTTTGACGAATCGTGCTGATTTGACCTTCTTTTCGCCCTCGATGATGGCGCGGGCGCGGGCCTCTTGGGCGGCCAGGGTCTTCTGGTCACGCCGTGCCCGTTTGGCGGCTCTTCCGACTTAGCAGGGGCGGAGCCTGGTTCTGGATGGCGCTCGCCGTGATTGGCGGGTGCAGGCCCACCGTACGCGGCGGCGTTGGTTGTCCGGTGTTCTGAATCCGAACGCGATTCGGCCGACGTGTTTGACGATTCTGTTGTAGCCCTCGCTGCGGGCGTTGGACAGCCCGGTGGTGATGGCCAGGATCATCGGTTCCTGCCACGCGGAGATGGTTTCGGCGAGCTTGACGATCTCGGGTACCGAGCACGCCGCGCAGAACGTGTAGAACCGGTACAGCGCGTCGCCGATCTCGTAGCGCAGACCGCCACGGTCGGTGCAGGCCAGCACATCTCGCAGCAGTTCCTTGGCGATCCAGGCCGCCGCGATGTCCCCGTTGGGGTCTGCGCAGGTCAGTTTCTCGAACAGCGTGTGGCGTTGATCGTCGGTCAGCCGTTCGGCGGCGCGCAGCAGCCGGCGGCGGTTGATCCACTCCGGATCGCTCTTGTGCCCGCGGCGTCCGCGGTAGGTCTGGGTGACGCGGCGGCGAACCCGATCGACCATCTCGTTGGCCTTCTTCACGAGATGAAAGCGATCCACGATCAGCTTCGCGTGCGGCAACGCCTCGCGGGCGGCCTTGGCGTAGGCCCCCGACATGTCGATCGCGACGAACTCGATCCCGTCCCTCCACGCCTGCTCGCGCTGGGTCAGCCAGTCGGTCACCGGCCGCGCGGCACGCCCGTTGACCTGGACCAGCAACCCGCCGGCGCCGGTGATGTCGACCAGGCCGCTGTCCCAGCGGTCCACCCACGCCCGGGCCCCGGTCTCCGGGCAGGTCTCCCACTTGGCCTTCCCGCGGCGGGTCTCATCGATGCCCAGCACCCGCACCGGGGGCGGTTCACCGGCCAGGACCGGATCCGCGGTGGCGATCACCGCGTCATGGCAGGTGTTCCAGCTACAGCCATACGCGGCGGCGACGGCCTTGACCGAGCGGTCGTCGTCGAGGACCGCCAGGGCCATCTCCGCCTTGGCTCGCACCGTCACCCGAGCCCGCGGCGGGATCGACGGCGTCGACTCAGTGAATGACCTGCGTTCGCAGGAGGTGTTGGTGCACAACCATTTCCGCTTTCGCCACATGATCAGCGGCCGGTCCGCACCGATCTTGATGTCCCGGGGCCGAGTCGTGACCCAACCCCTCGACCGCGACGATCTGGTTCGGCAGTCCGGGCAGATCCCGACCCACTCGAGCGCTGTGCCCACCTCAACGATGCGGACATCGCCGTCATCGACTTGCACGGACTCCACGGTGATGCCGTCGAGTCCAAGCAGCAGGGAACCACTATTGTCAGACATGCTCGCGCCTTTGCTCTGGATGCGTAGAGAACACCCAGTTGACAAGGGCGCGAGCCCTCAATCAGTCACCGACACGAACCCAATCGGTCACACCAGACCCCCATCAAGTCGGAAGAGCCCGTTTGGCCGAGTATGCCCAGATCGACCGCCACGCACCCGGATGGGCCTGGGGATCCCAGACCGGTTCAGCCCGCAGCGCGGTGTTGTTGACTTTCGCGTTGCCGTGCCGCGGTGTAACAGTGTCGATGATCTGCCCGTCGGCGAAAACATCACCGTTCCAATGGAAATGGGATTCCAGATCCCCAGGAGCCTTGGTGGAGCGGGAGCCGACGATGAACGACAATCCGAGCTCGTCGAGGGCGTTGAGGTTGGTTGCTGAGAGCATGCCGGCATCAGCAGCCACGACCATCGGAGTGCCGTCCAACCTGTGGCGTTCGAGGAAGCCTTTGACGATCGGGACGATGGTGGTCGTTTCAGCGGTATTGCCTTCGTAGCAGCCGATTTCCAGTGGGAACCCGGTCCGGTCCACCAGCAGGCCCACCACGATCTGCGGATCGACCCGGCGCTCTTTGGAGTAGCCAACCTTGCGCAGGTCATCCTCGGACTCGGCCTCGAAGTACAGGGTCGTCACGTCATAAAGGAGCAGGCTCAGGCCGCCGCAGTCGGTGGCATAGGCAAAGCACTTCTCGGCGATCAGATCCCGATACTTGCCCGCCCCCATCTGGTCGAGGTGACGTTGAATTGTGCGGTAGGACACCGTATTTACGCCCAGATCGGTCAACACCCGGTTGGCGTCGAGCTTGCTGGTCGGCTCCACTATCCGGGCGATCACCAGATCCCGGAACACCCGATCGGCGACATCGTCAAAGCCCAGCCAGTCATAGACCCCGCCGATCACGTCGTAGAGCAGTCGAGAATGGGTGGCCGTCGTTCGGCCGGGCGGTGCCAGCGGGGCGGACTTGGGCTGCGGCACGTCCACCAGCGCCGGCACCCGATAGTCGCCAACATCGGTCAGCAACTGAGCTCGTGCGGCCACCTCGATATCGAGGGCGTGCTGGCCACCAGCGACGATCTGCCGCGCCTGCTCCAGCAGAATGCCCAGTTCAGCATCAGTATGTGCGGAACCAAGATGGGCCAGAATCACCACTCGGCCGCTGTCCTTGCGCGCGACCTGCACCGCGACCGCGCCGGAGGTCGTGCGCACTTTCCGCACGTACGCCACCGCCTGAACCTACCGGCCTAGTACCCCAAACAGCACACTCTATTACCCAAACAACCAGGTCACAGCGCTGCCAATCGGAAAATCCCCACACCGTGTCCTAAGTCAGGCGAGTTTCGTTGTACACGAGTCCTTTTCCGCCTGAGTAATCTGGTTCGCGGACTACCGTTGCTCGCTGAGTAATTCACGCGGTGTACGGCGTGCGAACGGACGTCGTGGAAGCGGCTGTGGTTTTTGGCTTGCCTCGTTGAGCCCCGGGGCCGCCCCCACACCGGCGGTCAACGTCCGTGCATCTGGCCGTCGAGTTGGCCTGCCTTGGTCTGATCGGTGCGGTCGTAGTGAGCCGACGCGATACCCAGCTTCTCGGCCAGTGATGTAGACACCTGCTGCATGGCCGCCACCGCGGCATCACGCGATGCGCCGGCTGCGCCTATCGCTGCGATGGTCGGTGCGCAAACCGGACCGTGGGTGGCAATGACCAACGGTGTCGTTCCATTGACGGCTTGCCCCGCCGCAGTGATGCCGGAGGCGACTTGCTGTTGCTGCTCGGAGAGTTTCCGCAGGTCTGCCGTTGTTACCTGTAGTTCGCCGCTCATCGGCCTGTCCGTTCTGTGACGTTGCGGTCGGATGTCACTGAGCTTGAGCTTCCGATGCGATGCGGTCGTAGGTGGCGCCGGCCCGCCGGATCAGGGTTGCATTGTGGGCCGAGTCGGAGGCCATGCGGTACATGCGCTGGGTTGCAATGGGCACAGTCTTGGCAAAGGCGGCCGACTCGATGGCCAGTGAGGCAATCATTCCGGAGCCGGGCGGCACATTCCAGGCTCGTGCGGCGAGAGCGAAAGGTATCGCCAGGGTCAACTCCGTCATTTGATGGTCGATCTGTTGCCGGGTGTCGGCGATCTGTCCGGCCTCGGCGTCCAGGGCTGCTTGCACCTCCCGGTCGGTCTCGGCCATCGACTCTGCACGCTGCCTCTGCTCATCGTTTCGATCTGCGTAGGCATCCGAGCTGTCGCCTTGCCAACTGCCCGGGGGCTGGGTTTTCTCCAACGCCGAAGCGACCCTGCTGACTGCTTCCGCGCCATTGGAGTAGCGGTCGCCTCCCTCGGGACCCTCAAACCCGGTCATATTGCTCATGATCGTCATGGCCCTCAAGCCGGCCGCGATGATCCTTGTCGTGGCTGCAGCGAGAAACTTGGCATTGTCCAACTGCTTGGCGCCTTGTTTAGCGAACTCCTGTGCGCCGCTGATGACGTTCGCGCCGAGACCGGCGAAGCTATACCCGGCATCGCCACCACCGACGCCTTTGACGTGCCCGTAACCGCTGTACCAGTTGTTCGCTGCGTCGTAGATGTCGCCAAAGTCACCCATATGTTGTCACCCAATTCATCAGTCATCAGCGACCCTATCAACGTCAACGGCCTACGGGGCGCACCAATTTCGATGTCTGCAGATCCGGACACCGGTCATGGTCCGGCGGCGGACTGCGTGTCATAGAACCGTTGAATCGCGCGTTCATCGGCCAGCTCAACCCGATTTTCCGGATGTAACCAGTAGAAGCGGATCACCTCGTAGAGTGCCCGGCTGTACATGGCGTAGTTGTCGAGCAGGTACGTGTGCCCGTCCTCCATCACCAGCGTCAGCGGACAGGTGGCCTGAACGCGATCTGCCGGCGCGGTCTCGTTGATGTCGATCACATCCGACCATCGGCCCACTTGGGTTCTACGAAAGGCTTCGGCAAACTCGAACGTATCGAGGCTCAAACGGATGTAGCCGATGCCGCGAAGTCGCACGATCAGTCCCAGGAAAACAATCCACACACCCGTCACGGCAGCGAATGCGAGCGGAACCCAGGCCGGGGTGCCGCGGTAAGAACCCAGTGAGACGACGGGGAGTTCAAGTCTGTTCAGCCAGCTCAAAACTGCGCAGAGTCCCAAGATCGGAACGCCTCCTACGGTGGCGACCAGCATTAATCGGTCCAGCCGTCGGTCGGGCCGAATCGTGGTAGCGGAGCCGTCACAGGCTGCGTAACCGGCTGCAGTGGGTAAGACGAACTGCAAGGCAGCGGCGATGGACCACCAGGCAGCGAGGCCCACCGACAGGACCGCGGTCAGGAAATTACCGTGCCGAAACGTGACGAATGCCCACCACAGGCACGCTGCTACGACACCGCCGACGAGGGCTAGCGCGAATTTTCTCCCCATAGCCCTACCTCACCCACACGCGGCGGCATCGATTCTGAGTCGGATCGCTGAGATCAGGACTGGTTGCGGACATAATTTCGGAGAAATGCCGCCTCGGTTTCGGCGGCCTGCTCGGGCGTCGGCAGGCCCAGGGTGTTGGTCAGCAGGTTGCGTACAGCGGGGCCGTCACCGACTTGCTGGACCGCTGTATACAGAAGATAGACATACTGGCCGGCGCGGGCCTTCTCGGTCGCGATCGCCGCCAGGTCGCGAATCTCGTGCGCGAGTTGCGATTCGGTCAGCTTGGTGACAAGCGGCGACAGCTCGACTTGCTGAACCGAACCATTCATGTACGCCGTCACGGTGATCGATCCAGGCGGATTCGTCGCCGAAAACAGCGGCACCCTGTCAGGCTCTTCGTCGTCCTGAGATGCCAGCGACGGTATTTCGGCGAAGTCATCGATGTCCTCGGCCGGGGCTTCGACGCTGACGTACTCGCCTAACGCGTCGAGAGTCGAAATACCCTCGTCCATATGCGGTACGTAGTCGCCCAAAGCGTCGAGGCCTGACGGGTCGTCTTCGTTCGTTGAAGGAAACTCCAGGTCGGGCAGATTTTCACCCCAGTCGTCGTCGCCCGGTGGCGTTTGATCCATCATCGTGTGCCCTCGTCTATAGCCCTCAGCGGGGCTGCTGCCCATCGGCCGTCAACTCCGCGACCATCGCATCGAGCCGTTCCCGATCGGCTTCGATGGATGTGGTCGCTGCGGCGGTGGCCTTCTGGATCGCCTCGTTGAGGCGTTGTTCGACGGCTGAAGCACCCAACCGCAGCAATCCGTCCTTGATGTACACGTCGATCAGGTGATGGTGTCCGTTGAGCGTGACTTCGACGCTCTTGGCTTCATCTGCAGCCGTGAAGGTTTCGGTGTTCATCTTGTGCAGCTGGTCGTCCATGAGGGACTGCAGCTGCTGCGCCTGGCGCAGGACCGCTGCGACCTGCGGATGCATCTCCTCTGTCATACCTGTTCCCTCCCACCCTTCTGGGACCCCTCTCCCAGCAAGCTTGATGTCATTGTTCCAGCGCCATCTGGTAACGGCTCTCCTCACGCGGATTGATCAACGTGATGGGTAGCTGCCGGTGCCGTGGTGTGTCAATGAAGTTGGGCCGCATGATCACTCGGCCGACGCCCTGATGCGGGCCGAGGTACGTCGTCGAGTTCGGCCATGCCACACGCGGCACGCGGCCGACGCGGCCGTTGATCATCGTGGCGAATTCGCGGTACTGGGGCCCGAGGGTCACCACGGCGCCGGATGCCGCGGAGCGGATGACGAACTGGGTGAACAGGCGCGCGTCGCCGAGGTTGATGCTGACGTCGACGTTGTCGAACGGCATGTACACCGGGTAGCGGTCCGAAGTCTCACCGACGAGCACCCCGGCTGAACCGATCGGCAGGTCATGGTGTTTGTCGGTCACAGGGGTGAGGCCTTGAAGGGCCGCCCGCTGACCGCCGTATAGGCAGGAAAACCCGCGCGGCGTAGTCGGATTGGACAGCGTGGTCAACAGCACCGTCGTTGTCGGTGCCGCCCCGGGGCGGACCCGCACACAGGTGGCGGTGTGGTCGGCCCGCGCCGACCACCAGACGTCTGGGCCGCCGGGAGCGTTGTAGGCCGCGGTAAAGGTGCTGCGGCCCTTGATCAACGACCAGGTTTCCTTCTCGAAGGAGATCTCGGTGGCCTTGTCGTAATCATCGAAGCTGCGCGAGCACTGCGCGTCAATCCCGTTGCTGGCCAACTGGTCTGCGATACGGGTGGCCGACGACACCAGGTACCGGGCCAGCCCGGACACCCCGCTGTCGCGTCGCTGAGCCGAGCGTCGGGTCTCCTCCGGGTTGGCGCGGATCACAATCCAGGTGCGCCGGTTGGCCGGTGCCGGGTACGGGCCCACCACCTGCTCGTAGAGGGCCACCAGGCTCGCGGGTGCGGTCTTGCCGACCCGATAGCCGGCCGAGACGATGTCGGCCTCCAGGTCGGGGCAGTGCGCCGCGAGCAGCTTCTCAACCAGCTTGGTGCTGACGGTGTCGTCGGAGACGGCGCCGCCGTTGACGATCACCGTCGGGGTGAAAGGCCTTGGCACCAGCTCGATCACCGCGACCAGGTAGTCACCCTGCCAGCGCACCGCGACGTGATCGCCGGGCATCACGGTGGCGCCGACCGCAGGTTCCGACGGCGCATCGGGGGTACTGCGGTGGCGACGGCGCCAGGAGAAGATTGCCCGGACCCAACCGGTCAGCCGGTACCCGCGGATGGTGAGCACCGAGAAGATCGCGATCAGCACCGACAGCGTGATCCCCAGCCACAGCAGGTTGAAGTGCATACATATCGCGATGCACGCCGGGATCAGCGTGGCCGCCCAGATGGCGTGCCCGGTGGTGAAGCGGAACCCGAAATGCCTTTGCAGGAAGTTCATTGGCGCCGCCGCAATGCGCGTCGGGTCATCGCCGCGATCCCGAGAATCAGGGCCAGCGCGGCCCCGGCGACCACCACACCGGTGATCGGGCCGCGGTCTGGCGGCGGGATGTACACCGGCGGCGGCACTTCCTTGACGCGGAACGGCGCCTTCTCCGGACCCTCGGGGACCTCCCAGGTCAGTGCGGCGACCGGATCGACCACGCCGGCACCGACGTAGTTGTCGACGCCGCCCCCGGGATGCCGTGCGGTGGCGGTGATCCGGTTGATCACCTGGGCCGGGGTCAGATCCGGGAAGCGCTGCTTGACCAACGCCGCCAGACCGGAGACGAAAGCGGCCGAGAACGACGTGCCGTTCAGCGGCACCGGGCCGTCCTCACCAGGGGTGGCGTTGATGGGCTGGCCCTCATAGCCGAGCGCAGTGAGGTTCTCGCCAGGAGCCGCCGCCCCCAACCACGGGCCCGACATCGAGAAGTTGCTCGGCTGACCGTTCTGGCTGACGCTGCCGACCGTGAGCACCAGCGGGTCGTACCAGGCCGGGCTGACGACCGTCTGCACGCCCTTCCAGCCGCGGGCATCGGCCGGAAGCGACTGGTCCGGCGGTGGGTTCTGGGTGCAGTCCTGGCCGGTGTTGCCGGCGGCCACCACGATCACCGCGCCCTTGACGTTCACGGCGTAGTTGATGGCTGCGCCCAGGCTGGTCTCATCGATCCGGCGGGTCACCTTGTAGCAGGCGGCCTCACTGATGTTGATCACCTGCGCGCCCAGGTTGGCCGCGTGCACCACCGAGCGGGCCAAGCTGCGGATCGAGCCTGCGGTCTGGGTGGAATTCGGGTCGTTGGGATCCTGGCGCGAACCCTTGGGCTGGAACGCCACCGACGTCTGACGCAGCGAAATCAGTCGCGCATCGGGGGCCACACCGACGAATCCGTCCGTGGGGGACGGGCGTCCGGCGATGATCGACGCGGTCAGGGTTCCGTGGGCGTCGCAGTCCGACATCCCGTTGCCGCCGGCGTCGACGAAGTCGCCGCCGGGCTCGGCCGGAACCCGGGGTGAACCGTTGACCCCGGTGTCGATCACCGCGACAGTTACGCCGGCGCCGGTTGCGAACTTCTGCGCCTCGGCCAGCTTCAGGTAGTCCGCTGCCCAGGGCTTGTCGGCGAAGTTCGAATTCGGCATGACCGTCGGCGCCGCGCAGATCTTGCGCTGCTCGGTCGGCTGGTCGGGGCCGGTTTCATCAGGCGGAACGGCCGCGGCATCGATCGCCGGCGGATCGATCGCGAACGCCGGAGGCGCACTGAATAGGGCCAACAAAACTGCCAGCAGCATCACGACTAAGCGCTGCACGCCTCACACTCCCCCAATGACATCGGACATGTCTGCAGTGTGCTGATGCACTTTCAGCAAACAATATCCGGTCTGTTCAGAAACGCATCGTCTCACGTCAAGCCGTCCGGCTATCTGCACGCAGGCAATCATAAGGGTGTCCGGGTGGGGCTGATAACGCTTTGTGCTCGTGACGCTTTGTGCTCGCAATCTTGAGGCTGGATCGCGCGAGTACAAGGGGGTCACCCGTTGTAGGGCGGAGCCTGCGGACCCCGACCCTGGCTGACGGCATAGTTCATGGCGTTGTGGACTGCGGAGCGCAGGCCCTGGTACGTCGCGACCTCGCGGTCGAGTTGCCGCTGGAACTCAGCGCGTAGGTCTTTGGCTCGCTGCTTCCCCGTGGGGCCCTTCTTCATACCTACGTACAGGGATTTGGAACCCACGTTTCCAATCAGTTGCTCGCATCTGTCTGCCTCAGCAGCCAACTCTCCGTAAGGCGCCACCCAAAGCCGGTCCCCCGGCCAGCGCGCCCAGAACGCTGACGAATGGGTATACAACTCGGCGAGCTTCCTATACGTCGCCTTTGTGCTCAGCCAATCGACGCCAAAGAAGAAGACCGCACTGCCGATCACGGCCACCAGTCCGGTAACGAAGGACGCGATGGAACCGTGAAGGAAGGAAATGAACAACCCGAGATCGAAATCGGCGAGTGTTGTCAAACGGAATCACGTCCAATGGCGGCCTGTTGGTCTCTGGCAGCTGCCACGTTCATTCCCTCCACCACAGTGGCTGTCCAGTGACGCACGGCGGCAATATCATTGAACGTTTCCTCGCTGCCAGGACTGTCGAGGTTGTAGCCCTCCAGCAGGAGGGTCAGCTGCCAACACCGTTGCGCTTCCTTGTCCAACTCGACGTACGGTGCGAGAACCAGCTGTTCCTGAGGCCAGCGGGCGCGGAATTCGGCCGATTCCTTCTCAAGGCGTCGCCGGTAGGCCCGCGGCCGATTCTTGTTGAACCACCGAAAGCTCCACCATGTGGCCAGGATCATCAGTCCCACCAACGTCGATACGCCGATCGCACGGACCAACGCTTCTTCAGGAGTGTCCGGCCAGGTACGTATGGCGAGCGGTACAAACCCTCCCCCCAGAACCAGCATCATCGCAGTGTAGTCAGGGCGCATCGTCCAAACCGCCCACCGGCAGTGGGCGGCGCACCAACGCCCAAAAATCGGTGCGCTGACACCCGTGACCGCGTTGATAAAGTTGTGCGGCAATGGAGATAGGGGGCCAATGAGCAAGCTGGAGCAGGCCAAGAAGGTCATCGAGATCGGCTTCGCTGGAAAAGGTCTTTCTGAACACTGGCGAGCGAGAAACGCTACGGATGACGGGGACGCGTTTCTAGCCCGGGCGGGTCTCGGAACAGACGCCGTCGGTGGCGCCCAGATGATCGGTGAGTTTGCTCTTGAAAAAGGCAAGGGCATTTCCACCGGTTTCGGTTCCTACAATGCGGCGGGCAAAATGAAGGGTATTGGTACACCCATCATCGGCGCAGCTCTCTTGGCCATCAATGGGATGCAATTGGCGTGCGGGGTCGAAGAACCCGAAACTGGCGACCGGTTCGCGAGCGGCGCTCGCAATTTCACGGCGATCGCGGACGGACTGAAGCAGCTAACGCCTACCGAGCAGTGGTATGGCGGTGGATCGGATTCTTACACCGACCAGAATGAGCGACAGCAGGAACGTGCGGCGAGGATGAGCAAGATCGACACTAGCGTCCAAGAAATAATCGCCAACGAGGCGCAACAGATCAAGCGCACACGCATGGTCCTCGAGATGACCGCAATGTCACTGACCATCTGTATCCCCGTAGCGATTGTTATCGGGAAAATTCCGCCGACAGGCCCGGCTAACCAGATGGCGTTCGAGATAGGTGCAGTCGCAGGAATGCTGCCGATCGCACAAACAGCGACGACGGCAATGTTTGGTCTAGCGGCGCAAAATGCGATGAAATTTGTGCAAGCCGCTGGTGATTACCGAGAAGTCGCGGCAGGTGCCAAGCCCTCTGGAGCACCGCCAGCATTCATGTCGCCGCCGGGCGGAAACACAACTTCGAAGCCGTGGTCTCCGTCCGGAGGCTCGGCGACAGGTACTGGGACGGGGTCAATCGATGTCTGATGGCACACTGGGAGTAACCACAGCACATGTTCGAGGCTTGTCCGACGGTCAGAGCAGGGCAAAGGCGGCTATCGAGCTGACGGCCTCAGTCACCGACGGGGTCAGCGCCTCCATGGTCATAAACCACGGTCCGATTTGTGCGGCGAGTATCGCCGCCCTGGAGGCTGCAAACATGGTGCGAGATGGCGCATGCGCGGCAATGGCGACCGTCTCGCAGGATCTGGCGGAGAAGATGACTGTCGCTGCCTCCCAATACGATCAGACGGACTATCAGGCCGCCGCAGACATTGACAAGGAGATGCATCCTCGGTGAGGGTCACCGACGGATTGTCGGTCGGCAGGCCGCGATGGGGTAGGACTGACAAGTGACGCCTAACAGTTCTGACGACTGGGACGCCGACGGCCTCGACGCGCTCGACATCCATATCCCCGAATTCGACGACGATGCATCAGGACTCGACGCTGTCCCGGATTACTCGGCGGACTGCGCCGATCATGGCGATGATCGCGGCGTAGGTCTCGACGCGGTTAATGACTACGCCAACTACGAAGTCGAAGAGGACGAGGAGGACGGCTTCGGTCCTATCGATGGCGAAGCTGAGCCCGAAGACCAAGAGGAGATCCCGGTGGTGCAAGCCATCAACCCGCCGGGCACCGTAACGGTCACGGCTTACCTCGACGGCTCCGTCGCCCAGGTGGACCTGGATCCGAGGGTGACCATGCTGGCCGAGGCTGAGTTGGCTGACGAAATCCGTTTCGTGGCAGGGGTGGCCGCCAAGCGCGCAACAGCGGTAATGCACATCGGGGTGGTGGACATGCTCGTCGAGCAGGGTATGGACTTCCACGAAGCTCGGGCCTTCGTCGAGACGAATATGCCGTACGCGACTCCGGAGCAGGCCGGCGAGGCTGAACTCGCGCTCATCGCGCGGCACGCAGACCGGTAGGCCCTACGAGTCCAAATCCTGCTCCACCAACCCGGACACGGTCGCCAACGCCTCGGCGTCGTCAGATTCCACGGTCACCTGAGCACCCTTGCCCGCCCCCAGCGTCATGATCATCAGCGCCGAGCCCGCGTCGACCGGCTCGCCGCCGTCGATGGACAGGGTGACCGGCACCCCGGCGGTCACCACCGCATCGGCGATCAATGCGGCCGGCCGCGCGTGTAGTCCGATGGCCGAGCCGACAGCGACAGTCCTGCTGGGCATATATCTCTCCTTGAAACGGCGGCGCCGATTGCTGCGGGCACGGCAATCGCATTTGTAACCTGTGCCGTATGACCTCGACAACTCCGGCCACGCCGCCGGTTGTTCTGCGCGGGGTTCCGGTGGTTCCGGGTGTGCAGTACGCACCCGTGATCCGGGTCAGCACGCTTCCGGAGATTCAGGTTCCTGCCGGCGATACCGACGAGGCAGACCGGCCGGCCGAGGCGGGGCGGTTCGCGGCGGCGGTGACGGCAGTCGCCACCCGGCTCAGGGACCGGGCCGCCCACGCCACGGGTGCCGCCTCGGAAGTCCTGGCCGCCACCGCGACGCTGGCCCAGGACCGGGCCTGGCTGGGGGCCGCCGACAAACGCATCGCCGCGGGTACCCCGGCGGTTCGCGCCGTGACCGAGGCCGTCGATCAGTTCGTGGACCTGTTCACGCAGCTCGGCGGGCTGATGGCCGAGCGTGTCACCGACCTACGCGATATCCGCGACCGGGTCATCGCCGAACTGTCCGGACTGCCCGAACCGGGTGTGCCGCTACCGGAAGTCCCGTCGATCTTGTGTGCCGAGGACTTGGCGCCGGCCGATACCGCAGGCCTGGACCCGCAGTTAGTCGTCGGTCTGGCCACCACGCTGGGCGGGCCGACGAGCCACACCGCGATCATCGCGCGCCAGCTCGGCATCCCGTGCGTCGTGGCGATCAGTGGGCTCGGCGCCGTCGCCGCCGGCGCCATGGTTCTGCTCGACGGCACCGCGGGCACCCTGACCGCCGACCCCGACGCCTCGGCCGCCGCGGACGCCATGGCTGCCGCCCAAAAAGACGCTCTCGCTGCCCGGCGGTGGACCGGCCCGGGTGCGACGGCAGACGGTCACGCCGTCGCGATCCTGGCCAACGTGCAGGACGGTGCGGCCGCCAGAGCTGCCCGCGACACCCCAGCTGAGGGCGTCGGGCTGTTCCGCACCGAGCTGTGCTTTCTCGACCGCGACATCGAGCCGACCGTCGAGGAACAGGCCAAGATCTACGGCGAGGTGCTCGACGCGTTCGCCGGCGCCAAGGTGGTGGTGGTGCGCACCCTCGATGCGGGCTCGGACAAGCCGCTGAAGTTCGCGGGCCACCCCGACGAGGCCAACCCGGCACTCGGCGTGCGTGGTATCCGCATCGCCGAGGGCAATCCCGGCCTGCTGGACCGCCAACTCGAATCGATCGGCGCGGCTGCCGAGACAACCGGCAACCCGCCATGGGTGATGGCCCCCATGATCGCCACCGCTGCCGAGGCGAAAAGCTTTGCCGCCAAAGCACGTTCGCACGGACTCACCCCTGGCGTAATGATCGAGGTGCCGGCCGCGGCGCTCTTGGCCGACAAGATCCTGGAACACGTCGACTTCCTGTCGATCGGCACCAACGACCTCGCGCAGTACACGATGGCCGCCGATCGGATGTCGGCTGACCTGGCCGCCCTCACCGATCCGTGGCAGCCGGCGGTGCTGGTGCTGGTGGAGATGGCGGCCCGGGCCGGGGCGGCGGTGGGCAAGCCGGTCGGGGTGTGTGGCGAGGCGGCCGCCGATCCGCTGCTGGCCGCGGTGCTGGTCGGACTCGGGGTGACGTCGTTGTCGATGGCGCCGGCGGCCGCCTCCGCAGTGGGCGCGAAGCTCGCGCAGGTGACGTTGGAGCAGTGCCGCGCCGCCGCCGAGGCGGTGCTCGGCACGGCGACAGCTGCGGAGGCCCGCGAGGCTGCGCTGGCCCGCCTCTGACGGTGAGCACACCCCACGGGAATAATCGGACCGCAGTCCGGTTATAGCGGGTATCAGATCGACATACCCAGGAGGTGGGAGATGCCAGCTATTACCGCAGACACCTTGACCTTGCCCCGCATCGCGGCAGCTCAGGCGTCGGACACCGAGCGCCCGGTCCGCTCCATCACGAGCGGCCCCCGTGGATTCGAGGGTGAGGGATTCCCCGTCGTGCGCGCATTCGCCGGAGTGAGCGACGCCGACCTCGACCCGTTCGTCCACATGGATCAGATGGGTGAGGTGGAATACCAGCCCGGCGAACCGCGGGGTACCGATTGGCACCCGCACCGCGGATTCGAGACCGTCACCTACATGATCGACGGCCGCTTCGCCCACCAGGATTCGCATGGTGGTGGTGGCCTGATCACCGACGGCGCCACTCAGTGGATGACCGCCGGATCGGGCATCCTGCACATCGAGACCCCGCCGGCCGAACTGGTCGAAAGCGGTGGCACCTTCCACGGTGTCCAGCTGTGGGTGAACCTGCCCAAGAAGGACAAGTTCGCCACCCCGCGCTATCAGGCCATCGAGGGCCCCGACGCCAAGCTGCTGTCCTCGCAAGACGGCGGAGCCTTGGTCCGGATCATCGCCGGCGAGGTCGAGAGCGAAGACGGACCAGGACGCGGTCCTGGAACGACGCACACCCCGATCACCTTGGCGCACGCCACGATCGAACCGGGCGCGCAGCTCAACCTGCCGTGGAACCGCGACTTCAACGCACTGGTGTACGTACTGAGCGGACGCGGCAGCGTCGGACCGTTGGGCCACCCGATCCATCAGGGACAGCTCGCGGTGCTCGGCCCCGGTGACCGGATCACGGTGTCGGCCGAGGGAACTCAGGAATCGCACCGGCCCGCGATGGAGGTTCTGTTGCTGGGCGGCCAGCCGATTCGGGAGCCGGTCTTCCACTACGGCCCGTTCGTGATGAACTCGAAGTCCGAGCTCATCCAGGCGCTGGAGGATTACCAGGCGGGCAAGTTCGGCCAGATCCCGCCGAATGCGCTGATGCCGCACCGTCCCCTGAACTGATCGGGGGCTAACCGACCGATTCGGCGGGCTGGGGGTAGAGCAACTCCAGCTCGCCGAGGTGTGCGGCGGCCGTCACCAACGGCAGGGCCGCGGAGACGGCCAGGTCGGTTCCACCTGCCTCGGCCCGCAACGACATCACGAAACTCTCCCCGATCGGCACCAACACCGAAGTGGTGTCGGCACCGGTGAGCCGGGCGCAGATGGCCCCGGCGTGCTCCTCGATCACCGCCCGGGTGCTGGGGTAGACACCCAGCGGCGGCGGTACGACGTCGGCGATCAGCTCGGCGGCGGCCCGCACCCGGTTGGCCCGGTTGGCCGCGCGCACCACCGGTGCACGTTGGTCGGTCGGCCCACCGTTTTCCGAAAGATATTGACGGACAGCATCATCGAGGGTTCGCGAGGCCGAAAGTCCGTCGTGACTCAGGGCGATGACGCGGTCCGTGGCCTCCTCGGAGGCGCCGCGGGTCACCCGCAGCACAGCCGCGTTGAGGAACTGTGCGCCCACTCCGCGGGCCTGATCGATGGCCTTCGACACCGACGCCGTCGCACCCCGCGGCCACAACAGCAGTGACATCACAATCCCCACCAGTGCGCCGAGCACGACATCCTCGACCCGGATCAGCCCCACCCGCCAACCGGTCGGCACGATCAGGTTGAAGTTGATCAGCACCATCATGGTGAAGGCGGCCTGCCCGGCGATGAACGAGCCGACCTCGGGCACGTACGCCGAGCCGAATGCCACGAGCGGCAACAGGATCCACAAGATCACGGGGTCCACCCCGACGAACTCGATGAGCACCGCGCCCAGCACGAACCCGATCGCGGTGCCGGCCAC
Organism: Mycolicibacterium lutetiense; assembly: GCF_017876775.1. NCBI lineage: Bacteria > Bacillati > Actinomycetota > Actinomycetes > Mycobacteriales > Mycobacteriaceae > Mycobacterium > Mycolicibacterium lutetiense. The sequence continues at coordinate 3,211,856 of NZ_JAGIOP010000002.1, read as the reverse complement.
CGCCCGCAGCACGCGTGTCCCGGTGGTCAGGGCGCTGCTGCGGAGCACCGACATCGCGCCCAGCACCACCCAGAATCCGTGCTGCACCGGGAACAGATGCGTGACGGCCACCGCGACGGCCAGTCCCAGGGCGGTCCGCAGGCTGTTGCGCAGCACCACCGCGCGGGTGGCCACCAGGCCCTTGGCGATTGCGGCGACAGCCAGCGTCTCGGGCATCACCCAGTCGGCGGCACCGGTTTCGGGTAGCCGCCGGCCCAGCACCCGGGCCCACACCGGCCGCGCATCGGCCAGTGCGGCGTTGCCGATCACCCGACCGGTGACGGCGATGGTGGCCGAGATGGTGCGCCGGATCAGCAGTCCGCGGCCGAGGTCGACCGCGGCTGCGTCCTCTGCCGTGCCCAGGATCGCAATGATGTCGTCGCGGTAGCCGCCCTGGGCCACCGTGCGCTGTTCGGCCAGTACTGCGCGCAGGTCGGCTCCGCGCGCGGCACGCTCGCCCCGATCGCTGGTCCGCAGCAGCGCGGCGCTGTCGCGCAGGACGCGCACTGCGGGGTCGCGCATTTCGCCGAGCAGTTCCCCGGTGTCGTCGCTGACCTGGTCGCAGATCCAGCCCAGGTCGTCGACGACGCGCACCAGCGCGCGGCTGCCCGCGGTGAGCCCGACGGGCCGGTAGTCGACCCCGAGAAAGCTTTCGTAGAGCGCGTTCATCGCGCGGGTGACCTCGCGGGCCGAGGCCCGGCCTTCGAGCCGGTCGGCCAGTAGCCGGCAGACGCGGGCCGAGTAGCGGCGCAGCTCGTCGTGGTGGCGGGGCCGGAACAGGAACAGTGCGGCAGGCACGCAGATCACCAGCGCGATCAGCCAGCCCAGCAGCCGGTCGGGGATGGGGCCGACGGGTGTGCACAGCGGCAGCACGAACAGCAGCAGGGTGGCGCGCTGTCCCGCGGCGACGATCTCGCTGAGCACGCCGGAGAACGTCACCACCATGCCGACGACGAACATCGCGGCCACACTCAGCCAGGGATATGGGGCCAGCACCGTGCCCAGCACGATCAACACCACGCCGTTGACGGCCAGGCCGCCGTACGCCAGGGCCCGGGCCGGCCGGTTGCCGGGGAAATCTGCGGTGATGAGCAGGGAGACCGCGCCGAAGATGGCGAACAGCGGCGTCTGGGAATCACCGCCAACGGCGAAGCCGACCGCGGCGGCGACGGGCAGGACGATGCCGGCCCGCAGCGCGCGGCGCAGCGCGTCGTATTCCGGGTCCCTGGCGCGTAGCGAGTCACCAAGGCGGTCAGCTGCCCGGTGCCAGATCTCGGCCGGGGTCAGCATGTTCGCCGATGTTAGACCGGTTGGTCCGATCCGGCGGCCGGAGAGAACCGGCCCGATTCCAGCGCGTCGCGCATTTGCGAGGTGATCCACTCAAGGGCCTCGGTGTCACGAGGCAGGGTGCTCTGTTCGAATCCGACGGTCAAGTACACGCCCCAGGCCGCGAAGTACCGGGCGTTGTGCTCATCGCCGATGATCTCCAGCGCCGATTCGTAAAGGATGTCGAAGCGCAATTGATCGACCTCGGCTTGCACCCGGTGGACATCGGGGTCCAGCGAGCTCCAGACCCGGATGGCGGCCTCGGCACTGTGCGGCAGGGCCAGCGTCTCACTGATCAGGGTCTCGATCCGGTGGTGCGGATCGTGATCGGCACGTACCGCCTCGACCACCCGCAGGGTGCGGGCCTCGCGCCAGTGCGCGATCAGTTCCCGGGTGTAGGCCGCCCAGTTGGGGAAGTAGTGATAGAACGACCCGGTTGTCACGCCCAGCCGGTTGCACACCTCGGCCAGTTTGAGCCCGCCGTACCCGAGCTCGGACAACACATCCAGACCCGTTTCGAAGTACGACTCCCGTGAAACAACCCCCGCCATGGAGGACAACGCTAGTTCGTCGTCACTTTTCGGGCACGGTGGGGCTTTGCTGGTCAGCCGCATTTAACGGCTCTTCCGACTTGATGGGGGTCTGGTGTGACCGATTGGGTTCGTGTCGGTGACTGATTGAGGGCTCGCGCCCTTGTCAACTGGGTGTTCTCTACGCATCCAGAGCAAAGGCGCGAGCATGTCTGACAATAGTGGTTCCCTGCTGCTTGGACTCGACGGCATCACCGTGGAGTCCGTGCAAGTCGATGACGGCGATGTCCGCATCGTTGAGGTGGGCACAGCGCTCGAGTGGGTCGGGATCTGCCCGGACTGCCGAACCAGATCGTCGCGGTCGAGGGGTTGGGTCACGACTCGGCCCCGGGACATCAAGATCGGTGCGGACCGGCCGCTGATCATGTGGCGAAAGCGGAAATGGTTGTGCACCAACACCTCCTGCGAACGCAGGTCATTCACTGAGTCGACGCCGTCGATCCCGCCGCGGGCTCGGGTGACGGTGCGAGCCAAGGCGGAGATGGCCCTGGCGGTCCTCGACGACGACCGCTCGGTCAAGGCCGTCGCCGCCGCGTATGGCTGTAGCTGGAACACCTGCCATGACGCGGTGATCGCCACCGCGGATCCGGTCCTGGCCGGTGAACCGCCCCCGGTGCGGGTGCTGGGCATCGATGAGACCCGCCGCGGGAAGGCCAAGTGGGAGACCTGCCCGGAGACCGGGGCCCGGGCGTGGGTGGACCGCTGGGACAGCGGCCTGGTCGACATCACCGGCGCCGGCGGGTTGCTGGTCCAGGTCAACGGGCGTGCCGCGCGGCCGGTGACCGACTGGCTGACCCAGCGCGAGCAGGCGTGGAGGGACGGGATCGAGTTCGTCGCGATCGACATGTCGGGGGCCTACGCCAAGGCCGCCCGCGAGGCGTTGCCGCACGCGAAGCTGATCGTGGATCGCTTTCATCTCGTGAAGAAGGCCAACGAGATGGTCGATCGGGTTCGCCGCCGCGTCACCCAGACCTACCGCGGACGCCGCGGGCACAAGAGCGATCCGGAGTGGATCAACCGCCGCCGGCTGCTGCGCGCCGCCGAACGGCTGACCGACGATCAACGCCACACGCTGTTCGAGAAACTGACCTGCGCAGACCCCAACGGGGACATCGCGGCGGCCTGGATCGCCAAGGAACTGCTGCGAGATGTGCTGGCCTGCACCGACCGTGGCGGTCTGCGCTACGAGATCGGCGACGCGCTGTACCGGTTCTACACGTTCTGCGCGGCGTGCTCGGTACCCGAGATCGTCAAGCTCGCCGAAACCATCTCCGCGTGGCAGGAACCGATGATCCTGGCCATCACCACCGGGCTGTCCAACGCCCGCAGCGAGGGCTACAACAGAATCGTCAAACACGTCGGCCGAATCGCGTTCGGATTCAGAACACCGGACAACCAACGCCGCCGCGTACGGTGGGCCTGCACCCGCCAATCACGGCGAGCGCCATCCAGAACCAGGCTCCGCCCCTGCTAAGTCGGAAGAGCCCATTTAACGCACGCAAACCTGACGCCAACGGGACTCCCGGGTGACGTGTGGCACAATTTGGGTGTGGCCCACACAGCGAGCCGAGGACCGGGACGCCCGCCCGCAGCAAAGGCGGCGGAGACTCGTGAACGCATTGTGCGTGCTGCCCGTGAAGTTTTCAGCGAACTTGGCTACGACGCAGCTACGTTTCAGGCAATCGCGATTCGCGCCGACCTGACCCGTCCGGCCATCAACCACTACTTCAGTAGCAAACGTGTTCTGTACCGCGATGTCGTCGAGCAGACCAACGCCAAGGTGATCGCCTCCGGCATTGCCAAGGCCCGGGAGGCCACCACCCTGCTGAACCGGATTTCGACGTTTTTCGCCGCGGCGATGGATGCCGAGTCCACCGACCGGTCGGCGGCGGCGTTTCTGGTGACCTCGGTGCTGGAAGCGCAGCGCCATCCCGAGCTGGTCTCCGAGGAGCACGACGCATTGCGTAGCTCGCGCGAGTTCGTCAAGTGGGCGGTCGACGAGGCGATCGCGGGCGGCGAGTTGAGCACCGACACCGACATCCCGGCGATCGTGGAGATGCTGGTGGCGGTGATGTGGGGGATGGGCTTTTACGCCGGTTACGTGGGGCAGCGTGACGAGGTCGCGGTCATCGTCGACAAGTTCGAACTGCTGATGGCGAACAAGCTCTGGCAGTTGCGCGATTGACGCGGCGGTGCCGTGAGGTGCCCCACATATCCGTATAGCTTGGCTAAGTTCTTCGGTAGCATGGATCAGCAAATGACTGATCTGAGTGACATACGGCCCGGACGAGTCGACGGCGACAGTTGGGACATCACCGAGAGCGTCGGAGCGACGGCGCTGGGGGTGGCCGCCTCCCGTGCTGCTGAGACGGCGCAACCCGAACCCCTGGTTCGTGACGAGTTCGCCTTCCTTCTCGTGACGGCCGCCGGTCCGGGGTGGGCACAGTTGGCCAGCAGCGAACCGCACTGGATCGGTGACGATCCGGCGGCACACCGCATCCACGACATGGCCCGCAACTACCAGGCCGTACGCACCCACTACTTCGACGACTACTTCACCGAGGTCACCCACGACGGCATCCGTCAGATCGTGATCCTGGCCGCCGGCCTGGACTCGCGGGCGTTCCGGCTGGACTGGCCGGCCGGCACCACGGTCTACGAGATCGATCAGCCCAAGGTGCTGCACTACAAGACCGAGACGTTGCAGGCGCACGGGGCGCTGGCCCGGGCACAGCACGTCCCGGTGCCGATCGACCTGCGCGAGGACTGGCCGGCAGCCCTGATCGAGGCAGGCTTCGATCCTGAGCAGCCCACCGCGTGGCTGGCCGAGGGGCTGCTGCCGTACCTGCCCGCCGACGCCCAGGACCGGCTGTTCGAACTCGTCGGCGCACACAGCGCACCCGGCAGTCGCATTGCGGTCGAGGACTTCGTGATGGACCCGGCTCGGTACACCCCGGAGAAGCGCGCTGCCCGCCGGGCCCGCGGCGAGCGCATGCGTGCCTCGCTGGGGCTCGACATCGACGTCGACGCACTGATGTACACCGGTGACGAGCGGGTCGGCGCCGCCGAGTGGCTCGCCGCGCACGGCTGGGAGGTCGACGCTGTAGCCAGCGCCGACGAGATGGCCCGGTTGGGCCGCGCAGCCGATGCCGACGAACTTGCTGAAATCGGTTTGGACAGCGTGCTGTTGCGCGCCCGATTGGACGGAGAAACCCGATGAGCTCACTGCGTAGCCACGACGACACCTGGGACATCGCCACCAGCGTGGGGTCGACGGCCGTGATGGTCGCCGCCGCCCGGGCCGGGGAGACTGGACGCGAGAACCCACTGATCCGTGACCCATACGCGGCGATCCTGGTGGCCGGTGCCGGAACCGGCTTCTGGGAAACCCTGCTCGACCAGGACGTGGTCGCCAAGATCGAGGCGGTCGACGCCGAGGCCGCCAAGATCTTCGAGCACATGGGCAGCTATCAGGCGGTGCGCACGCACTTCTTCGACGAGTACTTCACCGCTGCGGCCGACGCCGGTATTCGTCAGATCGTGATCCTGGCCTCGGGCCTGGATTCCCGGGCGTACCGGATCGAGTTGCCGGCCGGCACCACGGTGTTCGAGATCGACCAGCCCAAGGTGCTGCAGTACAAGGCCGAAACCCTGGCCGCCCACGGTGCGCAGCCGTCCGCGCAGCGGCGTGAGGTGGCGATCGACCTGCGTCAGGATTGGCCGAAGGCGTTGCGGGAAGCGGGCTTTGACGATGCGCAGCCGACCGCGTGGCTGGCCGAGGGCCTGCTTATGTACCTGCCTGCCGATGCCCAGGATCGACTGTTCGACCTGGTTACCGAGTTGTCCGCCCCGGGAAGCCGGATCGCGGCCGAGACCGCCGGGGTGACCGCGAGCGAGCGTCGCGAAGAGATGCGCGAGCGTTTCGAACGCTTCGCCGCGCAGTTCAACATGGAGCAGGCGCTGAACATCCAGGACCTGATCTACGAGGATCCCGACCGCGCCGATGTTGCGGAGTGGCTGGGTTCTCACGGTTGGAACGCCGACGGTGTGCACTCGCTCGACGAGATGCGCCGCCTGGGCCGTTACGTCGAGATCGAGCACGACGACAATCGGGCTTTCTCCATGTTCGTGACTGCCGAAAAGCTCTGAACCCGACCTCCGACATAACGAAAGGGGCGCCCCGATTATGGGGCGCCCCTTTCGTTTTCGTTGCGGATCAGCGGTTCGACGTCGCCTTGGTGCGATTTACGTTGGAGTGCTTGACGGTGGTGTCGACCTGAGGAGCAGTCGCCTTCTGGTGCATCTGATGCACCCAGAGGTGATGGTCGACGCCGGCCGAGGCGGGTGCGGACAGCCCCAGAAGGGCGGTGGCCACTCCGCTCACGAGCACTGCGGGAATTCCGAACTTTTTCATTTATTTCAATCCTGTTTGGTAACACATTCCGCTTTGGATCAACCGCCGGACCTGGGGGTTTATTCCTGTTGACCGCTCGCTTCCGCGGTGACGGTGGTCACCGACTCCGACTCAGTGGCTCTGGTGCACCGTGGTGTCGACGTGCGGCACGGTCACGTGCGGACCGATCTGATTCAGCCAGTCATGGTGGGACACATCGGCGGAAGCCGGGCCGGCCAGGCCCAGAACTGCGGCGGCCAGGCCGCCGGCGACAACTGTGCTCATCCCAGCCCTAATTCCGAACTTCTTCATTTCCTCTGCCTCTTCCCAACTCGTTGCTTTCCTGATTGGTTCAACTAAAGGGGAGGGTCGTTGATTTCCGGATCGGCGACGTTGGCGGCAATTGACTGCCGGATGGCAGAAACACGTCAGCCACGCCCCGAATGAGCGCTAACCGACCCGGTTAACCGGGAGTTATCCGCCCGCCGTATACAGGAGGGGAGCTGAGCCGTTTCCCGGCCCGTTATCGAGGAGGAATCCCCATGCCAGGAGTGCAGGATCGCGTTGTCGTCGTCACCGGTGCCGGTGGAGGTCTGGGCCGTGAATACGCCCTGACGCTCGCACGCGAGGGCGCCAGCGTCGTCGTCAATGACCTGGGCGGTGCCCGTGACGGGTCCGGGGCCGGACACAACATGGCCGACGAGGTCGTGGCCGAGATCAAGGCCGCCGGTGGCCGTGCCGTCGCCAACTACGACAGTGTCGCCGAGTCCGAGGGCGCCGAGAACATCATCAAGACCGCGATCGACGAGTTCGGCAAGGTCGACGGCGTGGTCTCCAACGCGGGCATCCTGCGTGACGGCACGTTCCACAAGATGACGTTCGAGCAGTGGGACGCCGTGCTGAAGGTGCACCTCTACGGTGGCTACAACGTCATCCGCGCCGCCTGGCCGCACTTCCGTGAGCAGAGCTTCGGCCGCGTCGTCGTCGCCACCTCCACCAGTGGCCTGTTCGGCAACTTCGGTCAGGCCAACTACGGTGCCGCCAAGCTCGGCCTGGTCGGTCTGATCAACACGCTGGCCCAGGAAGGCGCCAAGTACAACATCAAGACCAACGCGGTCGCCCCGATCGCCGCGACCCGCATGACGCAGGACATCCTGCCGCCCGAGGTGTTCGAGAAGCTCACGCCCGAGTACGTTGCGCCGGTGGTGGCCTACCTGATGACCGAGGAACTGCCCGACACCGATTCGGTGTTCATCGTCGGTGGCGGCAAGGTGCAGCGCACCGCGCTGTTCCAGAACGACGGCGTCACCTTCACCGAGGTGCCTTCGGTCGATGACATCGCCGCCAAGTGGGGCGAGATCACCGATCTGTCCGCCGCTCAGCAGGCCAGCTTCAAGCTCGGCTGAAATTCGTGAAGGCGCTTGTAGCGCGGGCTCTTACCGGTACGTCCGGGCTGGCGTACGTCGATGTGGATGATCCAGTGTCCAAGGACATGGTGATCATCGACGTCGGCGCCGCCGGTGTCTGCTTCCCCGATCTGCTGTTGTTGCGCGGCGAGTACCAGCTGCGGCTGGAACCGCCGTTCACCCCCGGTATGGAGGTGGCCGGAACGGTGCGCTCGGCGCCCGAGGGTTCGGGATTCACTGCGGGCCAGCGGGTGTCGGCGATGACAATGCTCGGCGGGTATGCCGAGCAGGTGGCGGCCCTGCCGGCCAATGTGATTCCCACCGCCGACGGTCTCGACGACGGCCAGGCGGCATCGCTGCTGGGCAACTACTACACGATGCAGTTCGCACTGGCCCGCCGCGGCGGGCTGCTGCCGGGGGAGACCGTCCTGGTTCTCGGCGCGGCCGGCGGCATCGGCGCCGCGTCGATCCAGCTGGCGAAGGCCATGGGCGCCAAGGTCATTGCGATGGTGCACCGGTCCGGGGCCGAGGATTTCGTCTCGTCACTGGGTGCCGATGTGGTGCTGCCGCTGACCGAAGGCTGGCGCCAGGCGGTAATGGACGCCACCGGAGGTGAAGGTGTCGATCTGGTCGTGGACCCGATCGGCGGTGAGGCCTTCGACGACGCCATCCGGGTTCTCGCGCCCGAGGGTCGGCTTCTGGTTATCGGATTCGCTGCGGGCGGCGGAATCCCGACGGTCAAGGTGAATCGGCTGTTGCTGCGCAACGTCAGCGTGGTCGGTGTCGGTTGGGGCGAGTTCGTGCGTCGCAGCCCGGCCGCTCAGGCCCAGGTCGGGGCCGAGCTGAACAAGCTGGTGGCCGGCGGGCTGCGTCCGCCGCCACCGGTACGGTTCCCGCTGTCCGAGGGTGCGGCCGCGCTTGATGCGCTGGCCAATGGGCAGGTGCGCGGGAAGCTCGTCCTGGAGCCATAAATGAGGGCCCTGGCTTTCGATGTGTTCGGTACCGTCGTCGACTGGCGGTCCAGCATCATCGGCGAGCTGGAAGCCTTCGGGAAAAGCCGCGGGCTGCAACGGGATTGGCCGGCCTTTGCTGACAGTTGGCGGGCCGGCTATGTCCCGGCGATGGACCGGGTGCGCCGCGGTGAGCTGCCCTGGACCAGGATCGACGATCTGCATCGCGCGATCCTGGTCTCGCTGCTCGAGCAGGCCGGGGTCGAGGCTGGCTCTGCCGAGATCGACCACCTCAACCGGGCCTGGCACCGGCTGGCCCCGTGGCCGGACTCGGTGGCCGGGCTGCGCCGGCTCAAGCAGCGCTACCTCATCACGACGTTGTCGAACGGCAACGTCTCACTGCTCACCAACATGGCCAAACATGCCGGGCTGCCCTGGGATTGCGTCGTCTCGGCAGAGCTGTTCCGGCACTACAAGCCCGACCCTGAGGCCTATCAGGGCTGTGCCGACCTGCTCGGCATCGCACCCGAAGAACTGACTCTGGTTGCGGCCCATCCGTCCGACCTGCGGGCCGCCCGCGCCGCTGGACTCGGGACCGCGTACGTGGCCCGGCCACTGGAGTACGGCCCGGATAGGACTCAGCACGACGTCACAGCGGAGGGTTTCGACATCATCGCGACGGATTTTGTCGACCTCGCCGACCAACTTGGTGCGTAGCGTAGGGGTGTGGACACCGCATCGAGCCAGGCACTGCGCAAGGCACTGGATCTCCTGATCGATCCGCCGGCGGAGCCGGACGTCAGCAAGGGGTATCTCGACCTGTTGGGCGACGGCAGTGACGCCCCGAAGAACGCGGGTCTCATCCAGAAGGTGTGGGCGTCCCCGGTCGGGTCGATGCTCTACGACAACGCTCAGGCCCTCGGCCGCAAACTGATGACAGCGTGGCAGGAGCCCACCGAATGGCTGGACATCCCGCCCGGCGGACTCGCGCTCGATGTGGGCAGCGGTCCGGGCAATGTGACGGCCGCTGGCACGGTCGGCCGGGCTGGACGGGTTCGCGTTCGGTGTGGACATCTCCGAGCCGATGTTGGCCCGCGCAGTCGAGGCCGAAGCGGGTCGCCAGGTCGGCTTCCTGCGCGCCGACGCCCAGAAACTCCCGTTCCGGGACGGTATCTTCGATGCGGTGACGTCGATTGCCGTGTTGCAGTTGATCCCCGACGCGGAGGCGGCGCTGGCCGAGATGGTGCGGGTGCTGCGTCCCGGCGGGCGGATGGCGATCATGGTGCCCACGGCGACGAGTCGGGGGCCCGCGCAGCTGTTGTCGAGGGGCGGTGCGCGGTTCTTCGCCGAAGATGAGCTCGCCGACCGGTTCGAGGGGCTGGGTCTGGAACGGGTGCGGTCCAAGACCATGGGCACCATGCAGTGGGTGCGCGGGCAGAAACCGTGAGCACCCTCGGCGTTGTTCTTGTCGCATTGGTGATCGCCGTCGGACTTATCGGGATCGTGCTGCCCGTCCTGCCCGGCGGCGGATTGCTCGTCTTCGCCGCGATCGCGGTGTGGTCGATCTGGGAGGTCAAGGCCGGTACGGACGCCACTGTCGGTTGGGTGACGCTCGGGGTCGCGGCGGTGTTCTTCGTGATGGCCGAGGTGATCAAGTACGCCTGGCCGGTACGACGAATGCGGGCGGCCGAGGTGGGGTTCTGGAGCCTGGCGGCTGGTGGGGTGCTCGGCCTGATCGGCTTCTTCGTCATTCCGGTGATCGGACTGGTGATCGGCTTCGTCGCGGGTGTGTACCTGGCTGAACTGGCGTCACGCCGCGACTACCGGCGGGCCTGGGCATCAACTGTCCACGCGCTCAAGGGAGTTGCGTTGTCAGTGGGCGTCGAGCTGACGGGTGCGCTGCTGGCCACCATCACCTGGGTGGTGGGTCTGGTGATCGCGTCGTGACGCAGTGGACCCTGGGCCCCGACTCCGGCGAACTGCTGCTGCGTACGGGTGTCACGGGCAGCGCGTCCCGGATGGGGCATCGGTTGACCATCGCCATGCGCGCGTGGCACGCAACCGTGGAGTGGGACGGCGAGGTGCCGTCGGGGATCGAGATGACGGTTGACCTCGACTCCCTCGACGTGCTGCGGGGTGAGGGCGGTATGACTCCGTTGTCAGGGGCCGAGAAGATTCTGATTCGATCCAATGCCTTGAAGACATTGCGCGCGAAGAAGTTTCCGCAGGCCCAATTCCGATCCACATCGATCGAACGCTCCGGTTCCGCGGTACGGATCGTGGGGCTTCTCGACCTTGCCGGCCGCACCGCTGAGCAGACCGTCGAGGTCGAGGTTTCCGACGAGTCCCTGCTCGGCACGGCTGTTGTGCGGCACAGCGATTTCGGCATCAAGCCGTACTCGATGCTGATGGGCGCGATGAAGGTGGCCGACGAGGTCGGGGTGAGTCTGGCGGTGACCCGTCCGGCTTGAGGACGGCGAGTCACAGCCGCCTGGCGGCTAGCCGACCAGGTTGGCCCGCAGCGCGGAGAGTTCCGCGGCAGACACCCCCGACGCCTCGAGGAAACCTTGCACCGACCCGTACGCCGCGTCGAGTTTCTTCCACGCCGCGTCGAGGTACTCCTCCCGCACGCCGAGCACTTCGTCGGACAGTCGGGCCTCGGCGTAGGTGATGGCCTCGGCCGAATCTGCGCGGGCCCGTACCGACTCCATGATGCGCTCTCGCAGGGCAGCGACGGCATTGTTGCTGCGCAGGAAATCGGTGATCACCGCGTCGCGGTTGACCCCGACCGCGGTGAGCACGGTCGCCACGGTGAACCCGGTGCGGTCCTTACCCGCGAAGCAGTGCGCGATCACCGGGCGGTTCGCGCCGAGCAGCGAAATCACCTGCTGTACAGCGGTATGCGCCCCGGGCAGGCTCGGGAACTCCTCGTAGACCTCGGTCATGTAGCGGCGAGCCGACGCAGCGACATCCGCGTCGTCGCCCGACTCGGCCATCACCCGCTGAAACGTGGACTCGTGTGGCGCGTCCTGCTCGGAGTCGTCGCTCTGGTGGAACGGCAGCATGTGGACGGTGACACCGTCGGGCACCTGTCCCGGTCCGCGCCGCTCGATCTCCTGACGCGAGCGCAGATCGGCGACGTCGGTGATGCCAAGCCCCCGAAAAGCCACCCGTCCGTCGTCGGTGAGGCGGCTCAGCTCACTCGAGCGGTACAGCAGACCCGGCCGGATTCCGGTGATCTCGGCGACATCCCGAAAGTTCCACGCCCCCGACAGTTCTCCCAGTTCGGTGCCGTTGCTGGTCATTTCGCCGTCACCGCCGCTGCGAAAGGCGACTTTTCGCGGCCGAGTTCGGCTCGGGCGATGGTGCGCATGTGTACCTCGTCGGGCCCGTCGAACAGCCGCATCGCGCGGTGCCAGCCGTAGAGCCGGGCCAGCGGGACGTCGTCACAGACGCCGGCCGCGCCGTGCACCTGGATCGCGCGGTCGATGACATCGCAGGCGACCTGCGGGGCCACCGACTTGATCTGGGAGACCAGCACGTGGGCTGCCTTGTTGCCTTCCTGGTCGATCTTCCAGGCGGCCTTCTCGCACAGCAGCCGGGCCTGGTCGATCTCATTGCGGGACTTGGCAATCGATTCGCGTACCACACCCTGCTCGGCCAACGGCTTGCCGAACGCGATCCGCGTCTGCACGCGATCGATCATCAAAGCCAACGCCCGCTCGGCGGCACCGAGTGCGCGCATGCAGTGGTGGATGCGGCCCGGGCCCAGCCGGGCCTGGGCGATCGCGAAGCCGCTGCCCTCTTCGTGCAGCAGGTTCTCCGCGGGCACCCGGACGTTGTCGAACACGATCTCGCAGTGGCCGTGCTGGTCCTGCCAGCCGAACACCGGCAGTGACCGCTGGATGTGCACCCCGGGAGTATCGGCGGGCACCAGGATCATCGACTGCTGAGCGTGGGAGGCGGCGTCAGGGTTGGTCCGGCCCATCACGATGAGCAGCTTGCAACGCGGATCGGCCGCGCCGGTGATCCACCACTTGCGGCCGTTGATCACATAATCGGCGCCGTCGCGCAGCATCGTGGTCTCGATGTTGCGGGCATCCGAGGACGCGACGGCCGGCTCGGTCATCGCGAACGCGCTGCGGATCTCACCATTGAGGAGTGGCTCCAGCCACTGCTTGCTCTGCGCCTCATTTGCGAACAGGTGCAGGGTCTCCATGTTGCCGGTATCGGGTGCGGCACAGTTGAGCACCTCGGGGGCGATCTCCATGCTCCAGCCCGACAGCTCGGCCAGCGGCGCATACTCCAGGTTGGTCAACCCCGACTCCGACGGCAGGAACAGGTTCCACAGGCCCTGCTCACGCGCCTTGACCTTGAGCTCCTCCACGACCGGCGGAACCGTGTGGTCCTTGGGGCCCTTCTCCTCGCGATATGCGTGATACGACGCCTCGGCGGGGAACACGTTTTGCACCATGAAGTCGGAGAGCCGGGAGTGGTAATCAGCGGCCTTGGCCGACAGTGCGAAGTCCATGCCCGCCACGATAGCCACATGGTTAGACAGGTAGACAGGTGGTATGACCGGAACTCTCCCGCCCGTCCCGCCCGCGAGCCGCCCGCCGTTCCCGCCCTTCACTCTGGAAACAGCCCTGCAAAAGGTTCAGGCCGCCGAGGATGCGTGGAATACGCGTGACCCGCAGAAGGTCAGCCTGGCGTACACACCCGATTCGCAGTGGCGTAATCGAGACCAGCACGTCGTCGGGCGCGCGCAGATCGTGGAGTTCCTGACCGCCAAGTGGGAGCGTGAACTGGACTATGTACTGCGCAAGAGCCTGTGGGGCTTCCGGGGGAACCGGATGGCGGTGCGGTTCCAGTACGAATGCCACGACGCAGCGGGCCAGTGGTACCGCAGCTACGGAAATGAGTTGTGGGAGTTCACCCCCGAGGGTCTGATGTCCCGGCGGGAGGCCAGCATCAACGACGTCGCGATCGACGAGTCGCAGCGGCGTTACTTCGGCCCGCGCCCGGAGGCGGAGTACGGCCGCGATATCGAGCTCTGGTAGGTGCGCGGCTCGCCGCGCGCGGTGAGCGTCAAGGCCAACACCCCGGAGACCACGGCGAGGCCCATCACGGTGCCGGCCACCGCCGGCCAACCCGCGGAGTCGAAGGCCAGGCCGCCGACCCAGCCGATGACACTGGATCCCGCGTAATAGAAGAGGTTGTACAGCGAGGACGCCTGGGCCCTGCCGTCACCGGCAGCGGCGCCGACCCAGCCTGAGGCGATGGCGTGCGCGCCGAAGAACCCGGCGGTGGCGATCAGGAGCCCGATCAGCACCAGGAAGACATTGTCGGCCAGGGTGATCGCGACGCCGGCGATCATCGTGGCGATCGAGCCGAGCAGCACGGTTTTGCGGCCGATCCGGGTGGCTTCGGCGCCGGCCCGAGCCGAGGCCCAGGTGCCGGCCAGATACGCCAGGAACACCAAGCTGACCACGGTCTGCGGCAGGTTGAACGGCGCGGCCATCAACCGGAAACCAAGAAAGTTGTACATCGCCACGAACCCGCCCATCAGCAGGAAGCCCTGGCTGTAGAGCACGAGCTGACGCGGTGAGCGCAGGTTCTCGGCCAGTCGACGGCCCAGGTTGCGGGTGCGGGCCGGGGTGAAGCCCCGCGCAGGTGGGGCGAGTTTGACGAACGCGAACGCCGACAGGCCGCACAGCGCCGCGACCACGAGCACGCCGACGCGCCATCCGGCGAACTCGGCGATCGGTCCGGTGACCAGGCGGCCGGCCAGCCCGCCGATGGTGGTGCCTGCGACGTAGGTGCCTGCCGCGCGGGCGGCGTGCCCGGCGTCGATCTCCTCGGTGAGATACGCGATTGCCACGGCGGGCACCCCGCCCAGCATCAGCCCTTCGAGGAACCGGCCGGACAGCAGGAGCGCAGCCCCCGGCGCCAGGGGCACGATCAAGCCGAGAATCGTTGCCGCGGTAATGGATATCGTCATGGCCTGGACGCGGCCGATGCGGTCGGCCAGGGCCGACCACGGGATCACGCCCAACGCCAGGCCGACGGTGGCCGCCGAGATGATCAGTGCGGCGTGGGCGGCGCCGGTGCCCATGTCCTGGGCGATCAGCGGGAGTACGGCCTGCGGGGAGTACAACTGCGCGAAGGTGGCGACCCCGGCGCAGAACAATGCGGCCAGCAGTCGCCGGTACTCGGTCGAGCCACGGGAATGTCCCTGCCAGTCAACGGAGGTCAGGGAGGAGGACACTCAGCCGACGGTAGGACTCCGGCCAAGATGTGTCCAATGCATGACTTTAGTCAAGCTCATGAACATTTTGCATGATGAACTCGGCCAGACGCGCCGCGGCGGGCGGCAGCGGGCGGTCGGCGTTCCAGGTCAGCCCGATCTGGCGTTTGGCCGAACTTTCCGACAGCGGCACGTACGCGGCGCCCGGTTCGGCGCGTTCGGGCCGGGGCACCGGGACGACCGCGACGCCGAAACCCGCGGCCACCAGCCCCTCCATGGTCGGGATCTCCATGGCCTCGAACACCACCGGCGGCGAGATACCGGCCTCGGCACACAGTTCGTCGGTGAGCTGACGCAACCCGAAGTCGGGTGCCAGAGCGACGAAGGGCTCGGCTCCGGCGTCGGCCAGCCGGATCTTGGATCGGCGAGCGAACCGGTGCTCGCGCGGCACTGCCAGGCACAACCGTTCCATGTACAGCCCGCGCCAGCGGTATCCGTCCGGCCGCGGCGAGGTGATCGCCAGGTCGGCCTCGCCGCCGGCCAGGCGTTCGACGATCTCGTGGGCCGCGCCCTGGAACAGCTCGAAGCGCACCAGCGGGGCCTCGGTCCGGAACCGGCGCAACAGATCCGGCACGTACCAGCCGGCCTGCGAATGCAGGAAGGCCAGCCGCACCGTCCCGGTATCGGGATCACGCAACTCGGCAATTCTGTCGGTAGCCGAACGGATTTCACTGATACTGCGGCGGGCGTGCTCCAACAGTATGTGCCCGTAGGCGTTGAGCCGAAGCCGCCGGTTCACCCGATCGAACAGCGGAACCCCCACCTGCTCCTCGAGCCGGGCCAGTGCACGCGACAGGGTGGGCTGGCTGATGCCGAGTTCGGCTGCGGCGTCGGTGACGTGCTCGGTTTCGGCGAGCACGACGAACCACTGCAGCTCGTCCAGATGCATACCGCCGACTCTAAACGCGCTGATCACCGACCCGCGCTGTGCCATGCTGTGGCGCATGGCCGAAAAGGTGCGGGTGGTCGTGGGTGATGACCATCCGATGTTTCGCGAGGGTGTGGTGCGTGCCTTGACCTCCAGCGGCGAGATCGACGTGGTGGCCGAGGCCGACAACGGCGCCGACGCACTGGAATTGATCAGGACCCACCAGCCGGAGGTCGCCCTGCTGGATTACCGGATGCCACAACTCGACGGGGCCCAGGTGGCCGCCGCGGTCAGCCGTGACGAGTTGCCCACCCGGGTGTTGCTGGTCTCCGCGCATGACGAGTCCGCAATCGTGTACACCGCGCTGCAGCAGGGCGCGGCCGGATTCCTGTCCAAGGAGTCCACCCGCAGCGAGCTGGTGAACGCGGTGCTGTCCTGCGCCAAGGGCCGAGACGTACTCGACCCGAACCTGGCGGCTGGGCTGGCCGGCGAGATCCGTCGTCGCAATGAACCCGACGTCCCCGCGCTCAGCCCGCGCGAGCGCGAGGTGCTCAACCTGATCGCCAAGGGCCAGTCCATCCCGGCGATGGCCAAGGAGCTTTTCCTGGCCCCGTCGACGGTGAAGACCCATGTGCAACGCCTCTACGAGAAGCTGGGCGTGAGTGACCGGGGCGCGGCAGTCGCGGAGGCGATGCGCCGCCGGCTGCTGGACTGACATGGCAGGCGGGCGCGTCGTCGAGTTCTTCACCAACCAACCGGTCCGCGTCTCGGCGCTGCTGCGGCTTCCGCTGATCGGCCTGATCGTGGTGCTGGTCTCGGTGTGGGATGTCGACCACTGGTTGCCCGTCCTGTACGCGGTGATCCTGAGCGTGTACGCCGCCGTCGCGGTGCTCTGGCTGGTGGTGGTGTTCCGCGGGCCCATGCCGGGGTGGGCGGAGTGGGCCTCCACCGCAGTCGATGTGCTGGTGCTGGTCGCCTTGTGCGCGGTGTCGGGCGGGGCCACCGCGGCGCTGCTGCCGGTGTTCTTCCTGTTGCCCATCTCCGTTGCGTTCCAAGACCGTCCGTGGCTGACCGCGCTGCTCGGCGTCAGCACTGCACTGGGATACCTGGCGGTGTGGATCTTGTACTCCGAGCGCGACGACAACGTCGGTCTGCCCGACATCGTCTACATGCACGTGGGCTTTCTGGCCTGGCTGGCGGTGGCGTCGACCGCGCTGTCGTTTGTGCTGGCGCGCCGCTCGGCGCGGGTGCGGACGTTGATGGAGGTGCGCCGCCAGCTGGTGTCGGAATCCACCCGGGCCGACGACCTGCGCAATGCCGAGCTGGCCGAACATCTTCACGACGGGCCGTTGCAGACCCTGCTGGCCGCGCGCCTGGACCTCGATGAGATCCGCGAACGCATCGCAGATCCCGGCCTGGACCGGGTGCACGCGGCGTTGCAGGAGACCGCGGTCGGACTGCGTTCCACGGTCACTGCGCTGCATCCCCAGGTATTGGCTCAGTTGGGGCTCACCCCGGCCGTGCGGGAACTGTTGCGCCAGTACGAGACCCGTCCCGATCTGACCGTGCGGGCGGATCTGGAGGACGTCGGGCGCCCCGTTGGGCAGGCACTGCTGTACCGCGCAGCCCGTGAATTGCTGGCCAACATCAACAAACATGCCGGGGCGACCGCGATCTCGGTCGGTCTCTACCGTTCCGGGGAGCGCGTCGTGCTGACCGTGGCCGACAACGGTAGCGGATTCGATCCGTCGGCATTGGCCGCGGCCGTCGCCGAGGGGCACATCGGGCTGGCCTCGCTGCAGGTTCGTATCGATGCCATGGGCGGGTCGATGGCGATCAGCTCGGAGGCCGGGTTCGGCACCCAGGTCCGGGTCACGCTGTAGCCGCGGCTATTTCACGCAGGGAATACCGGAGACCTTCATCTGGCTCAGATCGGTGGGCGCCGCGGACTTGGTGCCGGTCGCGGTCGCGGCCACGGTCGTCACCGGGGTACTGGGCGTGGTCTCCTCCGTCGACTCACTGGTGGACTCCCACGTCGAATCCCAGGTCGAATCCGACTCGTCTGAGGACGTGCTCGAGGACGACTCGCTCGATCCGGTGAGGTACTCCTCGCCGGGAAAGTCGGTGCCGAGGGTCAGCTTTACCGTCCCCGCAGTCACCTCGGATGAAGGGGTGGCGATTACGCCCAGTTCGTCGGCCAGCGACTGGGCGGCCGCCTCGGCGCCGGTCCCGTAGCCGATGGTGGTGACGGCGGCCAGAGATTCGGCATCGCCGACCTGGCCCTCGGTGAATCCATTTGCAGCAAAAGTGATTTCGAGTTGCGCCGCGAGCCCCGTGTAGGTGGAGGCATTGATCACGTCGAGCACCGCACCATGGCCTTCGAGCACATGCGCCGGCGCGGTGGGTGCCGATGACGACGTGGCGTCATCCTTGGAGACGAGGTCATGCACGATCTTGCGGATCGTCGGCACATCCACGAGGTTGATGTCCTCGCCCAGCGAGTTCTGGCCGAACTCCTTGATCGGCAGGGTGTAGAGCGTCGGCGGCTCGCCGGTCAGTGCCGAGGCGCGGCTGGCGAAGTTGGCCAGGTCGAAGCCGGAATCGAGCGCGACGTTCTGCTTGGTGACATTGAGCAGATCGCGCAGCATGGTGGGACTGGAGAGGGCGCCGCTCTTACCCAGGGCCGACACCAGCGCAGCGATGAATGCCTGTTGGCGCCGGGTGCGGTCGAGGTCGGTGAAGTTCTCGTCGTTGACGTCGCGGCGCTGACGCACGAAGGCCATCGCCTGCGCGGCGTCGATCTGCTGCACACCCTGACGGAAGTCGGCCCCCGAGTAGGGGTCGGAGGTATCGGCGTTGAGACACACCGTGATCGGCGCCACGGCCTTGGCGATCTGGAAGAACGCGCCGAGCGTGACCTCGACGAAATGGTCGATGGGAATGCCGAGCAGGTTGCGCACGGTGGCGATCTGGGCCCGGCGTCCGGCCTCACGGGCCTGCTGCTCGTTCGCCGACGGGTCTTCGGACGACGAAGACTCCAAAGTTTCCATCTCGCGCTGATAGGCCCAGCCGTAGGCCTGCTTGACCTTGCCCTTGCACGGGTCGACGTCGCAGCCGGCCAGCTCGACGTAGTCGTCGCGGGGAATGGAGAACGCGGTGGCCGGGCCGCCGTCGCCGGGCAGATGCACCACGATGAGCACGTTGGCGTTGTAGCCGCCGACGGTTTCGTCACCGGCGTGCAAGGCCTCGTAGATGTCCTCGGGCAGCGGGTTGCCGTGCTGATCCAGCCTGCTGTCCAGCCCCATGATCAGGATGTTCTCGGTATCCCCGGCGGAGACCGGGCCGCCTTCCAGTGCGTTGGACGTGGTGATGCCGTCCAGCGCCCCGTGATAGGTCACCCAGCCGGCGCCCGTGCCGGCCAGCACCGCCACCGCTGTCAGGCCGACAGCGACGCGTCGGGCGGCGCGCACGCCCCGGTTCGGCATACGGTGCCGGGGGGCGGTGGCGGAGTGGGCGGGTGCAGTCATGGCACCTGCCATTATGAGGCCGTTCGCTGCACCGGATACCACCGGGGAAAATGGCTGGTCAACACCGACGACGCGGCGTTACCGTGCGCAGCATGAAATTGCGCATCGCCCTGGGCGTGCTGCTGCTGGTCGTGGCGGCGTTGCTGCTGAACGAACTGGTGGTGACCAAGGAGCATCGCCAGGCTGAGCCGTTCGCGGGCGGGCACGTGCTGGAACTGGACGGTCCGGACCTCAACGTGCGGGAGTACGGGCCGCCGGGGGAGCGTGCGGTGGTGTTGCTGCACGGGTACTCGGCCTCGATCGAGTGGTGGGAATCGGTGGCCCCGCAGCTGGCCCGCGATCAGCGGGTGATCGCGATCGATCTGGTCGGTCACGGTGGCTCGGAGGCGCCCAGCGACGGTGCCGCCTATCACTCGGCCGAGCAGGCCACGGCGGTGCACAACGCGCTGGTTGCGCTCGGTGTGCGGCGCGCGGTGCTGGTCGGGCATTCGATGGGTGGAGCGGTCTCGGCCGAACTGGCCCGGCAGTATCCCGATCTGGTCGAGCGGGTCGTGGTCTCGGATACCCCGGCCGCCGATGATCTGGTCACCATGCCGCTGTTGGGCAAGATGGTGTGCTGGCCGGTGATCGGACCGGCGATGGACCTTGCCCGCGGCGTCGACGTGATCAGCGAGGGTTCGCTGCAGACAGGGTTTGCCGCGGACTACCCGGTGCCCGACTACGCGCACCGCTCGCTGGAGCGCCTCACCTACACCGGGTTGTGTGACTCCACCGAAGGTCCGCACCCGACAGTGGAAACCCTTGCTGCACTGGGTAAGCCGGTGCTGGTGCTGTGGGGCGATGAGGATGTGCTGACCCCGACGGCGTCCAATGTGGAGCGCTACACCGCGGCCGGGTTACCGCCGGTGGTGATCAAGGGCTCCGGGCATACGCCGATGGTCGAGCAGCCCGATCAGTTCCTGGCCGCGGTGACGCCGTTCCTCAAGACCCCAGCCCCCGCGAGATGACCAGGCGCTGAATCTGATTGGTGCCTTCGAAGATCTGGGTGATCTTGGCTTCGCGCATGAACCGCTCGACGCGGAAGTCGCGGGTATAGCCGACGCCGCCGAACACCTGCACGGCATCGGTGGTGACCTTCATCGCGGCGTCGGTGGCGATCAGTTTCGCGACGCTGGCCTGGGTCGAGTAGGGCAGGCCTTGATCCCGTCTGCGCGCGGCGTCGACGTAGGTGGCCCGTGCGCTGACCACCGCGGCGGCCATGTCGGCCAGCAGGAAGCCGAGCCCCTGATGGTCGATGATCTTGCGGCCGAACGTGGTTCGCTCATTGGCGTACCGCACGGCTTGGTCCAGGGCGGCCTGCGCGATACCGACCGCGACCGCGGCGATGCCGAGACGGCCGGAGTCCAGCGCTGAGAAGGCGATCGAAAGGCCCTGGCCTTCGGTGCCGATCAGCCGGTCGGCGGGCAGGCGGGCGTTGTCGTAGAACGCCGAGGTGGTGGGCACCGCGTGCAGGCCCATCTTCTCCTCGGGCTTACCGAAACTCAGGCCGTCGAGATCGGCGGGGACAAGGAAGCACGAGATGCCCTTACTGCCCTCACCGGTACGGGCGAACAAGGTGTAAAAATCGGCCTTTCCGCCGTGGGTGATCCACGCCTTCGACCCGTTGAGGAGGTAGGCGTCGCCGTCACGGGTGGCCTTGCAGTTCAGTGCCGCGGCATCGGAGCCGGCCTGCGGCTCGGACAGGCTGTAGGCGCCGATCTGCTCACCCGAGAGCATGCCCGGCAGCCAGCGTTTCTTCTGCTCCTCGGTGCCGTAGGCCAGCAGCGGGTGCGACGAGAGGCTGTGCACGCTGACCGCGACGCCGATCGCGGCCCACCGTGCGGCGATCTCCTCAAGTACCTGCAGGTAGACCTCGTATGGCTGGCCACCGCCACCCCACTGTTCGGGCTGCGGCAGGCTCAGCAGCCCCGCCGCCCCGAGTTGGGCCATGACGCCCTCGGGATATTTCTCGTCGCGCTCGTACTCGTCGACGATCGGGTCGAGCACCTTGTCGGCGACATCGCGGGTCAGCGCGATGAGGTCGCGAGCGTCGTCCGTGGGCAGGAGGCGGTCAACCGGCATACTTGCACATCCTAGTTTCTCCGCGAGCAGACGCGGAGGTACCCCAATTCGCGCGGTTTCGGGTACCGCAGCGTCTGCTCGGCAGGGAAGTCGGTGTGGGTCAGAACCAGCGGAACAACCCGTCGTACGTGGAGTACAGCCCACCACCTGCCCACAGTGACAGCGCCAAGTTGGAAACGCCGGACTTCCGCCACACCTCTTGTCCCGTTGTCCCGTCAATCGCCACAACTTCGTCGTTGTGTACTTCGTCGTTGTGTTCGGTGTAAGTACCGAACAGCATGCGTTGACCGTCGGACCCGAGGAACCTGAGGTACGTGCCGACGCTGACGTCCGTCGGTGCCTCCACAAACGGGTTGTCACTGTCGGTCTCACACGTCTGCACCTTCACCCGCACCGCACTGTCATCACGTAGGAGGATGAAACACGTGGTCCCGTTGCCGTAGGCCGCGATGCTGCGCGTTCCGTCCTGACCAACGTGCCGGGTCCACAAGGCGCGGCCGGATGCCGGGTCGAAGGCACGCAGGTCGCCGCTGGCCTCGTTGTAGGCCAATGGGTAGTAGAGGCCCGATGATCCGGAGGTTTGCAGATTCAGGCCGACCGACCAGCGGTGGCCGTTGGTTCCGAACCCGTCGACAAACGTGAAGCCCTCACTCGGGAAAGATGCTGTCTTGGTACCGCCGAAATCATAGAAATCGAACGTCTGTCCGTCTGCCAACCCAAACCCCGACGCGAAGGCAGCGCTTCCAACAGCGCTGCCACCTTGGACGATGGGGTTTCCGGTACTGGCGTCGAGCACCCGGCCGTCCAGGAGTACGACGATGCCCTGATCGCCGTAAACTGCCACATTCTTGTGACCGGTCGACCTCGGATCCACTTGCTTGTTGGGGGTGCGCCAACCCACCGAGGCGTCTGCTCGGTAGCCCACCACCTCATCTTCGAGCACGACGACGAACCCGTCGCCGGCGCTGTACATACCTCGGATTTCTCCCCAGTAGGTCCCGGGCACCTTCGTGCTGTTCTTCTCGGCGCCGGTTGCCGTGTCGAAAAAAACGAGCACGATGCCTCTGTCGGTGGATTGGACACCGTCACTGAAGGCACACCCGATGGTCGTGGCCGCCCGGTCAATCACGCATTCCGAGAACATGTTGTTGAGGCTGCTGCCCGCCAGGCTGGCCGGCATCACCGGCTTCGGCCACCGTGGCTGGCCGTTCCCAGCGTCCACCGCGAGCACACCTTTGTTCTGTTGGTAGTTGTCAACACTGACCACGACTGTGTAGGCGTCGCCGCCCAATATGCTGGTTCTGAAGCTGTCCGGCTTGTAGCTCCAGCGTGGTTTCTCGAGTGGCTTTTCGAGCGAGGGCACCAGTTGATCGCGTGGCGGTCGAAGGGCGCCCAACGGCGGGACCGACGTCGGAAGCGGCGATGCGGCTGAGAGCGTGGTATCCCCACCGCCGCTTTCGCCGCCTCTGGCGTTCAGCCACCACAGCAGTGTTCCGGTGCCTGCGGCCGCAATGACCACGGCAACCACCACCGTGATCACGAGCCACCACTTGTTGCCCCTCGGGGGTACCGGTGGCGGAGGAGCCTGTCCGTACCCGGCCTGGAACACGGGCGCCTGCCAGGCGCCGGCCCCGTACGGGTTGGGGGCCCACGGTGGCGGGCCCGCCTGTTGGAAGGGGTTGGGGTACGCCGGTGGAGACATCCCCTGGAACGGGTCCGGGGCCGAATACGGTCCGGACGGTGGCGGAAACCCCGAGGGCGGGTAGGTCATTGAACCCCTCCATCAATCACCAGGCCAGCAATGTCAATGACCCTATAAGAGCGTGATCGCGCGCCCGTGACCCAATTTGCGAGGCGAATGGACGCTGGTGCCCTACGAAATTGGGCTGTGCAACATGCCGGCGATGTCGGGGTCGAGTGTCAGCGCACCCGCGCGACGATCTTGATCTCGACCAGCGCGCCCATGGCCAGCTCGGTGACGCCGACCGCGGTCCAGGCCGGGAACGGCGCAGCCACGAACTGGTCCTTGACCGCACCGAACGCCTGTATGTGTTGCTGCAGGCCGACGTGATAGCTGGTGATGTCGACGACATCGGCGAACGTCAGTCCCGCCTCCGCCAGCAGCCCGCGCAGGTTCTCGAACGCCAGCGTGAACTGTGCCAGCGGCTCCGCCGGCAGGGTCAGGTCCGGCCGGAGGCCCATCATCCCGGAGCAGCGCAGGTGATCGCCGTCGATCACTGCGGGTGCGAAGTGGTGGGCGTCGTACATCGGCTGCATCCATTCCGGCACAACGATGTTCTCGGGTGAAGTCATGCTGGCCCCTCCTACGCGAAAGCCCCCTATTTCACCGGAAATAGGGGGCTTTCACGTCTGTTCGGCTGAAAAACTAGACGCGCTCCGCAGCGGGCAGCGCGGCGAGGATGTCGTTGACGCGGTCGCGGGCGTCGCCGAAGAGCATCTGCGTGTTCTCGCGGAAGAACAGCGGGTTCTGCACGCCGGCGTAACCCGAGGCCATGGAGCGCTTGAACACGATGACGTGGTCGGCGTTCCACACCGTGAGCACCGGCATGCCGGCGATCGGGCTGGTGGGATCCTCGGCGGCGGCCGGGTTCACGGTGTCGTTGGCGCCGATCACGAGCACGACGGAGGTGCCGGCGAAGTCGTCGTTGATCTCGTCCATTTCGAGGACGATGTCGTAGGGCACCTTGGCCTCGGCCAGCAGCACGTTCATGTGGCCGGGCAGACGGCCCGCCACCGGGTGGATGCCGAAGCGGACGTTGACGCCGCGCTCACGCAGCTTGCGGGTCAGGTCGGCCACACCGTACTGGGCCTGCGCCACGGCCATGCCGTAGCCGGGCGTGATGATCACCGAGTCGGCGTGGGCGAGCAGTTCGGCCGCACCCTCGGCGTTGATCTCGCGATGCTCGCCGTAGTCCTTGTCCTCGGCCGGTCCGGCCTCGATCCCGAAACCACCGGCGATCACCGAGATGAACGACCGGTTCATGGCCTTGCACATGATGTAGGACAGGTACGCACCGGAGGAGCCCACCAGAGCGCCGGTGATGATCAGCAGGTCGTTGCCGAGCAGGAAGCCCGATGCCGCTGCGGCCCAACCCGAGTAGCTGTTGAGCATCGACACCACGACGGGCATGTCACCGCCGCCGATCGAGGCGACCAGGTGCCAGCCCAGCAGCAGCGCGAGCACGGTGACGACGATGAGCAGCCACAGGTGCGGTTCGATCACGAACCACACGGTCAGCGCGGCGAACACGACCAGCGTGCCGATGTTGAGGAAGTTCTTGCCGGGCAGCATCAGCGGGGCGGACTTCATCCGGGCGGACAGCTTGAGGTTGGCCACGATCGAGCCGGTGAAGGTCACGGCACCGATGAAGACGCCGATGAACACCTCGGCCGAGTGGATGCCGAGCATGCCCTCGCCGGTGAGCTTGGCGGCCTCGGCTCCGGCCAGATCGCCCTCGACGTGCAGGTAGCCGTTCCAGCCGACGAGCACCGCGGCCAGACCGACGAACGAGTGCAGCAGCGCGATCAGTTCGGGCATGCCGGTCATCTCGACCACCCGGGCCCGCCACAGGCCGATCGCGGCGCCGACGATCATTGCGCCGACCAGCAGGGCCAGGCCCAGCGGCTCGATCTTGTGCTCGAATGCCAGGGCGATCGTCGCGATCAGGGCGATCGCCATGCCGGCCATGCCGAAGGCGTTTCCGGCCCGCGACGTTTCGTGTTTGGACAGTCCGGCCAGAGCCAGGATGAAGAGCAGAGCCGCGACGACGTAGGCGGCCGTGGCAACGTTTTCTAGGGTGAACATGGAATCCATTCCAAAGTCTTTGTGGGCACGCAGGTTCTAGCTGCGGGAGAACATCGCGAGCATGCGGCGTGTCACCGCGAAGCCGCCGAATACGTTGATGCTGGCCAGCAGGATCGCCGCGGTCGCAATCCCGGTCACCAGCGCATTACCGTGGCCGATCTGCAGTAGCGCGCCCACCACGATGATTCCCGAGATCGCGTTGGTCACCGACATCAGCGGGGTGTGCAGCGCATGGTGCACATTGCCGATCACGTAGTAGCCGATCACGATCGCCAGCGCGAACACCGTCAGATGGACCTGGAGCGCTGCCGGTGAGATCGCGATGAGGGCGAAGATCGCGGCGGCAACCGCGAAGGTGACCCCGAGCCGGCGCCCGGTGGACATCGGTGGCTTCTCTTCCTTGACCACCGGCGCGGCAGCCGGCTGTGCGGCCGGGGCAGCCGAGACCTGTACCGGTGGCGGGGGCCAGGTGGTCTCGCCGTCGCGCACCACGGTCACCGAACGCTGCACCACGTCGTCCCAGTCGAGGACGACCTTGCCGTCCTTCTCCGGGGTCAGCAGCTTGAGCAGGTTCACCAGGTTGGTGCCGTACAGCTGCGAGGCCTGGGCGGGCAGACGGCCGGCCAGGTCGGTGTAGCCGATGATGGTCACGCCGTTGTCGGTGACGATCGCCTGGTCCTTGACGGTGCCCTCGACGTTGCCGCCGTTGGCCGCGGCCATGTCGACGATCACGCTGCCCGACTTCATCGAGGCCACCATGTCGGCGGTGATGATGCGCGGCGCGGGCCTGCCGGGGATCAGCGCGGTCGTGACGATGATGTCGACGTCCTTGCACTGCTCGGCGTACAGCTGCGCCTCGCGGGCCTTGTAGTCGTCGCCCATCTCTTTGGCGTAGCCGGTGGCGGAAACCTCGGCCTGCTCATTGGCGACGGCCAGGTACTCACCGCCGAGTGAGGCGACCTGATCGGCCACCTCGGGCCGGGGGTCGGTGGCCCGCACGATGGCACCAAGGCTGCCGGCAGCGCCGATGGCGGCCAGACCGGCCACGCCGGCGCCGACCACGAGCACCTTGGCCGGCGGCACCTTGCCCGCAGCGGTCACCTGACCGGTGAAGAACCGGCCGAATGCGTGGGCTGCCTCGACCACGGCGCGGTAGCCCGCGATATTGGCCATCGACGACAACACGTCCAGGGACTGGGCGCGCGAGATGCGCGGCACCGCGTCCATCGCCAGCACCGTGATGGGGCGGGTGGACAGCTTCTCGACGAGCTCGGGATTGAGCCCGGGTGAGATCAAGCTCACCAGCGTCGCTCCGTCGCGAAGGACGGCAACTTCGCTTTCATTAGGTGCGTTGACCTTCAGCACGACGTCGGCGTCCCACGCGTTGCCGATCTCGGCACCAGCGTCGACATAGGCAGCGTCGGAGAAACTTGAGGCAACACCGGCGCCGGTTTCTACGACTACCGTATAGCCGAGCTTGATGATCTGCCCGACTGTCTGCGGTGTGGCGGCGGCGCGCGTTTCCCCAGGTAGGGACTCGCGCGGGATCCCGATGAGCATCGAATCCGCTCCGTTCTATGTGTTCAGGCCTCTTCGTTCAGCCTGGAAGAGTGTCGCATTAGTGTTGAGATAACGCCCATGCCCCTTTTGGGGGATGTCACCCGTGGCGCAGTTTTGCTACAGCCAGTCTCGGCGTTTGAACATCACATACAACAGGATGACGAGCACAACAATCAAAGCAGTGCTCGCGATGAAGCCGAAAACGGTGTCGATCCCGGGGTACTGAACGTTCTGGCCGTAGAAACCCGTGATGGCGGTGGGCACCGCGATGATGGCGGCCCAGCCGCTGAGTTTCTTCATCACCGTGTTGAGCCGCGCGTCCTGCAACGACAGGTTGGTTTCGAACACCGTGGTGACCATGTCCCGCAGGGATTCAGTCCACTCCGAGGCGCGCAGCACGTGGTCGTAGAGGTCGGCATAAAGTGGATCGAGGTCGGGCGACGTGGACGTGTCCAGCCTGCGGTGCTGGATGGTGCTGACCACCTCGCGCATCGGCAGCACCGCCCGGCGCAGTTCGACCAGATCCTTGCGCAGCTGGAAGGTGCGTCGTTGCAGGCTGCGCCGCGGGCCGCCGTCGGCGAACAATTCGTCCTCGAGCGATTCGATGGCGTCGTCGAGCGATTCGACGGCCTCGAAGTGCCCGTCCACCACGACGTCGAGCAGACCGTGCACCAGGGCGCCGACGCCGTACCGCTGGCCGCCGAGGTCATCGAAGCGCCGTGACACCTCGCCGATGTCGAACTCGGTGGCTGCACCGTTGACGCCGGGTAGTCGGACGGTGATCAGGCCACGCGGCAGGACGAAGGCCGAAATGCGGTGTTTCATCAACAGCGAGGTGTCCGGTGGCGCGTCCGCATCGGGCTCCCGGGTGTCGACGGCATACACGGTGAAGAACGTATGTGTCTGGTACACAGAGGTTTTGGTGCGTTCCTTGGGCGCGACGGCGTCTTCGACGGCCCACAGGTTGAGCCTGAGTTCGCCGGCCAGCTCTCGGAGCGCCTCATGGTCGGGGTCGTAGATGTCGGCCCACACCAGGGTGTCCTCGTCGGCCAGACAGTCCGAGATGTCCGAGAACGTGAAGCCGTCGACCGGCTTTCCGGAGCGCCAGATCCGTCCCTGCACCTGCCTCATGAGGCGGTGACCATCGGGAGCAGATACCTGCGTACGTACTCGCGGGTGTCTTCCAGGCTGGTCAGTTTGACGCTGGTGTGCGGGGTGACGATGAACGACAACGTGAGTCGGGTGTGCAACTCGGCAACGGTGCGGATGTGACGTTCCTGGGCCGGGGTTGTTTCGCTGGTCCCGTACAGATCGGTGCGCAACTGCGCGACCGAATAATCCGTCGCGAAATCGATGATGGCCCCGGCGTCGACGGTGAGGCTGGGCAGGATCGTCTCGGGTTCGGTGCGGAGCAGCTTTTTGAGCAGGGCGTGGTCGCGCAGGAAGGTCACTGTGAAGACGGTCCCGTAGACCAGTCGGTCTTCCAGATTGTCGGCGTGGGCCCGGGCCCGGGCGCTGCCGTCGAGGTAGCGCCGCGCCTCCGACAGCACGAGCGCGTCGATGAGGGCGTTTTTGGTGGGAAAGCGCCGGTAGAGCGTGGCACGGCCGACGCCGCTACGGCGGGCCACGTCTTCCATCGTGGTGCGCCGGATGCCGACGAGTTCGGCCTGTTCGAGTGTTGCGGACAGGATCCTGGTGCTGATCGGGTCGGGCTCGCGCACACGGGCCAGCACAGCGGGATCCGGTTCGGCGAGGCGCCGTACGAAGTCCGCTGTTCGCGTGGAAGTCACGAATTCCCTCCTTGCCCGCATACGCCGATCGTCGTAGCCTAACCACCGAGACGAGAGAGACGATCAGTGTCTAAATGTCTCACATCTCAATGTAGTGATCGATCCAAGCGAGGGGGCGCATATGGACATCAAGTTGTGGACGCGATGGGTGGCGCTGCATGCGGTGCCGAAGGCATTCATGTCGGTTCAGGGCCGGGTAGGCAATCCGATGGGTGTGCTGATCTCGAGCCACGGCAAAGGCATCGACCCCTATCCGCTGACGGAGCAGATCCGTCGACGCGGCCCCCTGGTGAAGACCCCGTTCGTCTGGGTCACCGCCGACCACGAAGTTTCCCGGGAAATCCTGCGGGACAAGCGGTTCGGCGTCACCCCACCCACTGGGATGGGGATGCCGAAACCGGTTCAGAAGCTGGTGGACCGGACCGATCCGAAAGTGGCCAATCCGGTGGAGCCGCCCGCGATGGTCATCGTCGACCCGCCGGAGCACACGCAGTACCGGCAGCTGGTGGCGCAGAGCTTCACCCCGCGGGCGATCGACAAGCTCGACGCCAGGGTGGCCGAGGTGACCGCGGAACTCATCGATCGGCTCGCCGGCGCGCCGCAACCCGATCTGATCGCGGACTTCGCCGCCCGCCTTCCGGTCGCCATGATCGCCGAGATCCTCGGTCTGTCCGGCGAATCCCATGCACAACTGCTGGATTGGGGTCACGACGGGGCACCCCTGCTCGATGTCGGGATCCCATGGCGGACCTATCGGCGTGGCATCGACGGGATGCGCAGTCTCGACGGATTCCTCGCCGACCTTTTCGACAAGGTCCGCGCCGGAGCTGTGGAGGACAGCCCGTTCACCAAGATGGCCGCCGACCATACCCTGACCGACCACGAACTCGCCGCCAACGCAGCGCTTCTCATCGGCGCCGGCTTCGAAACCACCGTCAACCTCATCGGCAACGGGATCGTGCTGCTGCAACAGCACCCCGATCAGCTCGCCCTGCTGCGCGAAAACCCGGACCTGTGGCCCGCAGCGGTCGAAGAGATCCTGCGCATCGAAAGCCCGGTACAGATGACCGCGCGCACCGCGCAGTGCGACCTCGAGATGGCCGGGCAGCGGCTGCCGGCCGGAACCATGGTCGTGGTGCTGCTCGGCGGCGCCAACCGCGATTCGCGGGTGTTCGCCGAACCGGACCGCTTCGACGTGACCCGTTCCAATGCCCGCGAGCATCTGGCCTTCGCTTCGGGTATCCACGCCTGCCTCGGCGCGGCCCTGGCCCGCATCGAGGGGGCGACCGCGCTGCGCGCACTGTTCGAGACCTATCCGGACCTGCGCCTGACCGAGGCCCCGCGCCCGCGGGGCCTGGTCAATCTGCACGGATATGTGAAGCTGCCTGCCTTGCTGGGATCCAGGCGCACCGAGCCGGCTGGTCTGGTCTGCTGAGCTCGGTACTCTCGGTGGGGACCTGCCAGATCTGAACGCGAGGCCCACACCCGGATGACGGATTCCCCACTCGATGGACTGATGGCGCGCGTCGGCGGTGTCAGCGGCATGGTCTACTCGGCGTTGCCGGTGACCGCGTATGCGATGGTCTCGGCGCTCTCGGGGCGGGTGCCCGCGATCATTTCCGCGCTGGCGATAGCGGCCGCCGTGTTCGGTTGGCAGTTGCTGCGCCGCGAATCGATCCGGCCCGCGCTGTGGGGATTCGTCGGGGTGGCGGGCTGTGCGCTGCTGGCCCTGGTGACCGGCCAGGCCAAAGACTTCTATCTCCCGGGCATCTGGATGTCCTTGGCCTCGGCCATCGTGATGACCGGCTCGATCCTCGTCCGGCGACCGCTCGTCGGGGTCATCTGGGCCTGGGCCACCGGCCGCGACGGCACCTGGCGCCAGGTCCCCGGGGTGCGGCTGGTCTTCAACATCGTCACCGCGGTCCTGGCGGCGGTGTCCTGGTCGCGGTTCCTGGTGCAGAACTACCTCTACGACACGGGTCAGGACGGGATGCTCGCGGTGGCACGGCTGGCGATGGGTTGGCCCCTGTTCGTCGTCACCACCACGCTGGTCCTGCTCAGTGCCCGGTACGCGATCCGGGCACTGCCACGCTCGGCAACCTGACCGGCAGTAAAACTCACCCCGATTCCAGACCTTCACCCCACCGGCTCCCGCCGGTACCAATACCCGGGTGAACAAGACGCTGCCCGGTTGCTGTTGTCGCTGAAGCCAAGTCACCACTCCCTGCTTCAGCAACAGAAAGCCGTCCACAGTGTCTGTGTTCGTCGACATCGTCCCCAGCGAAGCCGAAAC
Source organism: Mycolicibacterium lutetiense (assembly GCF_017876775.1). Lineage (NCBI taxonomy): Bacteria > Bacillati > Actinomycetota > Actinomycetes > Mycobacteriales > Mycobacteriaceae > Mycobacterium > Mycolicibacterium lutetiense. The sequence continues at coordinate 3,180,860 of NZ_JAGIOP010000002.1, read as the reverse complement.
CGGCTCGCCACGTCCTGCTCCCTCGGCCAACCGATGGCGCGCCCTGCTCACCCGCTCCGTGCTCCCGCTGCTATCGGTCGTGGTGTTCTTCGCGGTGTGGCAGGCCGTTGCCTGGGCGGGAATCTGGAACCAGACGTTCGTGCCCTACCCGTCGACGGTCTGGCGTGCGTTCATCGACGTCTCCACCACCCATGACGGGGCCCGCGGCTACGCGGGATACCTGCTCTACGAGCACCTCTATATGACGGGGCGCCGGGTACTGGCCGGTGTCGTCATCGGCGTGGTCGTCGGTGTCCTTCTGGGCCTGCTGATGGGGTCGGTCGGATGGCTGCGCAGTGTGCTCGAACCGTGGCTGACCTTCCTGCGTGCGCTGCCGCCGCTGGCGTACTTCTTCCTGCTGGTCATCTGGCTCGGCATCGACGAGGCGCCCAAGATCACGCTGCTCGCCCTGGCAGCGCTGCCGCCCGCGGCAGTGGCCACCACTGCGGCGGTGGTGGCTGCCCCGGTCGGACTGCAGGAGGCGGCGCGGGCCCTGGGCGGCACCCGGGCCCAGGTCATCCGTGACGTCGTGGTGCCCTCGGCGCTGCCGGAGACCTTCACCGGAATCCGGCTGGCGGTAGGCATGGCGTACTCGTCGGTGGTGGCCGCCGAACTGTTCAACGGCATTCCGGGTGTCGGCGGATTGGTCAAGGACGCAAGCAATTACAACAACACGCCGGTCGTGCTGGTCGGGATCTTCGCCATCGGGATCTCGGGCCTGGTCATCGACGGAGGTTTACGGGCTGTCGAACGACGGGCCGTCCCCTGGAGAGGAAAAGTATGAGATTGACGAAGCTGCTTACCGTGCTGGCTGCCGCAACTGTGGCACTGGCCGGGTGCGCGGTGGACCACTCCGGCGAGGACGCCCAGAAGCCCACCATTCGCCTTGGCTACCAGTCCTTTCCGAGTGGGGATCTGATCGTCAAGAACAACAAGTGGCTCGAAGAGGCGCTGCCCGACTACAACATCAAGTGGACCAAGTTCGACTCCGGGGCGGACGTGAACACCGCGTTCATCGCCAAGGAACTGGACTTCGGCGCCCTGGGCTCGAGCCCGGTGGCCCGCGGTTTGTCGGCCCCGCTGAACATTCCGTACAAGGTGGCCTTCGTGCTCGACGTCGCCGGTGACAACGAGGCCCTGGTGGCCCGTGACGGCGCCGGCGTCAACTCGATCGCCGATCTGCGGGGCAAGCGGATCGCCACCCCGTTCGCGTCCACCGCGCACTACAGCCTGCTCGCCGCACTGGCACAGAACGGGTTGTCGCCCAGTGATGTTCAGCTGATAGACCTGCAACCGCAGGCCATCCTGGCGGCCTGGGAGCGCGGCGACATCGCCGCGGCCTACAGCTGGCTGCCCACGCTGGACCAGCTCCGCAAGACCGGCAAGGATCTGATCACCAGCCGGCAGCTGGCCAAGGACGGCAAGCCGACGCTGGATCTCGCCGCAGTGTCCGACGAGTTCTCCACCGCTCATCCCGAGGTGGTCGATGTCTGGCGTCAGCAGCAGGCCCGCGCGCTGAACGTCATCAAGGACGACCCGCAGGCCGCGGCCAAGGCGATCGCGGCCGAGGTCGGCCTCAGCCCCGAAGATGTTGCCGGACAACTCAAGCAGGGCGTCTACCTGACGCCCGCAGAGGTGGCCTCGCCCGAGTGGCTGGGTAGTGACGGTGCACCGGGCAACATCGCCGCCAACCTGCAGAGCGCGTCACAGTTCCTGGCCGATCAGAAGCAGATCCCCGAGGCCGCGCCGCTGCAGGGCTTCCAGGGCGCCATCTACACGAAGGGGCTACCGGATGTCATCGTCAAGCAGTGAAACGTCCGGCGGCCTGAAGATCAGGAACGTCGCGCACCGCTACGGGCGTGGTTCGGACGAGGTGACGGCACTCGGCCCGCTGGATCTGCACGTCGAACCCGGATCGTTCCTGGTCCTGGTGGGCGCGTCGGGATGCGGCAAGAGCACACTGCTGCGCCTGATCGCCGGGTTCGAAACCCCGTCCGAGGGTGAGGTTCACGTGGCGGGTACGCCGCCGACGCCCGGGGTGACATCCGGGGTGGTGTTCCAGCAGCCGCGGTTGTTCCCGTGGCGCACGGTCGGCGGCAACGTGGACCTGGCGCTGAAGTACGCCAAGGTGCCGCGCGAACGGCGCGTCGAACGTCGTGAAGAACTGCTCGAGCGCGTCGGGCTGGAAGGCACTGAGGGCCGCAAGATCTGGGAGATCAGTGGCGGTCAACAGCAGCGCGTCGCGATCGCGCGGGCGCTGGCCGCCGAAACCCCGCTGTTCCTGCTGGACGAGCCGTTCGCGGCCCTGGACGCGCTCACTCGCGAACGGTTGCAGGAGGACGTCCGTCAGGTGAGCGCCGAGTCCGGTCGCACAACGGTTTTCGTGACGCACAGCGCGGACGAGGCCGCGTTCCTGGGGTCGCGGATCGTGGTGCTGACGCGCCGCCCCGGGAAGATCGCCCTGGACCTGCCGGTGGAATTGCCGCGTGCCGGTGTCGACGCGCATGAACTGCGAAGCTCGCCGGAGTACCTCAAGCTGCGGACGGATGTGAGTGAGGCCGTGAAGCTGGCCGCGGCCTAATTTTCGGCGGAGTCGATCGATTGAACACGTCGCGAGTCCGGGGCGGCTACGCGCGTGCGTGAACCCGGATTGCCGGCTCTTCCTGATCGATCAGACGAAGCCGAATACCAAACGGTGGTGTTCGATGGCTACCTGCGGAAACCGCATGAAGGCGCGCCGGCATCACCAGCGCGCGAGGACTGCGAATACGGACGAACAGTCCTGATTACACCGGGGGATAGGCCGGCGGCGGGTAGACGCCACGCAGACCCCACGCCAGCCACGGGAAGAAGAAGTCGCTCTCGTCGCTGACGTCGTAGTCAGGATTCGGATCCATCCCCGCAGTCTAGACGCAGTAGACACGCCGGGAACAGGATCGCGGGGGGAATTGCATACACTGTTCAACCATCTAGTTGATTGATTACCTGGGCAAGGTCCGGGTCATGCTGATAGTGAGTGTGATATGTCATCCGATGCAGAGGGCAGTCGGGGCCGCGGAGGCGCGGCCACCAACGGAACGTCCCGCCGCGATGAGCTGCTGGCCGTCGCGGCCAAGCTGTTCGCCGCTCGCGGATATCACGGCACCCGGATGGACGATGTCGCCGAGGCCGTCGGACTGAACAAGGCCACGGTCTATCACTACTACTCGAGTAAGTCGCTGATCCTCTACGACATCTACAAGGGCACCGCAGACTTCACCGTCGAGGCCCTGCATGACGACCCCACCGCCTCGGCACGGGAAACCATCTACAACTTCACCCGGCGACTGATGGTCGGCATCGCCAACGACCTGGAGCGCGCCGCGGTGTACTTCCAGGAAGGCCCATACATCGCGGAGTGGTTCACCGAGGAGCAGGTGGCCTACATCCGGCGCGCCGAGACCCAGGTCTACGAGCATGTCCGCGACGTGATCGACCGCGGTATCGCGAGCGGCGAGTTCTACGACTGCGACTCCCACGTGCTGGCCCTCGGCTACATCGGGATGACGCTGGGGTCCTACCGCTGGCTGCGACCGCACGGCAGACGCACCGCCCAGGAGATCGCCGTCGAGTTCAGCACGGCGCTGCTGCGCGGGCTGATCCGCGACGAGGGAATCCGCAACGAATCTCCGCTCGGTGTCGAAGTCGACGAGAAGGCCTAGAACATGACTGATCTGTTCCGTCTGGACGGCAAGGTCGCCGTCGTCACCGGTGGCGGCCGTGGCATCGGCCTGATGATGGCCCGGGGCCTGCTGCAGGCGGGGGCGTCCGTGTACATCTCGAGCCGGAAGGAGGCCGAGCTCAACGCGGCGGTGGACGCGCTGTCCCCGCTCGGTCGGGTGACCGCGGTGCCGGCCGATCTCGGGACTGCCGAGGGTGTCGCCGCACTCACGGCGGCCGTCACCGGACGCGAGGACGCGATCCACGCACTGTTCAACAATGCGGGGGCGGCCTGGGGCGCACCGTACGAGGAGTTCCCGGAGTCCGGGTTCGACAAGGTGTACGACGTCAACGTCAAAGGCGTGTTCCTGCTGACCCGGGCGCTCACGCCGCTGCTGAATGCCGCTGCCACCGAAGAGGATCCGGCACGCGTGATCAACACCGGCAGCATCGACGGCATCGTCGCGCCCGGCAAGGGCCGCGACAACTTCTCCTACAGCGCCAGCAAGGCCGCCGTGCACATGCTGACGCGCCACCTCGCCGGGGAACTGGCCCCGCGGATCCTGGTCAACGCGATCGCCCCGGGTCTGTTCGAATCCCGGATGACCAAGGAGATGCTGCGTGGCGGGTCCGAGGCGGTCGGGTCGGCGCTGCCGCTCGGCCGGATCGGTCAGCCCGACGACATCGCCGGGATCTCGGTGTTTTTGGCCAGCCGGGCCAGCGCCTACATCACCGGTGCGGTGATCCCCGTCGACGGTGGAGCGAGCACCATCAGGTGACGGGCGCGGTGAACCAGCCCCAGGCCAGGTAGGCGAACACACCGATAAAGACGATGTCGCCGGCCATGTAGAGCCACTCGCTGCGACGGAATCTCGTGGTGGCGGCACCGGCCATGAACAAGGCCAGGCCGCAGGCGGCCAGCGGGGTCAGCACGGGCGCGATACCCACCGCCGCAGGTAGCACCAGGCCGATCGCACCGACCAGTTTGATCGTCGCGATCGCCTTCAGGTGGTTGTCACCGAAATCATCGACCCAATGCTGATTGCTGCCCAGCGACCGGTACTTCTCCCGCGACATCAACAGCAGGCTGGCCCCGCCGGCCACGTAGGCCGCCGCCGCGACGATGGTGATGATCCAAAGGGTGGTGTGCATCGCTCGCTCCGTTTCGTGGTTACGTCGGTTGTTGCCGACTCGTCACTCTTATGACGGATCCGCGCGAGGAGAGGTAACGCATGACGCCCGACGCATCACTGGCGGAGACATTCGAAGGGCAGCGCCCGCGACTGCTCGCGGTCGCCCACCGGGTCCTCGGCTCGCGGGCAGACGCCGAGGACGCGGTCCAGGAAGCGTGGCTGCGCCTGTCTCGTCAGGACGCGGGCTCGGTCGAGAACGTCGCCGGATGGCTGACGACCGTGGTGGGCCGGATCTGTATCGACATGCTGCGGTCGCGTACCAGCCGCGCCGAGGTGTCCCCGGCCGCCGGCATTCCTGAACTCGTCGTCACCGAGGACTTGGAGACCCGGGAAGACACCCCGGAGGACGCCGCGGTGCTCGCGGACTCGGTCGGGCTGGCGATGCTCGTCGTGCTGGGGTCGCTGCGTCCGGACGAACGGTTGGCGTTCGTCCTGCACGACATGTTCGCCGTGCCGTTCGTCGAGATCGGGCAGATCCTCGACAGGTCGAGCGACGCCGTCAAGATGCTGGCCAGCCGCGCGCGCCGGAAGGTGCAGGACGTCCCGCCGCCCACCGGGGGCCGCCGGCGGAAGCAGGAGCAGCGTGAGGTCGTCGACGCCTTCCTGGCCGCCGCGCGCGACGGCGACTTCGATGCCCTGCTGCGCGTGCTGGATCCGGACGTCAGCTGGCAGCGGTACACAGCGACCGGCGTGACCGTCGGGACCGGATCGGACGCGATCGTCGCCGCGGTTCGGCGCGGCCAGGGGACCCGTGTCCTGGCCCGGCGCGTGTCGGTCAACGGCGAGCCGGGGATCCTGGCGTGGGGCCCGACCGGTCGCCCGCTCAGCGTGATGGCCTGCGTCGTCGACGGGGGCCGGCTCGTCGGGATCGTGTCGATCCTCGATCCACGACGGCTGGCCCGGATGTCACTGCCCCAGCCGCCGCCTGACGATTAACCTGGCCGCATGAAGTCGACCATCCTCTCGCGGCGCGATCTGGACTTCCTGCTCTACGAGTGGTTGGACGTCGAAAAGCTCACGGCGCTGGACCGGTTCACCGAGCACTCCCGCGAAACCTTCGACGGCGTGCTGGATCTGTGCGAGCAACTGGCCACCCGCTACTTCGCGCCGCACAACAAACTCAGCGATGCCAACGAGCCGACGTTCGACGGGCAGAGCGTCACGCTGGTCCCCGATGTGAAAGAGGCGTGGGACGCGTTCGCAGCGGCCGATCTGATCGCGATGGGTTTCGACGACGAACTCGGGGGTGCGCAACTGCCGGTCACCGTCGCGCAGGCCGCGTTCGCTTGGATCGCCGCGGCCAACGTGTCCACCTCGGGCTACCTGATGCTCACCATCGCCAACGCCAACCTGCTGGCCCGCTTCGGCTCTCCCGAACAGATCGAGACGTACGTCAAACCCATGCTGGCGGGCCGGTTCTCGGGCACCATGGCGCTGTCGGAGACCCAGGCCGGGTCCTCGCTGGCCGACGTCACCACCCGTGCCGAACCGCAACCCGACGGCAGCTATCGGGTATTCGGCTCGAAGATGTGGATTTCCGGCGCCGAGCATGAGCTGACCGAGAACATCATCAACCTCGTGCTGGCCAAGATTCCCGGTGGTCCCGCTGGCACCAAGGGCATCTCGCTGTTCATCGTGCCCAAGTACCTGGACGACGGAAGCCGAAACGGGGTGGCCATCTCCGGGCTGAATCACAAGATGGGGCAGCGCGGTATCACCAACACCGTGCTCAACTTCGACGGCGCGGTCGGCTATCTCGTCGGCGAACCGCACCGCGGGATCGTCTACATGTTCCACATGATGAACGAGGCCCGCCTGGGTGTCGGGATGGGTGCGGTCGCTCTCGGGTACACCGGTTACCTCAAGTCGCTGGAGTATGCGCGCGAACGTCCGCAGGGCAGGCCCCTGGGTGTCAAGGACCCGTCGACCCCGCAGGTGCCGATCATCGAGCATGCCGACGTCAAGCGGATGCTGTTGGCGCAGAAGGCCTATGTCGAGGGTGGGCTCGCGCTGGCGCTCTATTGCGCCAGGCTCGTGGACAGCGGATCGGCCGATGACACCGCCGTGCTGGACATCCTCACCCCGATCGCCAAGAGCTGGCCGTCGCAGTGGTGCGTGGAGGCCAACAGCCTGGCGATCCAGGTGCACGGCGGCTACGGCTACACCCGGGAGTACGACGTCGAGCAGCATTACCGGGACAATCGTCTGAACCCGATCCACGAGGGGACTCACGGTATCCAGAGCCTGGACCTGTTGGGTCGCAAGGTAACCCAGAACGGCGGGGCCGGGCTCGCCGCATTGGGGGAGCGGATCGCGGAAACCGTCTCAGCGGCGTCCGGTTCAACGCCGGAATTGGCCGACCAACTCGACGTCGCGTGGCAGCGCCTGGTCGCGGTGACGGCAGGGATGTTCGCCTCGGGCGATGTCGAGGCCGCGTTGGCCAACAGTGCGGTGTATCTCGAGGCGTTCGGGCACATCGTCGTAGCCTGGATCTGGCTCGAGCAGGTCCTGGCCGCCTCGGGGCGCGACGGCGATTTCTATGACGGCAAGCGGCAGGCCGCCCGATACTTCTTCCGCTACGAACTGCCGAAGACCGCACCGCAATTGGACCTGCTGGCAAGCCTGGACCGCACGACGCTCGAGATGCGCGACGGCTGGTTCTAGCCGAATTCGATGATCTGCCGCACGGCGTGTCCGTCGGCCAACTCGTCCATTCCGGTGTTGATCTCGTCGAGGCTGATCGTGTCGGATACCAGGGATTCCACCGGCAGCCGGCCGGCCCGCCAGAGTTCGACGAAGTGTGGGATGTCGCGAGCCGGCACCGCCGAGCCCAGGTAGCTCCCGATCAAAGAACGGCCTTCGGCGACGAAACCCAATGGCGACACCGAGATTCGGGCGTCCGGTCGGGGCAGGCCGACGGTGATGGTGCGCCCGCCGGGCCCGGTCAGCGCGATGGAGGTTTCCAGCGCGGCGGGGTGACCGGCGGCTTCGATCACCACGTCGGCCTTGAGGTCGGCGGCCTGCTCGGGAGTGTAGGCCTCGTGTACGCCGAGCGCCCGCGCCCGGGCGAGTTTGTCGGGCAGCTGGTCGACGCCGATGACGCGGACATCGTCGTGTGCGAGCGCAGTGAGCGCCGCAGCCATGCCGACGCCGCCCAACCCGACCACGATCACGGTGTCGCCCGGCTGTGGCTTACCCACATTGAGTACGGCGCCACCGCCGGTCAGTACCGCGCACCCCAACAAGGAGGCGACGACGGCAGGGACATCTGGGGGGACGGGTACCACCGAGCGGCGGTCCACGACGGCGTAGGTGGCGAAACCGGACACCCCGAGGTGATGGAACACCGGTTGGTCGTCGCGGGTCAGCCGGATGTCGCCGTTCATCAAGGTGCCCGCGCCGTTGGCGGCCGACCCGGGGCCGCACGGTGTCAGGCCGTCGCTGGCGCACGCCGGGCAATTGCCGCAGCGCGGCAGAAACGTCATCACCACCCGCTGACCCACCGGCAGATCGGTGTCGCCGGCCTCGACGATCCCGGCGGCTTCATGGCCCAGCAGCATCGGGACGGGGCGTACCCGGTTGCCGTCCACGACCGACAGATCGGAATGGCACAGCCCCGCGGCCTCGATGCGCACCAGCAGTTCGCATGGGCCGGGTTCGGCGAGTTCGAGGTCGCTGACCCGGATCGGTTGGGACTCGGCGTATGGGCGGGGGAGGCCGATGTGCTCGAGGACTGCGCCGCGGATCAACATGTCACCAGCCTGTCACCTGCTGTCAGACTTCAGCCATGACCGACGCTGCCGACCTGACCCGCGATGACTTTCCGTTGCACTGGCCGGTGCTGACCCGATGGACCGACAACGACATGTTCGGTCACCTCAACAACGCGGTGTACTACGAGCTGTTCGACACCGCGATCAACGGGTGGATCAACACCAACTGCGACGTCGATCCGGTCACCGCGTCCTGGCTCGGTGTGGTCGCCGAGTCCGGGTGCCGCTACTTCGCGGAGTTGAAGTTTCCCGACCCGCTGGTGGTAGGACTGGCGGTAGCCCGGTTGGGGAACAGCAGTGTCACCTATCGGCTCGGACTCTTCGAGCCGGACGGGCCCGTTGCGGCGGTCGGCAATTGGGTGCACGTCTACGTCGACCGGACCACGCGCCGGCCGATACCGATTCCCGACGTGATCCGCGACCTGCTGCAGTCGATATGCTCGCCGGATGCCGCTCGTGAGCAAGACCGTCGAGGTTGAAGCCCCTGCCGAGAAAATCATGGCGATCGTCGCCGATTTCGAGGCCTACCCACAGTGGAATCCCGAGATCAAGGGCTGTTGGATCCTGGCCCGCTACGACGACGGCCGGCCCAGCCAGCTGCGTATGGACGTCGAGATCCAGGGTCAGTCCGGCGTTTTCATCAACGCGGTCTACTACCCCGCGGAGCACCAGATCTACACCGTGCTGCAGCAGGGTGAGCACTTCACCAAACAGGAGCAGAGGTTCTCGGTCGTGCCGCTCGGGCCGGACAACACGCTGCTTCAGGTCGATCTCGAGGTCGAGGTGAAGCTGCCGATCCCGGCCGTGATGGTCAAGAAGCTCATCGGCGACACCCTGGACCACCTGGCCAATGCCCTCGTCACCAGGGTGCAGCAGCTGTCCGCCTGAGGTCTCGTTTCACCGAATGCGACGGAAACGTCGCTGCTGACGCTGCGCAACGACGCCTGCGTCGCACTCGACGAAGTACGGGTCAGTCCCACATCCCGATGTCGTCCAGCCGCGCGATGAGCCGCTGGGCGGCGTCGGTGAACTGGTTCGCATTGAGCTCGACCGCAGCCGCCGCATCCCGCCGGCGCAGCGCGTCGATCAGCGACCGGTGATTCTCGACGGCCTCGGTGCCCCACTCCGGATCCGTCGAATAGATCAGGGCCGGTAGGTACCGCGCGACGTGCAGCAGGAACCAGGCCAGCTTGATCCGGCCGCTGGCGTGGTTGAAGGCCCGGTGAAAGGCGAATTCGGCCGACGAGATCGCCCCGGGGTTCCGATCGTCGACGGCGGCCGCGAGTTCGGCGTTGAGCTGCTGCAGCTCGTCGATCTGGGCTCCGGTGATGCGGGTCGTGACGGTGGCGGCCAGCTCGCGCGCGATGGTGGCCTGCAGCCAGAAGATGTCCTCGATGTCGGCGCGGGTGAGGGGCACGACGACGTGTCCGCGGTGCGGCTCCAACTGCACCATGCCCTCGCCGCGCAGCGTGCGCAGGGCCTCGCGCACCGGAGTGATGCTGACCCCGAGTGCCGCGGCGGTCTCGTCGAGGCGGATGAATGTCCCGGGTCGCAGGATGCCGGTCATGATCTCGGCCCGCAGTTGTGCGGCGACCTCGTCGGAGAGTTGCTCGCGCCGACCTCCGCGACGGCGTTGCACGGCCGCTCTGGCAGGTGCATTCACGGGAATCCGGTCGCCTTTCCGGTGGGCTTGTCGCGGAGGCGCCGAGGCCATAGTGTGACCGGGGCAACCCCAATGTTTGATCAAATATAAAATTCATGCAACTCGATACCGATGGAGTACAGATCCGTTGACTGCCGAGCCGTTCCCCACCGAGCAGCCATACCTGGCCCGTCGTCAGAACTGGGCCAACCAACTGACCCGGCATGCCCTCATGCAGCCCGACAAGACCGCCCTGCGGTTCCTGGGGCACACCACCACGTGGCGCGAGCTCGACCACCGGGTGACCAAGCTGGCCGGCGCCCTGAGCCGACGCGGCGTCGGTTTCGGCGACCGCGTGCTGATCCTGATGCTGAACCGGCCCGAGTTCATCGAGGCGATGCTGGCAGCCAACAAGCTCGGCGCCATCGCGGTGCCGGTGAACTTCCGGATGACGCCGCCTGAGGTGGCCTTCCTGGTCAGCGACTGCGGGGCCAGTGTCATCGTCACCGAGCCCGTGCTCGCCGGAGTCGCCACGGCGGTACGCGATCTGGATGCGACGCTGTCGACGGTCATCGTGGCGGATGCGGCTACCGAAGATGGCGTCCTCGGCTACGAGGATCTGATCGCCGAAGACGGGCCCCCGGTCGACCCGGTCGACATCCCGAGCGACGCCCCCGCGCTGATCATGTACACCTCGGGCACGACGGGCCGGCCCAAAGGCGCGGTGCTGACCCACAACAACTTGGTTGGGCAGAGCATGACCAACCTGTTCACCACCGGCGTCGACATCAACAACGACGTCGGCTTCATCGGCGTCCCGCTGTTCCACATCGCCGGTGTCGCCGGAAACGTGAACACCGGTCTGACGCTCGGCCTGCCGACGGTCATCTATCCGCTCGGCGCGTTCGACCCGGGTGCGTTGCTCGACGTGCTGGCGGCCGAGAAGGTCACCGCGATCTTCCTGGTCCCCGCCCAGTGGCAGGCGATTTGTGCTGAGCAGAAAGCCAATCCGCGCGACCTGTGCCTGCGGGCGCTGTCGTGGGGCGCCGCTCCGGCTTCGGACACGTTGCTGCGGGCGATGGCCGAGACTTTCCCGGGCAGCCAGATCCTCGCGGCGTTCGGTCAGACCGAGATGTCCCCGGTCACCTGCATGTTGTTGGCAGACGACGCAATTCGCAAGCTCGGTTCGGTCGGGCAGGTCATCCCCACCGTCTCGGCCCGCGTGGTGGACGAGAACATGAACGACGTCCCCGTCGGCGATGTCGGCGAGATCGTCTACCGCGCCCCGACATTGATGGCGGGCTACTGGAACAACCCGAAGGCCACCGCCGAGGCGTTCGCCGGCGGCTGGTTCCACTCCGGTGATCTGGTCCGTCAGGATGCGGAAGGCTACATCTGGGTCGTCGACCGCAAGAAGGACATGATCATCTCCGGTGGCGAGAACATCTACTGCGCCGAAGTGGAGAACGTCCTGGCGGGGCACCCCGCCATCACCGAGGTCGCGGTGATCGGTCGACACGATGAGAAGTGGGGCGAGGTTCCGGTTGCCATAGTTGCCTTAGCTGCTGTGTCCGATTCCTTGAATCTCGGGGATCTCGACCGCTTCCTCAGCGAACGTCTGGCGCGCTACAAGCATCCGAAAGTGCTCGAAATCGTTGATGCGCTACCCCGCAACCTCTCGGGCAAGGTGCTCAAGACCGAACTCCGGGAGCGCTTCGGATCCCCCATCAACGCCCAGTAGTGCTGACGGGTGCGAAAGTAACTCAGCGTCAACGGTTTCTGCAGGTCGCGGCGAAAGTTTGCTGTCTTTGCCTGCCCTTGTTAACGGTTGATGGCACAATCCACACGATGCGGTGCACGCCCCGGTTTTTATCGGGTACAGTCCGGTGGTCTCAATTACTACTGGTGAGTAGGGAGAGACGGATCACACAGGCTGACAGGCAGCGAGGAGGGGGCGTGCGACACGTCCAGGGGGCGCACCGGTGACGGCGCCCGCCGACGGGCTCGTCGGCTACGTACGTGGTCAATTGGAGAAGCCGCTGGCTATGGTCGGTGGCTTCTTCAAGATGACTGTGCTCACTGGAAAGGCCTTTCTCACACGGCCTTTCCAGTGGAAAGAGTTCGTCCTGCAGAGCTGGTTTCTGGTTCGAGTGGCGTTCCTGCCCACCCTCGCGGTATCGATCCCACTGACCGTTCTCATCATCTTCACGCTGAACATCCTGTTGGCGGAATTCGGCGCGGCCGATGTGTCCGGCGCGGGTGCGGCCCTCGGCGCGGTCACGCAGCTAGGTCCTCTGGTGACGGTGCTCGTGGTAGCTGGTGCCGGATCGACTGCGATTTGCGCAGACCTCGGCGCGCGTACCGTGCGCGAGGAGATCGACGCGCTCGAGGTGCTGGGCATCGACCCGATCGAACGGCTGGTCGTTCCCCGGGTAGTCGCCTCGACATTCGTGGCCTTCATGCTCAACGGCGCCGTGATCACGATCGGTCTGATCGGTGGCTTCTTCTTCGGCGTCTATGTCCAGAACGTGTCCGCCGGTGCCTACGTGTCCACACTGACCCTGCTCACCGGATTCCCCGAGGTGATGATCTCGGTCATCAAGGCCACCCTGTTCGGCCTGATCGCCGGGCTCGTCGGTTGCTACCGGGGCCTGACGGTGGCCGGTGGATCCAAGGGTGTCGGGACCGCGGTGAACGAGACCCTGGTGTTGTGCGTGGTCGCATTGTTCGCAGTCAACGTTGTGCTCACCACCATCGGTGTGCGGTTCGGAACAGGGGGGTGACATGAGTACCGCAACAGTCCTTAGGTCCCGGTTCCCCCGGGCGTTCTCGCGCACCTCAGACATCGCGGGCACTCCGGCCCGGTTTCTCGACAGCATGGGCCACGTCGCGTGGTTCGTCGTCCAGGCGATCGGCTCCATCCCGCATGCGTTCCGGCACTACCGCCGTGAAGCGCTGCGGCTGGTCGCCGAGATCGGCATGGGTACCGGCGCCATGGCCGTCATCGGCGGCACCGTGGCCATCATCGGTTTCGTCACGCTGTCGGCCGGCTCGCTGATCGCCATCCAGGGCTTCGCGTCCCTGGGCAATATCGGCGTCGAGGCCTTCACCGGCTTCTTCGCCGCCCTGGCGAACATCCGCGTCGTTGCCCCGGTCGTCACCGGCCAGGCTCTGGCTTCCACAGTCGGTGCCGGCGCCACCGCCGAACTCGGCGCCATGCGCATCAGTGAAGAGGTCGACGCGCTGGAGGTGATGGGCATCCGGTCGATTTCGTACCTGGTGTCCACCCGGCTCATCGCCGGGTCGATCGTCATCATCCCGCTGTACGCCGCGGCGGTTCTGCTGTCCTTCCTGTCTGCGCAGTTCGTGACGACGGTCTTCTACTCGCAGTCGGTGGGAACCTATGAGCACTACTTCCATACGTTCCTGCGCGTCGACGACGTGATGTGGTCGTTCCTCCAGGTCATCATCATGTCGATCGTGGTCATGTTGAACCACTGCTACTTCGGCTATTACGCCAGTGGAGGTGCCGTCGGTGTGGGTGAGGCAGTGGGAAGGTCGATGCGAACCTCGTTGATCGCAATCGTGTTGGTGGTCCTGTTGGCATCGTTGGCGCTGTACGGCACCGACCCCAACTTCAACCTCACGGTGTAGCGGCATGGCCGAGTCGACAGCGCCGCACGCGCCCCTGAACAAGCCGAAGATCCCGCCGTACAAGTTGGCGGGCTTGGTCCTCGCCCTCGTCACCACCCTGATTCTCGCGTTGACGTGGATGCAGTTCCGCGGAACGTTCGAGAAGAGGACACAGCTGACCGTGTTGTCGGGTCGGGCGGGTCTGTCGATGGATCCGGGCTCGAAGGTCACCTTCAACGGGGTGCCCATCGGCCGCCTGGCCTCCGTCGACGTCGTCACCGTCGACGACAATCCGGAAGCCAAGCTGACGCTGGACGTCAAGCCCCAGTATCTGAAGCTGATCCCGGAGAACGTGAGTGCCGAACTGCGGGCCACCACGGTGTTCGGCAACAAGTACATCTCGTTCCTGTCGCCGTCGAATCCGTCGAAGGAGCGGTTGTCGCCGTCCACGCCGATCCGGGCGCAGGGGGTGACGACAGAGTTCAACACGCTGTTCGAGACGATCACCGCGATCTCTGAGCAGATCGACCCGATCAAGCTGAATCAGACGCTGACTGCGACGGCGCAGGCGCTGGACGGGTTGGGGGACAAGTTCGGTCAGTCGATTGTCAACGGCAATGACATTCTGGCCGACCTGAATCCGCGGATGCCTCAGATCCGTCGGGATACGGCGGGTCTGGCCGATTTGGGTGAGGTGTATGCGAATGCCGCGCCGGATCTGTTCGACGGTCTGACCAATGCGGTGACGACGGCGCGCACGCTCAATGAGCAGCGCGGCAATCTGGATCAGGCGTTGGTCGCGGCGGTCGGTTTCGGTAACACCGGTGGTGACATCTTCGAGCGCGGCGGCCCGTATCTGGTTCGTGGTGCTCAGGATCTGCTGCCCACCTCGGCCCTGCTGGACAAGTACAGCCCGGCGCTGTTCTGCACGATCCGCAACTACCACGACGCCGGGCCGAAACTCGCCGGCGCGCTTGGTGGTAACGGCTACTCGCTGCAGACGCATTCGCTGGTGGTCGGCGTCGGCAACCCGTACGTCTATCCGGACAACCTGCCGCGGGTCAACGCCAAGGGCGGGCCCGAGGGCCGGCCCGGCTGCTGGCAGCCGGTCACGAAAGACCTGTGGCCAATGCCGTACCTGGTGATGGATACCGGTGCATCGATCGCCCCGTACAACCACCTCGAGCTGGGGCAGCCGCTCGTGGCCGAGTACGTGTGGGGCCGCCAAGTGGGGGAGAACACGATCAACCCATGAGCATCAAGGGCACGCTTATCAAGCTCGGCATCTTCTCACTGGTGCTGCTCACCTTTACTGCGATCATCTTCGTGGTCTTCGGTCAGATCCGGTTCAACCGGACCTCCGAGTACTCGGCGATCTTCAAGAACGTCAGCGGTCTGCGCACCGGGCAGTTCGTCCGTGCCTCCGGTGTCGAGGTCGGCAAGGTCTCGGGCGTCAAGCTGGTCAACGGTGGCCAGCAGGCCGAAGTCACGTTCAACGTCGAGAAGTCGCTGCCGTTGTTCGACCAGACCACGGCCGCGATCCGCTACCAGGACCTCATCGGTAACCGCTACCTGGAGCTCAAGCGCGGTGAGAGCAACACGAAGATCCCGCCGGGCAGCACCATTCCGCTGGAACGTACCGAGCCCGCGCTCGACCTCGACGCGCTCGTCGGCGGTTTCCGGCCGCTGTTCCAGTCGTTGAGCCCGGAGAAGGTCAACACCATCTCCAAGTCGATCATCACGATCTTCCAGGGCCAGGGCGGCACCATCAACGACATCCTGGACCAGACGGCGCAGCTCACCCAGAGCATCGCCGATCGGGATCAGGCCATCGGTGAGGTGATCAAGAACCTCAACATCGTGCTGGACACCACCGTCGCGCATCAGCAGCAGTTCGATGACACCCTCAAGAACTTCGAGACGCTGATCACCGGGTTGAAGAACCGGGCCGATCCGATCGGATCCTCGGTGGCCAACATCAGCAACGCGGCCGGCTCGCTGGCGGACCTGCTGTCCGACAACCGTCCGCTGCTCAAGGACACCGTCGGCTACCTCGAGGTGATCCAGCAGCCGCTGATCGACCAGAAGCAGCAGCTGAACGACATCCTGGTGCAGTTCCCGCAAGCGTTGAAGATCATCGGCCGCGCCGGTGGCATCTACGGTGACTTCTTCAACTTCTACGCCTGCGACCTCTCGTTGAAGCTCAACGGGTTGCAGCCAGGTGGCCCTGTCCGAACCGTCAAACTCAGTTCACAGCCGTCGGGTAGGTGCACGCCGAGATGAGGACACTGCAAGGTTCCGACCGCTTCCGCAAAGGCCTCATGGGCGTTGTGGTGGTGGCGCTGGTGATCGGCGTCGGTTCGACGCTGACGAGCGTGCCGATGCTGTTCGCCGTCCCCACGTACTACGGCCAGTTCTCCGATACCGGAGGCCTGAACCTGGGCGACAAGGTGCGCATCGCGGGTATGGATGTCGGCACCGTCAAGAGCATGGACATCAACGGCGACAAGGTCGAGATCGGCTACACCCTGGGTGGGAAGACGATCGGTACCGAGAGCCGTGCGGCGATCCGTACCGACACGATCCTGGGTCGTAAGAACATCGAGATCCAGCCGCGCGGCAGCCAGACGCTGCCCCCGCGCGGGATGCTGCCGCTGGGGCAGACGACGACGCCGTATCAGATCTACGACGCGTTCCTCGATGTCACGCGCAATGCGTCGGGCTGGGATACGGCGTCCGTCAAGGAATCGCTGAACGTGTTGTCGGAGACGGTCGATCAGACCTCGCCGCACCTGAGCGCCGCGCTGGACGGGGTGGCCAAGTTCTCCGAGACCATCGGTAAGCGCGACGAGGACGTCAAGAAGCTGCTGGCGAATGCCAACAAGATCGCCACGGTGCTCGGTGACCGCAGCACGCAGGTCAACCAGCTGTTGGTGAACGCACAGACCCTGCTGGCCGCGGTCAACGAACGTGGCCAGGCCGTCAGCATGCTGCTGGAGCGGGTGTCGACGGTGTCGCGTGAGGTCGAGGGTCTGATCAACGACAACCCGAACCTCAACCACGTGCTGGAGCAGTTGCGTACCGTCAGCGACCTGCTGGTCGAGCGTAAGCAGGATCTGGCCGACACCCTCACTATTGCAGGCAAGTTCATCACCTCACTGGCGGAGGCACTGGCCTCGGGCCCGTACTTCAAGGTGATGCTCGTCAACCTGATCCCGCCGCAGATCCTGCAGCCGTTCGTCGATTCCGCGTTCAAGAAGCGCGGCATCGATCCCGAGGAGTTCTGGCGTAACGCCGGCCTGCCCGCGTTCCGCTTCCCGGATCCGAATGGCAAGCGCTTCGAGAACGGCGCCCCGCCGCCGGCCCCGACGCCGCTGGAAGGCACCCCGGAGCATCCGGGACCCGCCGTGCCGCCCGGATCGCCGTGCTCCTACACGCCGACCGCGGCCGGGATCCCGAGCCCGGGTAACCCGCTGCCGTGTGCGGGCGCCACCGTGGGACCGTTCGGGGACAACCCGTTCGGACCCAATTACGGCCCGCCGGACGTGGCGACCTCGGCGCCGAATCCTGACGGCGTCGCGCATTCGCCGGGTGTGCCCAGCGCGGCCATCCCCGGAGACATGCCGCCGGATCAGCCGGGTGCACCGGTCGAGCTGGCGCCCGGTCCGCCGGGAGCCCGCACCGTTCCGATCGCCCCGATCCCCGTGGCGCCCGGACCCATCCCGGGTTACGCGCCGCACCCGGCGCCGGTGAACGCTCCTCCGGCACCGCCGGGACCGGGGCCGGACGCCGGACCGGCGGGCACACCGCCGCTACCGGGTAATCCGCCGTTCCTTCCGCCCGGGTCGCAGGGATAGGCCGCAGCTATGTCAACAGTATTTAACGTTCGAAACATCAAGTTGCCCAAGGCTTCCCGGGCAGCTGTCATCGTCGGTGCGTTGGCGGTGGCAGCAGCCCTGGTGCTGGGTTACTTCGGCCTGAACCTGTACAAGAAGATGACCAACACCACGGTCACCGCGTACTTCCCCGAGGTGCTCGCGCTGTACCCCGGTGACAAGGTCCTCATCATGGGCGTCAAGGTCGGTGCGATCGACAGCATCGAGACCGACGGCGACAAGATGAAGGTCGTCTTCCACGTCAACAACAAGTACAAGGTGGCCGAGAACGTCACGGCGTCTGTGCTGAACCCGAGCCTGGTGGCCTCGCGCGTCATCCAGTTGTCCCCGCCCTACACGGGTGGGCCGCGGTTGCAGAACAACGCGGTGATCCCGATCGAGAACA
Organism: Mycolicibacterium lutetiense; assembly: GCF_017876775.1. Classification (NCBI taxonomy): domain Bacteria; kingdom Bacillati; phylum Actinomycetota; class Actinomycetes; order Mycobacteriales; family Mycobacteriaceae; genus Mycobacterium; species Mycolicibacterium lutetiense. The sequence continues at coordinate 3,162,600 of NZ_JAGIOP010000002.1, read as the reverse complement.
CCCAGATCCCGGTCGAGTACGACGAGTTGCGCAACCAGATCACCCGCCTGCTCGACGAACTCGGCCCGACCGCGGCGCAGCCCAAGGGCCCGTTCGGCGACGTCATCGACTCCTTCGCCGATGGCTTCCAGGGCAAGGGTGACCAGCTCAACCGCACCCTCAACGGGTTGTCGGAGGCGCTGACCACGCTCAACCAGGGCCGCGGCGACTTCTTCCAGGTGGTCAAGAGCCTGGCGTTGTTCGTCAATGCCCTGCACAAGAGCGATCAGCAGTTCGTGGCGCTGAACAACGATCTGGCTCAGTTCACCAACTCGTTCACGAACACCGACCAGGAGTTGGCGACGGCCCTGCAGGACCTCAACAAGGTGCTCAAGACCACCCGTGACTTCCTGGACAAGAACGGTGGCGTGCTGACGCACGACATCAACAACTTGTCGGAGGCGACGACGGCGATCCTGCAGCCGGAACCGCGCAATGGTCTGGAGACGGGTCTGCACACCTACCCGAACCTGGCGGCCAACGTGCTCAACATCGTCTCGCCCAACCAGGGTGGCATCGTGACTCTGCCGGTTCTGCCGGGTCTGACCAACTTCTCCAACCCGCTGCAGTTCATCTGCAGTTCGATTCAGGCGGGCAGCCGGTTGGGGTACCAGGATTCGGCCGAGCTGTGTGCGCAGTACCTGGCGCCGATCCTGGACGCGATCAAGTTCAACTTCCTGCCGTTCGGCCAGAACCTGGCCAACACCGCGATGACGCTGCCCAAGCAGATCTCCTACTCGGAACCGCGTCTGCAGCCGCCCGGCGGATACAAGGACACCACCGTTCCAGGTATCTGGTCGCGCGACACCTTGTTCTCGCACGGCAACCATGAGCCCGGTTGGACCGTGGCGCCGGGCATGCAGGGTGTGCAGGTACAGCCGGCCACTCAGCAGATGCTGACCCCGGAGTCGTTGTCCGAGTTGATGGGTGGCCCGGATATCGTGGCCCCGCCGGCCCCGCCGGCCTTCGGCGCTCCTCCGGGAGGCAACCTGCCCGGACCGCCGAACTCCTACGACGAGAGCAATCCGTTGCCGCCGCCGTGGTACCCGCAGCCCGGCCCGCCGCCGGTGCCTGCGCCGGGTGTGATCCCGGGTGATCCGATGTCGGCTCCCGCGCCGGCCGCCGCTCCCGCCGGACCGGCGTTGCCTGCCGAGGCCGGAGGACAGCCGTGATGAGCGAACAGAGAGGCCGGATGAAGGCACGCAGCTGGGGTCGCGTCGGCCGCCGAGTCGCGGTGTTGTCGGCGTCCGCGCTGATCCTCACCTCGTGTGGGCAGTGGCGCGGTATCGCCAACGTCCCGCTGCCGGGTGGGCCGGGCACCGAGTCCGGTCACACCACGCTGTACGTGCAGATGCCGGAGACGTTGGCGCTCAACGCCAACAGCCGGGTACGGGTGCGCGATGTGTTCGTCGGCCGGGTCCGCAATATCGAGCTGATCAACTGGACTCCGACGTTGACCATCGACCTGGAGCCGGGCATCGTGCTGCCGAAGAACACGCTGGCCAAGATCGGCCAGACCAGCTTGCTGGGTTCGCAGCACGTCGAGCTCAACCCGCCGGACAAGCCGTCCGAGGAGAAGTTGCGCAGCGGCGACACCATCCCGCTGGCACAGTCGTCGGCGTACCCGACGATCGAGCGGACGCTCGCCGGTATCTCCGGCATCCTGACCGGCGGTGGCATCCCGAACCTCGAGACCATCCAGACCGAGGTGTTCAACATCCTCAACGGTCGCGCCGATCAGATCCGCGACTTCCTGGGCCGGCTCGACACGTTCACCGACGAACTCAACCAGCAGCGCAACGACATCACCCGGGCGATCGATTCGACCAACCGGCTGTTGAACATCGTTGCGGCCCGCAACGACACGTTGGATCGGGTGCTGACCGAGTTCCCGCCGCTGATCGAGCACTTCGCCGAGACGCGCGAATTGTTCGCCGACGCGGTGACCTCGCTGGGCCGGTTGTCGAAGGCCGCTGACGACACGTTGTCGAACAGCAACGCCAACGTGCACACGAACCTGCAGAACCTGCAGCGGCCGCTCAAGCAGCTGGCGCGCTCGGCTCCGTATCTGGTTGAGGCGCTCAAGCTGATCCTCACGGTGCCGTTCAACATCGAGAACATCCCGAAGGCGGTGCGCGGCGACTACATCAACGTCTCGCTGACGATCGACCTGACGTTGAGCTCGGTGGACAACGCGTTCCTGTCCGGTACCGGTGTCTCGGGCATGCTCCGTGCGCTGGAGCAGGCATGGGGCCGCGATCCGGCGACGATGATCCCGGATGTCCGGTTCACGCCGAACCCGCATGACGCACCTGGTGGCCCGCTTGTGGAAAGGGGGGAGTGAGACATGTTGCTGACCCGCTTCATCAAGATGCAGCTCGTTCTGTTCACGGCGCTGACCGTGATCGCCCTGGTTGTGCTGGCGCTGTTCTACCTGCGGTTGCCGACGTGGGCCGGTATCGGGATGTACCAGCTGAACGCCAACCTCCCGAATTCGGGCGGTTTGTACGCCACGGCCAACGTCACCTACCGCGGAACCACGGTCGGCAAGGTCACCTCGGTGGAACCCACCGAGCAGGGCGCCCACGTCAAGATGGACATCTACAACCAGTTCCGGGTGCCGATCGACGCCAGTGCCAACGTGCACTCGGTGTCGGCGGTCGGTGAGCAGTTCATCGACCTGGTCTCCGAGGGCGGCGCCAAGGAGTACTTCCGCAGCGGCGACACGATCCAGGTCGGCACCGTGCCCGCCGAGGTGGGCCCGTCGCTGGACGCCGCACAGCGGGGCCTGGCGGCGCTGCCGAAGGAGAAGATCGCGACGCTGCTCGACGAGACGGCCACGGCGGTCGGTGGGCTCGGGCCGTCACTGCAGCATCTGGTCGATTCCACCCAGGCGATCGCCAGTGACTTCAAGGACAACATCGGGTCGATCAACGACATCGTCGAGAACTCCGGGCCGATCATCGACAGCCAGGTGAACTCGGGCGATGCGATTTCGCGGTGGGCCAAGAACCTGAACTCGTTGGCCGCGCAGAGCGCTCAGAATGACGGTGCATTGCGCAGTGGGATTCAGCAGGCGGCGCCGACGGCAGATCAGCTGAACTCGGTGTTCGGCGATGTGCAGGAGTCGTTGCCGCAGACGCTGGCGAACCTGGAAATCGTCATCGACATGCTCAAGCGGTACAACAAGAACGTCGAGCAGGTGCTGGTGGCGCTGCCCCAGGGCGGCGCGGTGGCACAGACCGCGACGATCTTCGCGCCCAAGGGCCTGCTGCACTTCGGCCTCGGCATCAACATGCCGCCGCCGTGCCTGACCGGCTTCCTCCCGGCCTCACAGTGGCGCTCGCCCGCGGACACGTCCACGGCACCGCTGCCCGAGGGCCTGTACTGCAAGATCCCCAAGGATGCGCCCAACGCGGTGCGCGGTGCGCGTAACTACCCGTGTGCCGATGTGCCCGGTAAGCGGGCCGCCTCGCCGGCGGAGTGCCACAGCGATGAGCCCTACCAGCCGCTGGGCACCAACCCGTGGTATGGCGATCCGAATCAGATCCGCAACTGCCCGGCCCCGGGCGCGCGCTGCGATCAGCCGGTTGATCCGGGCCGGGTCATTCCCGCGCCTTCGGTGAATAATGGGTTGAACCCGTTGCCGGCAAGTCAGCTTCCACCACCGGAATCATCGGCGGTGCGCAGCGATCCGCTGACCGCCCCGCGTGGTGGGAATGTGAGTTGTAGTGGACAGCAGCCGAACCCCTGCATCTACACTCCGGCAGCAGGTTCGACCGCTACCTATAGCCCATCCAGTGGCGAGGTGGTCGGTCCCGGCGGTGTGAAGTACTCCGTCACCAACTCGAACAAACCAGGAGATGACGGATGGAAGGAGATGCTGGCACCAGCCAGCTGAACCTCGCCGACCAGCAGGACCCTCACACCACGGAACCGCAAGCCGAGGCGGTCACCGAGATCGTTGATCCGACCTCAGCCACGGACGCTGAGGAGGCCGCTCAGGAGTCCGGGCCGCGTCCTTCGCGGCTCGGGCGGGGCTGGATGGCTGTGATTCTTGCCGGCCTGTTGGTCCTCGCGGCGGCCGTCGGTGTCGGCGGCTACCTGGCATTGCGCGCGCATCAGGTCAGCGAACGCATCGCCGGCGATGAGGCCGAGGCCTTGGCCGCGGCGAAGGCCTGCGTGACCGCCACCCAGGCGCCCGATACCCAGGCGATGATCGAAGCCCAGACCAAGATCATCGAATGCGCCACCGGTGATTTCGGTGCGCAGGCGGGTCTCTACAGCGGCATGCTGCTCGATGCGTATCAGGCCGCCAATGTGCAGGTGAAGGTTTCGGACCTGCGTGCTGCGGTGGAGAAGCACAACGACGACGGGTCGATGGACCTGCTGGTCGCGGTGCGGGTGCTGGTCACCAACAGCGAGAAGTCCGATGAAGAGCAGGGTTATCGGTTGCGGGTGAAGATGGCCCGCGCCGAGGACGGCAACTACAAGGTCGCGCGGCTCGACCAGGTCACGTCGTCGTGACCGCTGTGCTGGACAACGCCGGTCCGGTGGCCACCGAGGGCACCGGGGCCGACCGGGCGCGGTTGGCGTCGTGGCCGGCTCGGGCCGGGGCGTTCGCCATCGACGTGCTGGCGCCTGCCGGGTTGATCGTGGCGCTGGGGCTGCTGGCGTGGTCTGTCCCGCCGTACGGGTGGTCCTGGTGGGTGTGCACGGTGGCCGCCAGCGTGGTGGGCATCGCGATGCTGATCAACCGGATCGCATTGCCGGCATTCACCGGTTGGTCGCTGGGCCGGTCGGTGTTCGGTATCCGGGTGGTGTCATCGGCCGGCGACGCCGGTCTGCTGCGGTTGCTGCTGCGTGACCTCGCGCATCTGCTGGACACCGCGGCAGTGTTCGTGGGCTGGCTGTGGCCGCTGTGGGATTCGCGCCACCGGACGTTCGCCGATCTGCTGGCCCGCACCGAGGTGCGCCGCGTCGACCAACCTGAGCCTGATGCCCGACGCCGTGCCGGTGCGGTGCTGTTGACACTGGCGGTGCTGGCCGGAGCCGCGGCCGGACTCGGCTACGTCGCGGTGTACCGGGAGGATCGAGCGTTGGATCAGTCCCGGGAGCAGATCATCAAGGACGGCCCGCGAATCGTCGAGCAGTTGCTGAGCTACAGCGTCGACTCGATGGACGAGGATTTCGCCAGGGCACAGTCACTGGCTTCGGACAACTACCGTCCGCAGGTCGTCGCGCAGCAGGACGCGGCCAAGAAGCGCACCCCGACCAACAATGATCTCTTTGCGGTGAGCAGTGCGCTGCTTCCGGGAGCGACCAAGAACAAGGCCGCCATGCTGTTCGCGATGCAAGGGCAACGGGGCATCGACCCGAAGGATCTGAAGTTCATCACCGCGACCGTGCGGGTCGACTTCGTCAAGGTCGATGGTCAGTGGCAGGCCGACAACCTGACCGTGCTGAAGCAGCCGTTGTTGAGTGGGGCGGGACAATGAGCCCAAGACGCAAGATCTCCGCCGATGAACGGGACTACTTCGCGGTCGAACCCAAGGAGCCGATCTCCTGGGGGCTGCCGATCGTGGGGATGCTGTCGGCGTTGTTGATCGCTGCGGCGATCGCGGGCTGCACGTTCATGCTGGTGCGGCACGAGTCCGATGAGCGGACCAACGCCAGGGACGCCGACGCGCTTGCGTACGTGACTGAGTTCATGAAGGGGTACATGACGCGGGATCCGTTCCACGCCAATGACTTTGCGGACGATGTCTTGCGTCAGGCGACCGGTGACTTCGCCAAGATGTTCAAAGAGAAGCAGGACGAGATCACTGTTCGCGTGGCGCAGGCCGAGCCGTCGGAGGGCTCTGTGCAGGAGGCGGGCATTCAACGCTGGAACGACAACGGCAGTGCCGACGTTCTGGTGGCTACCAAGACAAGCATCCGCGCACCCGACGGCAAGTCCACGATCGAAACCGGAGATCGGTGGATCGCAACCACGATTCGGGAAGGACAGCAGTGGAAGATCAGCCAGCTGATTCAGGTTTTCTGACCGCCGGCGAGCCCGACAAGCCGCGCCGCAGACTGCGTTTCGGGCGGCGGCGCCGTGCCGAGGACGTGGTGGCGGAATCGGTCGAGACTCCGGTCGACCCGGAGTCGGCCTCGGTGTCCGACGATGCCGATGCCACGCCGGAGCGTCGGACCCCGACGGGCAAGTCGGGCCGTAAGGCCGGGACCGAACCTGAAGGTGACGTAGTTCCTGAGTCGGACGTAGAACCTGAGTCGGACGTAGAACCTGAGGTGGCCGCAGAGCCCGACGTGGCCGTCGAGCCTGATGTTGAACCGGAAGCCGATGCCGATGTCGACGCTGAGGCTGATGCCGACCTGGAAGTGACGGACACCGAACCGGCCGGGGACGAGATCCTGGTTCCGCACCGCGAGGCCGGCCGGCGCCTGACCTACGTCGCCGCGGGTGCAGCGGTGGTGTTCGTGGCGGCCGGGGCTTTCGGCGGTGCGATGCTGCAGCCGTATCTGGCCGATCGGGCCCTGGTGGCAACCAAACTCAAAGTGGCGAAGACGTCGGCGGACGCCATCACCACGTTGTGGACCTACAACCCGGACAACATCGACACCCTGCCCGACCGGGCCGCAAAGTATCTGTCGAGCGACTTCGCCAACGAGTACCGGCAGCTGATCGATTCGATCGTGCCGACAAACAAGCAGGCCAAGGTCACCAACAACACCGAGGTGATGGGCACCGCGGTGGAGACCATCGGCGGCGATGAGGCCACCGCGATCGTTTACACGAATACGGTGTCGACGAGTCCGGTCACCAAGAACATTCCTTCGCTGCGGTATTCGTCCTACCGGCTGACATTGCAGCGCACCGATGGAGATTGGCGCATCACCCAGATGCCCGCCTTGACCCAATTGGACCTGTCTCCGCAGCTGTAGCGGCGAGGATGTAGGCATGGCAATCGCCTCGCCGGTGACGCAGCGGTCGACTGTTGTGGCCCTGCTGTTGCTGACGTGTGCGACGGGAATCGTCGACGCGGTCAGTGTGCTGGTGCTGGGACATGTGTTCGTCGCCAACATGACCGGGAACGTGATCTTCCTGGGCTTCTGGTTCGTCCCGCACTCAGGCGTGGATGTGGCGGGGGCCCTGGTCGCGTTCGTCGGGTTCGTGCTGGGCACCGTGTTGGGTGGGCGGATGCGGCGCCATCTGGACAGTCGCGTCCGGAACTGGTTGGCCACCGCATTGGGGGTGGAAGTCTTTCTGCTGACCGTGCTTTCGGTGCTGTGCGGCATCGGAGTGCTGGCTTATGACGACAACCGGAAACTCATCCTCATCGTTCTCGCGATGACATTCGGTATCCAGAATGCGACGGCACGTCAGTTCGGCATCCAGGAACTGAGCACCACGGTGCTGACGCAGACGATCGTCGGCATCGGCTTCGACAGCCGGTTGGCCGGCGGTACCGGGGACCGCGAGAAGCTGCGTTACGGCGTAGTGCTGACGATGTGCGCCGGTGCGGTGCTCGGAGGGACGGTGTCGCAGTTCACCGTTGCGCCGGTGATCGGAGCGGCGGCCGTGGTGGTGGCGATCAGCGCGCTGATCTTCAAGTTCGGGCCGGCTGCGGAGCCGGTTCCTGCGGAGAGTGCTCGTTGATCCACGCCGCGCCCTCGTTGGCGGCGTGCTGCAGGGCGGTGAACTCACCGAAGTAGTCGGCCACCGCGCCGACGCCGGGCAGCATGCCCAGATAGCGGTAAAGCTTTTGCGGGTGTGGCCTTTTCGCGAACTCATCGCCTACGGCACGTACCGTGCCGGCGAACTCCCAGACTTTCTCGGGCAGCGATTGCGTTGTGGCTTCGGCAGCCTGCGCGTCGAGGTCAGGGTCGGGGAGTTGACGGTCGCACAACACCGCACCCAGCAATTGCACCTGGTCGTCATGGTCGGTGACGCCGTCCTCACGGGCCACCGCGCACAACACGATGGCCTGGTTGGTGAAGCCCAGGAAGTCCTGGATCGGAAGCCGGTCCGCGAGGACGCCCAATGCGCCGGGGAATGCGACGAGGATCGTGGTCACCGCCCCGACGCGATGCACCCACCACTTCACGTGGCCGTCCTGATCCATCTCGGCCCAGGCCTTGGTACCCGGCACTTCGGCGAAGTTGAGCAACGCGGCCGCGATGTCGAGGGACTTACCGACAGCCCCGTCGGCGGGCTCCTCGTGATGGGTACGTCGCCTCAGGCCGAGCGGGTCGAATCGGGTGACGATATCGAGTGCCGGGTTGATCACGGCCACCGCATTTCCGAGGGCGCCCGAAACGGCGGCGTCCGAAAGGCGAGTGAACGGTAACAGGCTGATCCCCATTCCAGCTATCTTGCCGGATGGTCGTCTGCTTTCCACTGGCGCGCAGGTGCTTTGGCCGAACTCCGCGAAGCGCCGTTGCGTCCCGCCTGGTTTTCGCGGGGATGTCGTCCTCGGCAGGTAGCAATGCTCGTGCGGGAGAAATCGATCGAGCCGGCCAGGTAACTGTCAATCTCGTCAATATCTGTAAACACTGACCAGCGCCGCCTGAGTCGAACATTAACAGTTTGCGGGCCGCGAGAAACATGAAAAGCAAAATTCTTTCCAGCAATCGAGAGAAGGAGGTCATGACGGTGTTACGTTGCCTGAGATCAACCTGAGAAGGCGGCCGAAAGGACTGGTCAGATGGCAGTCAAACACCGGAGGCAGTGGCGGCGCGTCAAGAGGGTTGCCACCCTCGGAGCGGCTACCGCAACGGTCACCGCGCTGACGGTGGGCATTGCTCCGCCGCCGGCCCAGGCCGCAGCGGTCCAGCGCGACCTCCGCCTGCAATCCGGGGTTCAGATCTTCCCGCCGCCCGACCAGATCCCAGACCTCACCGGCGGGTTCGGAACTCAGGTCTACAACCAGTTTCAGACCGTGGGCGCACAGCTTGAGACGGCGTTCGTCGACAACTTCAACCTGCTGGCGCTGCTGCAGGCGGCGGGCATCGATCCGACGGCCGCCATCAGGGGGCCGCTCGATGACGCACTGGGCGGGGCCCTCGGAGGTGCACTGGGCGGGTTGCCCATCGGCGATCTGGCCGACGCTCTCGGCATCGACCTCGACGATCCGTTGTCCTCGGCGGGGATCAACCTGATCACGACCGGTGGGCTCTTCACACTCATCCGTCTGCTCGGTGTCGACCTCGGGTGGGTGCCGTCGTTCCCGAACTCGGCGGCCGACGAGATCAACAACGCCGAGTATCTCGATATCGGGCTCGGTTCTCTCTTCACGGCGCTCGGTCTTCCCACGTCCGGCCCTGGCCTCATCCCGATCAAGGCCGCATTCAAGCTGCTCACCGGTATGGACCTGCCATCGATGAGCACCAATGTCGCGGACGTGCGGATTCCCGTCGTGGCGGGCTGGGGCCTCGGCGCGTTCGCGGCGGGCGCGGCCTACCAACAGGTGGTCGACGACCTACCGAATCAACCCGGTGGCGCCAACTACACCGGCACCAACCCTCTGCTCGGCAGTTTCACCATCCTGCCGATGATCCTCATCGACAACCCGGGTCGGGCCAACGGCGGCATCCTGGCGCGGGCCTACCCGCTGTTCGGGTTGCTCGGGATCGACACGGTGACACCCGATACCCAGGTGCAGAGCAGTGGGACCAGCGTCGTCGGCGACGTGCCCGTGATCGGTGATGTGCCGTTGCTCGGGCTCACCCTCGGCGGGGCCAACCTGATCCCGATCAAGATCGATGCGACGGCAGAGTATCTGCCCCAGTCAGACTTCGCGGCTTGGCCCAACCCGTTCACCATGACGAATAACGCTGCGGCAGGGCTTTTCCCGACTTATATCCTGCGGAACCAGTCGCTCGACACGCTCAGTGCGGTGCTGATCGACCAGATCACGACGCAGCTGGGCGCGGGCGTCACCGACTATTTGGACGATCCCGGGGACAACCCCCAGCTGGGCCCCAAGCTCAACATCTACGTCACGATCCCGGCGCGGAGCCTGCCCCTCCTGGAGCCGACGTATCTGGCGTACGACGTCGTCAACCTGCTGACCGGGGCGAACCTCAACAACCCGATCGGCGCGGCGCTGAGCCCGGCGCTCACCAGCCTGGTCAACCTCGGCTACGCCGACGTGGAGTACAACCCGACGACGGGCGTGTACGAGCGGACGCTCGACGAAGCCGATGTCCCAACCGCTTTCGGTACCCTCCCTGCCGACGTCGATTGGGGAAAGGTGCCCGCGCATCTGGTCGACAACCTCGTCACCGGCATCCAGAAGGCGATCGACGATGGCCTGGTGAGCCAGACCCCGGTCTCCAATCCGATCAAGACCCTGTTGGGCCTGCTGGGCGTCGGTGGCTCATCGAACCTGTCCGGGCTGGAGATTCCCGACCTCGCCGAACTTGGGAATGGCGGTGGGACACAGAGCATTGCGAAGACAAGCTCTGAGCCGGAAGGTATCGCACAGGCCGACATCGGCACGGAAGAGTTGGTTGTCAACAAGTCGAAGGTCAACGTCCGAGACGACACCAAGAAGCTGACCGCCGCAGCCGACGATGCTCGCGAAGAGGTCGAGAAGTCGGTCAAGGCGGCCGGTGAACGCACGAGGGTGTCGGCCGAGAAGGCGCGTAACCGGACGGCCAAGGCGTTCAAGGATGCCCAGGAGCGGGTGAACAGCGTTGCCGAGGATGGGCGCAAGCAGATCAAGGCCGCAGCCGAAGGTGTCGAGAAGGGCGTGCAGAAGGCGGCCAACGACGTGAAGGACAACGTCAAGAAGGCCGGCGATTCGGTGAAGCCCGCCAAGAAGGCCAAGGAGAAGGCCAAGAAGAAGGACGCCGCCTAACTACGATCGGCATGTGACTTCGGCAAGGCGCGGGCGCGGTAGGCCCGCCGGACCTGGTGTCGACGTCGGGCAACGGCGCTCGGATCTGCTCGACGCGGCCGAGCGTGCGATCCGCGCCCACGGGCCCGATGTGGGGATCGCCGAGTTGGCCAAGGAGGCCGGCTTCGTGCGGTCGGCCGTCTATGCGGTCTTCCCGAATCGGGCGGCCATCCTGTCGGCTCTCGGAGAGCGTCAGGCCCACCGCCTGCTGATCGAGATCACCAGGCGTGCCGCCGGTTCCACTGACCTGCGCCAACGCATGGCGTTGTTCTTCGACGTCATCTGCGCCTGGATGCAGGACGATCCGAACCTGTACCGGGCGTTGAGCGTGCATGCCGCCGGTGGCCATGAAATGCCGGGAATCTTCGACGAACTCGCCACCGCGGTCGAGGCCATGTTGGCCGTCTCGATGGCGGCCGGTGGTGCAGATACCGCGGCGGCGGCGCCATGGGCCCGGGCCATCGTCGGCTCGGTCATGGTCAGCGCGCAATGGTGGCTCCGAGACTCCTCGATGCCACGGGCTGAGCTCGTCGAACACCTCACGAAGCTGTGCTGGGACGGGGGTTCGGCCCTGCCGTTCAGCCCGTTCGATGTCTCGGCTATTGACAGCGGCCAGCCATAAAAGACAACATGTCTTTTATGGCTGCTCCCGCCTCGCCTCAGATCGACGGTCCCTCGCGGTACTGGGAGGACGTCCCCGGCGAATATGACCTGAAACTGACCGAGATCACCGGCACGATCCCGCAAGGATTGGCCGGCACGCTCTACCGCAACGGATCGGGCCGCTGGAACATCGGTGCCTCGCAGGTGGACAGCCTGTTCGACGCCGACGGCATGGTGGTCGCCTTCGCGATCGACGGTAACGGGGTGCGGTTCAAGAACCGCTTCGTCCGCACCGAGCACTACCTGACCACCACCGCGGCGGGTCGGATGGTCAAACGCGGATTCGCCCACCAGCGTCCAGGGGGCATGCGGGCCAACGCACTTCGGCTGCCGGCCAACACCGCCAACACCAACGTGATGATCGGCCAGGACCAACTGCTCGCACTCTGGGAGGGTGGACGCCCGCACGGCATGGATCTCGACACCCTCAACACGATCGGGATGTGCAGCCTCGACGGGGTGCTGAAGGGCCCGATCGGCGCGTACTCCGCGCACTACACCTACGACGCGACGACGGACTCCCGGGTCAACTTCGGGTTCGAGCCCTACTTCCCCCGCTTCGATATGCGGCATGTCCGCAGCGCCCCGAACCGGGCCGAAAAGATCAGGCGGCTGCGGGAACTTGCGGGCGAGGCGATTCCGCGCATGCGGCTGCGCCTGTATGAGACCGACAACCGCGGCGTCACCCGGTACCTGCGGGCGGTGCCGCTACCGGGCGTGGGGCTCATCCACGACATGGCGCTGACCCCGCGCTACGCCGTCTTCATGCTCTCCCCGCTGCGGATCAATCCCTGGGCGGTGCTGGGGCGGGAATCCTATTGGGACGCCATGCAGTTCAAGGAGAACGAACCCTCCTACTTCGTCGTCGCCCCGCGCGACGGCGGACGGGTCCGGGTGATCGAGACCGATCCGTTCTACATGTGGCACTACGCCAACGCTTACGAGGACGGCACCGATGTGGTGGTCGAGTTGCCGCGGTTCGCCCCGGAGACCTTCGCCGGCATGCACGCCTGGGGGGCCGACAGCCGCAGCGACATGTCCCGGTTGTACGAAGACGTTGCCACCGAGGACGTACCGGATACGGTGCGGCTGACCCGGTTCCGCATCACCCCTGGTGACCGTGTCCTGGTTGAACCACTGGCACAGATGGGCTGCGAATTCCCGCAGATCGATCAGCGCCGATCAACTCAACCGCACTCGGTGACGTACGTGACCGCGCCCGGCGACGGGGAGGGCGGCGGGGAGGGCATCGGCCGCTTCAACCACACCGACGGCAGCGTGCAGACCTACTGCCCGCCGGGCCACAAACTCGTCGAGCCGATCTTCGTGCCCCGCCCGGGCAGCACCGACGAGGGTGACGGATGGGTGCTGACCGTGGGCTACGACGAAACTCAGCATCGCAGCCGGCTCATGGTGTTCGACGCTCCGCGGGTCGATGCGGGACCGGTCGCTGAGGCCTGGCTGCCGTTCCACCTGCCGATGAGCTACCACGGTGCGTTCACCGATCGGGTGGCCGCGTGGTGATCCGAGCTAGTTGGGTGCCAACGCGCTTTCGGTCAGGCGCGCAATCACCGGCGACAGCAGCTGCGCGTATTCGGCGGTGATGTGGTTGTCGTCGCGGAAGACCAACGTGTTGCCGACGATCACCGGGCAGCGCTGGTCGGTGCAGAAGAACTGGTCCAGTCGCGCGTACTGCCCGCCGCCGGCTTGCACCGCCGCCGTCTCGGCGGCAATACCCTTGGCGTTCACCGCAGTCGAACGGTCGGGCGCGCAGGCGGAGGCGTCGTCCATGTGCGCGGACAGGCAGGTCGGCACGGTGGTGTGCGGGTCGGGCACGGGGCCCAGGACCAGGACCCGCGCGCCGGTTCCGCGCAGCTGAGCCACCAGTCGCGTCAGCCCGTCCAGCCAGGTCGGATCGTAGCTGACGAACCCGAAATCGGCGCCGTAGCGGCGCACCATGTCCAGCACGATCAGCGCCGGGCGTTCCTTGGCGATCCGGGTCAGCACGTCAGCCCGCCACTGCTGGCATTCGGTGAACTCGCGTTCGAGGTAGGGGCTGCGGATCGGAAGCTTCATCGGTGGGCAGGTGACTTTCGCGAAGGTCTCCAGCCGCCAACCCTGTTGCTGTGCTGCGGTTTCCAGGGCAGGTTGCCACATCCCGGCGTGCGAATCGCCGATCAGTGCGACTTTCGTGGCCGACGTGATGTCGCCGGACGCGCAGTCGGGCACCACGACGTCTTGCCAGGACAGGACACAACCGTTGACGAACGCCTCGGGTTTGGTGATATTGCCCAGTGGCGGTGACAAATTCGACGGCACCGCGGCCAGCTCGGCCGAGGCGGCGACGGCGGCCTGGACCTGCTGCTCGGGCGTCAGCGTCGGCGCAGAAGAACGAGGGAATACCGCCCCGCTGACCGGGAGGGCGACCGGAACGGCCTCCGGCCCGGATCCCGTCGGAACCGGGCGCACCGCCAGCAACGCCAGGCCCGCGCAGACTGCGACCCCCGTCGCCGTCGCGCCGACGGCCAGGCTGCGCCACGACGAGCCCCGCAACGCCGCGGCGAACCGGGCCGGGTTCTCGACCAGGTGCAAGGTCAGGACCGCCAGGCCGAGCGCCATCACCACCATGGCCAGTCGGCCGGCCAGACCCCCGTCATGGCCGAACAGCGCAGGCGCCAACAGCAATACCGGCCAGTGCCACAGGTACCACGAGTAGGACACCCGACCGAGGCCGCGTATTGCCGGCTTCGACAGGAGCCGTCCCACACCCAGATCGGGTATGGCGCAACCCGCCCCGATCACCAGGGCGGTACCCATCACCGGCAGCAGGGCCGCGGTGCCCGGGTAGGGGGTGGCCGTGCCGAGCTGGGTACAGGTGGCCAGGATCAACAGCAGGCCACCCCAGCCGACCAACGCCGCGCAGACCGGCGGCAGGCTGCGCCAGTGCGCCGCGGTCAACGCGATCAGCCCGCCGGCGGCCAACTCCCAGGCGCGGGTCGGCAGGGAGAAGAACGCCCACGGCGGCATGGTCTGGGTCCACGCCAGCGACAGGGCGAGCGACACGCCCGCCACCACGGCCAGCACGCACGTGTACGGGACGGCGGAGCGGGTGCCCCGGCCGCTGCGGGTCAGCAGCCAGGCTGTGCCCAGGATCAGCGCCGGCCACAGCAGATAGAACTGTTCCTCCACGCCGAGTGACCAGTAGTGCTGCAGCGGAGACGCAGCCGTCTCGGCCGCCAGGTAGTCCGTCCCCTCGGCCGCGAACCGGTAATTGCCGGCGTACAGGGCACTGGCAATCGCGTCGGCCAGCACCGAGCGGGCCCGCAGCGGCGGGAGGAGGAGGGTGGCTGCCAGCGATGTCGCGACCAGGACCAGGGCAGCGGCCGGTAGCAATCGTCGGGCCCGGCCGGCGTAGAACTGCGCCATCCGGACCGTCCCGGTACTCGAGGCCTCACGCCACAGCAGCCCGGTGATCAGAAATCCCGACACGACGAAGAACACGTCGACGCCGATGAACCCGCCGCCGAAACCGGGCACCCCGGCGTGAAACAGCACCACGGCCAGCACCGCGACCGCCCGCAGCCCTTCGATGTCGGGGCGAAATTGTTTGTTCGACAAGGGGTTTCGCCCGCTCGCGGCGCTGCCGCGGCGGCTTTTGGGCTCCGCAAGGGTTGTAACTCTGTTCACTCGAGTAACGATGGTCGCACGGCTGGCGCCGTTGACCCCGGATTTGGCGGGCCTGTTGCTAGCCTCATCGCGATGGGACGATCACGCATTGCGGCGCTGGCAGTGCTGTGCGGTCTGCTTTCGGGCTGCTGCGCCCCGGCCCCGGTATCCCCCGGGACGTCGCCGGCAGCGGACGGCACCTGCGATCTGAGCGGCCTCCCGCCGGAGGCCGACACGACCGTTGAGCTCATCCAATCCGGTGGGCCTTTTCCCTACCCGCGCAACGACGGCGTCACTTTCGGGAACTACGAAGGCCGGCTGCCCAAACACCAGCGCGGTTACTACCACGAGTACACGGTCCCCACGCCGGGCACCAAACATCGCGGCAAGCGGCGCATCGTCACCGGGGGAACGCCGCAGACCGATCCGCCCGAGTACTACTACACCGGTGACCATTACGAATCGTTCTGCCTGATCGGAGGCACGTGAAGACGTATCGGATCGACGGGACCCGGGTGGGTTCCAAGGCGGACTTCTTCACCGAGATCGGCCGCGCGGTCAACGGCGACGGCGGCTACTTCGGCTCGAACCTGGACGCGCTGGCCGACTGCCTCCGAGGCGGTTTCGGTACCCCCGAGGATCGCCGCTTCCGGTTCGTCATGACCGACTACCGCAACATCAAAGAGGCACTCGGTGAAGACACGTGGAGCACCGTGTTGTCGATCTTCACCACCGAGGGCGTCGACCTGTGGCTGGAGAACTGACAGTCAGTTGAAGGCGAGCCAGCTGGGCAGGGCCCGTTCGCGCGAATCGCACAGGACCTGACGGGTATCGCAGTTCCCCCGCGGCGATCCGGCGCCGCTCCACATGCCGCCGGTGTCGCGGCGCAGCACGATCGCCGAGGAGCCGCCACCGTCGAGCAGGATCGCGTTGTCGGCGCCCAGGCCGCGGAACAGGTCCTGGATGTTGTCCGGGGTGTAGCTGCCGCCCTGGAAGACGTAGAGCTGATCGGTGGCCCGGTTGTAGCCGACCGCGGTGCGTGCGGCGCTGGGGCCGTTGTCGTTGAGCTGGCCGGTGTCGCCGGGCGCGAGCAGCCCGATACCCGCGACCGCCACAAACCGGGTGTTCTGATCGAGCAGGCGCTGGATCACCGGGGTGGCCGAGTCGTAGTCGTCCTTGCCCTTGGGCATCACCACGTACGGGGCACCGCCCATCGGCAGGATCATGGTGGCCAGCGCCGACCAGTGTTCGTTCCCACCGGACAGGCCCTGCTTGCCGGCGTAGGCCAGGGTGCCGGTGACCGCCGCGTTGGCCCGGCCCTGCCCGCGGGTGTTGTCGACGTAGGCGCCCAGTGGAGACGAGCACTTGGTGTCACGCCAGGAGCCGCCCTTCTGCCCGCGTACGTCGAAGAAGTTGGCGTTGACCGCGATGGTCGGCTGGCCCAGAACCTGCCAGGCGGCAAGCGGTGCATAGGTTTCCGATGCCTGCCAGAGTCCTTCGCCGGTGCGCGCACCGGGGGTGCGCTCACAGCGGGACTGATAGCCCTGATGGCTGTCGACCAGCAGGCGCGGGTTGAGCCGTCCGGAGGCGTTCTTCATCGCCATCAGGTGGCCGCCGTTGTTCAGGGTGTAGGCGCGGCCGTCGGCGGACAGGAACGGCGCGGCGAACTGGCCGCCGAAGTTGTAGACGAGGTACGCGCCCTTGGTGTTGGCGATCGCCCCGAGCAGTAGTGCCCGGGAGTCCTCGGCGCGTGCGACGGGGGAGCCGGTGGTGGCCAGCGCCGCGCAGACGGCAACGGCGGCCGCAGTAGCGACCGCACGCTGGAAGAGTTTTGCCAGGCCTGGCACGAAGTACACAATAGCCACACAGATAACTCTGTCAACATGCGTAACAGCCTGGTCACGGTTGGATCAAGGGACGATCGCACCGGGGTGATCAGTGTTAGCTGGATCGGCGGCATCGGGCTTCCGAAGCGCGGCCGGCCGCAAATGTGCCGGCAGTGCGCGCAGGGCCGCCGCGCACAGTGCCGTCGCCGCAATCGCCCCCGCGGTGGTCGCCCATACGGGGGCCGACGGCAATGCGCCTTCCAGCAGCATCGCCAGACCGAAGATGACGAACAGCGCCGCCGCGCCCAGCTGGATCATCCGCTCGGGCAGGTGCTTACCGGCGATCGCGCCGACCGCGATGGCCAGAGCGTCGGCGGCCACCATGCCGATGGTGGAACCGATCCACACGCCCACCCAGTCGTTGTCGGCAGCCAGCGTGATCGTCGCGAGCATGGTCTTGTCGCCGAGTTCGGCAAGGATGAAGGCCGAGGTGACCGTGAAGAACGCCGGAGCGGTCGAACGCTGGGCTTTGGTCGCCTCGTCGTCGGACAGCTTGTCGCCGCGCAGGGTCCACAACCCGAAGAACACGAATGCCACGCCGGCCAGGATGCCGAGCAGGTGTGTCGGCAGTGCCGCGCCGAGGTAGTGGCCGACCCCCACCGAGATCAGGTGAACTGCGGTGGTAGCCGCGGTGATACCGATGAGCACCACCCACCAGCGGTAGCGCAGCGCAAAGGTCATGGCCATCAGCTGGGACTTGTCGCCGAGTTCGGCGACGAAGATGACGGCGAAGCTCAAGAGCAGAGCAGCGAGCACTCAACAACTCCTCGGTCGTTGGCTGCCGTTCGGGGCTGAAATAGATGCCTCCGGCCGGCAGACCAATGGTCTACGGCCGAAGGTCTCGCCCACCGGCCAGTGACCGGTTCGGATAACCGGGCCGATAGTGCATCGCTGCGCGGCCAGTATGTCGAATATCCGATTGGGGGCTACTCCCCTTCGCTGTTGTCCACCATACGCACGCCGGAGGGGCGGCGCAAACCGTCCCGCCCGAAAGTGCTTATTCGACAATAAGTTTGGGGATTGACACGAGAAAGTTCGGGTCCCCGGACAATGTTGGCTCAGGTACCCACATATTCGGCGAGATGCTGACCGGTCAGCGTGGCCCGGTTGGCGACCAGATCCGCCGGGGTGCCCTCGAAGACGACGCGGCCGCCGTCGTGCCCGGCGCCCGGGCCCAGGTCGATGATCCAGTCGGCATGCGCCATGACCGCCTGGTGATGCTCGATCACGATGACCGACTTCCCCGAATCCACCAACCGGTCCAACAGTCCGAGCAGCTGCTCGACGTCGGCAAGATGCAAGCCGGTGGTGGGCTCATCGAGGATGTACGTGTCCCCCTTCTCGGCTCCGGTATCGCCGAGCCGAGCAGCCAGCTTGAGCCGCTGCCGCTCACCGCCCGACAGCGTGGTCAACGGCTGCCCCAGGGTCAGATAGCCCAGGCCGACATCGGCCATCCGGGACAGGATCTTTTGTGCGGCAGGGACTTTTGCCTCACCCTCACTGAAATACCGCTCCGCCTCGGTGACCGGCATGGCCAGCACCTCGGCGATGTCGCGTCCGCCGAGGGTGTACTGCAGCACCGAGGCGCCGAACCGCTTACCCTCGCATTCCTCACAGGTGGTCTCGACGGTGGCCATCACCCCGAGGTCGGTGTAGATGACGCCGGCACCGTTGCACGTCGGGCAGGCACCCTCGGAATTCGAGCTGAACAGGGCCGGTTTGACGCCGTTGGCCTTCGCGAACGCCTTGCGGATCGGTTCGAGTAACCCGGTGTAGGTGGCCGGGTTACTGCGCCGCGAGCCCCGGATCGGGCTCTGATCGACCACCACCACACCGTCGCGACCGGCCACCGAGCCGGCGATCAACGAACTCTTGCCCGAGCCTGCGACTCCGGTGATCACCACCAGCGCGCCCAAGGGGAGGTCGACGTCCACGTCGCACAGATTGTGGGTGTCGGCACCGCGGATCTCCATGGCCCCGTGGGCTTCCCGCGCCACGTCCTTCAGGGCCGCGCGGTACCCCAGGTGGCGTCCGGTGACGGTGTCGCTGGCCCGCAGATTCGCCACGCTGCCCTCGAAGACCACCTCGCCGCCGGCCGAGCCGGCACCCGGTCCCAGGTCGACGACATGGTCGGCGATCGAGATGGTCTCGGGCTTGTGCTCGACGACCAGCACGGTGTTGCCCTTGTCCCGCAATGCCAGCAGCAGGTTGTTCATCCTGGCGATGTCGTGCGGGTGCAGGCCGATGGTGGGCTCGTCGAAGACGTAGGTGACATCGGTCAGCGAGGAGCCCAGGTGACGGATCATCTTGACGCGCTGGGCTTCTCCACCGGACAGGGTGCCCGCAGGGCGGTCCAGGGACAGATAGCCCAACCCGATCTCGACGAATGAGTCCAGCGTGTGCTGCAATGCCGCCAGCAGCG
The DNA here is from genome assembly GCF_017876775.1 of Mycolicibacterium lutetiense. NCBI lineage: Bacteria > Bacillati > Actinomycetota > Actinomycetes > Mycobacteriales > Mycobacteriaceae > Mycobacterium > Mycolicibacterium lutetiense. The sequence goes on along the minus strand of NZ_JAGIOP010000002.1, from coordinate 3,143,017 downwards.
GCGTGACCGATTGATCTTCGACCGTTCCGAGCCACCCGGCCAGATCGGTGATCTGCATCGCGCAGGCCTCGGCGATGTTGACGCCGTCGATCTTCACCGAGCGCGCGGTCTCCGACAGTCGGGTGCCGTCACACTCCGGGCAGGTGGTGAACGTGACCGCACGCTCGACGAACGCCCGGATGTGTGGCTGCATGGCCTCGACGTCCTTGGCCAGGAACGACTTCTGGATCTGCGGGATCAGCCCCAGATAGGTCAGGTTGACTCCGTCGACCTTGAGTTTGGTCGCCTCTTTGTGCAGTAGTGCGTCGAGCTCCTTCTTGGTGAACTTGTTGATCGGCTTGTCCGGATCGAAGAATCCGCAACCTCGGAAGATCCGGCCGTACCAGCCGTCCATGCTGTAGCCCGGGATGCACAGCGCACCCTCGTTCAGCGATTTGGTGTCGTCGTACAGCGCGGTCAGGTCGATGTCGTTGACCGCGCCGCGACCCTCACACCGCGGACACATCCCGCCGACGATCTTGAAGTCACGCCGTTCCTTGACGGTCCGACCACCCTTTTCCAGCGTCACCGCCCCCGCCCCGCTGATCGAGGCCACATTGAACGAAAACGCTTGCGGTGAACCAATATGCGGGCGGCCCAGCCGGCTGAACAGGATGCGCAGCATCGCCCCGGTATCGGTGGCGGTGCCGACGGTGGAGCGCGGGTCGGCACCCATCCGCTTCTGGTCCACGATGATCGCGGTGGTCAGCCCGCCGAGAACGTCGACCTCGGGCCGCGCCAGGTTCGGCATGAAGCCCTGCACGAACGCGCTGTAGGTCTCATTGATCAACCGCTGGGATTCGGCGGCGATCGTGTCGAACACCAGTGAGCTCTTGCCCGACCCCGAGACGCCGGTGAACACCGTCAGCCGGCGCTTGGGCAACTCGATGTCGACGTCCTTGAGGTTGTTCTCACGGGCACCGGTGACTTTGATCAGATCGTGGCTGTCGGCGGGATGGGTCTTGGCGCTCATCGGCTAGGGCAACTCCTGGATACGGACCATGTTTCCGGCGGGATCGCGAAAGGCGCAGTCGCGCACACCGTACGGCTGCGCGGTGGGTTCCTGAACCACCTCGACGTCTCCGGCCTGCACCTTGTCGAAAGTACCGTCGAGATCTTTGGTGGCGAGCAGGAGCGTACCGAGGGTGCCCTTGGCCATCATCTCGGCGAGCATGCGGCGCTCGTCGTCGGTGAGGCCGGGGGTGGCCGAGGGCGGGTACAGGACGACGGACGTGTCGGGCTGGTTCGGCGGACCGACCGTGATCCAACGCATCCGGTCCTTGCCAACGTCGAGGCGGACCTCGAAGCCGAGGACGTCGCGATAGAACGCGAGGGATTCTTCCGGATCGTCGAGCGGCAACATGCTTGAGTGAATGGTGAGTTCCATGCTTTTCACGCTAGGTGCAGGCGGGTGGCGGGCGCTTCTCGATTCCTGATCGGTTTGGTGACCTGTTTCTCCATGCACGACGGCAGGCCGTCGGTCACCGCGGCGGTCTGCTCGCGGTACCGGCTGGGCGGGATGCCGACGAGTTCGGTGAACCGGGTGCTGAACGTGCCGAGAGAGGAACAGCCGACGGCAAAGCAGACCTCGGTGACCGACAGGTCGCCGCGGCGCAGCAGCGCCATCGCCCGCTCGATCCGACGGGTCATCAGATAGGAATACGGCGACTCGCCGTAGGCGATCTTGAACTGCCGCGAAAGGTGCCCGGCGGACATATTGACCCCGCGGGCAAGCGCTTCGACGTTCAGTGGCTGCGCGTACTCGCGGTCGATGCGGTCCCGGACCCGGCGCAGCAGCTTGAGATCGCCCAGCTGTTGGTCGGCCACATCGGCGATCGTACGTCTAGGGCGCGGTGCTGACCGGATGCCCGGCGAGCCGCCATTCCACCATTCCGTCGTTGAGGCGGATGGCGCGGCGGCCGTCGGCGGTCAGGGTCCGTACGGCGTCGTGCGCGTACCCGCAGTACTCACCGCGGCAGTAGACGACGATGTCGGCGTCGGCCGGCAGTTCGGTGATGCGCTCGGCCAGTTCATCCACCGGTATCGAGACCGCGCCCGGGATGTGTCCGGCAAGAAACTCCTCGCCGGGCCGGACGTCGAGCACCACCACACGCGGGCCGTCGTCCTCGTCATCGATGCGGGACCGCAACTCGTCACACTCCATGCCGATCCCCGCCGGCCCGCCGAGGTAGGTGTCACGAGCCGCGCTGACCTCGGCCCGGCGACGGTCGGCCACCGTGCGCAGCAGGACCAGCAGCTGCGCGACGTCGTCGCCGGCCAGGCGGTAGTAGATCTTGACGCCCTCGCGACGGGTCTCGACGAAGCCGGCCTGTTTGAGACCCTGCAGGTGCGACGACGCGGTGGTCAGGTTCAGGCCTGCCGCCCGGGCGAGGGCCTCGACACTGCGTTCAGCCTGGCTCAGCAAGTCGAGCAGCTCGAGTCTGCTGGCGTGGGACAGCGCCTTGCCGCTCGTGGCGAACTCTTCGTACAGACGCGTCTTCGCTGGTGAGCGATCCATGACGCCATTATTCCATAATTTCATGGAATACCGTACAGTCGTGGAATGCGATTCGCCGACCGCGTCGAACTCGGCCTGCGGGAAAACTGGCTGCAGTTCACCCTGTTGGTGATCGTCAACGTCTGCGTCGGCGCCCTGGTGGGTCTGGAACGCACCACCGTTCCGCTGATCGGATCCGAAACCTTCGGGCTGACCAACGATCTGGCCGTGTTCTCATTCATCATCGCCTTCGGAGTGACCAAGGCGCTGACCAATCTCGCCGCCGGGGCGCTCACCGCGCGATTCCGCCGCAAGCACCTGCTGCTCGCCGGCTGGGCTGCCGGGATCCCGGTGCCGTTCATGCTCGCCTGGGGTCCGTCCTGGAGCTGGATCGTGGCGGCCAACGTGCTGCTCGGCCTCAACCAGGGTCTGGCCTGGTCGATGACGGTCAACATGAAGATCGATCTGGTGGGTCCGGAGCGGCGGGGTCTGGCCACCGGACTCAATGAGGCCGCCGGCTACGTGGCAGTCGGTGCCACCGCCCTGCTGACCGGATACCTCGCCACCGCGTACGGACTGCGCCCGGCCCCCGAGCTCATCGGTGTGGTGTTCGTCGTCGCCGGGCTCGCGCTGTCCCTGGTCATCCGCGACACCGCCGCACACGTCGCGCTGGAACTGGAGCGGCACCCGCACCCGGCTCCCACCGGCGACGGGGGATTACGAACGATCTTCGCGCGCACCAGCTGGGGCGACCGCAGCCTGCGGGGCGCCAGCCAGGCCGGCCTGATCAACAATCTCAACGACGGTCTCACCTGGGGTGTGTTCCCGCTGTTGTTCACCGATCACGGACTGGGCCTGGCCGCGGTCGGGCTGATCAAAGGGCTCTACCCGCTGCTGTGGGGGCTCGGCCAGATCCCGACCGGGCACCTCGCCGACCGGATCGGCCGCAAACCCCTCATCGTCGCCGGAATGCTGGTCCAGGCAGCCGGATTCGGGTTGGCTCTGGCGCTGCTGAACTGGCCGATGCTGGCCGGTGTCACCTCGGCGATTGCCCTCGGTATCGGCACTGCGATGGTCTATCCAGCGCTGATCGCGGTGGTCTCCGATCACGCCCACCCGAGTTGGCGGCCCAATGCCCTTGGTACCTACCGGTTCTGGCGCGATACGGGCTACGCCGTGGGCGCCCTGGTGGCCGGTGCGATGGGGAACTGGCTCGGGCTGGAGTCCGCGGTGGTCGCGGCCGGGGTGCTGACTGCGATCTCCGGCCTTCTGGCGGCCCGGTGGATCACCGACCGGCCCCGCGCCGTCGCTGACCTCTAAGCCGGTGGAGCCAGGCGATACACCGCGCCGGCGTAGTCGTCGGTGATGTACACCGCGCCGTCGGGGCCGGTGACCGCGGCCACCGGGCGTCCCCACCGCGAGCCATCGTCGGCCTGGAAGCCGCCGACCAGGGTCTGCTGCGGGCCCAATGTGCCATTGTCCCAACCAAAGAACGACACCTCGGGTGCCTGTGGCGACTGCCGGTTCCATGAGCCGTGCACCCCGATCAACGCGCCGGGACCGTAACCGGGGAGTTCGGTGAAACTCATGCCCAGCGGGGCGGAATGTGCGGGCAGTGTCTGCTCGACCGGTGCCAGTGCGGCACAGTCCAGCCGGCTGCCGTCGGCGTTGGTCTGCATGTCCCGGATGAAACCGGCCGGCGGTGCCCCGTCGGGATTGCAGTACGGCCAACCCAATTCGCGTCCCGGTGTCAACTTGGCAACCGACTCGGGCGGATTGTCGTCCACATAGTCCTGCCGCACCCGGCCCTGCGGATCCGCGACGTTGTCGCGATTGTTCACCGCCGTCCACAGTGATCCATCACCGGCGAAGGCCAGGCCGGTTCCGTTGCGCACCCCGGTGGCGAACGGTGCTGCCGGCCCACCGCCGGGCGGCACCCGCATGACGCTGGCCCGCGGCGGGCTTGCGCCCCGGTCCTCGGCCGAGATGTTGCCCGTCGAGCCGATCGAAAAATACACCGCATCATCGGATCCCACCGCGACACTCTTGAGTGCGTGGGCATAGGCGCCGTGCAGGTCGGGACTCTTGGCGTCGGGCAGACCATCGGCGATGGTGCGGCGGTTGACGGCCCGGCCGTCGACGTAGTCGTAGGCGTCGATCCGGTTGCTCTCGGCCACATACAGTGTCGGCCCGGCGAATGCGAGGCCGTGCGGCTGCTCCAGCCCGTCGAGCAGGGCGCCCCGGTCCGGGCGCACCGTCAGCACCTGCCCGGTGTCCGGCACCGACACCAGCAACGCGCCGTCCGGCGCGAACGCAGCCATCCTGGCCTTGGGCACCCGGGCGATCACCTCGATGGTCCAACCTCGGGGGATCAGGGCCCGGCGAGGTTCGTCGAGTGGGGCCTGGGCGAGATCCTCCGGCACCTTCAGCGGCGCAGCTGCCGGCCCGGCAGGCGGTGCGCTCGACGACGGTGGTGCGGTGTCCAGGCCTGTCCCACACGCGGCCAGGGCGACCGCGGTGATCAGCGCGATCGCGCTACGCGCCGCCCAGACCCGCATTCATCTCCCAGACCAGGACCTCCGCTGCGGTGTCCGCGGTGACGCGTTGTCCGCCCGAATCGGTGAGCCGGGCGGCGTCGCCCTCGGTTAGCGGCCCGGATCCCTCCAGCGTGACCGCGCCGCGCGCGACGTACAGGTGGACGTAACGCGCCTGCGGAAGGGTGACCGAACCACCGGGTCGCAGGCGCGCCCCGTACAGCGTGGCATCGCGGTTGTGCAGGGTGACCGCCGCGTCGATGGCGCCGGAGGCGATCGGCGTCAGCCCGTCGGTCAACTCGATCTCCTGCTGCTGATAGCTCGGCGTCACCCCGGCCGTATCCGGCAGAACCCACATCTGCACGAAATGCACGGGCTCGCTGTCAGATCCGTTCTTCTCCGAATGCTGCACGCCGGTGCCCGCCGACATCCGCTGGGCCAGACCCGGGTAGATCACCCCGGAGTTACCCATCGAATCCGCGTGCGCCAACTGACCAGACATCACCCAGGTGACGATCTCCATGTCCCGGTGCGGGTGGGTATCAAATCCGGCCGCCGGCGCCACGATGTCGTCGTTGTTCACCAGCAACAGGCCGTGGTGGGTGTTGGCCGGATCGTAGTAGTCGGCGAAGGAAAACGAATGCCGCGACTGCAGCCAGTCGGTCGTGCTCGCGCCGCGGTCCGCGGAGCGCCGGATGTCGACCATGGACGTCCCCGAAGCCATGGAGTCAGCCTACCGACGGTCTTAGCTGACCAACCGGTGGTTCGGTTGGGCCGGGGCTTAGTGTGTTGGGCGTGGAACTTAACGGAGCAAGCGCCATCGTCACCGGTGGCGCATCAGGTATCGGCGCGGCGACTGCCCGCCAGTTGGCCGCCAAGGGAGCCCGCGTTGTCGTGGCTGACCTGCAGGCAGACAAGGGCGAGGCCCTCGCGCAGGAGATCGGCGGCGTCTTTGTCACCGTCGACGTCACCAACACCGACCAGATCATCGACGCGGTCAAGACCGCAGCGGACCTCGGCCCGCTGCGCGCACTGGTGAACTCGGCCGGCGTCGGCTGGGCGCAGCGCACCATCGGCAAGGACGGCGAGTTCTCCTCGGCTCACGACCTCGGTCTGTACAAGAAGGTGCTCGACATCAACCTGGTCGGCACCTTCGACTGCATCCGCATCGCGGCCACCCAGATGAGCAAGAACGAGCTCACCGACACCGGCGAGCGCGGCGCGATCGTCAACATGACCAGCGTCGCGGCTTTCGACGGCCAGATCGGCCAGGCGGCCTACTCGTCGTCCAAGGGCGGCGTGGTCGGCCTGACCCTGCCGGTGGCCCGTGATCTGTCCGCTGTGGGCATCCGGGTCAACACCGTGGCCCCCGGCCTGATCGACACCCCGATCTACGGCGAGGGCGAGGGGTCCGAAGCTTTCAAAGCCAAGCTCGGTCAGTCGGTGCTGTTCCCGCACCGCCTCGGCAAGCCCGACGAGCTGGCCTCCATGGTCGTCGAACTGCTGACCAACTCGTACATGAACGCCGAGGTGGTCCGCGTCGACGGCGGCATCCGGATGCCACCCAAGTAACTCTCGCGACCAGACAGAGAATCGCACTTTTCCCAAGGGAAAAGTGCGATTCTCTGTCTGCTCAGTAGTGCGGAACTACCAGTCCGACTCGTCGAACGTGATGACGCCGCGAATGTTGTTGCCGTCCAGCATGTCCTGGTAGCCCTGGTTGATGTCCTCGAGCTTGTAGGTCCGCGTGATCATATCGTCGATATTGAGCAGGCCCGACTTGTACAGAGCCGTCAGGCGAGGAGTCTCGACGTGCGAGTTACCACCACCGAAGATGTTGCCCTTCAACGTCTTCTGCAACATGGTGAACAGGAACAGGTTGAGCTTGACGTCGGCGTCCATCATCGAACCCATGCCCGTCACCACGCAGGTGCCGGTCTTGGCGGTGAGGATCATCGCCTCTTCGATGTACTCGCCCTTCATGTCGCCCACAGCGATGATGACCTTGTCGCCCATCAGGCCGTACGTGGTCTCCATGACCGGCATGATGGCCTCGGCCATCGACGGGTAGACGTGGGTGGCGCCGAACTTGATGGCCTGCTCGCGCTTCCACTCGTTCGGGTCGATCGCGATGACCTGCTTGGCGCCCGAGATCACCGCACCCTGCAGCGCGCTCATGCCGATGCCGCCGACACCGACGATGATGACGGTCTCGCCGGGCTTGACGTCGGCGACGTTGGTGGCCGAACCGAAGCCCGTCGGCACCGCGCAGCCCATGATGGCCGCGGTTTCGAACGGGATGTCCTTGTCGATCTTGACGACCGAATCCTTGTGCACGGTCATGTATGGCGCGAAGGTGCCGAGCAGGTTCATCGGCGACACCTCACGGCCACCGGCGTGGATCCAGCTTCTGCCGTCGGCGATTGCCTTGCCGCCGAGCAGGACCGCCCCGCGGTCGCACAGCGAGCGGAAGCCCTTCAGACACGGCGGGCAGCCGCCACAGGCCGGGATGAAGGCGAGGATGACGTGATCGCCCTCTTCGATGCCGGTGACGTTCTTGCCGACCTTGGTGACGACGCCGGCGCCCTCGTGGCCGCCGAGCGCAGGCAGCGCCATCGGGGTGGCACCGGTGGTCAGGTGGTAGTCCGAGTGGCACATGCCCGCGGCATGCATCTGGATCTGCACTTCGTCCGCGACGGGATCGTCGAGGTCGATCTCGTCGACCTGGAATGGCGAGTTGAGTTCCCACAGCAGGGCGCCTTTGGTCTTCATGGAAGGCAATAGTAGAACAGGTTGCAATACTGAGAGGTAACCACCCTCTGACCTGGTAGTTTTCTTGCTTCGTTTCGTTGTCGGGTGGCGCGTTGGGGCCGTTGTGGCCACTCGGTAGCGCCGAATGGCCAGTTATTGCACGGGTCGGGCGGATTTGTGTGCGTCAAGTGGCCACTCGGCGATGAGAACTACGACCGCGGCGGGTCTACCTCACATGACCCAGAACAAACCGCACATCAGCGCAAGCATCGTCCCCAACCTCTGGTTCGACCGCGAGGCTGAGCAGGCCGCGCAGCACTACATCGCCGCGTTCGGCGGCAACGGCCGCGTCCTCAACACCGTCGCCTCGCACCCGGATTCGCCGTCTCCGCAGGATGTGCCGGTGGTGGTCGAGTTCGAGCTCTCCGGGCAGCGCTTCGTCGGCATCAATGGGGGCCCGCACTTCCACTTCACCGAGGCCGTCTCCCTGGAAGTACGCGTCGACGGCCAGGAGCAGCTCGATCAGATCTGGGCGGCACTCGTCGAGGGCGGGGAGGAACAGCCCTGCGGCTGGCTCAAGGACAAGTACGGGCTGTCCTGGCAGATCACCCCGACCGACTATTTCGACCTGCTGGCCAAAGGCGATGACGCGGCCAACGGCCGGTTGATGTCGGCGGTGCTGAAGACCTTCGGCAAGTTCAACATCGCCGCACTGCAGGCGGCTTACAACGGTTCGTAGCCGCGGGGATATCGCCCAAGGCGCGTCAGAGTGATGCCGGCAGCCCGAACTTCTCGAACAACGAGGGCTCCATGAACGCCACCACACGCGAGATGCCGTCCTTGCCGATGTCGAGGACATGGAGCTGAAAGGCGTCGTGCCGGCCTGTCCCGGGATTGAGCAGGTACATCGCTGCGGCGGGCTGACCATTGGCGCTCGTTGCGACGAACCGCATGTCCCCGGGCTTCTCGGCGGGGCACTTGTAGCGGGACAGGTCGCCGATGGCCTGCGGCCCCTGATACCAGGTATCGAACGGCGGCATCTCCCAGATCGCCTCGGCGGTGAACAACTCGACCAGCGTGTCGATGTCGTAGGCCTCGAAGGCGGCCATGTAATTGCGCAGCAGCTTCTGTGCGTGCGGGGAGTCGGGCGGGTCGATCGCATCATCCTGACTGGGGCCCACCGCGTTGAGCTGGGCTCGGGCGCGCTGCAGCAGGCTGTTGACTGCCGCCGTCGAGGTTCCGATCGCCTCACCCACTTCGGAGGCCTTCCACTGCAGTACCTCGCGCATCACCAGCACCGCGCGTTGGCGGGCCGACAGGTGTTGCAGCGCGGCGACGAATGCCAGCCGCACCGAATCACGCGTCCCCACGATCGTGCTGGGATCCGCCGGGTCGTCGGTGGAATCGGGGAGCGGCTGCAGCCACGGGATCTCGTGGTGTTCGGAGATCTCATCGGTGGGCGAGGAACTCGGATTGCCCAGGCCGGACGGCAGCGGCCGGCGTTGCCTGCCATCCAACGCTGTCAGGCACGTATTGGTGGCGATGCGATACAGCCAGGTGCGCACCGAGGACTTGCCCTCGAAACCTCCGTACGCCTTCCAGGCGCGCAGGTAGGTTTCCTGCACCAGATCCTCGGCATCGTGCAACGAGCCGGTCATCCGATAGCAGTGGGCCAGCAGCTCGCGGCGGTAGCGCTGGGCGTCGGCCAGGAATGCATCGGCCGGATTGTCATCTTCGAGGCGGTGAGCAAGGACCGTCACATTCGCGAGCTTACGCAGCAGCACCGACAACTACGACCGGATAATGTCCGACCAGTGCGGCTACGCTCGCCAGGGTGACCAGCACGCGCAGTGAGCAGACCTTTGACGGCGTCGACGGGGTCCGCATCGTCTACGACGTATGGACGCCCGACATCGCGCCGCGTGGCGTCGTCGTCCTGTCCCACGGCCTGGGCGAACACGCCGGGCGGTACCACCACGTCGCGCAGCGGTTCGGGCAGGCGGGGCTGGTCGTGTATGCCCTGGACCACCGCGGTCACGGCCGCTCCGGCGGCAAGCGGGTGTACCTGCGTGACATGTCCGAGTACGTCGGCGACTTCCACACGCTGGTCGGCATCGCCTCCGCCGAGTACCCGCAGCTCCCACGCCTCGTGCTGGGGCACAGCATGGGCGGCGGCATCGTGTTCACCTACGGCGTCGAATATCCCGACGAGTACTCCGCGATGGTTCTGTCCGGTCCGGCGGTCGCCGCCCAGGCATCGGTGTCCTCAGTACTGGCGGTCGTGGCCAAGGCGCTCGGCAAGATTGCGCCCGCGCTGCCGGTGGAGAACCTCGACGCCAATGCGGTGTCCCGTGACCCCGAGGTGGTCGCGGCCTACAACGCCGATCCGTTGGTGTGGCACGGCAAGGTCCCCGCAGGCATCGCCCGGGCGCTGATCATCGTGGGGGAGACCATGCCGCAGCGGGCTTCGGCCCTGACCGCGCCGCTGCTGGTGGTGCACGGTGAGAAGGACAGCCTGGTGCCCGTCGAGGGCAGCCACCGCCTGGTCGAATGTGTGGCCTCCGAAGATGTACACCTCAAGGTTTACCCCGGTCTGTTCCACGAGGTGTTCAACGAGCCCGAAAAGGAGCTGGTCCTCGACGACGTGACGGCCTGGATCGAGACTCACCTGTGAGAAGGCTTGTAGCAGCACTGCTTTCGGTGCTGCTGGTGGCTGGTTGCGGGGTCGAGGAGTCGGAGGAGGCTCGGCAACCCACGTGGACCGATACCGACGTCACGTTCGACGCCGATGGTCTCACCATCCACGGCACCTACCGGACCAACGGCGTGTCGGGGCCGGCTGCACTGCTGATCTCGGAGAGCGGACCCACCGACCGTAACGGCGACAACAAGGTCGTCGGCCCGATAGGCAACATGCGCCAGCTCGCAGAAACGTTGTCGGACAAGGGTGTCGCCACCCTGCGCTACGACAAGATCGGCACCGGCGCCACCAAGCTCGGTCCCTTCGAGAAGAAACCCACCGAGGTGGTCAGCGGCGTCTACACCGCCGGCGCCGCCGCCGCACTGCGTTTCCTGGCCGCGCAGCCCGACACCGACGCGGCCAAGCTGTCGATCTACGCGGTGGGCGAGGGCGCCATCCACGCTATGACGCTGGGTGGTGCCGCTGATCCGAAGGTCGGATCGCTGGCCCTGTTTCAACCGCTGTCCGGCCGCTACCTGGACATCATCACCAATCGGGTACGTGCCGGGGCCACCCCCGAGGTGCTGACCGCCTGGGTGGCCGCGGTGGACGAGATCCGCACCAAGGGGACCGTGCCCGCCGATCTCCCCGAGGGCCTGAGCGCGATCGTCAACAAGAACAACCTCAACGCCATCGTCGCGGCCGACAAGATCGACCCGCTGGAGCTGGCCGCTGCGCTGCCCGACGGTATGCCGGTGCTGCTCACGTGCTCGGACTCCGACGCCCAGGCCAGCTGCGACACCGAACGCCCCCTGATGGGCGCACTCAAGCACACCGCACTCACGGTGGTCGAGCTCAAGGGCGTCAACCACGTGTTGCGTGACGATCCCACCGACAACATCGCCGACTACGGCAAGCCCGGACCACTGTCACCCCAGGTGGTGGACGCGGTCGGGAGCTTCGCCGCGAAATGATGTCAGAGTGGATTTCTAGGATTGCGCCATGACCGACGACAAGATGCTGGCGCGTATCGCCGCACTGCTGCGTCAGGCGGAGGGCACCGACAACCTCCACGAGGCCGAGGCATTCATGGCCGCCGCGCAACGGCTGGCCACGGCCACCTCGATCGACCTGGCGTTGGCCCGCGCGCATTCGGCCGAGCGCACCAAGGCGCAGATGCCTCTGCAACGCACCATCACCATCGGCGCGGCCGGGACCAAGGGGCTGCGCACCTATGTGCAGCTGTTCGTGGTCATCGGGATGGCCAACGACGTGAAATGTGATGTGGCGTCCAACTCGACCTTCGTCTACGCCTACGGGTTCGCCGAGGACATCGACGCCACCCATGCCCTCTACACCAGCCTGCTGGTGCAGATGGTCAAGGCGTCGGAGGCCTACATCGCCTCGGGCGCGCATCGTCCGACCCCGACGATCACCGCCCGGCTCAACTTCCAGTTGGCCTTCGGCGCCCGGATCGGCCAGCGTCTGACCCAGGCTCGTGATGAGGCTCAACGTGAGGCCGACGAGGTGGGCCGGCCGGGCACCGCTATCGCATTGCGGGACAAAGATATCGAGCTGCGCAGCTTCTACCGGACGGCGTCGCAGGCCCGCGGGACCTGGCGGGCCACGAACGCCTCGGCCGGGTACTCGTCGGCCGCTCGCCGCGCCGGGGACCGCGCCGGTCGCCATGCCCGGCTCGGGGCGAACCAGGAAATCTCCGGCCCTCGCGGCGCCCTGGATCAGTGAGCGCCAAGGATGCCCAGCGGGCCAGGGTCTACGCCGCCGAACAGTTCGTACGCACCATGTTCGACCGTGCGGCCCAACACAGTTCGCGTGCCATCGACTTTTTCGGTACGTCGCTCACCCTGCCGCCGGAGGCGAAATTCGGGTCGGTGGATTCGGTGCAGCGCTACGTCGACGACGTCATCGCCCGGGTCGGTGCCGATCCGGTAGCCGTGCGTCGACGTCGAGGGGTGACCGCTGCGCACTACGAGCTGGTCGACGGCAAGGCCGTCATCGCCGTCCCCGAGCGCCACACCTGGGCATTGCGGGAGTTGGTGGTACTTCACGAACTTGCCCACCATGTGAGCCATGCGGACCCGCCCCATGGGCCGCATTTCGTCGCCACCTACTGCGAACTGTGCGCGACGATCATGGGGCCGGAAGTGGGGCTGGTGCTGCGGATGGTGTACGCCAAGGAAGGCGTCCTCTAGCCTGGCGCACATGACCGAAGCCCGCGACGTCGATGCCATGTTCAACGAGGTGCTGCGCACCGAGGACGAGGCGCTGGTCGCGGCGCGTCTATCCGCACACGACGCCGACATGCCGGCCATCGAGGTGTCCGCTCAGCACGGCAAACTGCTGTCGCTGCTCACGACGATCTCCGGGGCGCGTCGGGTGCTGGAGATCGGCACGTTGGCCGGCTACAGCACGATCAACCTGGCCCGCGGTGTGGGGCCGGACGGCAGCGTCGTCACGCTCGAGTGCGAGCCCCGTCATGCCGAGGTGGCGCAGGCCAATCTGGCGCGGGCCGGCGTCGCCGACCGGGTCGAGGTGATCGTCGGCACCGCACTCGACACGCTGCCGCGGCTGGCCGAACGCGGTGACGTATTCGATCTGGCCTTCATCGACGCCGACAAGGAGAACAACGTCCGCTACGTCGAGTGGGCGATCCGACTGGGCCGGCCGGGCTCGATCATTGTGGTGGACAACGTGACCCGGTCCGGCCGGGTACTCGCACCGGCGGCCGACGACGCACAGGCGCAGGCCGTGCGGGACATGCTGGAGATGATGGGCGCCCATCCGCGGTTGGACACCGCGGCCATTCAAACCGTGGGCACCAAGGGCTGGGACGGTTTCGCCGTCGCGCTCGTCAGGTAACCCGCTCTCACCGCCCCCTCAAACGCCACGAGCGTGCGTGTCGACCAGCAGACACGCACGCTCGCGGTGAGGAGTTAAGCCAGCGAGTCCTGCGGTTCCCGCTGGAGCGGCTGCGGCCACGGCTCGGGCTTGGGCCGCTGACGCACCATCTGCGGCCACCAGAACCACTTGCCCATCAGCGCGGCGATCGACGGGGTCATGAAGGACCGGATGACCAGGGTGTCGAAGAGCAGACCCAGGCCGATGGTGGTGCCGACCTGGCCGATCACGGCCAGTTCGCTGATCGCCATCGACATCATGGTGAAGGCGAACACCAGGCCCGCCGAGGTGACCACCGAGCCGGTACCGCCCATGGCGCGGATGATGCCGGTGTTCAGGCCGGCATGTATCTCTTCTTTGAACCTGGCGACCAGTAGCAGGTTGTAGTCCGCACCCACGGCCAACAGGATGATCACCGACATGGCCAGCACCATCCAGTGCAGCTCGAGCCCGATCAGGTGCTGCCAGATGAGGACCGACAGGCCGAATGATGCGCCGAGGGACAGCAGTACGGTGCCGACGATGACCGCGGCGGCGACCACGCTTCGGGTGAGGATCAACATGATGATGAAAATCAGGCACAGCGAGGCGATTCCGGCGATTAACAGGTCGTAGTTGGCGCCTTCCTGCATGTCCTTGAACATGGCCGCGGTGCCGGCGAGATAGATCTTGGAGCCCTCCAGCGGGGTGCCCTTGATGGCTTCCTTGGCGGCCAGCTTGATGGGGTCGACGTGAGCGACCCCTTCGGGACTCATCGGATCGCCCTCATGGCTGATGATGAAACGCACCGCGTGTCCGTCGGGGGACAGGAACATCTTCATGCCCCGCTTGAAGTCCGGGTTCTCGAAGGTTTCCGGCGGCAGATAGAACGAGTCGTCGTTCTTGGCGGTGTCGAAGGCCTGACCCATGGCGGTGGAATTCTCCTGCATGGCCGCCATCTGATCCTGCATGCCGCCCTGGGTGGCCTGCATGGTCAGCATCATCGTCTTCATCGTCTGCATGGTCGTGATCATCGGCTGCATGTTCGCGATCATCAGCGGGAGCAGCGCGTTCATCTTGTCCATGTCAGGGACGATCTGCTCGAAATCCGCTGTCATGGTGTCGACGCCGTCAAGGGTGTCGAACACCGACCGGATCGACCAGCACATCGGGATGTCGTAGCAGTGCGGTTCCCAGTACAGGTAGTTGCGGATCGGGCGGAAGAAGTCGTCGAAATCCGAGATGTGGTCGCGCAGTTCCTTGATGTCGTCGACCATTCCGTGCATCTTGCCGACCATGCTGTTCATCACGCCGCGCATCTGTTCCATGAGCGCGATCATCTGGGTCATCGTGTCGACGGTGATCTGCATTTCGTCGGCCTGCTTGAGCATGTCGGCCATCCGGTCCTGCATGTACTTCTGATTCATCGTCTGGGTCGTGCCCTGCATGCTGATGTTGAACGGGATCGAGGTGTGCTCGATCGGCGTTCCCTGCGGGCGGGTGATGGCCTGGACCCGGGAGACACCCGGCACGCCGACGATGCGTTTGGCGATCCGCTCGATCACCAGGAAGTCCGCCGAGTTGCGCAGATCGTGATCGCTTTCGATGAGCAGCAACTCGGGGTTCATCCGGGCCGGGGAGAAGTGGCGGTCGGATGCGGCGTAACCGGTGTTGGCCGGCAGGTCCGCCGGGAGGTACTCGCGGTCGTTGTAGTTGGTCCGGTAGCCCGGCAAGGCGAGCAGACCGATCAGTGCCAGCGCGATGGTCGCGATCAGGATGGGCCCGGGCCACCGCACCACGGCGGCACCGATCTTGCGCCAGCCGCGGGTGCGCATGGCCCGCTTGGGTTCCAGCGTCTTGCCGAACCTGGTGGCCACCGAGATGATGGCCGAACCGAGGGTGAGCGCGACGAGCACCACCGTGACCATGCCGATGGCCAGGGGGATACCGAGCGACTGAAAGTAGGGCAGGCGCGTGAAGTGCAGGCAGAACGTGGCGCCGGCGATGGTCAGGCCCGAACCCAGGATGACGTGGGCGGTCCCGCGAAACATGGTGTAGTAGGCCTGTTCTCGGTCTTCGCCGACGCTTCGGGCCTCTTGATATCGGCCTATCAGGAAGATCGCGTAGTCCGTCGAGGCGGCGATGGCCAGCATCACCAACAGGTTGGTGGCGAACGTCGAGAGCCCGATGATGTTGTAGTAGCCCAGGAAGGCGACCAGACCGCGGGCGGCCGACAACGACAGCATCACCGTCACCAGCGTGAGGAGCACCGTCACGACGGAGCGGTAGACGGTGAGCAACATGATGATGATGACCACGAACGTCAGGGCGGTGATCATCTCGAGGCTGCGGTTACCGGCGATCTCCTGATCGGCGGCCATCGCCGCGGGACCGGTCACATAGGCCTTGATGCCGGGGGGCGCCGTGACGCTCTGGACGATGTGTTCGGTGGCTTCCACCGATTCGTTGGCCAGCGCCTCGCCCTGGTTACCGGCGGTGTAGACCTGCACGTAGGCGGCCAAGCCGTCGGAGCTCTGGGCGCCCGAGGCGGTCAGCGGGTCGCCCCAGAAATCCTGGACGTGCTCGATGTGCTTCTTGTCGGCCTCGAGTTTGGCGACGATCTCGTCGTAGTACTTGTGCGCCTCGTCGCCCAACGGCTTGTCGCCCTCGAGCACGACCATGACCGAGCTGTTGGACTTGAACTCCTGGAACACCTCGCCGACACGCTTCATCGCGATCATCGACGGCGCGTCGTCCGGTGTCATGGACACCGAGCGCATCTTCCCCACCTCTTCGAGCTGGGGAACGATCACGTTGAGGAAAGCGATGACAGCGACCCAGCCGATGATGATCGGGATGGCCAGCCGCCGGATCCACTTGGCGATCCCGTCGTGCGTGGCGGGCTGGGCGTGCTGTGGACCGCTGGCCGGGATCGAGTCGGTGGGGGTGTCGTAATTGCTCATGCAGATTTCACCAAGCAGAAGGTCTGGGCGTTCACGCCGTTGGAGGTTCTCTCGTCCTTGAGCTCGTCATCGACGGTGATGCGGCAGCTGATGGTGTCGCCGTTGCCCTGCGCGACGATGTTGGGGAACACCGACGGCGCGGTGGACTCCAGACGGAGCGTCCACGGCAGGGTGACCCCGTCGATGCGCTGGGGCTGGGCGTCGAGATCGAGGTAGTTCACGTCGGCCGTCGCCCCGGGCACGCCGTAGATCTCGTAGACCACGACCTTGGGGTCGAAGGGCTTGGTGTCATCGACCTTGGCGCTGGAGATCCCGGCGCCGCCGCCGGCGCCGAAGAACGTGCGAACCCGCATCACTGTGAATCCGCCGACCAACACCACCACGATGATGATCAACGGAATCCAGAACCGTCTCAACAGCTTCATATTCGCTGGTCGGCCTTTCGGAGGTCAGGTACGCAGTGACGTACTGGCTAGCTGCGAAGCTCCACTGCCATGTGGTGAGCAGGTCGCCATCGGCGGCAACGTCCCCGTCGGAGTCGTCCCGGAACGGGCTGACCGAAATTTCCGAGATCAGCCGGCTGCCCGGTGCGCTCAGGACGGTGATGTCGCGGATGAGTCGACGCTGCTCATCCGATGGAATGAAGGGTAATACGCCTTCCACGCTCCACAAGGTGCTCCGGTCGGCGTCGAATCCCGCCCGGGACAGTGCGGCGGGCCAGTTGCCGCTGATGTCGGCGGGGACGCCGCGCACGGCAGTCGTGGGTATGGTGTCGGCCATGGCGTCGGTCTTGACGTCGAGGATCGCGGGATGGTCGACGACGTATACGCGGGTTCCGGCCGGCCAGGGCAGTTGATAGGGACGCGGGTCCAGGTCGGAGGCCAGGAACACCACCTGTTCGATGCCGGATGCGGCAGCGGTGATCAGAAAGGTGTTGAAACGGTCGAGGAGGTCTATCGGATGGGAGACGAACGAACGTGGCATCAACACTCCTCCCCCGCAGGATTCCTTGCCGGATGTAAAGTGAAACCTATACAGTCGGCTAACTTCAATCAAGTTAGTTTGGCTATTGACGCTGTGATCTAGACCGCGTTCGGTACGCTCAGCGCGACGAAGGGACGGGTGTGGCGAAGGCTGTTGCGCCGCGTGGCTTTGCGCGCGAGCGGGTGTTGGAGGCGGCGCTGAGCCTGTTCTCGGAGCACGGTGTCAACGGCACGTCGCTACAGATGATCGCCGACCGCCTCGGAGTCAGCAAGGCGGCCGTCTACTACCAGTTCCATTCCAAGGACGAGATCGTGCTGGCGGTCATCCAGCCGGTCTTCGACGACATGGTGCGCCTGGTCCGGATTGCCGAAGCGATGTCCACGCCGGAGGCCCAGCGGGAGGCTGCCGTCAGCGGCATGGTCGAGATGGCCGTGCGGCACCGCCGGGTCACCGCGGTGTTCCACGGCGACCCCGTCATCGACGGACTGGTGCAGGGTCGGTCCGATCTCCAGGACACGATCGAGCGGTTGACCGGGATCCTCCTGGGCCCTGAGCCCGGCGCGGCCGACCGGATCTGCATGTCGGTGCTCGCCGCAGGCATCTATGGCAGCGCCACCGACCCGGCCCTCAATGACGTCTCCGACGAGGAACTGCACCGGGTGCTGCTCGACTGCGCGCAACGGTTACTGCGCGTGCCCGTCACGCCCGTCGTCGCCGGCTGACCCCGTACTCAACCCCGCAGTGCCGACGCGAAGATCGCGGGCAGCTTGCCCCAGCCGGGTGCTCCGGCGAAGTCCGCCAACAGCCGTCCCGTCGTCGCCGCGGTGCGGTTGTTGACGAACCACGGCGGCTTGGGTGACAGCGACCACTCGCCGCCGAACACTGAACGGGGCGCGGGCCGGAAGGGGCCGCGGACCACGGTGCGTTCCGGACGGTCGAGCAGAAAAGCGTTGTGTACCACGCCGGTTCCGCTCTGGATGTCGTTGCGTTTGTGCCCGGGGAAGGCGCCCCAGGTGGCGGTCGCCGTCAGGTAGCCGACTCCGGTCCAGGCGTTGATCGCGATGGTGCCGTAGCGCAGCTGCTCGATGAGGTGGTCGAACTTGTCGCCGAGGCTCGCGAGGGTGTTCGGGTGGGCGATGATGTTGACCCCGAGGGTGCCGACGAACTCGTCGTTGGCGACGCGCACGGCCTCCTCGAAGAATCGGTCATCGGGGACGTCGAGTTCGATCACGCCGAGCACCGGACTGAAGTATTCGGTGCGCAACAGCGCTTCGCGGTCGGCCGGATCGACCACTAGGACCCGGGCACCGCCGGGGCCCAGGTGCTGTGCGTCCGGATACGACGTGTCCGCGCTCGCGACCCTGACGTCGGAACCGGGGTAGTAGGCGCCCCGCGCCGGGGCGTCGTCGACGGCCTTGCGGATGGCGGCGATGAACTCGTCGCGCTGCGCCCATCGCTTTGGCAGCACGACCACCTGGGCGGCCACGCAGTTGTAGCCATTGTTGTGCAACCGTTGTGTGGCAACGTGATTGGCCTGGAACTCGAGGTCGGCCTTGCTCCAGGTGCCGGGCAGCACGATCGTCGGCGACACTCCGCCGAGTTCGGCGGTCATCTCCTTGTCGAGCACCGGCTCGTCGGCGGCCTTACGGCGGGCGCCCTCCTCCCCGGTACCGAATACGATGGCGTTGTAGGTCAGGGCGCTGCCGGTCATGTGCACATGGTCAACGAGCTTGTGCCGCACCAGGTATGCGCCGGCCTCGGCCCCACCGGTCAGGATGCGCACCGCGCCGACGGCGATGAACGGAGCCAGCACCTGGGTCAGCACGGGGAGCAGTGGGTCGGTGATCGGGTTGAGCTTGAGGGCCACCACCCGGTTGTTGGCGTACAGCTCGTAGATGGTGTCCAGCGGGGCGATCGAGAAGATATTGCCCGCACCCAGCACCGCGCCGACACCGTTGGTGCGGGACGGGTCGCGTTGGGCCAGACCGGCCGACCGGATAGCCTCGGCCTTCTCGATTCCGGGTTGCAGCCACACCTCGGCACTGAACCCGGACAGCAGCAGCTGATCGAAGGTGTTGAGCGGCAGGGCCTTTACCGTCGTACGGCCGCCGGGGGCGTAACCGAACTCGGCGCCGTCGAGCGGGCTGCGGCCCGCTTCGAGCTTGGTCAGGCTCTCCGACAGCGCGCCCAGGCCAGCCGCCAGTGAGTACGGACCCGACATCCATTCCTCGCCGACCAGCGGCGAGGACGGGTCGAGTTGTTTGATCCCGACGGCGGCGTCCACCCATTCGGCGGCGTGACGCACGGTCAGTGCGCGCACCTCGTCGAGCAGTCCGCGACGGGCCGCCAATGACAGGGAAGCCCAGGTCTTTTCACCTTCGACGAGCTCCTCGAGGGCCTCGTCGATCTGCGTTTCGGTCATCTCAGCTCACGCTCTTGTCGAATCGGACCAATGCGTCGTGTTGATGGGCGTAGCGAGTCGGACCTTGCCCGATCTCTCGCCTGGCCACAGTGGCAGCGTACTGCTCGAATGGGGTCGGTTGGGCCCCACTTCGTCCGAGCGTCGGCGGGTAGGACCTCACCAGCGGCAGATATCGGCGCCCCAACCCGAGTCGATCGCGCGGAAGGCGAGCAGATGCCGTTGCCACCACGGCAGTGGCGCCGCGAGCACGGGATCTTTGGTCGCATCGTCCACCACGCGCGGCGGTCCGTCGTGCAGATAGGCGAGCCGGACACCGCTGATGCCGGCGTCCTGCCACAACATCACGCTGCGCCGCAGTTCGAGCCAGGGGATGCGGACCGGGGGATCTTCCGACATCCAGCGGACCTGTCGGCGAAGGTGCGTCAGGTCGGCCGATTGGGGTGGAAACTCCATGCCGACCACCGTGACGGTGTCGCGCTGATAGTCGGCCAGTTGGAGTGCGGTGACGCCGGGCAACAGATGATTGGAAGTGCCGTCCTCGGTATGCAGGTTGCTGAACATCGAGTAGTTCGACACGGTCTTGAGCCCCACATACGGCGTCGCCCCGTTGGCGAACGCCAGCAGCGGGGCGAGGAGCAGCACGAAGGGGCGAAAACTCCAGTTCGGGGCACGGACCCCTGCTGCCTGCGCAGAGTGGTACGCGCGCAGCAGTGCGACCATGAACGGCACCACCGCGACGAACCAGGTGAGCACGAGCAGGGTGTGCCAGGGCAAGCCGACCGGGCTCGTCGGCGAGTCGGCCGAACTCGACACCACGCTCAGCAGTACATGGGCCGCGAAACCGGTGAGCGCGACTCCCCGCAGCGCCGACGCGCGGGCCGCCAGGGCCACGAACACCTCGGTCGGGACCAGCAGTACGTACACCGCGAACACCACCGTGGCGAAGTCGTAGAACGAGGCCATCGCCAGGATCGAGTGAAAGCCCACCCCGAGCAGCACGCCCCAGAAACGTAGCCGCGGCACCGCCAGCAACCCGAGAATGGCGGCCTCGATCACCACCGCGGCGATGCCGACGAACTCGCCGACGCCCGGGCCCGGTGTGACACCGTCGAAGCCGTTGAGCCAGATGAGCTGGCCGAACAGTTCACCGCCGCACGAGGTCGCGGGCGTGAAATAGGCCGTGTTCAACTTGTCGAAGACCGTGAACAGGTAGACCACGAGCAACACGAGGCCGATCGGGGTCCGTGCGGCATCCAGCCAGCGTTCGACGAAATTGTCCGGTTCGCCCGGTCGGTTCCGGGTGGCCAGTGCCCACAATGCCGCGGTACCGAGTGCGACGGCGATCAGCAGGTTCAGCACCAGATGGTTCGCGGCGGCAGGCAGGTTCGTCGTCGCCACCGTGGCGCCGGCCGCCACGGCCAGACCGGCCGCCGCCACCGAGCCGGGAAATATCAGGGCGGGCAGAGCGGCCAGCAATGCCGGCAACACCGCCAGGGGCTGGCTGTCGGAGTAGTGGAACACCAACGCCATCGCAAAGAGCGTTGCGAACCAGCCGAGTTGCTGAGGTGCGCCGGTCGGGGCGTCCGTTCGGACGTTGCCGCGCCACCGCATTGAGAACACCTTACTTGGCGGGCATCTGCTCCCGCCCACACTGCGTATTCGGGGAAGCGATGGATGGGTGGTACCGGCCGATGCGTCAATTTGCTCCCCGCCAGCGCGTTTGACGCCATATCCTGGGCAAATAGCAGGACTTCCGATGACGGCGATGGCGGGTACGAACTGCTGAGATGAAGCTGGCGGGGCGGGAAGACGAACTGGCGACGATCCGTCGCTGCCTTGGTGGGTCGGGAACCCACCACGGTGTGGTGATCGTCGGCACTGCCGGCGTCGGCAAGACCCGGCTGGCCCGCGAGGCCCTCAGCCACGCCGCGGCATCCGGACACCGGACCAACTGGTTCGTCGGAACCGAATCCGCGCGGGCCATCCCGCTCGGGGCCTTCACCGGGTCGATCAGCCAGAGCATGTGCGACTCGTTGCCGGACGTGCGGCGCGTGATCGATTCCTTTGTCGCCCAACAACGCATGGGCAAGGTCGTCATCGGCATCGACGACGCCCACCTGCTCGACGCGCTGTCCGCGCACGTCGTACACCAACTGGCCCAGACCCAGGGGGTACGCCTCGTCGTCACCGCGCGTTCCGGCGGACCCGAACCCGACGCGGTGACCGCGCTGTGGAAGGACAGCCTGCTCGACCGGATCGACCTCGAGCCGCTGTCCGTCGCGGCGGCCGCCACGCTGATCGAATCGGCGGTCGCAGGCCCGGTGGACAGTCGCAGCACGCGCCGGTTCTGGAAACTGACCGGAGGCAACGCGCTGTACCTGCTGCAGCTGGTCAAGGACCAGATCGCCGCGGGGCGGATGTGCAAGTCCGCCGGGGTGTGGATGTGGGACGGCGATGTCGCCGTGTCCCAGAGCATCACCGACATGGTCGGTCGCCGCCTCGGTGGACTCGAACCCGGCATGGCACTGGTGCTCGACACGCTTTCGCAGTGCGAGCCGCTGAGTGTCGACGTCCTGGCCGACCTGGTGGAATCTGCTGACCTGGAGGCTGCCGAGCAGATGCATCTGGTCAGGGTCGACCGCGCCGGGCGTGGCCTGGTGGCGACGCTGGCGCATCCGCTGTACGGCGAATTGCGTAGGGCCACCGCGGGCGAGATGCACCTGTCGAGGATCCGGGGGCGGCTCGCGCGGCGGCTGGAGTCGGAGGCCGACGGGGATATGCGGGCGACTGTGCGCCGGGCACTGCTGGTGCTGCACTCCGACCTGCCACCGGATCCGGAACTGTTTCTCACCGCGGCTCGGTGCGCCGCGGTCCTGCTCGATCCTGATGCCGCCGACCGCTTCGCCGCTGCCGCAGCCGAATGCGGTGCACCCGAGGCCGCGCCGATGCGGGCCATGACACTGATCCTGCTGAGCCGGGGTGAGGAGGCCGAGGCCGTCCTGCGCGACATCAGTGCCGACGGACGTCCCGACAACCATCACTGGGCGACGGTGCGGGCGGCCAACCTGGCCTGGATGCTCAGCCGGCCGCGCGATGCCGCCGAGATCTTGGAGAAGCTTTCCACCACAACCGAATCCGAAGACCAGCGGATGGAACGCCTGGCCATGCAGGCCTGTGTCGAGGCAGTAGTCGGACATTGTGTGAGTGCGGAGGAAAAAGCCAGGACCGCCCTCGATTCGGGTGGGCTCCCCGATCTGCACGCGATGATGGCCTCGATCGCGCTGATGATGGCCCTTGGTGCGCTCGGACGTGTCGACGAGATCAACGACATCGCAGAGCAGGCCATCGAGCGGGCGACCTCGTCGTTCGAATCCTCGCCCATGCGGTTCTGGCTCGGCGCAGTTCACGGCCGTGCCTGCCGGCTGACCGGCCGTATCGACGACATCACGGCCATGGCGGCGCGGCTGGACGAATCGGCGCGTGACATGCCTGGTCTGGTGTACGCCAACCTCGCTCACCTCCTCGGCCACGCCGAACTGGTTCGGGCCGATCTCGGTGCCGCCGTCAAACACCTGCACGAGGCGTACGCCGGTGCCGAAACGCACGAGATCACAACGGGTTTGCGGGTTGCCAGCTGCTTCTCCCTGGCCGAGGCGTATGCCAAACTGGGCCAGGCCGGAGCGGCAACCGAGGCGCTGACCCGGGCCGAGCAGCGGGTGCCCGACGACTACGTATTCATGAACACCGCAATGTCGGTAGCCACCGGGTGGACGCTTGCCGCCGGTGGTGCGCTGGCCGATGCCATCGATCTGGTGCGCACAGCGGGCCGCGACGCCGCGCAGAGTGAGCAGCCGACGCATGAACTGCTGTGTCTGCAGACGGCCGCGCAGTGGGGCGACACGTCGGGCGCCGTGCGCGCACGGGAGCTCGCCGAGAGCCTGAAACTTCCGCTGGCCGAGACGGTGGCCGGCCATATCGAGGCGCTGGCAGCCGATGACGGCGCCGGATTACTGACTGCGGCCGAGGAATACCGGGCCCTCGGAGACCGGGCCACCGCCACTGACGCCTTCGCGCAGGCCGCGGTCGCGTTCGGCCACCACGGTCAGGGCAAGCGCAGTGCGTATGCGGCCGCGTTGGCGCAGGAGAGCGCCGATGAATGCGGCGGGCTGTGCACCCCGGCGTTGCGCAATCCGGCCGGACAGCCGCTGACCGGAAGGCAGCGCGAGATAGTCGAACTCGTCGTCGGGGGGCTGAGCAACAAGCAGATCGCCGAGCGGTTGGTGATGTCGGTGCGCAGCGTCGAAGGGCATCTGTACCGGGCCTGTCAGCGGGTGGGCGCCAGCTCACGTGAACAACTCGCCGCGATCATCCGGCGTGGTCCGAAGGGGTAGGTGGGTCGCCGCCTGCCCGACAAGTTTGAAAGCGATGGTCAAACATGAGCGTTCCCACTTTTGCCCTGAACAACGGCGTGAACATGCCCGCTCTTGGCTTCGGCGTCTACCAAACTCCGCCGGATGAGACGGCGGAGGCGGTCCAGGTCGCATTGGAGACCGGCTACCGCCACATCGACACCGCCGCGGTGTATGGCAACGAGCGGGGGGTCGGTGAGGCGATCCGTCGCGTTGGCCTGGACCGCGACGACGTCTTCATCGAGACCAAGGTGTGGATCACTGACTACGGATACGACGCCACGCTTCATGCCTTCGACAAGGCGATCGGAAAGCTGGGCGTCGACAAGATCGACCTGCTGATCCTGCACCAGGCGCTGCCGGGCGAGTTCGATCGGACCGTCGGTGCGTACCGAGCGCTGGAGAAGCTGTACACCGACGGCAACGTGCGCGCGATCGGCGTCTCCAACTTCATGCCGAACCACCTCGACCTGCTGCTGGCCGAGACCGAGGTGGTGCCTGCGGTCAACCAGATCGAGGTGCACCCCTACTTCCGGCAGTCCGTTCTGCTCGACATCGACGATCAGCTCGGCATCATCAACCAGGCCTGGTCACCGATCGGTGGTATCACGTTCTACCGCGGCGGCTCTCACGGCTCCACCCTGCAGGATCCGGTGATCGGAGAGATCGCGGCCGCACATGGCAAGTCGCCCGCGCAGGTGATGCTGCGCTGGCATCTGCAGCAGGGGCGCCAGGCGATCCCGAAATCGGTGACGCCGTCACGGATTCAAGAGAACATCGATATTTTCGATTTCGCACTCACTGCCGACCAACTCGCCGCGATCGATGCCTTGGATACCGGTGTGCGTGGGGGACCGGAGCCAGAGGACATCACCCGTGAGAAGTACGGGATCGAAATTCCGGAAGCCTGAGGCCGCGCGCAGTACGTCGCTGCAGCACAGGCCCGGCAATGTGCGGGCTATTTCATCCTCGTAGGAGTTCGGCGGCCTCGGTCTGGTAGGCATGCTCGGCCCAATCCAGTGGGGTCGAGCCGAATCTGCGGTCGGTGATGGTCGTGTCGGCCCCGGCATCGAGGAGACGTCGAATCAGCTCGAGGTCGCCCGACCAGGCGGCCTGATGCAGGGCCGTCGCGCCTTCGTCATCGAAAGCATTCGGATCGTCGGGGAACACCGGAGTGACCACGTCCACTCCGGATACGTCGATTCCGTGTCGGGCCAACAAATCGAGCCGCGCGGTGAACCCGTGCTCGGCAGCCCAGGTGACCTGGCGCCTCCACATCTCGTCCCGGGATTCCATGGCTTCGCCGAGGCGCAGCTCCCACGGATTCGGACCGGCATCGGCCACGCCGTGGGCGAACAGCAGGTCCAGGTGTGAATCGTCGGCCCGGAACATCCGGTTGTACAGCGTCTGCTGGTCGGCGGGGTGTGCGCCTCTCGTCAACAGCAGCGTGGCCAGCTCGGGTGCGTACGGATGCCGCGGCTGACGGCGCGACCCTTGTTCACCCTCGCCGAACACGCCGGTCAGCACCGTGAACGGCGTCGACATTCCGCACCAGAGGTACCCGGCATTCGGATCGGCGCCGGCGTCGAGCAGCAGTGCTGCGGTGGCGAGGACGTCGTCGGCGGTGCGGCCCAACGGAACCCGCGAATAACACAGGTACATCAGCGGCACCCAGCCGAATGGTCCGCCCCTGGTCTTCGCGAGCGCCGGACGGTTGGTCAGATGGCGCGCCAGTGCCGCCGGATCCGCGGCCGACGCAGCGGCCCAGATGTGCTCGTAGACCAGATCCGGGTCGGTGCTGAGCAGCTCCGCGGCAGCTTGCCACCGGGGCGGAGCATCGGTTTCGTTGTAACGCAACGATGCCCATGAACAGAACCGGTCGGCGGTCTTGAGGGCGTTCTCGTCGAGCGCGCCGGGATCGATGCTGAGCTCGGCCGCATCTCGCAGGTAGTGCACGAGTCTGGGCCAGCTGCTGAATCCGTAGGAGCGAGCGACGGCCGATTGGGCGTCGTGCAGCGGGGTGCGATTCGCGCGCTGCAACGCGCGGGCCTCATCGCGGAGGTGATCGATCGAGGGATTGCTCGGCAGACGGCTGGCCATGACGGCCTCCTCTCAAGCGCCCGCGTCCGCGAATCGGGCTGAGAAGAGGTCAGTCACAAGGCAAGTCGGTGTGCAGGGAGGCTTGGCCTCTTCGAGCGGACGTCGGGCGTTCCTGCACGCCCGACGTCACGGTACCACCGATGCAGGGGGACTCTAGTTGCAGACAGCGCCGACGGCGGCAGACTGGACCAGCTTGGTGTACTTGGCCAGCACGCCGGTCTTGTAGCGCGGCGGCAGCGGTTCGAAACCGGCCTTGCGGGCCTCGAACTCAGCCTCGTCGACGAGGATGTCCAACGTTCCGTCGGCCACGTTGAGGCGGATCCGGTCACCGTCGCGGACGAACGCGATGGGCCCGCCGTCGACGGCCTCCGGAGCGATGTGCCCGACGCACAGGCCCGTCGTCCCGCCGGAGAACCGGCCGTCGGTCATCAGCAGGACGTCCTTGCCCAGTCCGGCGCCCTTGATGGCGCCGGTGATGGCCAGCATCTCGCGCATGCCCGGGCCGCCCTTGGGGCCCTCGTAGCGGATCACCACGACGTCGCCGTGGGTGATGGTGCCGTCCTCCAACGCATCCAGGGCAGCCCGCTCGCGCTCGAAAACTCTTGCCGTGCCCTCGAACACGTCTGACTCGAACCCTGCGGACTTCACCACGGCACCCTCGGGAGCCAATGATCCGTGCAGGATCGTGATGCCGCCGGTCGGGTGGATCGGGTTGTTCATCGCCCGCAGCACCTTGCCGTCGGGGTCCGGCGGCGCGATGTGAGCCAGGTTCTCGGCCATGGTCTTACCGGTCACGGTCAGGCACTCCCCGTGCAGCAGGCCGGCGTCCAGCAGCGCACGCATGACCACCGGAACGCCGCCGATCTCGTCGACGTCCTTCATCACGTGGCGGCCGAACGGTTTCACGTCGGCCAGGTGCGGCACCTTGTTGCCGACGCGGGTGAAGTCGGCCAGGGTCAGCTCCACCTCGGCCTCGCGGGCGATCGCCAGCAGATGCAGGACGGCGTTGGTCGAGCCGCCGAACGCCATCACGACAGCGATCGCGTTCTCGAAGGCTTCCTTGGTCAGGATGTCGCGCGCGGTGATGCCGCGGCGCAGCATCTCCACGACGGCCTCGCCGGACTTGCGGGCGTACTCGCCGCGACGCTTGTCCACGGCCAACGGAGATGCGCTGCCCGGCAACGACATTCCGAGTGCCTCGGCCGCCGACGCCATGGTGTTCGCGGTGTACATGCCGCCACACGCACCCTCGCCCGGGCAGATCGCGCGCTCGATGATGTCGACGTCCGCACGTGACATCAGCCCTCGCGCGCACGCGCCGACCGCCTCGAAGGCGTCGATGATGGTGACTTCCTTCTCGGTGCCGTCGGTGAGCTTGGCGATACCCGGCATGATCGAGCCGTTGTAGAAGAACACGCTGGCCAGGTCCAGCCGCGCGGCCGCCATCAGCATGCCGGGGATCGACTTGTCACAACCGGCCAGCAGCACGCTGCCGTCCAGGCGCTCGGCCTGCATCACGGTCTCGACGCTGTCGGCGATCACCTCGCGGGAGACCAGCGAGAAGTGCATCCCCTCGTGGCCCATGGAGATGCCGTCGGACACCGAGATGGTGCCGAACTCCAGCGGGAACCCGCCGGCCTCGTGCACACCGGCCTTGACGTCCTGGGCCAACCGCTGCAGCGACATGTTGCACGGGGTGATCTCGTTCCACGACGACCCGACGCCGATCTGCGGCTTGACCCAGTCGTCGTCGCCCATTCCTACCGCGCGGAGCATTCCGCGGGCCGCTGCCTTCTCCAGGCCGTCGGTGACGTCGCGGCTGCGGGGTTTGATGTCGGGCGATGAGCCGCTTGCGCGAAGAGAAGTGTCAGGGGTCTCGGCAGACATGCCGGTAAGTATGCCCCTCGGTTAGTTAGCCGCCCAAATTCTTTCCCATAAAGATGCATACCCCGGTGGGGTACCCGTATACTAGAGCCATGGACGCGGCTGACCACTCGGGTGCACATGGCTACTCGGCACAGAAGGAGAACTACGCCAAGCGGTTGCGCCGGGTCGAAGGCCAGGTCCGGGGCATCGCCAAGATGATCGACGAGGACAAGTACTGCATCGACGTGCTCACTCAGATCAGCGCCGTCAACAGTGCGCTGCAATCCGTGGCGCTCGGTCTGCTGGACGAGCACCTGGGACATTGCGTGACACGGGCCGTCGCCGAAGGTGGGGACCAGGCTGAAGCCAAGCTGGCCGAGGCCTCGGCGGCCATCGCCCGCCTGGTCCGTTCCTGAGCATGCTGGTCCTGAAGATCGCCCTCGTCGTCTTCATCGTGACGGCGCTCCTGTTCATCGTGGCCACGGGCGTCCGGCGGTGGCGTAAGGACCCGGACGTCGTGGACCTCAGCGGGCCGCTCGCGGCGCGCTACGGAGCGCCGATGGCAGGCAACTGGACCCTGCCGATCGAGGACAACGTCCAGATAGTCGCCGAGGAGACGCTCGACGACGACCCGGAACTGCGCTAGCCGCCCAGCGCCTGCTCGATGCGCTCCACTTTCGCGGTGAGCTGCCCGGTGTAGCCGGGCCGGATATCGGCCTTCAACACCAGGCTGACCCGCGGGGATACCGCCGCGACGACCTCCACGGCCTGTTTCACCACGGCCATCACCTCGTCCCAGTCACCTTCGACGTTGGTGAACATGGCATTGGTCTCGTTGGGTAGGCCAGAGGCCCTCACCACCCGCACGGCCTCGGCCACCGCGGCGCTGACACTTCCGGTTTCATCCCCGCCGGCCGGGCTGATGCTGAACGCGACAATCACAGCATCGATTGTGCGCTCGCGTCGGTGGCGCGGTGGCGGCCGAAGCGTCGGAATCCCGCCATGGCGTGAGGAACGCGGCGGCACCGCACCGGTTCGGCAACCACGCACGGCCACGTGGGCGAGCTACCGTGGCATTCCAGCATGATCTTCAGCGTCACCGGCGAATCGCTGCCCGCCCACGTCAGCCCGTGGACACCGCGCGTGGCCGCGCAACTCGCCGTCCTCGCGGCGGCGGCGTTCATCTATGTCACCGCCGAGATGCTCCCCGTTGGTGCACTGCCGGCGATCGCCACCGATCTTCAGGTCAGTGCGGGCCTGGTCGCCACGCTGATGGCCGGCTACGCCCTGGTCGCTGCGCTCACCACGGTCTCGTTGGTCCGGCTGACGGCACGCTGGCCGCGACGCCGGACCCTGGTCGCGACCCTGGTGTGCCTGACCATCTCGCAGGTGATCTCGGCGCTGGCACCCAACTTCGCGGTGCTGGCCGGTGGGCGGGTGCTGTGCGCACTGGCCCATGGGCTGATGTGGTCGGTGATCGCCCCGATTGGCGCGCGGCTGGTCCCGGCCAGCCACGCCGGCCGCGCCACCGCAGCCGTCTATGTCGGCACCGGCCTGGCCCTGGTGGTGGGCAACCCGCTTGCCGCGGCGATGAGTGAAATGTGGGGCTGGCGTTCCGCGGTGGCGGTGATCGCCGTGACCGCGGCCGTGGTGGCCCTGGCCGCCTGGACGATTCTTCCGCCGCTCGCATCCACGTCCAACGCCACACGGGCGCCGCGCAGCCACCGGCGCAACCGTCGGCTGCTCACCCTGTCGATACTCACGCTGATCGGTGTCACCGGGCATTTCATCGCCTTCACCTTCATCGTGGTGATCATCCGAGACGTGGTCGGGATACACGGCCCGCACCTGGCCTGGCTGTTGGCCGGATTCGGGATCGCCGGCCTGGCCGGGATGGCGGCCATGGCCCGGCCCCTCGACCTATGGCCCAAGGCGTCGGTGCTGAGCTGTCTGGCCGTGCTGGCCGCCGCACTGCTGACGCTGTCGGTCCTCGCCCTCGAATCGTGGTCCGGGCCGGCCGTGGTGGCGCTCGGCGCGGGGGCGGTGGTGGTCTGGGGCGCGGCGTCCACGGCGTTGCCGCCGATGCTGCAGGCGTCGGCGATGCGCACCTCCCCGGACGACCCCGACGGGGCTTCGGGTCGGTACGTCGCGGCGTTCCAGGTGGGCATCATGGGCGGTGCGCTGATCGGTGGCGGCCTCTACGACCACGGCGGCGCAGCCCCGACCGTTGGCGCCGCGGCAGCCCTGATCTTGGTCGCGATGAGTGGCGTCATGTTGTCTCGCGGCGTATTCACAGTTTCCTGCGCGGCCTGCGAGAAGTAACACAACCAAACTCACAGTCGATAAACATCGCAGTTCAGCGCCGTGGCACCGGCTGCTGCCGCGGAATGACGGCTTCTCGCGGCGGTAGCTGGTCGCCACGCTGTGAGACACTTGAGCAAGTTGTGCTGTCTGGAGGTTACCTATGCCGATATCGGCAAAACGTCGACTGATCACTGCTTTCATGGCCGCGGGGCTCGCGGGTGGAATGGTGTTCAGCCCATCCGCCTATGCAGATCCCGAGGTGCCGCCGGCACCCGTCGACCCTGCTGTCCCGGCGCCCGTGGCGGATCCGTTCGCGCCGCCCGGTGTCGCCGCGGCACCCGCGCCGATCATCAACTACGGCTCCCCGACCGTGCCGTTCGAGGGCACCGCGCCCGGGCAGAGCTCCACGCCGTTCACCGGTGAGGCGCCGTTCCTGCCGCCGTCGTTCAACCCGGTCAACGGCTCCATGGTGGGTGTCGCCAAACCGATCTACATCAACTTCCAGCGGCCGATCGCCGACCGGCAGATGGCCCAGGACGCCATCCGGATCACCTCCAACCCGCCGGTGGCCGGCCGTTTCTACTGGGTCACCGAAACCCAGCTGCGCTGGCGGCCTCAGGACTTCTGGCCGTCGAACACCGTGGTGGACATCGACGCGGCGGGCACCAAGTCCAGCTTCCGGGTTGGTGACTACCTGGTGGCCACCATCGACGACAAGAGCAAGAAGATGGAGGTCATGCGCAACGGGAAGTTGGAGAAGACCTTCCCGGTGTCGATGGGCAAGCCCGACGGCAAGCATGAGACCAAGAACGGCACCTATTACGTGCTGGAGAAGTTCGCCGACATCGTCATGGACTCGTCGACCTACGGTGTGCCGGTCGACTCCAAAGAGGGCTACAAGCTCAAGGTGAAGGACGCCGTCCGGATCGACAACAGCGGCATCTTCGTGCACAGTGCGCCGTGGTCGGTGGCCTCACAGGGCAACAGCAACGTGAGCCACGGTTGCATCAACCTGAGCCCCGAGAATGCCAAGTGGTTCTACGACAACTTCGGCAGCGGTGACCCGGTGGTGATCAAGAACACCGGTGGTGGCTGGTACAACACGCCTGACGGTGCGTCCGACTGGCAGATGTTCTAGCAACGAGACATACAACAAAACCCCCGCGGGTCACCGCGGGGGTTTTGTTGTATCCGGCTAGTTCCAGATACGCACGCGCTGAGCCGGTTCCAGGTACAGCTCGTCGGAATCGACCACCTCGAACGCCTCGTAGAACGAGTCGATATTGCGGATGACGCCGTTGCAGCGGAACTCCGGCGGTGAGTGGGGGTCCACCGCCAGACGCCGGATCGCCTCGGCGTCACGCGATTTGGTCCGCCACACCTGCGCCCAGCCGAAGTAGACGCGCTGCACACCGGTCAGCCCGTCGATCACCGGCGCCTCCTGGCCCTTCAGCGAGAGTTGATAGGCCAGCAGGGCGATGGACAGCCCGCCGAGGTCACCGATGTTCTCGCCGACCGTGAACGCGCCGTTCACATGGTGTGAGGCATCGAGGCCGCGTGGGCTGAACTGTTCGTACTGGTCGATCAAAGCCTTTGTACGGACCCCGAATTCAGCGCGGTCGGCATCGGTCCACCAGTCCACCAGATTGCCGTCGCCGTCGTACTTGGCGCCCTGATCGTCGAAACCGTGGCCGATCTCGTGCCCGATCACCGCGCCGATACCGCCGTAGTTGGCCGCATCGTCGGCCTGGGCATCGAAAAACGGTGGCTGCAGAATCGCTGCGGGAAAGACGATTTCGTTCATCCCCGGGTTGTAGTAGGCGTTCACCGTCTGCGGCGTCATGAACCATTCGTCGCGGTCCACCGGCCCGCCCAGCTTGGCCAGCTCACGGTCGGAGTTCACCACATGGCCACGGCGGTAGTTGCCGTACAGGTCGTCACGCTCGACGGCCAGCGCCGAATAGTCCCGCCAGTGGGCCGGATAGCCGATCTTGGGGGTGAACTTGTCCAGCTTGACCAGTGCCTTGGCCCTGGTCTCCGGCGTCATCCAGGCCAGCTCGTT
The DNA here is from genome assembly GCF_017876775.1 of Mycolicibacterium lutetiense. Lineage (NCBI taxonomy): Bacteria > Bacillati > Actinomycetota > Actinomycetes > Mycobacteriales > Mycobacteriaceae > Mycobacterium > Mycolicibacterium lutetiense. The sequence continues at coordinate 3,110,508 of NZ_JAGIOP010000002.1, read as the reverse complement.
GATGCTGACCCGGTACGCCTCGCGCAGGTTGGCCACCAGCTCGTCCATCCGGGCCTTGGCCTCGGGCGGAAAATACTGCGCTACGTAGAGCTTGCCCAGGGCATCGCCCATCAGACCCTCGACCAGGGAGACGCCGCGCTTCCAGCGATCGCGGTTCTGTTCGGTGCCGCTGAGGGTGCGGCCGTAGAAGTCGAAGTTCTCGGCCACCAGCTCGTCGGTCAGCAGGCCGGCGCGCGAATGGATGAGGCGCCAGCGGGTCCAGGCCTTCCAGTCCTCCAGGTCCGCACTCGCCCACAGCGCGGCGAACGCCGTCACGTAGTCGGGCTGCCGAAGCACCAGCTCGGAGACCTTCTCGGGCGTGGTGCCCAGGGCACCGAGCCAGCCGGTCCAGTCGAAGCCGGGGGCGTCGCCGGAGAGGTCGGTGAACTTGCGCAGGTTGTAGGTCAGGTCGGCGTCGCGGCGCTTGACCACATCCCAGTGCGCGGCGGCCAGCTTGGATTCCAGTGCCACGATCCGGGCCGCGGTCTCGGTCTGGGCCTCCGCGGTGTCTGCGCCGTAGACCAACGTGAACATCCGGGCGATGTGGCCGGGGTAGGCAGCCAGGATCTCGGCGTGCTGCTCATCGCGGTAGTAGGACTCGTCGGGCAGTCCGAGGCCGGACTGGCTCATGTGCAGCAGATAACGCGTCGAATCCTTGGAATCGGTGTCCACGTACACACCGGCCCCACCGGATACCCCGCTGCGCTCCAGCCCGCCCAGCACCGCGGCGAGCGCGTCGCTGTCGGCGGCGCCGTCGATCAGGGCGAGCTCGGCCAGCAGCGGCGCCAGGCCGCGCGCGGCGATGGTCTGCTCGTCCATGAAGCTGGCGTACAGATCACCGATGCGCTGCTCGTCGGTGCCTGCCGCGGCGGCGGCCGAGGAAGCCTGGGTGATCAGATCGCGGATCTGTTCCTCGGCACGGTCGTGCAGCAGCCGGAAGGCGCCATCGGTGGCGCGGTCGGCCGGAATCTCGTAGTCGGTCAGCCAACGGCCGTTGACGTGGCCGAACAGATCGTCTTGCGGGCGGGCCTGCGGGTCGACATAGCTCAGATCGATACCCGACTTGATCGCTTCTACCGTCACCCCGACATTCTTCCAGAAGGCCGCGGGTGCTCAGTTTTTGTGCGCCCGGAAGTCTACCCGCCATGCCCAATATATTTCTGTCGGTACAGGTCAGCCTTGACGGCTACGTTGCAGGTCCAGATGGTGATCTGAGCTGGACCGATGTTGCCGACGCCGAGGTTGACGAGTTGATGGCCGAACAACTGCGTGACATCGACGCGATGATTTTCGGTCACACGGCCTACCGCCTGGTGGGTCCGTACTGGCAGGACGGGCCGACCGTGCGGGCCGTCGATCGCGAGCACACCCGCCTGATGAACAGCCTGCCGAAACTGGTGCTGTCGCGTGGTGAACCGGACCTGTTCTGGGGGCCGGCGCAGCGCCTCGGCGCCGACCTGCCCGCCGAGGTGGCCCGGCTCAAGAAAGGGGAGGGTGATGTCGCGGTGTTCGCCGGTGCCCAGGCCGCCCAGGCGTTCCTGCCGTTTGTCGACGAGATCCGACTGGTGATCTACCCGGTGGTCCTCGGTGGTGGCCTGCGGTTGTTCAGTGCGCCGTTGGGCCGGCTGTCCCTGTCCGGGACGAGAACCTTTCCCGCGTCGGGCGTGGTGCAACTGCGTTACGTACGGTGAAACACCGCCCGGTACCCTCACGCCATGCCCGAGGCGCCGAGCAAGGACCACAAGGACAGCAAGGACGGCACAGTCGATCATTCCGGCGGTGCGATCACCGGCTTCGGCTTCGCATCGGCGGTGGCGGGACTCATCGCGGTCGTCGCGGTGGTCCTGGCCGTCATGGTGTGGTCCGGCCACCGCAGCGAGTCCGACGAGCGCACCTACCAGACCCGGGTCCTGCGGACCGCGGCCGACTGGACCAGTGTCCTGATCAACATCAACAAGGACTCCGTCGAGGCCGGTATGCAGAAGCTCCGCGAGGGCACCGTCGGACAGCTCAATTCCGACTTCGACGCCGCCGTGCAGCCCTACCGCGACCTGGTGCAGCGGCTGCAGGCCCGCACCACCGGCCAGATCGACTCGGTGGCCATCGAATCGCTGTACCACCCGCCGCCGGGCCCTGATGGTCGCCCGGTGCCCGCGCCCAAGAAGGAGTTGGCCGGCATGGTGTCGCGGACCGACACTGTGCTCGTGGTGGCGACCTCGGTCAGCGAGAACGCAGGCACGGACAAGCCCCAGACCGTGCGCTGGACCCTGCGTCTGGATGTCTCCGACGTCGACGGCACCCTGATGGTTTCGCGATTGGAGCCGATTCGATGAGAAACCGGTTGCGTGTCCTGGCTTTCGACATCGCCGCCCCGCTGGCGGCCATCGCGGCGCTGCTGTACATCGGGCTGGCGCTGTCCTGGCCGCTGTGGTGGGTCTCGCTGTGCTCGGTGCTGTGCCTGCTGATCGTGCAGGGCGTCATCGTCAACATCACGCTGGCCCGTCGCGACGGCGTGACATTGGGCACCGACGACGATGCCCCCGGACTGCGGCTCGCTGTCGCCGGCGTGGCCGCCGCGGCCGTGGTGGCGGCGGTGACTGTGGGTTACCTGCGCTGGACCGTGCCCGACCACACCTTCAACAACGACCGCGACGAGGTGGTGCGCATCGCCAGCAGCGTCTCGGAGGCCACCGCCACGTTCACCCCGCAGAGCCCGACCAGCTCGATCGACCGCGCGACGGCCATGATGTCGCCGGCTCAGGCTCAGCAATTCAAGAACGAATTCGCCAATGTGGCAAAAGAATTGGCAAGCAAGAACGTATCGGCCACGGCGGCCACCATCTCGGCCGGCGTGGAGGCGCTGGGTCCGCAGGTGGCCAGTGTGGCCGTGGTCCTGCGCGGAACTCAGAGTGCGCCGGGCAAACCCACCGACAATGCGGTCATGGCGCTACGGGTTGCCCTGAGCAAGACCGACGGGCGTTGGCTCGTCGACAATGTGACCCCGTTGCATTCGCGCTGACGGGCGCCGACGATCGGGGCTATTTCGCCGAACGCTGCGCGGACAGCTTGGCGAAGCGGTCCGAGAGACGCTGCATACGCAGCAGGAGCGAGGCCGGCGGGCTGATGGCGCCTTCCAGGTAATCGGCGAAGGACTCGTTGGACACCCCGATGCGCGAGGCGAACTCGGGCGCCTGCAGCTCGGAACGGCGCAGCATCGCCTGGATCTGGTGGGCCACCTCGGCGCGTTCGGTGGCTTCGAGGTGCTCACGGGTGCGCACCAGGACTTCTGACAGCGCCTTGGACACCCCGTACGGCCGGGCGGTCTGCAGCACCTCTTCGACCTGTCGGGAGGTCCGGCCGTAAGGGTCACGCTTGATGGCGGCGACGATGCGCTGCCAGACCGCCATGTCGTCGGTCTCCAGGGCAGCACGGATCGCCGCGGTCGGCCAGTACTCGACCGGCCGCTCGTCGAAGGTGGGGGGTTGACGCTGCGGCGGCGCGGCCTGGCCCTGACGCGGTTGTCGTGGCTGTGCCGGCTGCTTCGAGCGCTGTACCGGTGTGCGTGGTGTTTGCGTTCCCTGCCCCTGTGTGCGCTGTCCCTTGGTGTCCTGCCCAGAAGCACGTTGCTCCTGTGTCCGTTGTACCTGGTTGGGCGCGTTCTGGGAGCGTTGTGCCGAACTGCGCTGCCCGGACGTGCGTGACGCCGTGTCGCGCGGTGTCGTCGTGCGCTGAGGCGCCGCGGGTCGTTGGGCGTTGGTCCGTTGGGCAGTAGTTCGTGGAGTCGATGAGCGCTGCCCGGAGGTGCGCTGGGCTTGAGGCGCCTGGGGACGCCGAGTGGACGGTTGAGCCGGCTGAATCTCGTCACGACGCGCAGTCCGCGCATCCCTCGGTTCCCGGACGTCGGGGGCCAACGTCACTTCGCCTCCTCCAGCATCGCTACCGCAACTGACAGGCAGCGCTGCCTGACCTTCTCCCATTCGGCAGCTGCATCCGGGTCCGACATCGCGAGCTCGCGTTCATCGGACGGCTGCGGGTCGGCCAGCTGCCGCACCAGCTGCGTGGCCACCCATCTGCTCGTCGGGTTCTGCCCACAGTAATACCGGTCCATGCCCGACAACACCAGGGCTGCGGTCTCAGTTTCCATCGACTCGACAAGTTCAGCAAACTCTTCAAAGTCTTTGGTGCTGTTGCGGCACATGACCAGATAACTTTTCAGCCGCAGCGTTTCGGCGCCGGTCGGGATCTGCAACCGATCACCGGTGGGCAGTTGCACATTGGTGGTCTCGACCGGGCCGAGCCGTTCCATCGGAGCCCGCTGCGCCTCGGCCTCGGCCTCCAGCGCGTCCACGGCTACCGAGAGCCTGCCCCGCCACATCGTCACCGGATGCACGCCGGGGCAGCGTTTCGGACCGCCCGGGCGCCGCGCCGCCAGCCACGCAGACGGTTTGCCGCAGCCGCTGAACGCCAGCGGATCGGTGACGGTGATCGTTTGTGGAGCAAGATTTTTCATTCGAGCGGCGGTCCGCACCATCATGCGCAGGTCTGATCCGCTCGGACCCAGCGCCGAGATGTCGTCGGGGATGATCACCAGATCGGTGACCTCGACCTTGGGCAAAGGCTTCTCGAAGTCCACCTGGGGCAACAGCCGGTCCAGCCACTGCGGCAGCCACCAGTTCCATTCGTCGAACACGGCCATCAGGGCGGGCACGAGGATCAGCCGGACGACGGTCGCGTCGACCGCGATGGCCACCGCGCAGGCCACACCGAGCTGGGCCACCAGGGGCATGCCGGCAAAAGCGAACCCGATGAACACCGCGATCATGATCAGCGCGGCACTGGTGATGGTGCGCGCGCTGGTGCTGACGCCGTAGGCAACCGCGTCACGGGTGTTGTTGGTCTGCAGGAACCGTTCCCGAATCCGGGTGAGCAAAAAGATCTCGTAGTCCATCGACAGACCGAAGGTCATCGCGAGGACCAAGGGAGGCACGGTGCTGTCGAGCGAGCTGATCTTCTCGAAGCCCAGTTCCTCGAACCAGCCCCATTGGAAGACGACCACCAGGCTGCCGTAGGCCGCGGCCACCGACAGCACCGTCATCACCACGCCCTTGAGCGCCAGCAGTACCGACCGGATCGACACCAACAGCATCACGAAGGCGATCAGCGCGACGAACAGGAACACCAGCGGCTGGGTGCTGGAGACCCGATCGTCGAAGTCCTTGATCAAGGCGGTCGGGCCGCCGACGTCGACTCGTGCGTTCGACCCGGCGGCCACGGGCAGGTGGTCCCGCATCCAGTCGATGGCCTCGCGGGCGGCCAGGTCTTCCGGGTCCACCGACAGCACGGCAGACAGCAGCGCGCTGGAGTCGTTGTCGGCGAACACGGGCGGTTGCACGTTCACCACGTGGGGGGTCCTGGCCATCTCCTGGCGAACCGCGTCGATGGTGGCAGTGCCCTTGGGGCCGGATGCGTTGCCTCCCGGGAACGTCACGAGCACCCGCACCGGACCCAGCGCGCCGGGGCCCAACGCGTCGGCGGCGGCGTTGACGCCGCCGCGGATCTCGTGGGTGGGCTCGAACTGGCGCTGCATGCTGTTGCCCAGCACCATGCCGAACGCCGGTGCCGCCAGGATCAACAACAGGATGGCCGCGCTTGCGGCAGAGGCCCACGGACGGCGCATGACCGCGCCGGTCCACCGGGTCCAGAACCGTGACTGGCTCGCCTCGGCGCGGCGCGACCAGTGCAGGTAGGACGATCGCTTGGCGGCGGCGTTGCCGAACGTCGCCAGCACCGCCGGGGTCAGCGTGATGGAAGTCAGTACCGCGACGGCAACCGCCAGGATCGCGCCGGTGGCCATCGACACCAGAACCGGGGTGTTGATGAGGTAGATGCCGGTGACCGAGGCGATCACCGTGAGTCCCGACAACGTCACGGCCAGGCCGGAGGTGGCCATGGCGGCGTCGACCGCATCGGTCGGATCGCGGCCGGCCCGCAACTCCTCGCGGTACCGCATCAGGATGAACAGGGAATAGTCGATGGCCAGGGCGATACCGAACATCGACACCGTCGACGTGGCGAACACGCTCATCTGCGTGTACATGGACAGCAGATAGACCAGACCCATGGTCACCACGACGGTGCAGACGCCGAGCACCAGCGGCAGCGCCGCCGCGGCCAGCGAGCCGAACACCGCCAGCAGCACGATCAACACAATCGGCAGGTTCCACTTCTCGGCCGCGGCTACGTCGTGCTTGGTGGCCTGGGTAGCGGCCGCACCGAGGGCGCCCTGCCCGATGACATAGAACTTGACCTTGCCGTTCTCGCTCTCACCCGGGTCTTCGCCGTGTATCCCGACCTTCTGGCGCAGCTGCTTGGCCACGTCCACCGCGCCGGTGTTGTTGAAGTCCAACTGCAAGGTGATGACGTACGGCCGGTCGGGCTGCGGGGCGCGCTGTTGCGGATTCGGCACGATTTTGACGCTGGGCACCTGACCCGCGACCTTCTCCAACCACGCCACCGCCGAGTTCATGTCCTCGAACGAGGCGTCGGCGCGGGGAGCCGCGATCAGGGCGAGTGGAGACGCGCCCTGATTCGGAAAATTCTCCTCGAGCTGTCGCTGGACGTGGAGCGACTGCGAACCTTCGACATCGAAACCGCCGCCGGTCAGATTGGACGACTGGTTGATCGCGAGGTAGATCGAGGGCACCAGAAGCAACAACCAAGTCGCGAAAACCGCCCAGCGGAATCTGCGCAGATAGCTGCTCAAGCGCATCATGAACTGCTGGATGCGAGGTCCCCGCTTTCTCCCCCCGACGTGGCTGGGCGTGTCCTGGCTTGTGTCAGCGAGAGCGTACCTCCACCGGTGTAGTGTGGCCCGTCCTCTTCCGGTTCTGAGATCGCCCTGAGACTTTCACAGGGATATCCACAGCTGACATCCGTAGTGTTACGTGACCGCCGCCGACAGATCGGCTAACGGATGGGCGCTGTCGCGCGACATAGCTGAGGACGACCCCGGCTGACGTGTGCGCCGGGGCCCACGCTGAAGGAGTTCTCCATGCAACCGACCAACGGTGGATTGCGCCGCCCGCTGGCCGCCGCGCTCGCGGCGCTCGCGACCGGCGGTGTGACAGTGGCCGTGCTCATTGTCCCGTCCGCCACGGCTGCGACCGATCCGTGTGCGGCCAGTGAGGTCGCCCGCACAGCGGGCGGCGTGGCGACCAACATCGGCAACTACCTGGACACCCATCCGAAGACCAACCTGGCCCTGACCACGATCAGCCAGCAGCAGGGTGGAACCCAGTCGATCGCGGCCCTCAAGACCTACTTCGACGCCAACCCTCAGGCCGCCAAGGACATCCAGCAGCTGCAGCAGCCCCTGACCGTCCTTGGGACGCGCTGCAAGCTGCCAGTCACCCTGCCGCAACTGATGGGGCTGGTGCAGGGTGCCCAGACTCCGGTCTCCGGCCCACTTCCGGGTCCCGCGACGGCCGCGGTGCGTTAGGCCCGCCGCCGTCGCGTCGGGGTGGTGCGACCGCTGAACTGCGGGTTCACCACGCGGCGCGGCGGTTTTACGCACAAGACAGGCAAGTCGTCACGGATTCTGCTTAGCTTTCTTCAGCCGATAACCGATTTGGGGTACGGCCTTCCACATCCGATGAAGGAGCTTGACCATGTTGCTCTCGGCCCGAAACGCGCGGCGCGTGGTAGCTGGCGTGGCCGGCGCCGGCGCGGTAGCCGGTGCGATGTTGCTCGGCGCCATCCCGTCGGCGCTTGCCGACGACCCGGCGGCCAACCCCCCCAACTGCAGCGCAGCCGATCTGGCCGGCGTGGCTTCGGGCGTTTCGGCATCGACCTCGGCGTACCTGTTCACCCATCCCGATGTGAACTACTTCTTCACCAGCCTGGAAGGCCTGCCGCGTGACGAGGTCAAGACCAAGGTGCACGACTACCTGGAAGCTAACCCGCAGACCAAGGCCGAGCTCTCCGGTATCCGCCAGCCGCTGGTAGACCTGAAGAACCGCTGCGGCGAAGCTCCGGCTCCTTCCATCCCGTAACCGAGTGCGGGTGGAAGCTACCCCCGCCAGCGGCGAAGGACACGTGACACCCGAGAGTGTGAACCGCACGGTGCTGATGGTCGACGACGACCCGGATGTGCGTACGTCAGTTGCCCGTGGGCTGCGGCATTCGGGGTTCGACGTCCGGGTCGCGGCGTCCGGCAAGGAGGCACTGCGCCTGTTGTCGAACGAGTCGCACGATGCGCTCGTTCTCGACGTCCAGATGCCGGAACTCGACGGCGTCGCGGTGGTCACCGCTCTGCGGGCATTGGGCAACGAGATCCCCATCTGTGTGTTGTCGGCGCGTGACACCGTCAACGACCGCATCGCTGGGCTGGAAGCCGGCGCGGACGACTACCTGACGAAACCGTTCGACCTCGGCGAGCTTGTGGCACGCCTCAACGCATTGTTGCGCCGGGCCAGCCACGGCGATCGTCCGTCGGACGTCATGACGGTCGGGGCGTTGACCATCGACACCGCCCGCCGGTTGGTGTTCGTCGGCGGCGACCGGGTCGACCTGACCAAGCGGGAATTCGACCTGCTGGCGGTGTTGGCCGAGAACGCCGGTGTGGTGTTGTCCCGGCAACGGCTCCTCGAGCTGGTCTGGGGATACGACTTCGACGTCGATACCAACGTGGCTGACGTCTTCATCTCGTATCTGCGACGCAAGCTCGAGTCACCCGATGTACCCCGGGTGATCCATACCGTCCGGGGGATCGGGTACGTCTTGCGGGAAGATGTGTGATGGATTCCGTGAGGAACAAACGCTAGGTGCGGGCTTTCGGCTTCATCCGTTCCGCGTCGTTGCGCACCAGGGTCGCGGTGGCTTCGGCGCTGGCCGCCGCGGCCGTGGTCGCGGTGTTCACCATCCTGACCTCGGTGGTGTTGGCGAACAACGACTCTGCGCAGTTGGATCGCCGGCTCGATTCGATCGTCGATGCCAGCATCAACCCCGAGCATCTGCAGGATCCGACACGCGGCGTCTTGACCACCGGTCGGTCACGTTCGACGGGGCAGGTGGTGTTCCAGAGGGGATTCCAGTTGCCGGTGCTGCCGCCGGGCACCGAGACCGTCGAGGTCAACGGCGTCGACTACCGGGTGCGCACCGTCAACATGGACCAGCACGGCGGCGTGCTGATATCCATCGGTATCCGCACCGACGGTATCTTGTTGACTCCCAACAGGATTCCGCAGTACATCGTGGTCGGTGTGGCGACGGTGTTGGTGGCAGGCGGTCTGGGCTGGCTGTTGGCGGGGCCGGCCATCCGGCCGCTGCGCAAGCTCACCGAGCACACCTCGAAACTGGACAGCGGTACCGACACGATGCCGAAGGTGCGCGGTGTGCGGGAGGCCGAGGAGCTGTCGGAGGCGATGGAAGGGATGCTCACCCGCCTGGCTGCCGCGCAGCGCGCCACCACCAATTCCCTTCAGGCTGCCCAGGATTTCGCCGCCAATGCCGCACACGAACTGCGCACCCCGCTCACCGCGATGCGCGCCGATCTGGACACCCTGCGGATCCACAACCTGCCGGAATCCGAACGTGACGAGGTGGTCGCCGACCTGTCCCGGGCGCAGCGCCGGGTGGAGGCGATCATCACCGCATTGGGGCAGCTCGCATCGGGAGAACTGGCTCAGGCCGAGGACCGCGAACTGATCGACGTCGCCGATCTGCTCGACCGGGTGGTCCGGGAGAACACCCGGGTCCGCGAGCACGTCGGCATCGAAGCGCATGTGGCCGACGACGTCGGTCCGGTACTGGGCTGGCCGGGTGGGCTGCGCATCGCCGTGGACAATTTGGTGCGCAACGCCATCGTCCACGGCGGGGCCACCCGGATCGTGGTGACCGCCCACCGCAGCGGCGAGTTTCTCGTCATCACCGTCGATGACAACGGGCGTGGACTGCCGGTCGAGGAGCACCAGACCGTGCTGGGCCGGTTCCGTCGCGGCAGCACCGCGATGGCGGGCGGCTCCGGACTCGGCCTGGCTTTGGTGGCGCAGCAGGCCCAGTTGCACGGCGGCGAGATCACGTTGTCCGACGGGCCACTCGGCGGTCTGCGGGCCACCCTGACGCTGGCCGAGTCGGCCTCGTCGACCGAGGATGCGGCTCAGGCAGATTGACGGCGCTGTACCGCTGCCAGCACAGCGCGCCAGCCCAACAGCAGCACCGCGGTCGACACCGTGGCGACCACGATGAAGGCGCCCGCCGTTCCCGCCGAGGTCAGTTTCCGCAGCACCATGCCGACCACCACGGTGCTGATCCACACCACGATCCCGGTGGGCGCCAACGACGTCGGCCGCTGCCAGCCGCGGGACAGCAGCCAGCCCACCACCGTTCCGGTCAGGAAAGGCCACGCGGTCTCGGCGACCCCGGCCAGGGACAGCGCCTCTGCGTGGCTGCGTCGCCCCATCGTGCTGAAGGCCACCACGCAGATCAGGTCGGCCAGGAAAGCTACGCCGCTAGCCCGTCGCATATGTCATCACATCCAATACCAGTGGGCTGACGTCGGTCTGGTCGCGCTCGGCGAAGCCCGGTTGCCGTGCGGCCGGCCTGCCGTCGAACAGCGAATCGGCGGCGGCCAGCGAGGTCAGCCGCGAATCGAGCCGGAACGATTTGAAGGTAAATGGTAAACCATTGGACGCCAACGGATCCGGGCCGTCCATCACGTGGAAGTGCAGATGCGGTGCATCGGAGTTGCCGGAGTTCCCCAGGGCGCCGATGACCTGTCCGGTGCTGAGTGTGTCCCCGGGCTTGACCTTGAGGCTGTTCGGTCGCAGGTGCGCGTAGAAGGCGTAGTTGCCGTCACCGATGTCCTGCACGATGTGGTTGCCGCCGAACTGCGGCAGGTTCAGGCCGTTCGGCGTGACACCGGGAACCTGCTCGTTCAGTCCGTCGAGCACCGCCACGACGGGCCCGTCGGCCACCGCGTGGATCTCCGAGCCGAAATACGGGTAGCTCGCGACCTTGGCCCGATCGCCCGCGAATATCCGGCCGTCGGCGCCGAGCTGTACATAGTCGATCGCGAATCGTTCTGCTGCCCAAAGCTTTCCGTTGATCGGGTTGAGTGCCATCCGGTGCGGTGTCATATCGCAGCAACTGTTGGCGTCGACCCAGTTGTCGCCGGTCAGGGGCGGGGAGATGGACACCGGCTTACGGGTCTGGACAGACACCGGCGCCACGGACTCGGTCAGGGTCGGCGGGACGAGCGGCGGCATCGGCTTGGCCACGGTGATCCCGAGCTCGTGGGTGAGTTCTCCTGGCACCTGCGTAGGCTCGTCGGCGATCACGTCCAGCCACACATAGGCGCTCTGTCCCGGGCCGATCACGTTGGTTCCGACAGCGGAATTACCCACGACCCTGGTCCAGTACTTGAGGCTGTCCCCGGACAGGGTGAGCAACTTGCGGTCACCGGCCACGGTGCTCAGCGAGTTGAGGGTGACGACGGACGGTGAGGTGTTGGTGAGCATCAACTCGTACGCCAGGTGGGTGCGGCCATCGGTGGCCGCCACCGGAACCGGTTCGGCCAGAACCGATCCCACCACCGGCGTGACGACCGGCGGCGGAGCCGTGGTGGTGGTCGTGGACTCCGACTGCGGAGTCTGCGCCGACGAACAGCCCGCCAAGATCAGGGCGAGTACTGCCATGGGATATCGGATTCGCATGGATTCTCCTAGCGCTCGGATTCGGGAGGGGCTTCGACCCCTGGTTGGATTGCCGGCCCGCCGGCCCCTGGTTGGATTGCCGGCCCGCCGGCGTCGAGATCGATGTCCTTCTCCGTGCGGAACATGAAGAAGAACACCACCCACCCGATCGCCGAGATGAAGATCCAGCTCACCAGCCGGTAGATGAGCATCGCCGAGATGGCCGAGGCCAGCGTCATTCCCGAGGAGACCAGCCCGGGCACCAACACCGCCTCCACCACCAGCAGACCGCCCGGCATCAGCGGGATCGCCCCCACCGCCCTGGCCGCAGCGTAGGCGACGGTGACCCCGGCCAGCGACGGATGACCGCCTGCGGCATAGCAGGCGAAGGCCAGGCAGGCCACGTCGGCGACCCAGTTGAACATCGACCAGCTGAACGCCGCCCCCAGGTCCCGGCGGCCCAGACTCACCGACTCCAGCTGCTGCAAGATCTCGCGCCATTTGGCCAGCCCAGCATCGGAGGGCTTGCCGCGCAACGAGTTCACCCAGGACAGCACCCTGGCTCCGATGCCGTCGATCAATTCCGGTCTGGTGGCCACGGCCTGGGCCAGCAGGATGATCGCCAGGAACGCACCGACCGAGAAGATCAGCGACAGTGGGTTCTTGCTGGCGCCGAGCATGAGCGCTCCGCCGAGACCGAGCAGTGCCAGGCCCACGACCTGCAGCACACCGGACATCACCAGCTGCCATGAGGCCACCAGCGGTGAGGCACCCCAGATGCGTTGTTGGCGGTACACGAACGTCGCCGAGAGCACCGGGCCGCCGGGCATGGTCGTCGACAGCGCGTTGCCTGCGTAGAACGCGGCCTCCGAACGCCACTGCTTGACAGGCACTCCCGCCGAGCGCAGCAGCGTCCGTTGAATCTGGGCGAAGCTGTGCATCGAGGCCATGGCGGCGCCCACCGCCGCCAGCACCCACCATCCGTTCGCGGTCAGCAGGCTGCGCCATGCCTTCGCGAGCTGATCCCAGACCAGGGCCAGCTCGACCGCGAGCACGATGACGGCGAGTGCGATGACGACCCAACGCACCCACCAGTACTTGCCGCGCGCGGAGCCGGCTCGGCACCGGGTTGTGTCGGCCGGCGCGTCCTGTGACACGCCCTACAGGGTAACCGTGCAGGTCGTGTCGAGATCGCCGCTTGCTGGGCGCGCCGCATTAGGCTACCGAAATGGCACTGGATCCTGTTGCTGATGAGGCCGTCACACCGTTCGTCCGCAAGGTCGCGGCCTGGTCTTGGCGCCTGCTGATCATCCTGGCCGCCGTTGTGGCCCTGCTCTGGCTGATCAAACACCTCGAGGTGATCGTGGTGCCGATCGCGCTGGCGACGATGGTCGCCGCATTGCTGCTGCCGGCCGTCGACCTCATGGATCGCCGCGGCGCGCCGCGCGGGGCCGCCGTGGCCCTGGTGTTGCTCGCCAGTTTCGCGGTGGTGGGTGGAATCCTGAGCTTCGTCATCTCCCAATTCATCGAGGGTGCACCGCAACTCGTCGAGCAGGTGACCCGAAGCATCGATGGGCTGCGCAACTGGTTGATCAACGGCCCGCTGCAGCTGAGCAAGGAGCAGATCGACCAGGCCGGCAACACCGCGATCGAGGCGCTGCAACGCAACCAGGAGAAGCTCACCACCGGGGCGTTGTCCACCGCGGGGACCCTCACCGAGCTGCTCACCGGCGCGTTGTTGGTGCTGTTCACGCTGATCTTCCTGCTGCAGGGCGGGCGCAGCATCTTCGCGTTCGTCACCAAGGTGTTCCCGACGCAGGTCCGCGAACGGGTCCAGGACGCCGGGCGCGCCGGGTTCCACTCGCTGGGCGGCTACATGCGAGCGACGTTCCTGGTCGCCCTCGTCGATGCGCTCGGCATCGGTACCGGCCTGGCGATCATGGGCATCCCGCTGGCGCTGCCACTGGCCTCGCTGGTGTTCATGGGCGCCTTCATCCCCCTGGTCGGTGCGGTGGTCGCCGGATTCCTGGCGGTGGTGGTGGCACTGCTGGCCAAGGGGTTCGTCTACGCGCTGATCACGCTCGGCCTGATCATCGCCGTGCAGCAGCTGGAAGGCCATGTGCTGCAACCGCTGGTGATGGGACGCGCGGTGTCGATCCACCCGCTGGCGGTCGTGCTGGCCATCGCAGGCGGCGGCGTGTTGGCGGGCATCGTCGGCGCCCTGCTCGCGGTGCCCACCGTGGCATTCATCAACAGCGCGACCCGCGTCCTACTGGCGGAGGACCCGGACGCCGAGGAGGTTCGACAGCAGGACGCGGAGGGCGTGCTCATCGAAGCCGCCTCCGACGACCTGCCGCCGGAAGTTGGACGCTAACCCGCGATCAGAGCCGGCCTTCGCGACGCAGCAGATCCTGCGCGCTCATCCCGCCGCCGCGACGCGGAGGATCGTCGTCATTGGGGTCGAACTTCTGGGTCGAAGGATCCTGATCACGTTGGCGTGACGGCGGATTCGGGTTGGGACCCGGGCCCGGTCGCTGCGCGTTGAACGCTGTTGTCGGCGCACCCTCACCACTGGCGGGCGGACGGTGCTGCTGCTGTTGCGGCATCGCCCGGGTGGCGTCGGCCGACGGCCGCGGTGTCGGAGCTGGGGGCGGAGGCGGGGGCGGGGGCGGAGTGCCGTTGGCCGGGCCGCCGCGCAACGCACCGAGCCACGACTCGATCTCACGTTCTTCCCGCTGCGGGGGTCCCGCGGGAGCCCCGCCGGGACGCGCGTTCGACTGCGGGCTGCGCTCCGTGCCGGCGTTGGTGTTGCCGGTGGCGGTATTGACCGTGTTGACCGCCGTGTTCACCGCGTTGCGCACGGCATTGCGGGCCATGGCGAACCGCGTGGTGGCCGGTTCCTGCTCGGGCCGCTGCTGCGGTGGCTTCTGCGGCGGGGTGAGCCGCGCTGTGCCCGCTGCTGAGGGGGCGTTGGCCCGTGGCATCAGGGGGCGCATGGGCTCGGGGCCAGGATGCGTCGGATCGTGTGGCCGAGGTGCCGGCAGGGCGCCGACGCCGGCCAGCGCGCGGGGATCCTCGCCGGACTCCTGCGTCATCGGACGCTTGCGCTCGTCGGGCAGTTCGGTCTCACCGAGGCCGAGCTTCTCCTGAACGCGCTTCATCCAGCGCGGCGCCCACCAGCAATCGTCGCCGAGCATCTTCATGATGGCGGGCACCAGGAACATCCGGATGACCGTGGCGTCCAGCAGCAGGGCGATGAGCAGGCCGAACGCCAGATACTTCATCATCACCAGGTCGGAGAACGCGAACGCGCCCACCACCACAGCCAGCACCAGCGCGGCGCCGGTGATCAGTCGGCCGGTGGTCGCGGTGCCGATCCGGATGGACTCGGCGGTAGACATCCCGCGGGCGCGGGCCTCCACCATGCGGGACACCAGGAAGACCTCGTAGTCGGTGGACAGACCCCAGATCACCGCGATGATCAAGCCGATCATCGGCGCCATCAGGGGTTGTGGGGTGTAGTTCAGCAGCCCGGCCCCGTGGCCGTCCTCGACGAACATCCAGGTCAAGATGCCCATCGTCGAGCCGAGTGTGAGCGCGCTCATCAGCGCAGCCTTGATCGGCAGCACGATCGAGCCGAACGCCAGGAACATCAGCACGGTGGTGGTGAGTACCAGGATCACCACCAGGAGCGGCAGATTGTCGAGCAGACTCTGGATGCTGTCCTGCGCCAGCGCGGTGGTGCCACCCACGAACAGCGAGGTGCCGTGCGGCGGGGACAGGTCGCGCAGTGCGTGGATCTTCGCGGGTGCCTCGGCGCTGTTGACCAGACCGTTCTGGATGACCCGAACCGAAGGATCCTTGGTCCCGCCCTCCTGGACCGACCGTTCCTGCCACATCGTCGACGGATCATTGGTGCCGATGAAGCCGGACACGGTCTGCGCCTTGGCGCGCAGGTCGTCGAGTTGCTGATCGGTCACCGGGTCGCCGCTGTCATTGCGGATCACGAGGGTCAGCGGTTCGGTACGGAAGCTGGGGAACAGCTCGTCGAAATTCTGCTGGGCCAAGCGCACGGAGTTATCCGGCGGCAGGTATTTCTCGCTGTACCCGCCGAGTGCGAGCTGACCCAATGGGATGACCAGCAGCGTCATGACGATCAGGATGGGTGCGGCGAAGGCGATGGGCCGCTTCATCACCACATTGACCAGCCGGCCCCAGAAACCCTTCTCGACCTCTTCGCGGGTCATGGTCTTCTGGGTCTTCTCGGCGAACCAATCGATGATCTTGCGCGAGAACGGCCAGTTGGCCAGGAACGGGATCTTCAGCAGGGTGCGCACACCGAGCGCATCGACGTTCGGTCCGAGGATGCCCAGCACTGCCGGCAGCACCGTGATCGACAGGAATGCCGCGAGCAGGACCGACGCGATGATCGCGTAGGTGATCGATTTCAGGAATCCGAGCGGGATCAGCAACAGCGGCAGAGAGGAGGCGACGATGATCACCGCGGAGAACGCCACGGTTCGGCCGGAGGTCATCACCGACCGCCGCACTGCGGCCTCGACGTCATACCCCTCGGCGAGTTCCTCGCGGAACCGGCTCACCATGAACAGGCCGTAGTCGATCGCGATACCGAAGCCCATCATCGTCACGACGGGTTGAGCGAAGAAGTGGACGGGCATGAACTCTGCGGTGAACCGCAAAATGCCCAGCGCGCCGCCGATGGTCAGACCGCCGATGATGGCGGGCAGCGCCGCGGCGACCGCACCGCCGAACACGAAGAACAACACCACGGCGACCAGCGGAACGATCGCGAGTTCGGCGCGCTTCTGATCGGTGGCGATGGTGCCGGTGAGCTCGCTGGCGATCGGGTTGAGGCCGGCGAGTTGGATGTTGCCGTCGTTGATCGCCCGCATGGCGGGTTCCGCGGCCTGGTAGTTCTTCAGGATGGTGTCATCGTCATCGCCCTTGAGCGGGATGCTGACGAAGGTGTTCCGCAGATCGTCGGTCTTCATCTGCTG
This sequence comes from Mycolicibacterium lutetiense, assembly GCF_017876775.1. Taxonomy (NCBI): domain Bacteria; kingdom Bacillati; phylum Actinomycetota; class Actinomycetes; order Mycobacteriales; family Mycobacteriaceae; genus Mycobacterium; species Mycolicibacterium lutetiense. The sequence goes on along the minus strand of NZ_JAGIOP010000002.1, from coordinate 3,093,761 downwards.
GACGGTTTCCAGGTCGCTGTCCGGGGCGCGCAACCAGCCGACCCAGCTGACCACCTGATCCGGATTGTCTTTGACCAGCTCGTCGAGTTCGCCGGAGACCTTCTTCTGCCACGCCTTGTCGGTGATCTTCTTGTCATCCGGCGGGGTGAGGATTGCCACGACATGGCTGGTTCGGTCGCGGCCGTAGACCTCGTCGCCCATCAACGAGGCCTTGACCGACTGGCTGCCCTCGTCGAAGAAACCACTCTGAGTGACGTGCTCTCCGAGGCTGGCGCCGAAGATGCCACCACCTAGGCACAGCGCCACCAGGACACCGATGACGATGTACCTGAACTGGTACACCGTTCGACCCCACCAGGCGAACACTTGGGCTCCTAACGCTTTTTTAAAACTCTGTGGTGACCCGCGCGAACGCGGGTCTTCAGTTGTTACACACGCGAGGTCAGTAGCGCCGACAGCGGCCGGAACGGCTGCAGCCAGGCTCCCTGCTCGGGTAGCGAGTCCAGGCCGATCCGTGGCAGCGGTTCCCGGAACACACCGGGAATGTCCTCCAGATCGACAAACTCCAAGGTATCCGACGCTAGCGCCCAGCTCGCATGTTCGCGAAATCCGAGTACCTGCACCGGAGTGCCCTCACGGGCTATTTCTTCCAGCGGTTGCCGGAACGCCTGTCCGTCGGCCGAGGCGACCAGGACAGCTGCCAGGCCTTCACTGCGACGCAGGGCGATGTGATCGAGCATGTCGCTGTCGACATCGCTGTCGTCGTCGATCTTCGGCTTGGCGAAGACGGCGAAACCCACGTTACGCAAAGCTTCCACCCACGGGCGCACCACATCGGCGCTACCTGGGGCGATGTTGGTGAACACGGTGGCCTCGGGCTCCAGCGAGCGGCCGGTGTCGTCTCCGGCGGACTCGCCGGATTCGGTGGCCAGCTCCGCGGTGTATCCCAACAACCAGCGGCCCAGCGCATCGAAGCGGGGACGGTGCGCGGCGGTCGGGCGGCCGCCCAGGATCGCGCCCAGCCCCATGTCCAGATTCGGGGCATCCCACACGAGGAGCACCCGGCGTGCGGGGGCGGTGGTCGTGTCGGTGGGGGCCTCTGCCTGCGCAGTCCCGTTCTGCATGTCTTCGGTCACACTCATGGCAATTTCTCCCACACCAACTCGGTGACGTCGGGGCCGGCCAGGGCCTTGCGCTCGTACTTGGTGACCGGACGCTCGACCGAGATGGGCAGTACCCCGCTCGGATCGACCCGGCGCAGTCGCGGCTCGGCGTCACCCACCTCAGCGATGTGCTCGGCGTATCCGCCGTGGTCGGTGGCCGCATGCAGGATTCCGCCGGGACGCAACCGGTCGGCGATCAGCGCCACCGTGGCGGGCTGCAGCAGACGGCGCTTGTGGTGGCGGGCCTTGGGCCAGGGATCCGGGAAGTACACCCGGACGCCGGTCAGGGTCTGCGGGGCGAACATGTGCTCCAGCACATCGACCCCGTCCCCCCGGACCATGCGGATATTGGTGACCGGGGATGAGGTCTGAGCCGAGCGGTCGATCGCGCTGAGCAGCTGGGCCAGGCCCTTGCGGTAGACCTCGACCGCGATCACGTCGAAGTCCGGCTCGACCTGAGCCATCGCCAGCGTGGACGTACCGGTGCCGGAGCCGATCTCCAGGATCAGCGGGGCCGAGCGGCCGAACCAGGCCGTGGTGTCGAGGTCGGTGACCGGTTGCGAATCCTCGTCGCGGGCCTGCATGCCGAGTTCGGGCCACAGCCGGTCCCAGGTTTGTTGCTGGGCGGGCGACAGCGTCGACCGCCGGGTGCGGAAGCTGGTCACGCGCGGAAAACGGTGTGGTTGAGCGGGCGGCACGTCAGCCGCCTCATCTGCCGACGCCGGCCCACCGACATCGGACCTGGACGGGTGCATCCGTCCATGGTCTCTTATCTCCGGCGTTGTGCCCGCATCGTGGTAGAGATTGATACCCAACAGATGCCTCCGATGGCCGGGGCTTAAACATCTGTTCGCGAGTCCGTCCGGGCCGTGTCACGATTTTTCGTGAGGCACCGGGGTTGCGCCCGTCACCACGCAGGGAAGGCCGCCAGATTTTCGCAGACGAGCTCACACGCCTTGCCGACCGTGACGGCGATGCGCGGTTGGCGGAGATCAGCGCGCGCGTTTCGGCTCCGCTGACTGTCGGTGTGCGGGGGCGCCGCGGGGTCGGTGTGAGCGCGGTGGAAGGCGCGGTTGCCGGCTCAGGTCTGGGGATCGCCGACGCCGGCGACGTGACGGTGGTCGTGATCGCCGAGGTACTCAAACCCGAGGATCAGGCTGTGCTGGCCGAGCTGAGCCAGGCGGGTAGGCCGACGATCGTCGTCCTCAACAAGGCGGATCTGGCCGGGTCTGGGCCAGGAGGTCCGGTCGCGACCGCCCATCTGCGGGCCAACCGTCTGCAGCAGTTGGCCGGGGTACCGGTGGTGCCGATGGTCGCGCTGTTGAGCCGGGCGGTTCTTTCCGAGCGTCTGGTCGACGCACTCCGCGTGTTGGCTGCTGAGCCCGCCGACCTGACCTCGGCGGATGCGTTTCTGGCGGGGCCGCACCGGGTGCCGCGTGCCGTGCGCGCCGAGCTGCTGCAACGTCTCGACCGGTTCGGGATCGCGCACACCACGTTGGCGTTGAGCCGGGGTGCGGCTGCCGGCAGCTTGCCCGGGCTGTTGCGCCGGCTCAGTGAAATCGACCGAGTGGTGGCGGCCGTCGACACCGCGGCCGCATCGGTCCGGTATCGACGGGTGCGGTGGGCGCTGGCTGAGCTGCGCGCAGTCGGCGGCCCGGTGGTGGGACGCTTTCTGGCCGCCGACGAGACGGTCATCGCGGTGATGGCCGCGGCCGTCGAGGTGGTGCAGGCCGCGGGGCTGACGGTGGATCCCGGAGCTGACCGTGATGCCCATCTGTGCCGGGCCCGCCATTGGCGGCGTTACCGTGACGGTCCGGTGAGCGCCTTGCACCGCAGTTGTGGTGACGACATCATGCGAGGGTCACTGAGACTGTTGGGTGCGGCGGGTAAGGGGCGATGACCGAGGTGGATACGGCCTGGGATGAGGCCGTGGCGGATGCGGTGGCGGCGGCTGACGCCGTGGTGGCGGCGGTCGATCCCGGCCTGAACTCGCCGGGCGTGGAGGTTCGCAACGTGGTCCTGGTGGCCGGCCCGTGGTTGGCCGGATCGACGAGTGTCATGGCGGCGTTGCGGGAACTGATGCCGCAGACCACGTTCGTCGAATCCACCGAACTGGTGGCCGGTGAGGCGCCGGCGGCCGTGGTGTTCGTGGCGTCGGCGGCTGCTCCGATCACTGAATCCGATTGCGCCCTGGTCGATTTGGCTTCGCGGTACACCGATCTGGTGGTGGGTGTGGTGTCCAAGATCGATGCGTACCGCGACTGGCGCGAGGTGCGCGACGCCGACGCAGAGATCCTCAGTGCGCGCGACGCGCGTTACGAGCGGATGCCCTGGGTGGGGGTGTCGGCTGCGCCCGATCTGGGTGAACCGCAGCTCGATGAACTCGTCGAACTGCTGGCCGGCCAGTTGGCTGATCCCGATATTGCGCGCCGGAACAGGCTGCGCGCCTGGGAAACTCGCCTGGAAGCGGTGATCGGCAGGTATGAGGCCGACGGGTCCGGGGCTGACCGTCAGGCGCGGGTGGATGTGTTGCGGGAGCGTCGCGCCGAGGTGGCCAGGGCCCGCAGGCTGACCCGCACCGAGCGCAGCATCGGGTTGCGCAGTCAAATGCAGCAGGCCCGGGTTCAACTCGGCTATTTCGCCCGCAACCGGTGTAATTCGGTGCGCACCGAACTGCAGGAGGATGTCGCCGGCATCAGCCGTCGCCGGATTGCGACGTTCGAGGAGTACGCCCGTCAGCGCGCCGGTGAGGTCGTCGGCGAGGTCGACGAGGGCGTGACCGCACACCTGCGCGGCGTCGCGACAGAACTCGAGCTGCCCGTGCCTGCGCCGTCGGTGGCTGGGGCGGTACCCGATCTGCCGGCTCCGCCGCTCAAATCCCGCACGCCCGAAACCCGGCTCATGCTGGTCCTGGGTGCGGGCTTCGGACTGGGTGTCGCGGTCGCGGTCAGCCGCCTGCTGGTCGGTGCGGCGCCGCGCCTGGCTGTGGCCGGTCTTGTGGTCGGTGCCGTGGTGGGTCTGCTGCTGGCGGTCTGGGTGGTCGGGACCCGCGGGCTGTTGCACGACCGGGCGGTGCTGGACCGCTGGGTCGGCGAGATCACCACGACCCTGCGTTCGGCCGTGGAGGAGCTCGTCGCGAGGCGGGTGCTCGCGGCCGAAACCGCACTCACCACCGAACTGGCGGCCCGAGAGGAGACCGAGACCGCCGCGGCGGGCGAGAAGACCGCCGCGATGGATGCCGAACTGCGTGAACATGCCATCGCGACCGCCCGGGCGGCCGCTCAACGGGACCGTCGGATCCCGCCGTTACAGCGGGCGCTGGACGCGGTCCGGGCGGATTTGTACGGCAACAGCGAAGCTACTGGCGAGTAACCAGCTGATAACGTTGATCTGAATCGTTCCTGTGAGTGATCGGACATACCACTGGTTCACAGTGGGCATGTCACCCGCGTTAACCTCTACACAAGGGGTAGCCGTTACCGCGGCGTGACGCGGCTTTGGGTTACACGAACCTACGCAGGAGAATTTGATGACCTCAGCGACCATTCCGGGTCTGGACACCGCACCGACGAAACACCAGGGACTGCTGACCTGGGTCCAGGAGGTCGCCGAGCTGACTCAGCCTGACCGGGTGGTTTTCGCCGACGGGTCTGCCGAGGAGTACGACCGGCTCGCCGCCCACCTGGTCGAGGCTGGCACCTTCCAGAAGCTGAACGAGGAGAAGCAGCCGAACTCCTACCTGGCGCTCTCGGACCCCTCGGATGTCGCCCGAGTGGAATCACGCACTTTCATCTGCTCCGAGCGCGAGATCGACGCCGGCCCCACCAACAATTGGATGGAGCCCGCCAAGATGCGCGGGATCATGACCGACCTGTACCGCGGCTCGATGCGTGGCCGCACCATGTACGTGGTGCCGTTCTGCATGGGCCCGCTGGACGCCGAGGATCCCAAGCTCGGTGTGGAGATCACCGACTCCGAGTACGTCGTGGTCTCCATGCGCACCATGACCCGGATGGGCCAGGCCGCGCTGGACAAGATGGGTGACGACGGCTTCTTCGTCAAGGCGCTGCACTCGATCGGCGCACCGCTTGAGCCCGGTCAGGAAGACGTGCCGTGGCCGTGCAACGACACGAAGTACATCACCCACTTCCCGGAGACCCGCGAGATCATGAGCTACGGCTCGGGTTACGGCGGCAACGCGCTGTTGGGCAAGAAGTGCTACTCGCTGCGTATCGCCTCGGCGATGGCCCACGACGAGGGCTGGCTCGCCGAGCACATGCTGATCGTCAAGCTGATCTCCCCGGAGAACAAGGCCTACTTCGTCGCCGCGGCGTTCCCGTCGGCCTGCGGCAAGACCAACCTCGCGATGCTGCAGCCCACCATCCCGGGCTGGCGCGCCGAGACCGTCGGTGACGACATCGCCTGGATGCGGTTCGGCAAGGACGGCCGCCTCTACGCCGTCAACCCCGAGTTCGGCTTCTTCGGCGTCGCGCCCGGCACCAACTGGGATTCCAACCCGAACGCGATGAAGACCATCGCCGCGGGCAACACCGTCTTCACCAACGTCGCCAAGACCGACGACAACGACGTGTGGTGGGAAGGCCTGGAGGGCGAGCCCGACCATCTGATCGACTGGAAGGGTCAGGACTGGAACCTGCGCGAGGCGGAAACCAAGGCGGCGCACCCGAACTCGCGCTACTGCACGCCGATCGCCCAGTGCCCGACGCTGGCTCCGGAGTGGAATGACCCGCAGGGAGTGCCGATCTCGGCGATCCTGTTCGGCGGTCGTCGCAAGACCACGGTGCCGCTGGTGACCCAGGCTCGCGACTGGCAGCACGGCGTCTTCATCGGCGCCACCCTCGGCTCCGAGCAGACCGCCGCCGCCGAGGGCAAGGTCGGCACCGTGCGCCGCGACCCGATGGCCATGCTGCCGTTCCTCGGCTACAACGTCGGTGACTACTTCCAGCACTGGATGGACATCGGCAAGAACGCCGACGAGTCGAAGCTGCCTGCGGTGTTCTTCGTCAACTGGTTCCGCCGCGGCGACGACGGCCGCTTCCTGTGGCCGGGCTTCGGAGAGAACAGCCGCGTGCTGAAGTGGGCCATCGAGCGCATCGAGCACAAGGCCGACGGCAAGAGCACCCCGATCGGCATCGTGCCGACGGCAGCCGACCTGGATCTGTCCGGGCTCGACGTGGATCCCGCCGACGTGGACGAGGCTCTGGCCGTCAGCACCGAGGAGTGGAAGGCCGAGCTCCCGCTGATCGAGGAATGGTTCGAGTTCGTCGGCGAGAAGCTGCCCACCGGGATCAAGGACGAGTTCGACACCCTCAAGCACCGCCTGTCCGAGTCCTAATTTCCAGCATTACGCGCACCCTCGTGATTTCACGAGGGTGCGCGTTTTTGTGTGAAAGCCGTTGCGCATCACGTATGTAACGCTGTGGCGATTTTCGGCACGTATCTCCGCCGTAGCGTTACGCGCGCGATCAGCTCATTGCACGCGCCGGCCACCACATGCGTTCTCGCAGCAGGCTCATCGCGGCGGGAACGAGGTAGGTTCGCACGACGGTGATGTCCAGCAGCAGACCGATGCCGACGGTGGACCCGATTTGCACCAGGTTGAGCACCGTCCCACTGGTGAGCGCGAACATGGTGATCGCGAAAACGACTCCCGCGGTGGTGATCACGCTTCCGGTGCTGCCGAACCCGCGGATGATGCCGCTGATCACGCCACTGCGGGATTCCTCCCGGATGCGGGCAGCGAACAGCATGCTGTAGTCGGCGCCGACGGCGACCAACGCCATGAACGACACCGGGAAGACCGACCAGTCCAGGTTGATACCGATGATGTGCTGCCAGATGAGGGTGGACATTCCGGCCGCGGCGCCGAAAGACAGCACCACCGCTGCGATCATCAGCACGGGTGCCACCAGGCTGCGCAGCATGACGATCAGGACCAGTAGGACAGCCGCCACCGCGACGACACCGAAAAGGGCGAAGTCACGCCAGGTTTGGTCGATGTGACGTTGCGACAGCGAGGCCAGTCCGGTCGATTCGATGTTCGCGTGCTCGAGCACCGTGCCGGTGGCCGCGTTGTTCGCTGCGGAGATGACATCCGGTATCGCACCCATCGCCTCGGCGCCGTACGGATTGACCGACCAGACCACCATCATGCGGGCACTGTGGCCGTCCGGCGAGATGAGCAGCCGCTCACCTGCCGTGAACCGGCGATCGCTGCGGCCCTCCTCGGGTAGGTAGAAGCCGCGCCCCGCGCCGGTCGTGGTGTCGGCGGACAGCCGGTGCAGGAAGTCCGATGCCCGGTTGAGCCCGGCACCGAGTTCGGTGGTCAGCGCCACCATGGTGTCGGTGCCGGATTTGACCTGGCCCAGCCCGGTGGTGAGCCGGCCCAGACCCGTTGACAGTTCGTTGATTCCGGACATCAGCCGGTTGAGGTCGCCGCGGGTCTGCTCGGGCGTACGGGTGCCGAGCTGGTCGAGCATGGTCCGCAGGCCCTTGATGCCGGCGCGGAGATCGGGCAGGGTGTCCAGCGCGGTGCTCACCGGACGCTCGGGCACCAGCGGCGCGGCGAGCGTCAGGCCGTTGATCGCGAGGAGCGCCTGCCCACCGGTGGCCGCGTTGAGGTCGGCGAAGGCCTGACGCGCCCGCAGGCAGTCCGCGGCGCAGTCAGGCCTGGGCGCGGCTGCCGTGAGGGGATCGAACACCGAATGCACGGCAGCCGTGGGGGCGGCCAATTTGTTTCGGGTGGCGTCGATTTCGTTGACCGCACGGTCCAGCGCGTCGGTGGCGCCGGCCATGGTGCGCACCACGGCCGCCACGTCGAGAGATCCGTCCGAGACGATGTTGACCACCCGGTTCGCGGATTCCAGGGTGCCGAGCAGGTTTCGGGTGAGGGCGACGAGATCGCGGGCCCCCGTGGCGAGCTCGGGCAGCCTGTCGGCGGCGCCGGCCGAACCGTCGTGCAGCTGGGTCACCCCGGCCGCGAGCTGTTTGAGTTGGGGGATGGCCTGCTCGACGCGGTCGTGCGCATCGGCCAAGCCATCACCGACCTGAGCGGTCTGCGATCCGATCGCCGTCTCGGGCAACGGCTTTCCTTCGGGGCGCGTGATAGACCGGACGTAGGCGACCTGCGGGAGATTGCCGATCGACATCGCGATCAGGTCCAGCGCGGCCAGATCGTTGGTGTTGCGCATATCGTGGTCGGCCCGGATGGTGACGAACTCCGGTGCCGCTTCGTTCACGCCCCAGTGCCGGTAGACCGCCTCGTAGCCGCGCTTGCTGTCGGTGGCGCGCAGTTGCATAGCGTTCTCGTCGATGTTGGGCTGGAAGGTGAACAGCACCGCGCTGGTGGCGAGCAGGAACACGAGTGACGCGGCGACCAGGGCGGGCGCCCGGCGCACGATCGCAGCTCCGCGTCGGCGCCATCGGCGTTCGTCGAGTGGACGGGGTTCGGCGAAACCGCGGCGGCCCCACAGCGCCATGATCGCCGGGGTGAGCGTGAGGCTGACCGCCATGGTGATCGCGATCGCCAGCGCGATCGGTGGCCCGGCAGTGCGGAACATGCCGATCTTGGTGAACACCATGGCCATTCCGGCGCCGGCGATGGTCAGCGCTGAGGCGATGACGATGCCCGCGGTGTGTGCCCCGGAGCGGGCTACCGAGTCGTCGACGGACATCCCGCGCCGCCTGGCCTCGTGGTAGTTCGCCAACAGGAAGATGCCGTAGTCGGTGCCGGCGCCGAGCACCATGGCCGTGACGAGCGCGATGGTGAAGTTGGATACCGAGAGCAGCTCGTTGATGCCGAGCCACGAGATCACCGGGCGGGCCACGCCCAGCGAGATGCCCACGGTGAGAAGCGGGATCATCGCGGTCAGCAGTGAGCGGTACACCGCCAGCAGCAAGAGCGTGATCAACACGACCGAGACCACGGTGATGATGGCCAGCGAGGTGTCGATGGCGGAGAACAGGTCCGACAGCGTGGGTGCGGCACCGGTGAAATGCACGTCGACGCCCGGTGGGCGCGGCAATGCGTCGACCGCGGCGCGGACGTTCTCGGTGGACCGGTGTGCGCGGGTGGAGCCGACGTCGCCGGTGGTTGCGACGATCAGGTGGATGGCTTTCCCGTCGGGACTCAGGCCGAGGTCCTCCAGACCGGCGGTGCCGTAGGTGTCGAGCACATATGCGACGTCGTCCTTGTCGGCCACCAATCGCGACACCAGGTCGCGGTAGTACGCGGTGTCGGCTGCCCCGAGGACCCGGTCACTTGACACCACGATGCTGCCGATCGCGGTGGTGTCGGGGACTCCGAAGTCACGGGACATCTGCCGCAGGGTTTCGGTGGTCTGGCTTTCCGGGGTGAACGGCGCCGAGTGCTCGGCGACAGTGTGTTCCAGTTGGGGGACGGTCAGGTTGAGCACACCGGCCAGGGCCAGCCAGGCGCCGAGAACCCACCAGGCCTGCTTTGCGCAGGCGCGGGTGAGTTTGCCGAAGATCGCGACATCGTGCATTTCGGCATCGTAGACCAATCGGTCTATGTATGGTCGACTAGGATGGACCAATCGGTCTATTCAGGTGTTGGAGAGGGTGGTGACAGTGGCGGGCCCGCGTGAGCGTCTCATCCAGAGTGCCATCGAACTGATGCGTGAGTACGGCGTGCACGCGACGGGTCTGAGCGATCTGCTGGACCGCAGCAACACCGCTCGGGGGTCGATCTACCAGCACTTTCCTGCGGGAAAAACTGAATTGATGGAGCAGGCGACGCTGGAGGCCGGGCGGATCATCACCGCAAGGATCGAAGAGCTGACGCAGGCGTTGCCCGCCGAGGACGTGATCCGTGCCTTCGTCGGCGGCTGGAAGCAGAACCTCACCGACAGCGAATTCAGTGGCGGATGCCCCATCGTGGCGGCTGCCCAGGCCGGTCCGGATGCGCTCGTGGTGCGGGAAGCCTCGGCTGCGGTATTTGCTGATTGGGCGCGCGTGATCGCGGACTCGATCGAAACCAAGGGTGTTGATGCGGCAACGTCGGCCTCACTCGGCAGCTTCATCGTCAGCTCACTGGAAGGCGCCATCATTCAGTGCCGCAGCGCCAGGTCGCTACAACCGCTCGATGACGCGAGCACCGGTCTGATGTTGCTGCTGCGCCGTCTGGGTGCCGACTGACAATCGGGTCTCACCCCTGGGCAACCAGCCCGGACCGCGCCACGTCGATCTGCTCGAACGCGTAGTTCGCGACCTGGGCGATGGACATGCCCGCTCCGGCTCGGGCCAGCTCGCTGTAGGCAGCGTCGCCGAGCAGGTTGCGCAAATGTGTGATGGCCGAGTCGATCTCGGGAAAACCCGCGCGGGCGAGGGCGGTTGCGGCGAACCCGCTGATGGTCGCAGCCGGCTCGGGCATATCGACCCGATCGAGCAACGCGCTCAAGAGGCCGAGCGCGTTGCGCATGAGCTCGACGCCGCCGGAATCGTAATAGTGCCGGACCATTTGACTGATGTAGCCGAAAGCCTCGCTGAGTTCGCCATGATCGGCGGCGAGTCCGGTCAGAAGCCCCGAGATGATGGATTCCTGTTGTCGGTCGCCGCTTTCTTCCGCGATAGCCCGGGCCCGAAGAAGCCATTCGTAGGCACCTGTGGGGTCCGAGTGTCGGCGGGCCCAGCCGTACGCGAGCAGTGCGGCACCAGCCATTGCGGGGTTGTCGGAATCTGCGGCGGCATCAATCAGGCCCTCTGATGCCTTCATCGCTTCGGCCGAGGATCCGGACACCGCCAACGCGATTACCAACACTGCTTGGCTGGCCAGGTGTCGGGCAGGATTGCGGGCGATCATTGCCCGACACCACTCGACGGCCCGCTCGGGCTGTCCCGTGGTGCTGTACCCGGCGGCGACTCCACATGAGAACTCATCGGTGACGTAGGCGAATTGCCCACTTTCAATCGCCACCTGGGCCGCTTGGGCATGCTGGGCGAATTCTCGAACTCGGCCCAGGGCCGCGCAGTAGGCGGCCCCGACGTACAGCTGCGCCAGCCGAGGATGCTGCACGGCTTCCGCGGCGGGTATCAGTTCCTCGACCCACGCGACGGGTTCCCATTGCTCGACGAAATACCCGAAGAACGTGGTGTTCACGGCGAGCGCGGTAGCCGTATCGAGGTCGCGCTGATCCGCCGCCCAGCGAAATGCCGAGCGTAGGTTGGCCAACTCGCGGTTGAACCATTGGTATGTCTCGCGCTGACGCGGACTGTCCCACACTGCAAGCAGATCGGTCTCCACGCTGGAGAAGTAGTGGGCGTGGACCGTGCGTGCGGCTTCTGGATCGGCGGAGCTGAAAAGTTGCTCTTCGGCAAACTGGCGAATGGTCTCCAGCATCGTGAAACGTGTTCGCTCGGAGGTGCGGTCGGCTATCAGGAGCGATTTTCGAACGAGCGCATCGATCAGATCGATTGTGCCCAGCTCATCGTCCGAACCCGATATCGCACATGCGGCTGCCAGGTCGAATCCACCGCTGAATACTGAACACCTTGCCAGCAGCCACTTTTCGTCGTCGCTGAGCAAGTCGTAGGACCACTGCACGGCATGGTGCAGGGTTTGATGACGTTCTAATCCTCGCCGTGACCCGACAAGCAGCCGGAAGCGATCATCGAGACGGTCGCGCACTTCGACGGCTGTCATCGACACCATTCGCGAAGCCGCTAGTTCGATCGCCAGTGGAATCCCGTCGAGGCGGCGGCAGATCTCGACTACCGCGTCCGACTCTGTCGGGGAGGTGAACGAGGCGTGGGGTGAGACTGCCTGAGCCCGCTCGATGAACAATGCGGCGGCCGTGGAACCCATGTTCCCGATGTCCAGGGACGGAACCGGCCACAGCTGCTCGTCTTTGAGTCTCAGCCCTTCGCGGCTGGTGGCAAGGACCGTGATGGTTGACGACTGGGCGAGTATCGTCTCGATCAAGTCGGCGGCCGCGTTCAGGACGTGCTCGCAGTTGTCGAAAACCAGGATGCGGGAGCGTCCTTGGAGGGCCGCGGCAATGCTCTCGGTGACGGTCAACCCGGCTTGCTGGGTGATTCCGAGAACGGCCGCGACCGAGTCCGGGACCGCGGTCGGATCACCGACGGCGGCCAGTTCGATCACGAACGCGCCGTCCGGAAATGCGTCGAGCGAGCGGGAGGCGACCTCCAGTGCCAGCCGGGTCTTGCCGACCCCGCCGACACCGGTCAACGTCACCAGGCGATGTGATTTCAGCACCGTGTCCAACTCGGTCAGATCAGCCTCGCGTCCGATAAGGCTCGTGGTCGGAGCCCGCAGATTCCCCGGTCCGGAAGTGGTGGTGTTCAGCGGCGGGAACTCGGTGCGCAGGCCCGAGGCGTGGACCTGGTAGAGGTCAACGGGTTTGGCGATGTCGCGTAACCGTCTCGACCCCAACGAAATCAGGTCGACGCCGCCTAACAGGCCCGCCGTCACCCCGTCGAGCAGGATCTGTCCGCCGTGCCCGGACGCCATGATTCGGGACGCCCGGTTGAGGACGGCGCCGAAATAGTCGTCGTCGCGGTGTTCGGCTTCCCCGGTGGCCAGGCCCATCCGTACCGGCAGTCCCAGCTCGCGTTGTGCGCTCACCGCCGCGTCGGCGGCGGCCGGCGGCGAGGCGAATACCGCGCAGACACCGTCGCCGGTGTGCTTGAACACCTGCCCGCCGTGAGCTTCGATGGCCCGGCGCAGCACCTCGTCATGCACGGCCAGGGCGGCTCGCATGGAGGCGGCGTCGGATTCCCACCGTCGGGTGGAACCTTCGATGTCGGTGAACAGAAAGGTGGCGATGCCTGCTGGCATGTCGACGCCGTTCTCAGCGCGCTTCGGTGAATCGCATCGGCGCTCCCCACGCTCGATCCGCTGGGCGTTTGGACATCGTAGGTCCGGCGGGCGCGGCTGGACTCGGGATTGGTGGTGCGGGTGGCCTCGGTGTTTCTGTAGTCAATCACCTGTTCACGGCGATTTCGGAGGGTGTAACCGCGCCCGTCTTGACACCTGTCAAGTGGCGCCGGTTACAGTGCCCTCATGCAGATCCGCGAGCATGCCGAGGCCAACCCCGAGAAGCCGGCGATCATCCTCCATCCGTCGGGCACCGTCGTTACGTTCGGTGAGCTCGAAGCTCGCGCGAATCGCCTGGCCCATTACTTCCGCCGGCACGGGCTGGAAGAGGGCGACGTGGTCGCGATCCTCATGGAGAACAACGCCCACATCCATGCCGTGATGTGGGCGGCACGCCGCAGCGGGCTGTACTACGTGCCGATCAACACGCACCTGACCGCCGCCGAGGCGGCCTACATCATCGACAACAGTGGGGCCAAGGCCATCGTCGGCTCCGCCGTGCTGAAGGACATCCTGAGCGACCTCGAAAAGGAGCTGCCCAACGGCTTGCCGGGCACTCTGCTCATCGCCGACGGCGAACTGGACGGTTGGAAGCGTTATCCGGAAGCTGTCGCGGACCTGCCTGCCACCCAGATCGACGACGAGCTGGACGGCGATCTGCTGCAGTATTCGTCGGGAACCACGGGGCGGCCCAAGGGCATCAAGCGGGAACTGCCGCATGTGCCGCCATCGGAAACCCCCGGCATGATGGCCCCGCTGGTGGGCTTCTGGATGCAGCCGGATTCGGTGTATCTGAGCCCCGCCCCGCTCTATCACACGGCACCGTCGGTGTGGTCCATGCAGATTCAGGCCGCCGGCATCACCACCGTGGTGCTCGAGAAGTTCGACGCCGAAGGCTGCCTGGATGCGATCCAGCAGCACAAGATCACCCAGGGACAGTTCGTTCCGGTGATGTTCACCCGGATGCTGAAACTCCCTGAAGATGTGCGCAATTCGTACGACCTGTCGAGCCTGCGACGCGTCATGCATGCGGCCGCTCCGTGTCCGGTCGAGATCAAGAAGCAGATGATGGACTGGTGGGGGCCGATCGTCGACGAGTACTACGCCTCCTCCGAGGCCATCGGCGCGACCGTGATCTTCGCCGAGGACTGGCTGACGCATCCGGGTTCGGTGGGCAAGCCGATGAACGGCCTCGTGCACATCCTCGACGAGGACGGCAAGGAGGTGCCTGCCGGACAGGCCGGTGAGATCTTCTTCGAGGGCGGCGCCGATTTCGAATACCTCAACGACGCCGAGAAGACCGCGTCCTCGCGTGAATCGCACGGCTGGAAGACGGTGGGAGACATTGGGTATGTCGATGAGGACGGCTACCTGTACCTGACCGACCGGCGCCACCACATGATCATCTCGGGCGGGGTGAACATCTATCCGCAGGAAGCCGAGAACACGCTCGTCGTTCACCCGAAGGTGATGGACGCCGCGGTGTTCGGCATCCCCGACGACGAGATGGGTCAGAGCGTCAAGGGTGTGGTGCAGACCGTGGACCCGGCGGATGCCACGCCGGAATTCGAGCGTGAGCTCCTGGATTGGCTGCGTGAACGTTTGACGCATTACAAGTGCCCGCGGACCATCTCGTTCGAGGTTGAGCTGCCCCGCACCGACACCGGCAAGCTGTACAAGCAGGAGCTGATAAACAAGTACTCGTGACCGTCCTGGAACTGCCCGCGGGTATCCGTGTCGGGGTCGACACCCCGACCGATGCCGCGACGTTCACGCTGACCGAACAGCCCGGTGCGGACCGGCGGGCGGTCACCGTGAACTCGGTCGAGCAGGCCCTGGATGAACTCACCGAGCGGTGTAGGACATGGCCGCAGGCCGCGGCGGTCTGTGACGACGTGCTGCGTTCGCTCGATCCGGCCGGGCCGACTCGATCGGGGTTGGTCACCGAGTCCCTGGCGTATTCGACGCTGCAATCGGGATCCGAATTCGCCCGGTGGCTGGCCGAGCGCGGGCCGGCCACCGTGCCGCAACTGCCCGAACCGGTGCAGGCCCACCGCGGCGGGAACACACTGCACGTCAGATTCAACCGGACCCAGCGGCACAACGCGTTTTCCACCGACGCCAGGGGCGCGTTGCTCGAGGCCCTCGAAGTGGCCCGGCTGGATCCGTCGGTCGACGAGGTGGTGCTCGGCGGGAACGGCCGGTCCTTCTGCAGCGGCGGCGATCTGGCCGAATTCGGTTCGTTCGCCGACCCGGCCAGCGCCCACCTGGCCCGCACCCGGCACAGTCCGGCGCTGGTGCTCGATGAACTGACGGCGAGGCTGGGGCGACGCTGCCGCGCCGAGGTGCACGGCCAGGTGCTGGGCAGTGGCCTGGAGATGGCGTCGTTCTGCGGGTGGGTCAGCTGTCATCCAGATGCCACGATCGGCCTGCCGGAACTGGCCCTCGGGTTGATACCCGGGGCGGGCGGCACGGTGAGCATCACCCGGCGTATCGGCCGGTGGCGCACGGCGTACCTGGTGCTCTCCGGGCACACCATCGACGCGGCCACCGCACTGGCGTGGGGCCTGGTCGACGAGGTCGTCAGTCGGTGAAATCGATGCGCACCGAGACCGGTGTGGTCTCCAGGGCCTTGACGACGCGCGCGCCGATCGCCCCGAACTTGCGTCCGCGCGCGACGACGTCGTCGTCGGGCCGGAACTGTGCGATGCCGGTGCGCCATCGGTCCCCTTGCCGCAGACGGATGTTCGGGTCCGCGGCGATGTTGCTGCCCCAGCCCGATCGGGTTCCGTGCTGGCAGATCACCCAGGCGCCGGTGGCGTCGAACTGGGCGGAAACGGGGACCCTCCGCACCTGGCCGGTCTTGCGGCCGGTGGTCTCCAGTTCGGAGGCCAGGGCGGTGCGCAAGCCCAGCTTCGACAACACGGCGATGGTGGGGTTCAGCAGATAGCGCCCGAGGGCTCGCTCCCTGCGGAACTTGCTCAGAGTCTTGTCGGGTTGCGTGCCGGTCATGAGCTCCTCCTTGCGCGAAAGGCGTCGAGTCCGTTGTTCTTCAGCAGCCGCAGTGCGGTGGTCAGCCGGCCGATCGTCGGGTCGGGCTCACGGCCCGCGCCCAGCCGGTGCAGCTGGGTGGCGTGCCACTGCAGTTCCAGCGCGCTGAGAAAGGTCTTGGCCCGGGCGGTGTTCGCCAGCCGAGCGGGCAGCGGTATCGAGACGTCGGGAACTCGGAGGCGCTCCTGGCGTGCCGCCAGTAGGTTCTCGGCGGCCGCCGGGTTGACGGTGGTGGGTCGGCCCAGCCCGACCACGTCGGTGGCTCCCGATTTGACGGCCTCACTCATCGCCGCCTGCGTGCGGAAACCACCGGTCACGGCCAGCGGCACGTCTCCGGCGACCTCCCTGGCTGCCTGGGCGTACTCGATGAAGTAGGCCTCACGAGCCTTTGTGGAGGCCGATTGCAGCGCGGGCCTGCCTTCCATCGCAGGGGATTCGTATGTGCCACCGCTGATTTCGATCAGGTCGATATCTTCGGCACTCAGTGCGGCGATGACTTCTCGCGACTCTTCCTCGGTGAAACCGCCGCGTTGGAAGTCGGCGGAGTTCAGCTTGATCGCGACGGCAAAGCCAGGGCTGACGGCGGCACGGGTCCGTCGCACCACCTCGAGTGCGAAGCGCATCCGGCGCTCGGCATCGCCGCCCCAGCGGTCGGACCGTTGATTGGTGCGTGGTGACAGGAACTGGGCGACGAGATACCCGTGCGCACCGTGTATCTGGACTCCGTCGAAGCCGGCTGCGTCGGCGATCGCCGCTGTCCGCGCATACCTGTCGACGGTGGCTTCGATCTCGTCGTCGGTGAGGGCCCGCGGCGCCTGCCACCCGGGGACGCTCATCCGGATCGGTGACGGTGCCACCGGTTGGGACCGGGTGGCCAGCGGATTGGCTTGTCGCCCCGGGTGGTTCACTTGCATCCAGATGAGCCCTCCGCCGTCCTTGGTGGCCTTGGCCCATCGGGACAGTCCGTCGAGGTGCCGGTCGTCTTCGATGACGACGTTGCCCGGCTCGCCCAGATGATCGTGGTCGACCATCACGTTTCCGGTGATCACGAGCCCGTACCCGCCCGTTCCCCAGCGCCGGTAGAGCTCGATCAGCCGATGGTCTGGACCACGGCCGGCACCGCCGAGAGCTTCACTGAGGGCCGACTTCATCAGCCGGTTGCGCAGGACCTGGCCGCTGGCCAGCGGCAGAGGGTCGTGAATGTCTGGCATGTCGGTCTCCTCGAAATGGCGCCGGGGATGCTTCCGGCGACGCTAGTACACCGATCGGTCTAGTGCAATGAATCGTCCCCTTGGTAAGTTCATCCGGGTAGACTGATTGGTCTAGTGCATGGTGGGGTGCTGGAGACTACGGAGGCGATGAGCGCGATGTCGGCACGAGACACCTTGATCACGAGTGTGACCGGGCTGTTGCGTCGCCGAGGTGTCGCTGGAACCGGCGTCAGCGCCCTGCTCGAGGACAGTGGTGTCTCCCGGCGAACCGTCTACCTCAACTTCCCGGGCGGCAAGGAAGAACTCGTCGCGGAGGCGACCCGGGTCGCCGGGCAGACGCTGACGACGTTGATCAACGCGACTGACGACGGGCGCGACCCCGCCGAAGCGGTGCAGGCATTCATCGACCAGTGGAAACTGCAACTGGCAGAGACGGAGTTGCAGGCCGGCTGCCCGATCGTGGCGGCCGTGTTCGGTCGCTGGGAGGCGCCCAAGGCAGCCGAGGTGGCCGCCGAGACATTCCAGGACTGGCACTCGATCCTGACCGAGCGGATGATCCGCTCCGGTGCGGACGCCGACACAGCCCGTTCGCTGGCGACCATGTCGATCGCGGCGATCGAAGGGGCGATCATCATGGCGATCGCGGCTCAGAAGACCGATGCCCTCGACGATGTCGGCCGGCACCTCGGCGAGCTCACCAGGCTGCACCTGCCGGGCAGCTGATCTACTGCTTTAGCTCGCAACGGCTTCTGGTGGCTGGTCTACAGTGCCAGTTGTGACTGGTGGCCCGCATTTCGACGACCTGCAGCTCGGTCAGGTTTTTGACTCCGCTCCGGCGATGACGCTGACGGCGGGCGCAGCGGCCACCCATCAGGCGATCCTCGGTGACCGGCTGCGGCTGGCGCTGGACGCCGAACTTGCTACCGCGGTGACCGGCGAGTCGGGTCCGCTGGCGCACCCTGCGCTGGTGTGTGATGTCGCGATCGGCCAGAGCACCCTGGTCACCCAGCGGGTCAAGGCCAACCTGTTCTACCGGGGGCTTGCGTTCCACCGCTGCCCGGTGATCGGGGATACCGTGTATACCCGCACCGAAGTGGTTGGTCTCAAACAGAATTCGACGAAGCCTGGACGGGCGGCCACCGGACTGGCAGCTCTGCGGATGACCACCGTCGATCAGCGGGATCGTAAAGTTCTCGACTTCTACCGCTGTGCGATGCTGCCGTTGTCCAGCGACGACATCGACACCGGGCATGCCGACGATCTGTCGATGATCGGGGCCGACGCCACTGCACCGAACCCCACCGCCGGTTGGGATGCCGACGCGTTCCGGACCCGGGTACCCGGCCCGCATTTCGACCCGGCACTGGTCGGGGCGGTGCTGCACAGCACCGCCGACGTTGTCAGCAGCGCCCCGGAGCTGGCCCGGCTGACCCTGAACATCGCTGCCACCCATCATGATTGGCGTGCCGGCGGTAAGCGCCTGGTCTACGGCGGGCACACCATCGGGCTGGCTCTGGCCCAGGCCAGCCGATTGTTGCCGAATCTGGTGACCGTGCTGGGCTGGGAGTCCTGCGATCACACCGGCCCGGTGCACGAGGGCGACACCCTCTTCAGCGAGCTACATGTGGAATCGGCCGAGGCCGGGGTGCTCAAACTGCGGTCGCTGGTGTACGCGGCCGGCGGACCCGACGATGGCGACGACCGCCAGGTGCTGGACTGGCGGTTCAGCGCGTTGCAGTTCTGATGACGCGGTTGGCGATTCCTCTGGCCCTGCTGAAGCAGGCCCAGAGCGTCGCCGACGATTTCACGGCGCGCACCGGCGTGGCGGTCGATGCCACCGAACTGCTCACCGGCCGCGCTGCAATGTTGGACATCGCACCGCAGGAAACTGTCTCGGCGGGAGGGGCGACGCGACTGCTGGCCACCCGCGATGGATGGTGTGCGTTGACGCTGTCGCGCCCCGATGACGTCGCCGCTGTTCCCGCACTGCTGCAGGAGGACACGGCCGAACCCGACCCCTGGCCGGCGATCCGGGCCTGGGCGGCGGTGACCTCCGCCGCGGAGGTGGCCGAACGGGCCCGTCTGCTCGGACTGCCGGTCGCCGTGCTCGGTGAAACCGCCCCCGCGCCGCCGGTGGTGAGCGCTCTCGGACCCACCGGGGCCGGCTCGCCGGCCGGAATGCTGGTGGCGGACCTGTCGTCGATGTGGGCCGGGCCCCTGTGCGGACAGCTGCTGGCCCGGGTCGGGGCCACTGTGGTGAAGGTGGAGAGCTGGAGCCGTCCGGACGGGACCCGCGCCGGTGCGCCGGAGTTCTTCGACTGGATGAACGGTGGAAAACTCTCGTATGCGGTCGATTTCGCCGATCCCCGGGATCTGGCTTTGTTGCTGGATGTGGCCGATGTGGTGATCGAGGCCTCCCGGCCGGCCGCGTTGAGCCGGCGCGGGCTGGGGCCCGACACCGTCGCAGCCCGGCCTGGACGGATCTGGCTGCGCATCACCGGGCACGGCGCCGCCGGGGAGAAAGCCGGCTGGGTGGCCTTCGGTGACGACGCCGCGGTATCGGGTGGTCTCGTCGGATACCGCGAGGGCACACCGGTGTTCAGCGGTGACGCCATAGCCGACCCGCTCACCGGGCTTCATGCCGCGGCCGCCGTGGTGGCATCGCGGGAACGTGGCGGCGGCGAGCTGATCGAATTCTCGATGGCGGCCGTGGCCGCCGGATACCGCTCGCCCAACGGCGAAGAGAGCGACGTGATCCCGGTGCGGCCCGCTGCGGGGGCGCCCGGCCGGGAACTCGGAGCCGACAACGAGGCGGTCCGCCGGTTGGTGGCGGAACGGATCGATGCCTCATGCTGATTCGCCGTGCGACGTTGCTCGACGGGACGGTGGCCGACCTCCGCGTCGGCGACACCATCGAACAGGTGGCGGAATCATTGCAGCCCGAGCCCGGTGAACGCGTGTTCGACGCTGCTTTCGGCACGGTGATTCCCGGGTTGCACGATCATCATCTGCACGTGTACTCGGCTGCGGCCGAGCATGATTCGGTCCGCGTCGGTCCCGCGGAGGTGGCCGATGAGGCTGCGCTGGCCGGGGTATTGACCTCCGCGGTGGCGGGCGGTGACGGCTGGATCCGGGCCGTCGGTTACCACGAGGCGGTGGCCGGTCCGCTGGACCGGCGCGCGCTGGATCGGTTGGTTCCCGATGTCCCAGTGCGTGTACAACATCGCAGTGGCGTGTTGTGGACGCTCAATTCCCCAGGGCTCGCGGCGCTGGGTTTGGGTGATCACCCCGACGGGCGGCTGCGCAGCGCGGACCGGACCTGGTCGGATGCGCTGGAACGGAGACCCGCCGCAATCGCCGAATTCAGCGCCCGCCTGGCGGGATACGGCGTCACCGGTGTCACCGATGCCACGCCTGACCTGCAGCCCGGAGATCGCCCTACCGAAATGAGGCAACGTGTGCACTACCTCGCTCCGGGCAAGCGGATCCTGCATGATGACGGGCTCGATCTGGATGCGTTGACCGCCTGGATCGCGCAGCGGCACCAAGCCGGTGAACCGGTGGCCGTGCATTGCGTGACCTCGGCCCAACTCGTCGTCACGATCGCCGCGCTGCGCGCCGCGGGCAGCCATCCCGCCGACCGGATCGAGCACGCCGCGATGGTGCCGCAGGACTGCATCGCCGACCTCGTCGCCCTCGGAATCACGGTGGTGACCCAGCCCAACTTTGTGGCCGAGCGAGGCGACCAGTATCGCGCGGATGTGCCTGCCGCCGAACAGGATCAGCTCTGGCGGCTGGCAACACTGTTGGCCGCGGACGTGCCGGTGGCGTTGTCCACCGATGCCCCGTTCGGCGCACCCGACCCGTGGGCGGCGATGCGTGCGGCGGTGCACCGTCGCACCCCACATGGTGTGGTGCTCAACCCGGTCGAACGGATATCCGGGCGGCGGGCGCTGGCGCTGTTTCTGGGCAGTGCGGAAGATCCGGTCCGGCCACGGCGTATCGCGCCCGGGGAGCCGGGTGACCTCTGTCTGCTGGCGGGCTCCCCACAGCGGGTGGTCGACGCGCTGGACGCCGATCTGGTGGCGGCCACGATCGTCGGCGGTGTGGTGGTGTTCGAGCGGTGAGTGTGTGGCGGGTACCGGGCATGCCCGCGTTGTTGGCCTGTGCTGCGTTGGGATTCGCCGGATTCTCGTTGCTGCTGACGGTGGCCCCGATGTGGGCGGTGCACATCGGGGCGGACAACCTGGGGGCCGGCGCGGTCAACAGCGTGCTGATGCTGTTCACCGTCGTCGCGCAACTGTTGGTCGGCCGGCTGTTGCGCAGGGCCGGTTGGGCCGTCACCCAGGCACTCGGGCTCGTGCTGCTGGGGGTACCGGCTGCGCTGCACTCCCTGACCGGTTCTCTGTGGCAGGTGCTGCTTCTGGCAGCGTTGCGGGGATTGGGCTTCGGCATCCTGACGGTGTGCAGCGTCAGAGGTATCGCCGCGCTGATCCCGCAGGAGCGCCGCGGCCGGGCGATCGGCGCGTACGGACTGTCCATCGCGGCGCCGCAGTTCGTATTGACCCCGCTGGCACCGTGGCTGGCCGAGAATGTCGGGTACCCGCTCGTGTTCGGGCTGGCCGCCGTCTCAGTGCTGGCGGTGCCGTTGGCGTTCACCCGCCCGGCACCGACGTTGGTGGACGAACCGCATTCGGATCGACTCGACAGCATCGGCGGGCTGGTCGGTCCGATCGCTGCGCTCGTGGTGATCACGGCAGCCGGCGGTGGGATCCTCACCTTCGCACCTCAACTGGGTGGTGCGACAACCGCGCTCGGGGCGTTGTTGGCCATGACCGGCACGGCGGTGTTGGCCCGGTGGCTGATCGGAGGGGTTGCCGACCAACACGGCACCGCGAGGTTCATCGCCCCGATGCTGGGCGTCGGCGCGCTCGGTCTGGCGGTGACCGCCGTGGGTATCGGCGTCGGCGGATCGCTGGTGATTCTCGGCTGTGGGCTGCTCGGCACTGCCTACGGTGCGTTGCAGAATCTCACCCTGGTGCAGGCTTTCGCCGCCTCGGGGGAGCAGGCTCGGGGCGCGGTCAGTGTGGTTTGGAACGTCGGATTCGACGCGGGCACCGGGGTGGGGTCGCTGGCCGTCGGTGCGCTGGCCACCTCGTTTTCGTTCCCGACAGCGTTCGCCGTGATGATGGCCGCGTGTGTGGGGGTCGGGCTGATGTGGGCGCTCAGCCGACCTGACGTTGCAGCGTGACCGAGGCAGTATTGGCGTCGGCGTGGGTGGCGATGCCGCTGCCCTGCGCCGTGACGGCCAGCGCCGTCCGGTCCCCGCGGAACAGGTCGCGGGAGAACTCGCAGGGGGAACCGTTCTGGTCATAGGTGACCCGGGTGATCAACAGCAGTGCCGCCTTGGGTTTGATGCCAAGGAGGGTGGCTTCGCTGCTGGTGGCGCTGACCGCTTCGATGCGCTCGTCGGCCCGGCCGGTGACCAAACCGTATTGGGATTCCAGGATTTCGTAGAGTGACCCGCCCAGCTGCTGGTCGAGCAGGCCCGGAAAGGCGTCGGCGGGGAACTGTGCGTGTTCCAGCGAGATGGGGGAGCCGTCGGCCAGCCGGACGCGCTGGATCTCGATGACGTAGTCGCCGGGCCCGAGGCGGAGCGCGGTCTTGGTGGCGTCGTCGGGGGTGGTGATGCGCGTCGAGAGCACCCGGGTGCCCGCGACGTACCCCTGATTGGCGAGGAAAGCAGGCACGCCGACGACATCGGAGAGGTGGCGCTCCACCTGCCCGTGGCTGATGAAGATGCCGCCGGCCCGGCCGATCACCCGATGCACCAGCCCGGCTTCCTCGAGTGCGGCCAACACCTGGCGCAGGCTGGAGCGGCTGGTTCCGTAGCGTTCGGCCAGGTCACGCTCACTGCCCAGTTTGGCGCCGGGGGTGCCCGCGTTGATATCGCCGACGATGCGCCTGCGCAACTCCTCGCTGTGAACTGCCACCCCGGCCCCCTAACCGTGTATTGGTACAGCCAATTCTATCCAGGCTGAACTAGAGTTCAGCGATTGCCATATGTGATTCGGGCAGAATCTGTCCACCGTCGACGACCAGCGACTGTCCGGTGATGTAGGCGGCCTCGTCGGTGGCGAAGAACAGCGCCGTGTTTCCGATGTCGGCGACCGAACCGAGCCGGCCCGCAGGCACCGCCGAGGCCATGTGGTCGTGGTAGTCCTGGCCCATGTCGATCAGGCCCTCGGTGATGATGTTGCCGGGCAGCACCGCGTTGACGGTAATCTTCTTGGGCGCCAGTTCCATTGCGGCGGTGCGCAGGAAGCCCAGCTGGGCGGCCTTGGATGCCCCGTAGTGCGACCAGCCCGGGTACCCGGTGATCGGTCCGGTGATCGACGAGGTGATGACGACGCGCCCGTGACCGCTGGCGGTCAGTGCCGCGAGTGCGGCCTGCACGATGTAGACGGTGCCCTTGAAGTTCACCGCCAGCACCTGGTCGATGTCCTCGGGGGTGAGGTCTTCGATGCGGCCGGATGGGAAGATGCCGGCGTTGGCGCAGACGATGTCCAGAGCGCCGTGGCGCTCGACGGCCGCCTCGACCACCGTGCGGGCATCCTCGGGGCTGGTCACATCGGCGCGCAGGGCACTGACCCGGCCCGGCGCGTCGGCGAGCGCGGCGACGGCGTCATCGAGATCGGCCTGGTTGCGCCCGGTGACCAGGACATTCACGCCGGCGTTGGCGAAGGTCTGGGCGATACCGCGGCCGATGCCCTTGCTGCCGCCGGTGACGACGGCCGAGCGGCCCTGAAGCGATGCGAACATTTTGGGATCCTTTCAGAGTCAGGTCAGGGTGAGGCCGCCCGAGCGCAAGTAGCGCTCGGCGAGTTCACAGCTTCCCGCGGCATAGCTGATGGCCTTGGTAGCCGATTCCCTGGAGTGGCCATGGCTGCCCATCCAGGCCAGCAACAGCAGCCTGCGAAACAGCACGAACGAGGCCAGCATGTCCTCGTCGGAGGCGGGCAGGTCCCGTCGGGTGCGGTAGCCGCCCACCCAGGCGTCCTGCCATTCCGGCAACGCCGGATCATCTTCGATGAACGACACCGCCGTGCCGAAATCGTAGAAATACCAACCAAATCCACAGTCGTCGAAGTCGATGACGGTGATCTTGGTGGACCCCGAGGGGGCGGGGTCCACCAGCAGATTGGCCAGCCGCAGGTCGGCGTGGATCAGGCCGTAGACGTCGGCCCCGGTGCCGTAGGCCTGTAGGCGGTCGTGCAGCAACTGCTGCGCGCGTTCCAGTACCTGTCGTTCGGCCGGTCCGACGCCCTCGGCATCGTGCCAGCGGCCCCACCGCGGGGCCCTGCCCAGGCTGTGCTCCCAGTCCCACGAGAACCGGCCGAACCCGGCCGGGCGTTCCCACCGCTGCGAATGATCGTGCAGCGCAGCGGTGATCCGGCCCAGCGTGTGGAAGTCGTCGAGGGTCAACGTGCCTTCATCGGGCTCGGCCCCGCCGACCATGCCGAAATGCACGGCGTAGCGGTCGGTTCCGCCCGTCTGTTCACCGCTGACGGTAACCAGGCGCCGTCCGTCCCGGGTGGGCAGCACTGCCGGAACCGTGACGTCGCTGTCGGCGCGAAGCGCTGCCAGCCAGTCCAGTTCGGATTCGATCTCATGGGGCCGGTGGTAATCCTGCCGGTGTACCCGAAGGATGGACTGGGTGCCGGCGTCCTCGACGAGATAGGTGGCATTCTCGGACAGGTTCAGCAACCGCAGCGTCGCGTCCGTGCCAATGTCGTACTGGCGTAACGCCAGTTGGGCGACCTCGATCTCGTCGGTGATAACCATTAGTGTTCCTGTCCCTCGATACCGTCGAGCACCGCCGTGATCCGGTCCCGTGCCACCGTCACGTCGGCGGTGCTGCCACCGATGTAGAGCCTTCCTGCGGCACCGATCATCTGCACGTCCACCACCGTAAGTCCGGGTGCTGCCCGCTCCGCCTCGTTGGCCGCAACCGCCGCGAACAGCGCTGGGGTCATCTCATAGACCAGCAGGGACTGCCCGGGCAGGATCATCGATGCCTGCCGGTTGCGGTTGAGGATCACCGCATGCTGATCGGTGATGTTCTCGATGATGTCGTGGTAGAGCACCCGCGGCCGCAGCTGGTCGGCGGCCTTGTTGCCGGTGCCGGCCAGGATCGCCTCGCCGGCCCGCTGCACATCTTCCAGGTTCGCCGAGTGGATCTCCAGGACACCGAATTGGCGTTCCACGTAAAGGATTCCAGGCTGGATGCCGGGGACTTCACGCAGGGCCAGGTCGATTACCCGCTCGATGGCCAGGGCGGGGGACACTTCGACGATGAGCGCATGCTCGCCCTCGTACGGTGGGTAGCCCCGGGCTCGGGTCGGCGTTCCGAGGTAGGCGGCGAACTGGCGTTGCAGATCCTCCACCAACAGGTAGACACGGATCTGGGTGCGGATCCGTGTGCTCTCGTCCGCTGTGGTCGGCATGGCTACTTGCTGGCGACCGCGAAGTGCGCGCCGAGCTCGTTGTGCGGACGCGGGATGACGTGCACGCTGACCAGTTCGCCCACCTGCGAGGCGGTTTCGGCACCGGCCTCGGTGGCGGCCTTGACCGCGCCCACCTCACCGGTGACAATCACGGCGACTAGTCCGTCGCCGACCTGCTGGCGGTCGGTGATGGTGACGTTGGCGGCCTTCACCATGGCGTCGGCGGCAGCCAGCGCAGCCACGAAGCCCTTGGTCTCGATCAATCCGATTGCATTGCTGGACATGGGTGTTTCTCCTTATTTGTTGGAAATGCCGGATGAATTGGCGTCTGTGCTCGTATCGATGGATCCGATGATGAGGGCGTCGACGGGCGGCGGGGTTCCGGTGAACCAGCCCGAAGCGACCGAGCCCTGGGCGACGAGGACCCGCTCGCCCACACCGCTGCCGAGAACGTCGAAGGCGATCAGCTTCGATCCGGTCTCGTCGATCTCGACCTCGAGGAACGCGCCTGCGGGGATGCCGTCGATGCGCCGGGTCGACCACACGTTGCCGGTGACAACCGCTGAGATCATTTGCGCTCCTTCTCAATCGTGATGCCCAGAGTGCGGGCCTTTTCGCGGGCCAGTGGGGTCAGCACCGCCTTGCGGCCGAGCACGAGCGTGCCGCCGGCCATGTCGGCGATGTGCCGTTCGGTGACGGCACCGGTTTCGATGCGCCTGCTGGCTCCGCCACCCGAGGACCGGGCCGATCCGGTCAACCGGAAGCTGAGCCGGCCGGCCTTGAGGTCGGCGCGGGTCTTCGGGCTTTCGAAGAGCCGCAACAGTTTCCGGACAAAGTTGTCCAGGTCCCGGTCGTTGGTCAGCTGCACGGCCTCGGTGCGGTTCTTTCCGTCGACGGCGCGGGGACCGGTGGGTTCCACGCCGAACTGGTGGGCTGCCGTCGGCGGAGCCGACAATCCGGCTACCGTCGGCGGGGCGGGCGCCGGGGCCGGGGCCGGTGGCGGGGGGACAGCCACCGGCCCCGGAGTCCTGGCGGCAGCGCCGGCATCCCGTACCGCCTCCCGCACGACCTCACGCACCAGGGTGCGCAGCTCGTCGCGGTTCATGCAGTCGCCCTGGCGAGTGCGTCTTGCGCCGCCTCGGCGGCAGTACGGACATCGGCTTCCGTGCCGGACAGGTAAACGCGGCCGGTGGCGCCGATCATCCGGAAGTCGACCACCTTGATGTCGGCGGCTTTCTCGGCCTCGTTGGTGGCCAGGATGGCGTACGACGCCGGCTGGACTTCCAGCACGAACAGCGACTCACCGGGCAGCACCATCGACCCGATCTTGTTGCGGTTGATCAGAAACGCGTGCTGGTGGTCGATGCTGGAGATGATCCGCGAGGCCAGCACATTCGGCGATACCGCACTTCCGGTGTCGCCGCCCAGCTCGTCGAGTGCGGCCTCGGCGGCTGCCTTCACGGCGCCGGTTTCCCCGTGGAACTCGAGGTAGCCGAATTGCCGCTCTACCACCAGGATTCCGGCCTTGACCTCGGCGTGCTTGAGGGCGACATCGGTGACGCCTTCGATGTCGAGGCCCGGAGCCACCTCGATGATCTGGGCGGCCTGGTTGGCCCGCGGCAGCGCACCCTTGATCCAGGTGCCCAGGTACGACATGGTCTGCGGTTGCAGCCGGTCGATGAAGATGAAGGAACGAAGTTCAGCCACAGCCCTACCTCTTGATCAGTTGTGCGAGTTCTTCGACGACAAGTGCGCGAAGTTCGGCTCGCAGTACGTCCAGTCCGGGATCCGCCGACCGGTTTGTCGTCGGGTGCGAGCGACGCGGCGTGACGGGCACACCGTTGCGGTCGTTGGAGGCGCGCGGGTATTCCGGCACCGGTCCGGCCGGTGCTTGCCAGGGGTTGATGCCCGCGAAGTTGCCCATCGCCACTCCGGAGTCGCTGTTGTAGGCGATGCGGGCCCAGTTGATCAGGTTCTGCGGCTGCAGGTTCTCCCCGATCGAGCTTCGCCCGACAAACCCGGTGCCGATGGTCATCGACGGCGCCAGGTTGGTGTCCAGACCGGAGCTGCCGGTGGAGTTGCCGACGTTGACCGACACTCGCAGCACGGGTACCTGGGAAGCGAAATCAGTGATCACGGAGGGGTTCTCGCTGTGGATGGCGGCCGAGTGGCCGGCCCCGCCGATCCGCACCACCGCCCGGGCCGCCCGGATACCGCGCGCGGCGTCGGCCGCGGTGGTCATCCCGAGTACCGGGGACAGCTTCTCGTGGGCGAGCATCTCTTCGGTGATCACGTCGTCGAACGGTGCGATCAGCACGCGGGTCTTAGGGGTGACCCGCAGGCCGGCCTGACCGGCGATCCACGCGGCGTCGCGTCCGACCACGTCGGTGTTGAGGTGTCCGCCGGCGAACATGTAGGCCCGCAGCCGCCGAGCACCGTCCTCGTCGAGGATGTGCGCCCCGGCCCGGGTCAGCGCCGAGCGCAGTTTGTCGGCGACGGCGTCTTCGACGATCAGCACCGACTCGTTGGTGCACAGCACTGAGTTGTCGAATGCCTTGCTGTCCACGATCCGCTTGGCCGCGGCGTTGATGTCCGCACTGGCATCGACGAACACTGGGACGTTGCCCGGGCCGACGCCGAGCGCCGGGTTGCCCGACGAGTATGCGGCGCGCACGACCCCGGTGCCGCCGGTGGCGACGATGACGTCGGTGCGGTCGTCGGCCATCAGCGCCTGCACCAGGGGAATCGACGGCTCGTCGACGACCTGGACGATGCCGTCGGGTGCGCCCGCCGCGACGGCGGCCTCGGCGAGCACTCGGGCGGCGTCGGCCGAGCACTGCTTGGCGCGCGGATGGGGGGCGACGACGACCGCGTTGCGGGTCATCAGCGCCAGGATCACCTTGAAGTACACCGTGGCAACGGGATTGGTGGTCGGCGTCAGGGCCAACACCACCCCGGCGGGCCGGGGAAGCTCGACGATCTTGTTGGCCTCGTCGACTCGCGGCGACACATAATCTTCACCGCGGTAGTAGTCGACGATGCCACGCGAGCAGGCCCGGTTCTTGGTGACCTTGTCGGCCACCACGCCCATGCCGGTCTCGGCGACCGCCTCGGCGGCGAACCGTTCGGCCTCGGCGTAGCCGGCCTCGGCCACCGCGGTGACGATCCTCGACACCGCGGCCTGGTCGTAGTCGGCGTAGGCACCGGCGGCCCACCGGGCCCGTTCGAGCATGTGCCCGGCCTGTGCGGTATTAGTCATGACGCTTTCCGTCCATTCGCAGCGGTCTTGGCTCGACTCACCGCAACAGCGAGGCGGTCCAGCACGTCCTCGCACAACTCGCGCGAGAGCAGAAGACCTGGTTTGAACTGCAGCACACGGGGATCCAGCGTCGAGAAGATCGCCCACACCCCGTTCTCGTAGAGCTCGCGCATCACGAACTTCGCGCCCTCTGGGTGATCGAACTCGAGCCCGAGGATCACCCCGTTCTGCCGGATGCCGACGAACCAGTCGGGGTGGTCGGCCTGGATACGGCGCAGTCCGTGATCGAAAGTGTCGGCGATGTAGTGCACCATCGAGCGCACCTCGGGGCGGGTGCAGATCTCCAGCGTCTTGATCGCGGCGACGCAACCGAGTTCGGCGCCACCGAAGGTGGACATGTGCGCGAACCCGTCCTGGTCGAGCCAGGACGCGGCGCGGTCGCCGAGCAGTGCGGCGGCGATCGGGTACATGCCGCCGGACAGGCCTTTGCCGGTGACGATGATGTCGGGTTCGATGCCGTGCTTGGTGATGCCCCACAGTTCACCGGTGCGCATCAGGCCGGTCTGCACCTCGTCGGCGATGTAGAGAGTGCCGTGCTTCTCGGTGGCGGCCTTGACGGCTTCCAGGTATCCCGGTGCGGGAAGCGGGAATCCGTAGGTGGCCGGGATGGTCTCCATGATCACCGCGGCGACGTCGCCGCCGGCCAGCACCCGTTCCATCGCCTCGATGTCGTTGAACGGCACCTGCAGGAACTCGTCGGGCTGGTCGGCCAGGAAGAACTTGGCGAACCGGTCGTCGCCGGTGGCCACGGCCAGACCGGTGTGGCCGTGGTAGGCCTTGACGATCGAGACGATCTTGCGGCGCTTGGTGGCGTGCCGGGCGCTCTTGAGCGCGATGTCGATCGCCTCGCCGCCGCCGGATGCGAACGCGATCTTCTTGATGGACGCCGGCGCCGTGTCGACGAGACGCTGCGCGAGTGCGGTGCGGGCCACCGAGGGGAAGTGGTGGTTCCCCATGTCGAAGTGCTGCATGCCGTCGGAAATCGCTTGCATCACTTCGGGATTACGGTGGCCGAGGTTGTAGGTACCGCCATTGAGGTGCATGTCGATGAGTCGACGGCCCTCCATGTCCCACAGGAAGTATCCCTCGCGGCGGTCGATCACCAGATCGACACCCGAATCGGTCCAGAACTGTGTCTTGTCTGGATTCCAGAACGTTTTCGCCTTGTCCAGCACCTCGGCTTTGGACTCGAACGTGAACGTGCCGTAGTCGTACATGCGGCTCCCTCTTGAGCTACTCGGTAGCTGTGATGGGCCTCACCATAAACGGTTGTGACCATTTCTGTCAATGGTCGCCTGGAACGCTTGTGGATCGGTTTTGGTAGTGCCAATATACGTACGTCTCGATTGTGGTCCAGGCCACATCGAAGCGTCCACTGTTACCTGAAAGGCACCCAGCTAGATGACCGATCAAGCTGTCGGCGAGCATAAAGACACAGCTCACGATGTTCAGAGACTGAAACGTAACGCCGTCGGCACTGTCGGCGTCATCTTCATGGCAGTGGCCACCGCTGCCCCGATCACCGCAATGGTCGGCAACGTCCCGATCGCAATTGGCTTCGGAAATGGTTCACACGCGCCGGCCGGCTACATCGTTGCGACGATCGTTCTGGGCCTGTTCGCCATCGGTTACGCGACCATGGCCAAGCACATCACCACCACCGGGGCCTTCTACGGCTACATCTCCCACGGCCTCGGCCGTATCGTCGGGATGGCCAGCGGCGGCTTGATCACCATGGCCTATGTGGTGTTTGAGGCGTCGCTGATCGGCATCTTCTCGTTCTTCTTCCAGAACTTCATGCAGTCCGAGCTGGGCATTCATATTCACTGGATCATCCCGGCGCTGCTGATGCTGGCGACCAACGCGGTGCTGACCTACTTCGACGTCAATCTGACCGCGAAGGTGCTCGGTGTCTTCCTGGTAACCGAGATCGTCATGCTTGGTCTCGGTGCGGTGGCGGTGCTGTTCAAGGGCGGCGGACCCAAGGGATTCGCGGTCGGCGAGATCATCAACCCGATCGGTGCGTTCTCCCCGGCTGCCGGAATCGTCGGTGCAAGCGCTGGATTGGGTCTGTTCTTCGCTTTCTGGTCGTGGGTCGGGTTCGAATCGACCGCGATGTACGGCGAGGAGTCGCGGAACCCGAAGAAGATCATTCCCCGGGCCACCATGCTGAGCGTCGTCGGCGTGGGTGCGTTCTACGTGTTCGTGTCGTGGATGGCGATCGCGGGCACCGGTCCGGAGAAGGCAGTGGAACTCGCACAGGATTCCGCGACGTCATCGGAGATCTTCTTCGGCCCGGTGCGCGCCGCTTACGGTGACTGGGCGATCACGGTGTTCAACATCCTGTTGGTCTCCGGCTCCTTCGCCTGCGGCATGGCCTTCCACAACTGCGCCTCGCGTTACCTGTACGCGCTGGGCAGGGAAGGCCTGTCCAAGACCCTGCAGAAGACTATCGGCGCGACGCATCCCACCCACGGGTCGCCGCACATCGCCTCATTCGTGCAGAGCGGGATCGCCCTGGTGATCATCCTGTCGTTCCTGTTCGCCGGGATGGACCCGTACGTGCACATGTACACACTGCTGGCGATCCTCGGCACCATGGCGATCCTGATCGTGCAGTCGCTGTGCGCCTTCTCGGTGATCAGCTACTTCCACATCCGCAAGAACCACCCGGTGTCCAAGCACTGGTTCAAGACGTTCGTCGCGCCCGGCCTCGGCGGGCTCGGCATGCTCTATGTCGTGTACCTGCTGTGGGAACACAAGGACGCTGCCGCTGGAACCGCATCCGGCACGCTGCTGTTCAAGCTGACGCCATCGATCGTGGTGGGTGTGTTCGTCCTTGGCGCGGGTATGGCGATCTACTTCAAGCTGCGCGATCCGCGCCGTTACGAGTTGATCGGCCGGGTCGTGTTCGAGGACAACGTTGTTCGGGACTAAGGTGTTCGGGACCGAGGCGTTCGAGACCGAAGTCATCCGCGACTTGAACATCGACCAGGCCGGTAGATGGACTCCTTCGAACGTGTCCTGCTGAAGTTCGTCCTCGCGTGGGCTCCCTATGGGGGTCCGCGCGAGGATGACGTCTGGCTGGAGTTCGGTATGACCGCCGAGCAGTTGTGTGTTCGGTTCGCGAGGATCGTCTCCGGTCAGGTCCCGAGAGCCAGGGCGCTGTCGGCCGCCGACCGCTGCCTATTGGAACGTGCCTGCCGGTACCTGCGGCACCAGCGCGAATCAGGCGAAAGCCGCCCGTAGGTTCGCGAATTGGCTGGCCATGAACGCTTGGGCCACCGGCGTTTTCGCAGCGATCTGGTCAAACCCGTGGAATGCCCCGTGGACCTGCTCGACCTGACATTCGACCCCCGCGGCCCGTAACCGCTCGGCGTACGCCATGTCCTCGTCGTGGAACAGATCCAGCGTTCCCACACCTATCCAGGCCGGCGGCAACCCGGCGAGATCTTCGCGACGTCCGGGCACTGCGGTCGCCGGGTCGGCTCCGCCGAGGTAGGCCGACCAGCCGAATCTATTGCTGCCCTGCGTCCACAGGCGGTGGCCGGGATTCTCCAACTCCGGGCCCACCGAGCGGTCGTCGAGCATCGGGTACACGAGTATCTGTGCAGCGAGGGCAATCTCGCCGCGGTCACGGGCCAGCAGCGCAAGGGAGGCCGCCAATCCGCCGCCTGCGCTGGCTCCGGCGATCGCGACCCGTGAGGCGTCGACCGCGGGAAGTCCCGCGAGCCATTTCAGTGCCTCGTAGCAGTCATCCAACCCGGCCGGGTAGGGGTTCTGCGGCGCGAGGCGGTACTTGACCGCTGCCACCGTGATGCCGAGTTCCTTGGCGAAGCGCCGGCACAGGGCGTCGTCCTGGGCCGGGCTGCCGAGTACATAGCCACCGCCGTGGATCCACAGCAGCGCCGGTGTCGGTTCGGTGACCCCGGTCGGCCGGATCAACCGGACGCTCACACCCGAGCTCAAGGTGAGCACCTCGACGTCCTTGGGCGTCTGCCGGTTCTGCAACCCGGTCAACCGCTGAAGCAACGGCAGCGAACGCCTGTTCACCAGCTTGCGAGGCAGGAAACGGGCGATGCGTTCGAGGTCGGGATGAAAGGGCGTGCTCGCGGTCACACCGTCAGTTCTACCGGAATGGTTTCTGGGCGCCCAGGGCAGGACCCGCTCAATGGGCGCTATTTCAGCAGCGGATCGCGGGGGAGACCCAGGATGCGCTCGGCGATGGTGTTGCGGGTGATCTCGGAGGTCCCGCCGGCAATCGTCATGGCCCGGTTGCCCAGGTAGGCGCGGGTAAGTTTCGGCGTCTGGCCGGTGACCCCGGCCGAGCCGACCAGGTCCATGCCCAGTTCGGTCAGATGCTGGGAATGCTCGGCGACCAGCAGCTTGGTGACGTTGCCCTCGGGTCCGGGCTCGGTTCCGGCGATGGCCCGGCTGACCCGGCGCAGGTTCAGCAGTCGCAGCGTATGGCCCACGGCGATCACCTCGCCGCCGCGGCGTACGTAGCGGGCGCCGTCGGGATCCGCGTCGATCAGCGCCACCAGTTCGTCGGCGTCGAACCCGGTCGGCGCCGCCGAACCGCCGCCGATCGAGATGCGCTCATTGCCCAAGGTGGCGCGCGCCACCAGCCAGCCCTTGTTCACGTCGCCGACGACATCGGAGTCGGGGACGAACACGTCGTCGAAGAAGACCTCGTTGAAGTGTGCGTCGCCGGTCAGCCCCCGCAACGGATTCACCGTCACCCCGGGGGATTTCATGTCGATCGCCATCATGGTGACCCCGGCGTGTTTGGGCGCGTCGGGATCGGTGCGCACCGTGGCCAGGCCCCACTGGCAGTGCTGGGCCAGGCTGGTCCAGACCTTCTGGCCGGTGATCCGCCAGCCGCCGTCGACCTTCTTGGCCGCAGTGCGCACGGCGGCCGCATCCGAGCCGGCGCCCGGCTCGGAGAACAGCTGGCACCACATGACCTGCCCGCGCAGCACCGGTTCCACCCAGCGCTCACGCTGATCGTCGGTGCCGGCCTGGGCGATGGTCAGGGTCACCCACCCGGTGATCCCCATGTCCGCCCGCTCGATGTCGGTGAATTCCTCCTCGATCACCAACTGCTCCAGCACATTCGCGGCGCGGCCCCACGGCGCGGGCCAGTGCGGCACCAGATAGCCGGAATCCACCAGGTAGTCACGGCGCTTGTCCTCGGGCAGCGCCTTCGCCGCCGACGCCGCGGCCCGCGCGTCCTGCCGGTACTGTTCGGCCTCCTCCGGCAGCGCGAAGGAGGCGCCGTGTGCCTGCCCGCTGCGCTGTCCACCGACGACGTCGACCAGCGGATCGGCGCCATCCCCGAGCACCGCGGCCAGGGTCCGGGCGCGGCGCAGGTACAGATGTGCGTCGTGCTCCCAGGTGAAGGCGATGCCGCCGTGGAGTTGAACGTTGGTCTGTGTACAGAAGATCTGGGCCCGGATGGCGTGGGCTGCGGCCACCGCAGCGGCGAACCACGCACCGTCGAGGTTGTCGGCGCGGGCCGCGTCCCACACCGCGGCAGTGGTCTGTTCGGCGTCGACGAGCATGTTGGCGGCGTGGTGTTTGACGGCCTGGAAGGTGCCGATGGTGCGGCCGAACTGTTCGCGCACCTTGGCGTACTCGACGGCCATGTCCAGTGCGGCCCAGGACACGCCGACCGCCTCCGCCGAGCCGAGGATGCGGAACACGGTGCGGGCCGCGCGGGCGGCGCCGCGCAGGATGCGGCCCTCGTCGACCGCCACCGCGCGCAGATCCACCGCGCCGATGCTGCGGGTGGTGTCCAGGGAATCCTGTGCGGTGACGGTGATTCCGTCGGCCACTGCGTCGAGGACGACGATGTCGTCCCCGGCGGCCAGCACGAGTACCTGCGCGTCGGGTGCGCCCAGTACCGCGCGTGCCTGCCCGCCGAGGAGACCGTCGGCGCCGATGCTCACCGAACCCGCCAGACCGAGTGCCGCTACCGTCGTGCCGTCGGCGAGGCCCGGAAGGAGTTCGGCCCTTACGGAATCCGGTGCGTAGCGGTCGATCACCACCGAGGCGGAAACGGTCGGCAGGAACGGTCCTGGGCTCAATTCGCGCCCGGCGACCTCGGCCACCACCGCCAGTTCGGACAGACCGAATCCCGAGCCGCCGTACTCCTCGGGGATGGCGAGTCCGTTCCAGCCGAGTCCGGCACCGGCCGACCAGATTTCGTC